>NZ_RJLN01000113.1 GCF_003725545.1 Micromonospora solifontis | reverse complement strand
CCCGGCGATGCCCTCCGGGTGGGCGTGGGTCACCTCGGCGGCGGCGCGGGCCTGGTCGGCGGCGCGCCGGGTCGAGTCGGCGTACCAGGCGCCGAGCGGGGCGATCCGCATGGCGGCGCCGTTGCCGCAGGAGCCCTGTCCGTCGAACGCGGCGGCGGCGGCCACCGGCCACGGGGTGCCGGCCCGGATCAGCTCGAGCAGCTCCACGGCCCCGGCCCCGTACCGGCGGGCCGGGTCGTAGCGGTCGGCGAAGGCGACGGCCAGCTCGTCCCGGTCGATCGCCCCGTGTCCGGTCAGCACGGCCACCACGGAACACGCCATCTCGGTGTCGTCGCTCCACTCCCACGGGCCGGCCGGGAGCGCGTCCCGCCAGCGCGCCACCTCGCCGCCGGGGACGAAGAACCGCCCGCCGAGGGCGTCGCCGACCGAGAGGCCGGCGAGCGAGTCGCGGGCGAGCGTGAGGCGGGTGTCGGGGAAGAGGGTGAACGTCATCGTCGTCCCAGCTTGCCCGCTTCCGCAGAGTGCCGCAACGCGATCAACTTGCCACGCCGAGTACCTTCTTGACGTGGCAACCGTCCTCCTGGTCGAAGACGATCACGTCGTACGCGGCGCGATGCTGCGGTCCCTCACCGACCGGGGGCACGCCGTGCACGCCGTCGGCACGGCGCTGGACGCGCTGCGCCGGGTGGCCGCCGAGACGCCGGACCTGGTCGTGCTCGACCTCGGCCTGCCCGACCTGGACGGCTCCGACGCGCTGCGCATGCTGCGCGGCATCACCGACGTGCCGATCATCATCGCCACCGCCCGCGACGACGAGCAGTCCGTGGTCCGGCTGCTCCGGGCGGGCGCGGACGACTACATGGTCAAGCCGTTCACCGGCGCGCACCTGGACGCCCGGATCACCACCGTGCTGCGCCGGGCCGGCCGGGCCAGCCGGGCCGTGCAGCCGGCGGTGCACACGGTGGGCGGCCTGCGGGTCGACGTGGGCGAGCGCAGCGCGGTGCTGGACGGCGAACCCCTCGCGCTCACCCGCAAGGAATTCGACCTGCTGGCGTATCTCGCCGCACGTCCCGGCCGGGTAGTGTCCCGGCGGGAACTCTTGGAGGAGGTATGGCGGCAGCCATCGGTCGGCGAGGACCAGACCATCGACGTTCATCTGTACTGGCTGCGCCGCAAAATGGGCGAGTCCGCGGCGAAGCCGCGCTACCTGCGCACCGTGCGGGGGGTCGGCTTCCGGCTGGTGGCGCCGGACTGAGGCCGGCGCTGGCCTGGCTCACGGCCGGCATGTGCAGCCTCCTCGCACTCGCCTTCCTCGTCCCCCTCGGGATCACCCTCGGCGACCGCGCCCGCGACCAGAAGCTGGCCGACGCGGCCCGGCGGGCCGCCCTGGTCACCGGCGCCCTCGCGGTCAGCACCGATCCGGCGGTCGTCCGGCGGGCGGTGGCGGCCAGCGGGGACGACCCGGCGCTGCGACCGGTGGTGCACGGCATCGGGGACGACGAGTCCCGCGGCCGGGCCGACGCGGCGACGCTGGCCCGGGCCGAGGCGGAGCGGCGCTCGATGGTCACCGACGTGCCCGGCGGCGTGCTCCGGCTCGACCCGGTGGTGCTCGGCGACAAGGTGGCCGTGGTGGAGGTCTTCGTCCCCGACCGGGTGCTCGACGAGGGCCGCGACGGCCGGTGGCTGCTGCTGCTCACCGTGGCGGTGGCGCTGGTCGGGGCCGCCGTGATCGTGGTCGACAGGGTCGCCGCCCGCACGGCCGACGCCGCCGGTGAGCTGGTCAAGGCGGCGCTCGCGATCGGCGACGGCGAGCTGGACGTACGGGTCGAGCCGACCGGCCCGCGGGACCTGGCCGAGGTCGGCCACGCCTTCAACCGGATGGCCGAGCACCTGGTCGCGCTACGCGCCGACGAACGCGAGCTGGTGGCGGACCTCTCCCACCGGCTGCGTACCCCGCTGACCGCGCTGCGGCTCGACGCCGAGGCGCTCGAGTCCGACGACACCAGCATCGGCACCTTCAGCGAGGCGGAACTGGACCGCCGCCGGGGCATCCGGCGGATCCGGCAGGCGATCGCCACCCTGGAGGGCGAGGTCGACCAGCTGATCAAGACCACCCGCAAGGCGGTCAGCCAGGAGACCGGGCCGGCCAGCTGCGACGTCAGCGAGGTGGTCCGGGACCGGATGATCTTCTGGTCGGCGCTCGCCGGCGACCAGAACCGGCCGCACCGGGTGGTCGGCGCCCAGTTGCGCATCCCGGCGCCGGTGCCCCGGGCCGAGCTGGCCGCCGCCCTCGACGCGGTGATCGGCAACGTCTTCCGCTACACCCCGCAGGGCACCGCGTTCGAGGTGGCGGTGAGCCGGCGGGACGGCTGGGTGGCGATCCGGATCGACGACGCCGGTCCGGGCATCGCCGACCCCGACCGGGCGCTGCGCCGCGGGGCCAGCGACCGCGGCTCCACCGGCCTGGGGCTGGACATCGCCAAGCGGGTCGCCTTGCAGGCCAACGGGTCGGTCAGCATCGACCGGGCCGGGCTGGGCGGGGCCAGCGTGGTGATGCTGCTCGCCGACCCCGAGGCGACGCCCCGGCAGGTCAGCCGGTTCGGGCTGGTCGGCCGGATGGCCCGGGACGCGCGGGAGCAGAAGAGCGGCGGGCGCCGCTGGCCGCGGCCCCGCTGACCGGTCCGGCTGTGGGCCGACGCAAGTCTTCCTTAGATAAGGGTTAACGACCGCCGGCCGGCCACACCCGGGTGTCAGGATCAGGACCGAACCCATCAGTTCCACCGGCCGGTACGCCCCGTAACACCATCCGGTCGGTGGAGCGTGCGCGCGGCGGGAGTTCGGTCCCCCCACACCTCGCTCCCGTCGCGCGCCACTCCCCCGTCGAGCCGCACCCCGGGCGTGAGGTGACCGTGATGACGCCGACCGTCAGCCGCCTGCTCCGCTGGGCCGCCGTGATCGGGGTGGGTGTCGCCCTCACGCTCGCCGCCTGGCAGGACCCGGTGCTCGCGTACGGTCCGGGCCGCTCGGGCACGGGCGCGTCCGGGCTCGGCCCGGTCACCTCGGTCGGCATGCTCGGCGGCTTCCTCCTGGCGCTGTCCGGGCGGCACCGGCCGCTGCGGGTGACCCGGCGGCCGGTGCCGTCCCGCCCGGTCAGCGTGTCGCGGCCGCCAGGTAGGCGTCGATCTCACCGCTGATCCGGGCCTGCTCCCCGGGCTCCAGGAACGACGCGGTGACGGCGTCGCGGGCCAGCGCGGCGAGCCCCTCGGGGCCGGCGTCGAGCAGCCGCGCGGCCACGGCGTACTCGTCGTTCAGGGTGGTGCCGAACATCGGCGGGTCGTCGGAGTTGATGGTGACCAACGCCCCGGCCTCGACGAGCTGCCGCAGCGGGTGCTCCTCGATGCTGGCCACCGCCCGGGTACGGACGTTGGAGGTGGGGCAGACCTCCAGCGGGATCCGCCGCTCCGCAAGATAAGCCAGCAGCTCCGGGTCGAGCACGGCGGCGATGCCGTGGCCGATCCGCTCCGCGCCCAACTCGCGCAGCGCGTCCCAGATGGTCTCCGGGCCGGTGGTCTCGCCCGCGTGCGGCACCGAACGGAGCCCGGCCGCCCGGGCCTGGTCGAAGTACGGCTTGAACTGCGGCCGGGGCACCCCGATCTCGGGGCCGCCCAGGCCGAAGCTGATCAGCCCGTCGGGCCGCTCCTCCAGCGCGATCCGCAGCGTCTCCTCGGCGGCCGGCAGGCCGGCCTCGCCGGGGATGTCGAAGCACCAGCGCAGGGCGATGCCGAAGTCCGCCTCGGCCCGCTTGCGGGCGTCCTCGATCGCCTCGCAGAACGCCGGTGCGGGGATGCCCCGGTGGACGTGGGAGTACGGGGTGACGGTCAGCTCGGCGTACCGCACCTGCTGCCGGGCCAGCTCCCGGGCCACCTCGTGGGTGAGCAGCCAGACGTCGTCGGCGTCCCGGATCAGGTCCACCACGCTCAGGTAGACCTCGATGAAGTGGGCGAAGTCGCGGAACGCGAAGTAGTCGGCGAGCGCTTCCGGGTCGGCCGGCACCGGGCTGCGCCCCTCGTGCCGGGCGGCCAGCTCGGCGACGATCCGGGGCGAGGCGGAGCCGACGTGGTGCACGTGCAGCTCCACCTTGGGCAGTCCGGCGATGAAGGTGGGCAGGTCGGTCACGAATTCTCCTCTGCGCGGGCGCCGGTACGGGCCACCACGAAGATCCGGCGGAACGGGAAGTACACCTGACCCTGCCGCACCGGGTACGCCTGCGCGAGGCGTACCCCCAGCTCGGCGCGGAAGTCCGCCCAGCCGGCGGCGTCCAGCGCGGCCCGGACCGGGCGCAGCGCGGTCCCTTCCATCCAGGTCAGCACCGGGTGGTCCGCGTCGGCCGCGGCCGGGAGCAGGTGCACGTAGGTAGTCTCCCAGGCGTCGACCGCGCAGCCGGCACCGACCAGCAGCGCGGCGTAGTCGGTCGGGTCGTCGACGGGCGCCTCGCGCAGCAGCGGCGCGAGCGTGTCGCGCCACCGGTCCCGCCGGGCGACCTCGCGCAGCGCCCGGTGCGACGGGGCGGCGAAGTTGCCCGGCACCTGGATCGCCAGCCAGGCCCCCGACGGCAGTTCGGCGGCCCAGCGGGTGAGCAGTTCCTGGTGGTCGGGGACCCACTGGAGCACCGCGTTGCAGACCACCACGTCCACGTCGGGCGCCGGGTGCCAGGCGCGCACGTCACCGACGGTGAAGGTGACCGGCTCGGTGGCGACGCCGGCTCCGGCCAGGGCGCGGACCCGGGTACGGGCGCGGGCGCGGGCCTCGTCGATCATCTCGACGGAGGAGTCCAGGCCGGTGATCCGGCTGCCCGGCCAGCGTCCGGCGAGGGTGGCGGTCAGCGTGCCGGGCCCGCAGCCCAGGTCGACCACCGCCCGGGGACGTTCGGCGCCGACCCGGGCGAGCAGGTCGTGGAACGGCCGGGAGCGCTCGTCGCCGTAGCGCAGATAGGTGGTCGGGTCCCACATGACAGCCTCCAAACCGTACGTACGTCTTGCTAGACGGTACGGCCCGCCGCGCGGGTCGGCAAGGGCATCACTAGGCTCGGACCCGTGGAACAGCGCAGCTTCGACCGGCTCGGCCGGCACGTCGGCATCGTCGGACTCGGCGCCTGGCAGCTCGGCGCCGACTGGGGTGAGGTCAGCGAGAGCGCCGCCCTGGACGTCGTGGCCGCCGCCGTCGACGCCGGGGTCACCTTCCTGGACACCGCCGACGTGTACGGCGACGGCCGCAGCGAGCGGCTGATCGGCCGGTTCCTCCGCGAGCACCCCGGGCACGGGCTCACCGTCGCCACGAAGATGGGCCGGCGGGTGCCGCAGACGCCGGAGGCGTACACCCTGGACAACTTCCGGGCCTGGACCGACCGCTCCCGGGCCAACCTCGGCGTGGACACCCTCGATCTGGTGCAGCTGCACTGCCCGCCCACCGCCGTCTTCGCCGACGACCGGGTCTTCGACGCGCTGGACACCCTGGTCGCCGAGAAGCGGATCGCCGGCTACGGGGTAAGCGTGGAAACCTGCGAGCAGGCGCTCACCGCCATCGCCCGGCCCGGCGTGGCCAGCGTCCAGATCATCCTCAACGCGGTCCGGCACAAGCCCCTGGAGCGGGTGCTGCCCGCCGCGGCCGCCGCCGGGGTCGGCATCATCGCCCGGGTGCCGCTGGCCAGCGGGCTGCTCTCCGGCCGGTACGACGAGCACACCACCTTCCCGGCGAACGACCACCGGAACTTCAACCGGCACGGCGAGTCCTTCGACGTCGGCGAGACCTTCTCCGGCGTCGACTACGACCTCGGTCTGGCCGCCGTCCGCCGGCTCGCCCCGCTGGTCGGCGCGGACCGCACCATGGCCCAGTTCGCGCTCCGCTGGATCCTCGACCAGCCCGGCGTCACCGTGGTGATCCCCGGCGCCCGCGACGCCGAGCAGGCCCGGCGCAACGCGGGTGCGGCCGGCCTGGCGCCGCTCACCGAAGTGGAGCTGGCCGCCGTCCGCGCGACGTACGACGAGTTGATCCGGCCGCAGGTCCACGACCGGTGGTGACCCCGACCCACCGGCGGCGCGCCGCGGCGTCGCCGCGGGCCGCCGGCCGGCATGCTGGAGCCGGACGGGCGTCGTCGGAGGGGAAGCGATGAGGGGCTGGTTCCGGCTCACCGTGGGACTGCTGGCCGTCGTGCTGGGCGCACTGTGGACCGTGCAGGGATTGGGTTACGTGGACGGCAGCGTCATGACCGGCCGGCGCGTCTGGGCGGTGATCGGCCCGGCGGTCGTCCTCATCGGACTCGTCACGCTCTGGTACGGGATGCGGGCCCGCCGCCGGCGCGGCTGACCTCGACAACTCGCCATCGACACGGAAAAGCCCCGCCTCCCGGAAACGGGATGCGGGGCTTCGTGCCGGCCGGCGTGGCCGGCCCGGTAGCTCAGATGGGGCGGACCTGCTCGGCCTGCGGACCCTTCTGACCCTGGGCGATCTCGAACTCCACCCGCTGGTTCTCCTCCAGCGTGCGGTAGCCGCTGGTCTGGATGGCCGAGAAGTGGACGAACACGTCAGCACCCCCGCCGTCGACGGTGATGAAGCCGAAGCCCTTGTCAGCGTTGAACCACTTCACGGTTCCCTGCGCCATGTGTATCTCCTTCTAAAACTGGCGGCCGAGCACGCCGTGCGGCCGATTGGCCGTTTTCGAGCAGCGGCGCCTGAGGCGGCCCCCGGTGAAGGAGACTTCTCTCAACCCACGCGTCTCTCAACAGCGTGAGACAGCAAACCACGTACGCAAAAACTCTGCACAGCCTACCCGACGAAATTCTCCGACATGTGACCTGACGGTTGCGGCAGATCCACTGGGCGTACCGGGCGGACCATGCGAAAGGCCCCTTTCCCGGCTCGGGAAAGGGGCCCACACGGGTAACGGATCAGTCGGGCCAGTGGCCGGTGAGCCGGCGTACGCCGACCGCCCCGCCCCGGTCCACTGCGGCCCGGACGGCCGCGAAGATGGCGCCCTGCAACGCCGCGGCGGCCAGGATCTCGCCCCAGCCGCGGTCCTCGTCGGTGGCGCTGGGCGCCTCGCCGTCGCCCGCCGTGATCTTCCAGACCTGCCGGAAGATCACCCCGGCGACCGTACCGGCGGCCAGCCCGAGCAGCACCCCGACGGGCTTGTACGCGACCTTGCCGATCCTGTTGCTCACCTACGCCTCCCTCGGACGATCAGCAGCACCACCGCGGTCGCCACCGCGCCGGCCGCCACGGCCGCCCACGGCAGCGGGCTGCGCCCGACCGCCCCACCCTTCTCGTACGCCCGCGCCCGTGCCAGCCGGGCCTTGCTCGTCGCCCGCCCGCGCACCCGGGCCGCGGTCAGTGCCGCCTGCTCGCGCATCCGCACCTTCGCCTGCTCGGCGCCGTGCCGGAGCAGGGCCTTGGGGTCGGCCCGGGCGGCCAACAGCTCCATCGTCTCACCCAACTCCACCCGGGTCCGGCGGATCTCCTCACGGAGCGCCGCCACGTCGCCGGTCCCGTTGCCGGTCATGCCCGCCTCCCGTCCTTCACCGCGGCGGTGACGGTGTCCACGTCCGCCCGGACACTGCGGACCGTCGCCTCCGGCACCGGCGGGACGGCACGGCTGACCTGGCTCTTGCCGACCAGCGCGAGGATCCCGGCGAGCAGGAAGAGCGCCACCGCGACGATCAGGGCGGCCAGCCACGCGGGCATCACCAGCGCCAGCAGCAGGATCACCGTGGCGACCAGCGCGCCGGCGCCGAAGAACGCCATCACCCCGCCGCCGCCGAACAGACCGATCCCGATCCCCGCGTGCTTGCCCTTCTGGGTCAGTTCCGCCCGGGCCAGCGCCAGTTCGTCCCGCACCAGGCGGGAGACCTGCTCGGTGGCCCGCTGCACCAGTTCGGCGGTGGACGGCTCGCTCCCGGTCCGGGACGTGCTGCGACTCGCGACGTCAGCCATGCTGTCCTCCTTTCATCATCACCGCGCTGTATGCCCGGAGTCGCCGCCCGTCAATCCTGCGCGGAACGGCCGGTCGGCCCGGCCGCACGCCGCCGTGCGTCCCGGCCCGTTGCCGGGCCGGAACCGGGGCGTGCGCAGCAGGTCCCCCGGATCGGGCGGAACAAACCCGCGGCGGGCGAGTCGACCCGAGCCGGCCGGTCGGCTGCTTGATCGACTCGCCCTGCCGCTAGCCGGTGCCTCGCGCCGTCGGGACAGCCCGATCTGCCGCAGCTCGAGTCGATCAAGGGGCGGCGGGCGGCAGGCGGCGGTGCGGAGTCAGCGGCGGGCGTCGGCCGGCTCGGCCCGGCCCGCGCCGGTCCCGGTGCGGGCGTCGGTGTCGTCGCTGCCGCCGAAGGTCTCGCTGCGGGCCTCGCCGTCGTCGCTGCCACCGAAGACCCGCGCGTCGTCGGGAATGTCGGTGTCGGGCCGCCGGCGGATCGACCGGCGCGGCGCCACCACCTGCCAGGGCAGCGGCCCCGCGGCGTCGCCCAACTCGGCGCGCATCCGGGGCAGCGCGGTCGGCCGGTGGTCGCGGATCCAGGCCACCAGGTGCTCGCGGACCAGGCAGCGCAGATCCCACAGGCTCCCGGCGTCGGCGGCGCTGACCAGGGCACGGACCTGGATCATGCCACCGGTGGCGTCGGTCACCTGGAGCACGCACACCCGGCCGTCCCACAGCTCGGTGCTCTCGCAGAGCCGGCGCAGCTCCTCCCGCATCGCCTGCACCGGCACCGCCCAGTCGACGTCGAACTCGGCGGTGCCGAGCACCGCCGCCTCGGTCCGCGTCCAGTTCTGGAACGGGGTGCGGGTGAAGTACGAGGTGGGCAGGATCAGCCGGCGGTCGTCCCAGATCTGCACCACCACGTAGCTGAGGGTCAGCTCCTCGATCCGGCCCCACTCCCCCTCGACCACGACCACGTCGTCGAGGCGTACCGCGTCGCTGAAGGCGAGCTGGAGGCCGGCGAAGACGTTGCCCAGCAGGCTCTGGGCGGCCAGGGCGGCGACCGCCGCGGCCACCCCGGCGGAGGTCAGCACGCCGGCGCCGACGCCCCGGACCGCGGGAAAGGTCATCAGCATCACGCCGATGGCCAGGATGACGACCACCGCGATCGTGATCCGGCGCAGCATGACGACCTGGGTACGCACCCGGCGGGCGTGCCGGTTGTTCGGCACGTCCACCCGGAACCGGGCCAGCGCGGTGTCCTCCACCACCACCAGCAGCGAGGCGACCAGCCAGGCGGTCGCCGCGATCACGGCCAGCACCAGGGTGCGCAGGACGAGCTGCCGCCACGGGCTGCCCACCGCGTAGAGGGTGGTGAACCGGACGGCGAGCTGCACGGCGAGCGCGGTCGCCGCCACCTGGAACGGGCGGTGCGAGTGGTCGGTGAGCTCGGTCATCAGCAGCGACCGCCGGCCGAGCCGACGGGTGACGCGGTGCACCACCTCGACCAGCAGGAGCGCGACCGCCGCCGCGACGGCTGCGGCGACGGTCGTTTCGAGGTAGCTCTGCACGAACGCTTTCTCCCTCCAACCGGGCACGGATCGGGCAAGGGCCCAATGGTGCCCGGCGGTCCGGGTATCGACCAGGATCACACCCGACGGAAGCGGGACTGGAGGAAGCAGTAGATGCCGAAGGCGGCGATGCCGAGCGCCATCAGGGTCAGCAGCACCGGCCCGTACGACTGGTCGCGCAGGGTGCGCAGCGCGGCGTCCAGTCCCCGGGCCTTGTTCGGGTCGTACTTGACGGCGGCCACGATGATCAGCAGGCCCGCGATCGCGAAGACGGAGCCACGGGCGGCGTAGCCGACCATGCCGAGGCGGCGGGCCAGAGTGTACGTCTTCGGGCTCATCTCGCCGGTGCGCAGGTTCGCCAGGAACTTCTTCTTGAGCCCGTAGATGACCATGCCGATGCCGAAGGCGGCGATGGCCAGGCCGATCAGGCCCACCAGCCAGCGCCCGCCGCCGGAGCTCATCAGCTTGCCGGTGAGCGCCTCCTGCTTCGCGGCGCTGTTCGACGCGGCGTCCTGGAAGACCTTCACCGCCGTCCAGGCGAGCCAGAGGTAGATGGCCGTCCGGAAGCCGGAGGCGATCCGCTCGAAGATCCGCTTTCGGCCACGCTTGTCGCGGTGCCCGAAGGCCGCCTCGAGCCCTTGCCAGATCGCCATGGCGAGCAGGCCGATCGCGATCGCGATCAGGAGGAACCTGCCGAGCGGCTCGCCGGCGAGGGTGCGCAAGGCGCCGGTCTGGTTGCCCTCCTTGCCTGACGACTTGCCGAAGGCGATCTGCAGCGCCAACCAGGCGAAGAGGAGGTGCACGATCCCGTAGCCGATGAATCCGGCCCGGGCCAACAGTTCGAGCCACCTGCTGTTCGCGGCCTGGGCGGCGGTGGCTTCGGCGTTCCGGGTGAGTGACATGGCGCCACAATCTCCCGATGCGAAGATTTTGAAACGTCGGCCGCCGCCCGCGCGCCCGTGGTCAGCCGTTCAGGTTGTGCGCGACCCGGATGACCACGTTCTGGTCGGTGACGCTGTCCAGGCTCACCTGGAAGCCGCCCACCTCGGTGGCCTGCTGGCCGACGGTGAGCGAGAGCTGCTCGCCGGCGACCTCGACGGTGACCTGGTCGCCCTGCGCGCCGACCAACTTCGCCTCCACGCCGAGGATGGTGGCGCTGGCCTCGACGCCCCGGTCGAAGGTGACCGTGCAGGAGTCCAGGGCGCAGTCGGTGGAGGCGCCTTCCGAGCTGCACCCGGCCAGCAGCGCGGCGCCGAGGGCGAGGCCGGCGAGCAGGCCGGCGGCGCGACGGACGGGGGTCGGCGAGGGGGAAACGCGTCGGTTCGTCACCCGGGCAAGGGTACGGCCAGCCGCCCGCCGGGGCGGGGCGTTAGGAGGGGCCCCCTTACCCCCACCAGGCGTTAACAGGGGGCCCTTCCTTGCACGTTAGGGTCCGGGGCATGGCGTTCGACATCGCGCGGGTCCGGGCCGCGTATCCCGCCCTGACCGAGGGATTCGTCCACTTCGACGGAGCCGGCGGCACCCAGACCGCCCAGCCGGTGATCGACGCGGTCGCCGCCGCGATGGGCGCCGCGACCGGCAACCGGAGCACCGCCTTCATACCCGGCCGGCGGTCGCTGGACCTGGTCGCCGCCGCGCGTTCGGCGGTGGCCGACCTGCTCGGCGGGCAGCCCGAGGGGGTGGTGCTCGGGCCGAGCGCCACGGCGTTGACGTACACCCTGGCCCGGACGCTCGGCGCCGGCTGGCGCCCGGGCGACGAGGTGGTGGTCTCCCGGCTGGACCATGACGCCAACGTGCGGCCGTGGGTGCAGGCGGCGGAGGCGGCGGGCGCGACGGTCCGCTGGGCGGAGTTCGACCGGGCGACCGGCGAGCTGCCCGCCGGCCAGTACGCCGACCTGGTCGGTGAGCGCACCCGGCTGGTCGCGGTGACCGCCGGCAGCAACGCCATCGGCACCGCGCCGGACGTGGCCGCGATCGCCAAGACCGCCCACGCGGCCGGCGCGCTGGTCTGCGTGGACGGCGTGCACGCGGTGCCGCACGGCCCCGTCGACGTGGCCTCGCTCGGCGCGGACTTCCTGGTCACCAGCGCGTACAAGTGGTCCGGGCCGCACCTGGCGGCGATGGTCGCCGATCCGGCGCGGTGGGAGACGCTGCGCCCGGCGAAGCTGCTTCCCTCCTCCGACGCGGTCCCGGACCGGTTCGAGTACGGCACGCCGAGCTTCCCGCTGCTGGCCGGCGTGGCCGCCGCGGTGGACCACCTGGCCACCCTCGACCCGGCGGCGACGGGCAGCCGCCGGGAGCGGGTCCGGGCCGGCCTGGCCGCCGCTCAGGCCCACGAGGAGGCGGTCTTCGACCGGCTGCTCGCCGGGCTCACCGCCCACCCGGCCGTCACCGTGTACGGCTCCCCCGCCCGACGCTGCCCCACGGTGTCGTTCCGGGTGGCCGGACGGACGCCGGCGGAGACCGCGGCGGCGCTCGGCGCGGCCGGCTGCTGCCTCTCCTCCGGCGACTACTACGCCTACGAGTACTTCCAGGCCATGGGGCTGCGGGACAGCGGCGGCGCGGTCCGGGCCAGCGTCTACCACTACAACACCGTCGAGGAGGTGGACCGGTTGCTGGCCGAACTGGACCGGTTGGCCGGCGGCGGGGCGACAATGGCCGGGTGAGCTTCCTGGTCGAGGAGAACCCCGCCGAGCGCCGGTTCGAGATCCTGGTCGACAACGCGTTGGCCGGGTTCACCGCGTACGTGCCGCGGGGCGAGGTGCTGGTCTGCACCCACACCGAGGTGGACGAGCGCTACCGGGGCATGGGGGTGGGCGCGGCGCTGGTCCAGGGCACCCTCGACCAGATCCGCGCCCGGGGCGGCCGGGTGGTGCCGGAGTGCTCGTTCATGGCCGAGTTCATCGAGCGCCACCCGGAGTACGCCGACCTGGTCGTCCCGGCGCCCTGAGTTCCGCCGGCCCGGACCGGCCGGGGATCGCCGTCGCCCGGCCGGGCCGGGGGTCAGCGGCGTCCGGCGAGCAGCTCGGCGGCGGCCTGCGCGGCGGCCCGGGTGGCGCCATGGGTGGCCACGTGCACCGCGCCGGTGACCAGCTCGGGCACGCCCAGCTCGACCACCACCGCGTCCGGGCGGGCGGCGAGGGCCCGGGTGACCGCCGCCCGCATCCAGCCGTGGCGGTGCAGGTCGCGGACCACCAGCACCAGCGGGCGGCCGGCCGATCCGGCGGCCGGGTCGGCCGGCGCCTCGGCCTCGGCGTACCTGGCGGTGGTGGTGCCGGGCAGCAGTCCGGCCAGCGGCGCGGCGATCCCCCACGGGGTCTCCTCGCCGATGGCGATGTTGCGGGGCGGCGCGAACTCCACCACGTGCGCCGGGCCGGCCAGCGGGAGCCGGTCCACGCCGGCGGCCACCCGCACCGCCCGGCGGG
>NZ_RJLN01000112.1 GCF_003725545.1 Micromonospora solifontis | reverse complement strand
CGTACGCCGGTGTTCAACGCCCCCGACCCGGCCACCATTCCGCCCCCACGATGCCCCCGGCCACACGCGGTCCCGGCCCACACGCACAAACCGGACAACCCATCCCATGGCGCCCACGCCACCCCGGGCGGCGGCTCTGCGAGGTCGGTGGAGCGCTATGAAGGTCTCCGGGCGCCGATGACCTACATAGCGTTCCACCGACGGGACCGGCCCCCGACCGGGACCGGACAAACACCCCACAACGACGTGCTCGGCCGGTCCGCGACGCCTGCCGCCCGCGTGGTCCGACGCGACATCGCCGAGGCGGCGGCATCCGCCAGCCCCGGACACCCCCACCTCGGCGACCTGCAGGGACCGAGCCGCCGGACGGTCCGCTCGGCCCGCCGCACAGGGCGGCCAGGCGTCCGGAGCCGATCAGCGAGCGGGACGGGGACAGGACTCAGAGCGGGTCGGGGGGATGTCACCGCTCGTCGGCCCGGGCCGAGGCAGCAGCATCGCGGAACGTGGACTGATCCTGCGACCCGGCGGACGGCTGGTTAACCCTGCGGCCGGCGACCACCGGCAACGGCGAACAAGGCCCTAGGCTGGGCACCGTGGCGACCCTTCTGCTTCTGCGACACGGCCGGACCACCGCCAACGCCGACGGCGGCCTGGCCGGCCGGCAACCGGTGGAGCTGGACGACACCGGGCGGGCCCAGGCCACGGCGGCCGGCGAGCGGCTGAAGGGGCTGCGGCTCGCGGCGGTGGTGACCAGCCCGCTGATCCGCTGCCGACAGACCCTCGAACTGGCCCTGCCGGAGGCCGAGCCGGTCGTCGAGGAGGGGCTGATCGAGTGCGGGTACGGCAGCTGGGAGGGCCAGCCGCTGAAGAAGTTGGCGAAGGAGCCGCTCTGGCCGGTGGTGCAGCAGCACCCGAGCGCCGCCGTCTTCCCGGAGGGGGAGCCGATGGCGGCGATGGCGGCGCGCGCGGTCGCGGCGGTACGTGCCTGGGACGCCCGGGTCTCCGCCGAGCACGGGCCGGAGGCGGTGTGGCTGGCGTGCAGCCACGGTGATGTGATCAAGGCCATCGTGGCGGACGCGTTGGGCGTACACCTGGATCTGTTCCAGCGGATCGTGGCGGACCCGGCGTCGGTGACGGCGATCCGCTACACGCCGCTGCGGCCGTTCCTGGTCCGGCTCAACGACACCGGCGGTGACCTGGCCGCCCTGGTGCCGGCGCCGGGCAAGCGGCGCCGGCGGGCGGCGCGGAAGGCGGACTCGGACGCGGCGGTCGGCGGCGGGGCGGGCGCGGCGTCGTGAGCGCGAAGGATGAGCCGTTCCCGGGAGCCCCGAGGTGGTGAATCGAGCGGGTGCCGGTGAGCCCGGGGCGCCGGCACGGGCAAGCCCCGCAGCAGACCGGCCCGCCACGCCCGGGACCGTCGGCGTCCGCCCCGGCGTTTCGCCCTGGGCTGATTCGGCGTCGGTGGGCTGCGCGACGCTGCCGCCGTCCGGATAGGGTCGTGGGTATGACCCACCAGGTGCACGCCTTCGAGCCGCCGGAGCGGTTCGTCGCCGGAACCGTCGGTCCGCCGGGGGAGCGTACGTTCTTCCTCCAGGCGCGCGGCGGTGGCCGGCTGGTCAGCGTCGCGCTGGAGAAGGTCCAGGTGTCCCTCCTCGCCGAGAAGCTGGAGGAGCTGCTCTCCGAGGCGCAGCGCCGGTTCGGCGTCGAGCTGCCTGAGGCGGCCCCGGCGGTCGGCGACAACGACCCGCTGGATACGCCGGTCGACGAGGAGTTCCGCGTCGGCACGCTGGGCCTGGCCTTCGACGTGGACACCGCCACCGTGGTGATCGAGGCGATCGCCGTCGGGGAGGCGGAGGTCGAGGTCGAGTTGGGCGACGCCGACGACGACGAGGACGAGGACCCGGACGAGCCGGACGACGACCTCGACCGGCTCCGGGTCCGGCTGACCCCCGCGGCGACCCGCGCCTTCATCGAGCGCGCCCGCCGGGTGGTCAACGCCGGGCGCCCGCCCTGCCCGCTCTGCGGCCAGCCGCTGGACCCGGCGGGCCACCTCTGCCCGCGGCACAACGGTTATCACCGGTGACGTCGTCGGAACTCCAGCCCCGACAGGACGGCGCCGCCGCGTTGCGACTGCTCAGCGACGGTGAGCTGGACCTGGAGGGGCGGCTGGTCGACGCCTCCAACACCACCCTGCGGGGCATCCTCACCCTGGACGGGATGACGGCCCGCTGCGTCTACAAGCCGGTCCGCGGCGAGCGGCCGCTCTGGGACTTCCCGGACGGGACGCTCGCCGGCCGGGAGGTCTCCGCGTACCTGGTCTCCCGGGCCACCGGCTGGGACCTGGTGCCGCCGACGGTGCTGCGCGACGGCCCCTTCGGGCCCGGGTCCTGCCAGCTCTGGATCGACGAGCCGGAGGACGCCGAGCCGCTGGTCGGCTTCGTGCCGGCCGGGGCGGTGCCGCCGCGCTGGTTTCCGGTCGCGGCGGCGCGGGACGACGACGGGGCCGCGTACGCCCTGGCGCACGCCGACGATCCGCGGCTGGCTCGGCTGGCCGTCCTCGACGCCGTGCTCAACAACGCCGACCGCAAGGGCGGGCATGTGATCGTCGGCCCGGACGACCGGATCTACGGGGTCGACCACGGCGTGTGTTTCCACGTCGAGGAGAAGCTGCGGACGGTCCTCTGGGGCTGGGCCGGCCGGGAGTTGCCCCGGGACGCGGTGGAGATGCTCGACGGGTTGGCCGGCCAGCTCACCGGCGGGCTCGGCGACGAGCTGGCCGAGCATCTGACCATCGGTGAGGTCGCCGAGCTGGCGGCCCGGGTGGACCGGCTCCGTGCGGCCGGCCGGTTCCCGCTGCCTCCGGAGGACTGGCCGGCGATGCCCTGGCCGCCCATGTGAGCCGTTGTCGCGTTGATCACCCGGGGGTTCGCAGCCGCGCTCCTGACGGATCGTTAGGCTGGCGGTCATGGAGTCTTGGGCGGGACACGAGGTGCCACGGCTGCCGGGTACGGGCGAGCCACTGAGGTTGTACGACTCGGCGCGGCAAGGTGTCCAGCCGAGCCGGCCCGAGGGCTCCGCCACCATGTACGTCTGCGGCATCACGCCGTACGACGCCACCCACCTCGGCCACGCCGCCACGATGATCACGTTCGACCTGGTGCAGCGGATGTGGCGGGACGCCGGCCTGACCGTGCGGTACGTGCAGAACGTCACCGACATCGACGATCCGCTGCTGGAGCGGGCCGAGCGCGACGGGGAGGACTGGAAGGTCCTGGCGATGCGGGAGACCGCGCTGTTCCGCGAGGACATGGAGGCCCTGCGGATCATCCCGCCGGAGCACTACGTCGGCGCGGTCGAGTCGATCCCGGACATCGCCGAGAAGGTGCTCGTCCTGCTCAAAGACGGTGCCGCGTACCGGCTCGACGACGGCACCGGTGACGTCTACTTCGACATCAGCGCCGCCCCGGCGTTCGGCTACGAGTCCAACCTGTCCCGGGACGAGATGCTGGAGATCTTCCCGGAGCGCGGCGGCGACCCGGACCGGGCGGGCAAGCGCGACCGGCTCGACCCGCTGCTGTGGCGGGGCGCCCGCGAGAGCGAGCCGTCCTGGCCCGGCGGGGAGTTGGGCCCGGGCCGGCCGGGCTGGCACATCGAATGCGCGGTGATCGCGCTGAATCTGCTCGGCGACCGGATCTCGGTGCAGGGCGGCGGCAACGACCTGCTCTTCCCCCACCACGAGTGCTCCGCGGCGCACGCCGAGCGGCTGACCGGCGAGGCGCCGTTCGCCGACCACTACGTGCACGCCGGCATGATCGGCCTGGACGGCGAGAAGATGTCGAAGTCCCGGGGCAACCTGGTCTTCGTCTCCCGGCTGCGGGCGGACCGGGTGGATCCGATGGCGGTCCGGCTGGCCCTGATGAGCGGGCACTACCGCACCGACCGGTCGTGGACGCACGAGCTGCTCGCCACCGCCGAGGACCGGCTGGCCCGCTGGCGCCGGGCCGCCGCCGCGCCGGCCGGGCCCGCCGGGGACGAGCTACTGGCCGGGGTACGCGCCCGCCTCGCGGACGATCTCGACACGGCCGGCGCGATCGCGGTGGCCGACGCCTGGGCCGACCAGGCTCTCGCCGGCGTCGCGGACGACGCGGGGGCGCCGAGACTCTTCGCCGACACCGTCGACGCCCTCCTCGGTATCCGCCTCTGACAGTCCCACTCCAGCCCCGCGCGGCGCCGCCGGTGCGGCCTCGTTCACGGAAAGAGTGGCTGTTCCCCTGCGGATAACCACTCTTTCCGTGAATCCGCGCGCGGGGCCGGGTGGGGCGGCGGTCAGCCGAGGACGAGGCCGGGGTCGGGGTCCGGCTGCTCGGCCGGGGCGGGGACCTTGTATTCCTCGGTGAGCGTGGTCATCGGGCCGGGCCAGGTGGCCTGGGCGACCTCGATCGGCTTGCGCCGCTCGTCGTACGCCACGTGCAGCAGGTGCAGCACCGGGGTGTCGGGGCGGATCTGCAGGGTCTCCGCCTCCTCGCGGCTGGGCTGGCGGGCGCTGATGGTGTCGGAGGCGGTGACGTACCGGCGCCCGGTGGCCTCCTCGGCCTCCTGGTAGAGCGGCCGGCCGAAGGCCTCGGCCCGTTCCAGGCTGGTGCCGGCGGTGTCGGCCGGCAGGAACCAGGACGCCCCGACCTCCACCGGGGACTCGTCGGTGCGGACCAGGTGCCGCCGGCAGAGCAGCTCGGTGCCGTCGGGCACCCCGAACGCGTCGGCCACCTCGGGCGGGGCGGGGGAGCGGCCGACGGAGACCAGTTGCTGCCGGTACCGCGCGGCCAGGTCGGTGTGGTAGCCGCGGAAGCCGCCGTAGCGGCCCCGGGAGAGCCGGTTGAGCCGGCGTCGGGTGCCGCGCACGTACGTACCGGAGCCGGGTTTGGTGATCAGGATGCCCTCGACCCGCAGCTGGTCGACGGCGCGCTGCACGGTCTGCTTCGCCACGCCGAACATCTCGGCGATCGCCGGGATGGACGGCAGCCGCTCGCCGGGTGCCCAGTCGCCGCGCCGGACCTGCGCCTTGAGCTGCGCGGCGATCTGCCGGTGGGGGAACTCGGCCGCACCGGGGTTGATCTGCATGCCCGCCTCCTCGTGACAGCTAGGTTCCTAGGATGCCCTAGGGAGTGTGGCGAGGGAAGTGCGACACGAACCCTTCCCGGGACCGCGCCTCGGCGGCAGCTGTCCAGGCGGCCGGGTCGGGCGCCACCCGGACACGACGAAGGCCGGACCCCTGGCGGGCCCGGCCTTCGTCGGGAGCTACCAGGAGCCGGCGGTGGGGCCGGCGGAGCCGCCCCGGCGGCGCAGGTACTTCTCGAACTCCTGGGCGATCTCGTCCCCGGTCAGCGGGGTGATGCCGGCGTCGCCGACCCGCTCCTCCAGCTCGCGGACGTACTCGCCCAGCTCGGCGTCCTGCTCGGCGGCGCTGCGCACCCGCTGCTCCCACTCCGCGGCCTCCTCGGCGAGGTCGGCCATCGGCACCGGCAGGTCGAGCACCTCCTCGACCCGGTGCAGCAGGGCGAGGGTGGCCTTGGGGCAGGGCGGGTTGTTGGCGTAGTGCGGCACGTGCACCCAGAACGAGACCGCGTCGACCTCGGCCCGGGTGCAGGCGTCGTGCAGCACGCCGACGATGCCGGTCGGTCCGTCGTAGCGGGTGGGGGTGAGCTGGTAACGCTTGGCGGCGTCGGCGTCCGAGGCGCTGCCGCTGATCGGCAGCGGCCGGGTGTACGGCACGTCCGCCAGCAACGCGCCGAGCAGCACCACCCGTTCGACCTCGAGGCTGTGGCAGATCTCCAGCACCTGCTCGCAGAAGGTGCGCCAGCGCATGCTCGGCTCGATGCCCCGGATCAGCACCACGTCCCGCTCGGTGCCCTCCGGGCTGGCGACCATGAACCGCGTCGTGGGCCACTCCACCCGCCGGGTCTCCCCGTCGGCCATGGTGATGGTCGGCCGGCTCACCTGGAAGTCGTAAAAGTCCTCGGGGTCCAGCTCGGTCACCTGCCGGGCCTGCCAGACCTGCTCCAGGTGCTCCACGGCGGCGGTGGAGGCGTCCGCCGCGTCGTTCCAGCCCTCGAAGGCCGCGATGGCGACCGGGGACCGCAGCACCGGCAGCCCGTCGAACTCGGTCACGCCGTCACCCCACCCTGCTCGCCGGGAGCGGCGCCGGGTCCCCGCCCGGGCGTCCGCCCGCCTGCGACAACTCCAGCGCGCCGCGCCCGGATCTGGAGCCGTCGCACGGTCGCGTCCCTGATGTCCTTCACGTCCGCCAGCCTACGTGGCGGCGCGGGATGCGGCCCGTCGGCCGCGCCGGTCGAGGAGCCCGACCACCCGGACGAAACGGATGAAGGGTGCAGGTGATCCGGCTGACAGTATGTGGGAAGGGCCGCGTGCCACGACCCGGCTCCGCATCGCCGCACTAACCTGGCCCTGTGCGGACTTCGTTGCTCGATGTGCTGGCGGACCGGATCCTCATCGCCGACGGGGCGATGGGGACGATGCTCCACGCGGCCGACCTGACCCTGGACGACTTCGACGGCCTCGAGGGCTGCAACGAGATCCTCAACGTCACCCGGCCCGACGTGGTCCGGGGCGTGCACGAGGCGTACCTGGCCGCCGGCGCGGACTGTGTGGAGACCAACACCTTCGGCGCCAACCTGCCCAACCTCGCCGAGTACGGCATCGCGGGGCGGATCCGCGAGCTCGCCGAGGCGGGGGCGCGGCTGGCCCGGGAGGCCGTCGACGCGTACGACTCGCCCGGGCAGCCCCGTTTCGTGCTCGGCTCGATGGGGCCGGGCACCAAGCTGCCGACCCTCGGTCACGCCAGCTACGCGTCGCTGCGGGACGCGTACCAGGAGAACGCCGCCGGCCTGATCGCCGGTGGGGCCGACGCGCTGATCATCGAGACCTGCCAGGACCTGCTCCAGGTCAAGGCCGCCGTGGTCGGCGCGAAGCGGGCCAGGGTCGAGCTGGGCCGGGAGGTGCCGATCATCTGCCAGGTCGCCATGGAGACCACCGGCACCATGCTGCTGGGCAGCGAGATCGGCGCCGCGCTGACCGCCATCGAGCCGCTCGGCGTCGACCTGATCGGGCTCAACTGCTCGACCGGCCCGGCCGAGATGGGCGAGCACCTGCGCTACCTGTCCCGGCACTCGCGGATCCCGATCTCGGTGATGCCCAACGCCGGCCTGCCCGTGCTGACCGCCGACGGGGCGTACTTCCCGCTGACCCCGGTGGAGCTGGCCGACGCCATGGAGCGGTTCGTCACCGACTACGGCGTCGCCCTCGTCGGGGGCTGCTGCGGCACCACGCCGGAGCACATCCGGGTGCTGGTGGAGCGGCTGCGCGGCACCCGGCCGGTGGCCCGGGAGCCGAAGCCCGAGCCGGGCGTCTCCTCCATCTACCACCACGTGCCGTTCGCGCAGGACGCCAGCATCCTGATGGTGGGGGAGCGGACCAACGCCAACGGCTCCAAGGCCTTCCGGGAGGCCATGCTCGCCGCCGACTGGCAGGCCTGCGTGGAGATCGCCCGCAGCCAGGCCCGGGACGGCTCGCACCTGCTCGACCTCTGCGTCGACTACGTGGGCCGGGACGGGACCACGGACATGCGTGAGCTGGCCGGCCGGTTCGCCACCGCCTCCACCCTGCCGATCGTGCTCGACTCCACCGAGCCGGCGGTGGTCGAGGCCGGGCTGGAGATGCTCGGCGGGCGCTGTGTGGTCAACTCGGTGAACTTCGAGGACGGTGACGGCCCGGACTCCCGCTACGCCCGGGTCATGCCGGTGGTCAAGGAGCACGGCGCCGCCGTGGTCGCGCTGCTCATCGACGAGGAGGGCCAGGCCCGCACCCGGGACTGGAAGGTACGCGTCGCGGTCCGGCTGATCGAGGACCTGACCGGCCGCTGGGGGATGCGCCGGGAGGACATCCTGATCGACGCGCTGACCTTCCCGATCGCCACCGGTCAGGAGGAGACCCGCCGGGACGGCATCGAGACCATCGAGGCGATCCGGGAGATCGCCGCCCGGTACCCGGGGGTCAACTTCACCCTGGGCGTCTCGAACGTCTCGTTCGGCCTCAACCCGGCCGCCCGGCAGGTGCTCAACTCGGTCTTCCTGCACGAGTGCGCGCGGGCCGGCCTCACCTCGGCGATCGTGCACGCCAGCAAGATCCTGCCGATGTCGAAGATCCCCGACGAGCAGCGCGAGGCCGCCCTCGACCTGGTCTACGACCGCCGCCGCGAGGGGTACGACCCGGTGCAGCGGTTCATCGAGATCTTCGAGGGCGTCGACGCCGCCTCCGCCCGGGCCACCCGGGCCGAGGAACTGGCCGCGCTGCCGCTGGAGGAGCGGCTCAAGCGGCGGATCATCGACGGCGAGCGCAACGGCCTGGAAGCCGACCTGGACACCGCGATGGCCGAGGGGCGCACCCCGCTGTCCATCATCAACGACCTGCTGCTGGACGGCATGAAGGTGGTCGGTGAGCTGTTCGGCTCCGGCCAGATGCAGTTGCCGTTCGTGCTCCAGTCCGCCGAGGTGATGAAGACCGCGGTGGCGTACCTCGAGCCGCACATGGAGAAGGCCGACGACGAGGGCAAGGGGCGCATCGTGCTCGCCACCGTCAAGGGCGACGTGCACGACATCGGCAAGAACCTGGTCGACATCATCCTGTCCAACAACGGCTACGAGGTCGTGAACATCGGCATCAAGCAGCCGATCAACGCGATCCTCGACGCCGCCGAGGAGCACCGGGCCGACGCGATCGGCATGTCCGGGCTGCTGGTCAAGAGCACGGTCGTCATGAAGGAGAACCTGGCCGAGATGGCCACCCGCGGGGTCGCCGGACGCTGGCCGGTGCTGCTCGGCGGGGCGGCGCTCACCCGGGCGTACGTCGAGGACGACCTGCGGTCGATGTTCCCCGGCCAGGTGCACTACGCCCGGGACGCGTTCGAGGGGCTGTCCCTCATGGACCGGGTGATGGCCGCCAAGCGCGGCGGCGCGCCGATGATCGACCCGGAGCGGGAGGCCGCCCTCGCCGCCCGGCGGGAGCGGCGGGAGCGGCAGCGGGCCATGGTCCGCGAGGCGCTGCCCGAGCTGGACGACGCCTCGGTCCGTTCCGACGTGGCCACCGACGTCGCGGTGCCCACCCCGCCGTTCTTCGGCACCCGGGTGGTCAAGGGGGTGCCGCTGGCGGACTACGCGGCCCTGCTCGACGAGCGGGCCACCTTCCTCGGCCAGTGGGGGCTGCGCGGCGCCCGGGGCGGCCAGGGTCCGTCGTACGAGGAACTGGTGGAGACGGAGGGGCGGCCCCGGCTGCGGTACTGGCTGGACCGGCTCACCGCCGACCAGGTCCTCGAGGCGGCCGTGGTGTACGGCTACTTCCCGGCGTACTCCGAGGGCAACGACCTGGTGGTGCTGGACGAGAACGGGCAGGCCGAGCGGGCCCGGTTCTCCTTCCCGCGGCAGCGGCAGGAGCGGCGGCTCTGCCTGGCCGACTTCTTCCGGCCCAAGGGCGATGAGCTGGACGTGGTGGCGTTGCAGCTGGTCACCGTCGGCCAGCCGATCAGCGAATACACCGCGAAGATGTTCGCCGGCAACGAGTACCGCGACTACCTGGAGGTGCACGGTCTGTCGGTGCAGCTCACCGAGGCCCTGGCGGAGTACTGGCACCGGCGGATCCGCGCCGAGCTGACCCTGCCGGGCGGGCGGACCGTCGCCGACGACGACCCGGCCGACCTGGCCGGCCTGCTGCGCACCGACTACCGGGGCTGCCGGTACGCGTTCGGCTATCCGGCCTGCCCGGACCTGGAGCAACGGGCGAAGATCGTGGGGCTGCTGGGCGCGGAGCGGATCGGGGTGCAGCTGTCCGAGGAGTTCCAGCTGATGCCCGAGCAGGCCACCGACGCGATCGTGGTGCACCACCCGGAGGCGAGCTACTTCAACGCCAAGTGACGCCGCCACCCCGTGACGCATCGTCCGGGCTCGGACCGCCGAGCGCCGGCGATGTGGTCCGCACGCCTCCGTTCGGTCAGTGGACCCCGAAGCAGAACGGATGCCCGGCCGGACTGGCGTAGACCGCGTACATCTCGTCGCCGTCGGGGTTGTCAGCCGGCCTGCGCGGGGCCTGGAGTTGACGTCCGCCGAGCTCGGTCGCCCGCCGGCCGGCCGCCGCCAGGTCGTCGACGTGCAGGTCGATGTGCACCTGTTGCTGCTGGGGTCCGGTCGGCCAGTCCGGTGCCACGTGGTTCGGGGCGAGTTGCACGCCCATGACCCACTCGCCGTCAACGACGATGCTGTGCCACTCGTCGTCGCGGTGCACGGTGCCGCCCAGAAGCCCGGCCCAGAAGCTGCTCTCGGCCTCGATGTCGCTGGCGTCGAACACGACGACCCGCCTGCTGATCTTCATGTCGGCCCTTCTCCCGTGCGGTGGGGCACCGCTCGTCGTGCCCCGCTCAGGCCTCGCCGGCAACTGCATCATGCGGTGCTGGGACGGTGCGCGCCACCCGGCGGGTTCTAGGGTTTGACGACCCACTGGACGTTGGTGGGGCGTTCACCGGTGCGCAGGAACCCGTGGGCTGCCTGGCGGGCCTGGGCGGCGGTGACCTCGAAGGGCTCGGCGCCGTCGGGCAGGGCGAACCATGGGTTGTCGTACGCGTATTCGGCGTCGCCGACGACCTGGTCGGCCGGGGCGCCGGGCGGCACCGGCCCCCACGCGAGGAGAAAATCGGTTTCGGTCTCCCAGTACAGGTCGGACCGATCGGCGTAGAAGTTGATGTGCAGCACCCGCTGGCCGTCGTCACTGGCGAGGGTCACGCCTTTCGGCGGTCGGCGGCCGAGGATCGCGTCGAGTGCGGCCACGTCGGCCACCGGGGTGGCGGTGCCCTCGATCCACGCCTGCACGGTGCCTCCTCCGGTTTTGATCATTCGCGGGATGACTGAGCTTAGTGGAGGCTCCTGTCCCGTGGGTGCGCGATGCGGCTAGGGCCGGTCGCGCAGCCAGCGGTCGAACTCGGCGGCGACGATCCGCTCGTCGTGTACGCCGGCCGCCGCGTCGGACGCCAGCCACACGATCGGCGGTCCCATCACGGCGGGCTCCAGGAACCGCCGCCCGTCGGGCACGGATTCGAGCGGCAGCATGCCGGTGACCGTGGGGCCGCCGGGCAGCAGCAGGTTGACGGTGACGCCGGTGTCGCGCAGGTCGGCAGCCATGATCCGGGACAGCGCCTCGCTGCCGGCCCGCGACGGCCCGTACGGGACGAAACCGGCCCGGTGCATGGTCGACCCGCTCACCGAGATGTTGACGATCCGGCCACCTCCGGCGGCCAGCATCCGCGGCGTCACCTCCCGCACCATCAGGAAGTAGCCGGTCAGGTTGGTGTCGATCACGGCCCGGAAGCCGTCGACCGGCACCTCCCAGAAGCCCCGGGGCTCGGTCATGAAGCGCGGATTGACCGTGCGCATGCCGATCCCGGCGTTGTTCACCAGCAGGTCGACGCCGCCGAGCTGCGACCACGCCCGGTCGACCGCCCGCGCCACCGACGCCTCGTCCCGTACGTCCAGTTCGAGGCCGACCGCGCCGGGCAGGTCGGCGGCGACCGCGCTCGCCCGCGCGCCGGACCGGCCGGTCAGCGCGACCGTCGCCCCCGCGTCCGCCAGGGCGGATGCCATGGCGAGTCCGAGTCCGCTCGTCCCCCCGGTCACCAGCGCCCTCATCGGGGACAGACTCCCAGCAATCATGACCATGACGCTAGGCGTTGGAGCGCTCTCCAGGTCAAGGCGGGTGGAGCGGAACCGGGTGCGCCTGTTGTCGTTCCGGCGACAACAGACGCACCCGGAGCACGGGGCCGCGGACCCGCGGGGCGGTCAGTATGCGTAGGTGACCGAGATGGTGACGTTGGGGCAGTTGTTCGCCCAGCTGGTCAGGGCGCTCTTCTCCGCGCTGTCCACGGTGAGCCGCCAGCGGATCTTCACGGCGACCCACTCGTCGACGTAGCGGCAGCGGGCGGAGGCGTACGGCGGCAGCCAGGTGGCCGGGTCCTGGTCGCCCTTGGCCTGGTTGACGTTGTCGGTGACGGCGGCGAGGGCGCGGCTGTCGCCGAGGTCGTTGGCGTACGCCTGGCGGCGGCTGGTGGTCCAGTTGCGGGCGCCGGAGTCCCAGGCCTCGGCCAGCGGGACCATGTGGTCGATGTCCAGGTCGCCGGTGAGCGTCCAGTAGGCGTTGTCGTAGTAGGAGTACCAGCGGCCGCCGGAGAGGGTGCAGGTGCCGCTGACCGTGGGCGCGGAGACGGCCTCGGCGAGCAGGACCTCGTTGCGGGTGTTGCAGCCGTCGTGGTCGGCGTCGATCCAGTGCGGGAAGAGGTCCCGGCTGTAGCCGGTGCGGACCTCGGTGGCGACGGGCAGGCCGGCGACGGCGGTGGTGAGGGAGGCGGAGTAGCCGGCGGCCCGGGCGGGCTGGGTGAGGCCGAGGGTGGCGGCCAGGATCGCGGCGAGGCTGATGGCCGTGACGCGCAGGGTGCGGTTCATGGTGCTCCGTCCGGATGGAAAATGGGTGGCATCTATATGGACAGGGATGTAGGTAACGGTCCAGATCGATTTCCGTGAACGGCGCATGACCCGCTGGCGTACGCTGGCTCTTGGCCGACCGCGAGCCCCGGGTCGACCACGACGCCAACCCCTCTCCGCTGCGCCGACGCAGCCTGGGAGATGCCGGATCCCGGCATCGGGGTGAGCATGAGGTACGAGGAAAGGGGGCGGAGATGACCGACGAGACGGCATCGCATGTTCCGCCGGACCCCACCATGGGCGCTCACGTGTCGGCTGCCGCGGCTTCCGTCGAGCCGCCGAGCAGCCTGGACCTGTGGGCCCGCGCGCTGGTGATGCACCGCTGCTTCGGCGAGGACGACGTGGAGCCGAACATCCTGCGCGGCCTCGACTGAGGCGGCCGCCCCGCTGCGCGCCGGCGGTGAGCCGCCGCGCGACGGTGGCGGCGATCTTCCCGGGCGTCATGATCAGCGCGGGTCCGCACGGCGCGGCCGGGATCGGCTGGGCCGGTTGCCGGGCGGCCCGGGCGGGCGCGTCCGTGCCCCGGGCCCGGCGGTCGCCCGCCGCGCCCCTCTGGTCACACCGGCCACCCGCGGTGGCCCTTGTCCGGCCCGGGCAGTCGCCCTGGCCGCCGGCCTAGGTGCCGGGCCGGTCGACCCGGGCGGAGCCGAGCAGCGCGGCGGTGGGCAGCCGGAGGGTCCCGTCGGCGTCCCGGTAGGCGGCGCTGAGCCGGACGTACTCCCGGCGGATCCGTTCCCGCGCCGCGGCCGGCTGCCGCTGCACCACCAGGCCGACGCTGCCGATGCCGGCCGCCGCACCGGCCCACCAGTCCGCCGGGTCGGCCTGGTGCACCCAGGTCACGGTCGTGCACCGCACGTCGACCAGCCCGGCGGCGGCGAGCAGCGAGGCCAGGCCGGTCTCGGTGCGCGGAAAGTCCCGTTCCGCCGCGAGCCGGGGCAGGTCCGCCGGGGCCGACACGCCGGCGGCGTCGATCGCCTCGCGCCACAGCCGTTGCAGTGGCGGGTGCGGGCTGGGCCAGACGGTGACCGCCATCCGGCCGCCGGGGCGGACCACCCGGCGCAGCTCGGCGACCGCCGCGGCCGGGTCGCCGACGTGGTTGAGCACGAAGTTGGCCACCGCCGCGTC
>NZ_RJLN01000111.1 GCF_003725545.1 Micromonospora solifontis | reverse complement strand
GGCTGACCCACACCTCACCTCGGCTACGCCCAAGAGGCGAATCTCCGCCAATCCTTCCTCCGCCTCCGCGACGCGAAATTGAGTAACTACTGCATTTCCGGCAAGAGATGGCGAACACCTCTTAACGCCAGATAACGCGCGATCGTGCGGGCCAACTACAGAAGATATCAGAGAGCGACGATGCTTCTTCTGTCCGTCGAACAGCAGGCGTGCGTCGAACAGCAGGTGGTGGCGACCAGCGCGCGAGCTCATGGAGCCGACACCAAACAGCTGGAGACATCCGGTAGCCGCGCACTTGATAATCACCATTGCGACGTCGCCTCAAATATGCGTTCAGTCTTGAAACAGAGACAGCGAGTGACAAGAGGCCGGGACATTTTCGCATTCTGCGCATATGGACATCTAATGTCATCAACACTGTCGAAAAGCCATAAGATGGCCACTTGTCGGCGGAAGCCCGGAAGAGCGGGCTCCCAGGATCGAGCGAAGGGTGAGGCAGATGCGCGGCAACGACTGGCTCTGATCAGCCTTCCGGTGCACCCGATCGAGCCGTACAGTACGGGTACACGCACCGCAACCAAATGAGCGCGGTGGAGGCAGACCACGTGAATCGCGCCATCACACGCGACAATGGGACCGATCGGCGGCTGCTGCTGCTTGTCGGTCTCGTCGTGTTTGCGGCTGCGGTCGCGTTGGCGGTCAGTATTCAGCTCGTCTACGTCAGGGGCCTGACCACGTCGGCGGATCTGACGCGGGCCGCCACCCTGACGTTTCTCGTAGCCGTCGCGGCCACCGTCAACGTCCGTATCCGCATCCGCGCCACCACACACGGCATCTCCTGGACGGACGCGGCCTCAGTGATCGGTCTGGCCGTCGCTCCCGTGCCGTGGGTGGTCATCGCCACCGGTCTGGGTGTCGCAATCATCCGGGTGCTCGGCCGACTTCCACCCATCAAGTTGGCCTTCGGCGTCGCCAAGGAGATGACGGTCGCGGCGGCCGGCGGACTGGTCCTGATCGTCTCGGGCTGGACGTGGCCCTGGTCCGGGCCGGTGGCGCGATCGCTTCCCGCCCTGGTGCTGGCGTATTTGACGGTCGTCGTGCTGGACGAGTTGCTGATGTTCCCCGTCCTGGCGTTCGCGACCCGCACACCGATCCGCAACCGGTTCCGCCAAGGGCTCGATCTCCGCCTGGCGAGCGTGGTGGCCCGTTTCTCAGTGATCCTCTCGAGCCTCCTCATCCTCCGCATCAACCCGACCTTCCTTGTCATCGTGCCGCCGCTCGTGTTGAGCCTGCATCTGGCCAACTCAGGCCGTCTGCGCAGCCGAGCGGAACGGGACGCCTGGCAGCGTCTCGCCCGCACCACGGACGCGCTCAACGTGGTCGATCTGGACGAGGTGCTGACCACCGGCGTCACCCAGGCGACCGAACTCTTCTCCGCCGACGAGGTCGACATCGAACTGCACGAGGAGAATCGCCTCGTACGAGGTGCTGGCGGAGCGATCACCTTCCGGGGCACGGTCGGGGAACCAAGTGCCATCGAGGGTTCGATGCTCTCCACCCCTCTCGAAGGGCACGACCAGAACATCGACATCGGCGTGCTCCGGCTGCGCTTCGCCGGGCCCGTTCAGCTCTCCGAGCGGGAGCAGTACACCCTGCGTACCTTCGCCTCGGCGCTGTGCACGGCGGTCCGCAACGCGCAGGCGTACGCCGAGCTGGCCCGGGTCGCCGAGGAGCACGAGTACGCCGCCACCCACGACGCGCTGACCGGGCTCTCCAACCGCCGGCACCTGCTCGACGAGGGCACCGAGCAGCTCACCAACCGGCACGCCGAGGGCGTCACGGCGCTCGTGCTGATCGACCTCAACCACTTCAAGGAGGTCAACGACACCCTGGGGCACGGCGCCGGCGACCAGGTGCTGATGCAGGTCGCCGACCGGTTGCGGGCAGCGGCCCGTCCCGACGACCTGGTGGCCCGGCTCGGCGGTGACGAGTTCGCCGTCCTGCTGCGCGGGCTGCCCGCCCCGGCGATCGCGACGCACCGCGCCGAGTCCCTGCTCGATACGTTGCACGAGCCGCTCGACCTGGACGGCATGCGGATCAGCGTGGAGGCCAGCGGCGGCATCGCCGTCGCCCCGACCAGCGGCGGGATGCCCGAGCTGCTCCGTCGCGCCGACGTGGCGATGTACCAGGCCAAGCGGACCGGTCAGCGGATCTCCACGTACGCCCCGACCCGCGACACCGCCGACCTGGGCCGGCTCACCCTCGGCGGCGAGCTGCCCCGGGCCGTCGCCGACCACGAGTTCACCGTCACCTTCCAGCCGATCGTCGACCTCGGCAGCGGCGCGGCCATCGGTGCGGAGGCGCTGGCCCGCTGGCACCACCCGACCCACGGCATGATCGACCCGCTGCGGTTCCTGGAGGCGGTGGAACGCTCCGGCCTGCTGCCCGCGTTCGCGGAGGCGATCCTCGACCAGGCGCTGATCGCGGCCGGCACCTGGCGCTCCGCCGGGTTCGACCTGCCGGTCTCGGTGAACGTGTCCCCGCGCAGCCTGCTCGACCCCCGTTTCCCCGGGGCCGTGCTGGCCCGGCTGCGGGCGCACGACCTGCCGCCCGACCGCCTCGTCCTGGAACTGACCGAGACCCTCACGCTCAGCCAGCTCGACGTCGTCGACCAGGTGCTCAGCCGGCTCCGCGACTCCGGCGTACGGCTCGCGCTCGACGACTTCGGCACCGGCTACTCCTCGCTCTCCCTGCTCTCCCGCATCCCGGTGCACGAGCTGAAGATCGACCGCAGCTTCGTCACCGCCATGGAGAGCGCCCCGGAGGCCGCCGCGGTCATCCGCTCCACGCTGGACCTCGGCCGCAGCCTCAACCTGACCGTGGTCGCCGAGGGCGTGGAGAGCGAGCCGCAGCGGCGGGCGCTCTGGGAGCTGGGCTGCGCCGCCGGGCAGGGGCATCTCTTCGCCCGCCCGCTGCCGGCCGGCGCGCTGCTCGCCGCCCTCAAACGGGGCGCGGGCGGGCGGCCGGGCACCCTCGCCCCGCCGCTGCACGACGCCGGCGCGGTGATCCGCCTGCCCGGCCGCCGCACCGGAGGCCGGAACCGGACCGCCGGCACCGGCCGGACCGGCGAACGCGGCGGAGGCTGACCGCGTTGATCCACCCGGGGATGCGGCAAGTCGGTCGCTTCTGAGACCCGGATACCGCGGTTCGCCGCCCACCGGGTCGATCAAGCGGGCCGGTGCCCCGTGCGACGCCGACGCGTCTGCCAGACTGGCCGGCGTGACCGCCGACCCCGACCGGGCCGACCCCCGCCAACCGCCGCCAGCCGGGGACGAATCGCGCCCCGGCCCACCGGCGACCAACGGCACCCCCGCCAACCGTCGCGGGCCGGCGACGACCTCCGCCCCGGCCAGCCGCCGCGGGCCCGCGACGAACTCCACCCGCCGCTGGCAGGCCGTCGACACCGCCGCCGGCGGCCTCGCCCTCGACCTGGGTCTCTACGCCGTCTCGGCAGCCTTCGCCGCGGTCACCGCCGCCACCTCCACCCTGGCGCCGCACCGCGCCTGGGGCACCATCGCGGCCGCCGGCTACCTGCTCACGGCGCTCCTGGTGACCGGACAACTCCTCGCCCGGCGCCGCCGCCCCGGCACCCCCCTGGCCGAACTCCCGGCCCGCTGGGCGGTCGCCGCACTCGCCTGGGCCACCACGGCGCTGCTGCCGATCGTCGCGCAGAGCGCGCAGCGGGCGGCCGGACGTACCGACCGGGCGCAGGAAGAGGTGGTGGTGGTCGAGCAGGCCGGCATCCGGCTCGCCGAACACGGCACCCCCTACCTCGGCCACGACGCCATCGCCGTCCTCCCACCGGCGGAACAGTTGCTCGGCTACACCCCGTACCAGCCGGGAATGGCGCTGTTCGGGCTGCCCCGGGCCGTCACCGCCGCCTGGTGGACCGACGCCCGGGTGTGGTTCGCCCTGGTCACCGCGCTGGCGCTGGCCACCGCGGTGACCACCCTGCGCGCCGCGCCCGCCCCCGACGCGCCCCGCCGGGACGCCGCCGTGCTGCGCGGCGTCCAGGCCGCCACCGTCCTGCCGATCTGCGCCCTCACCCTGGCCACCGGCGGCGACGACCTGCCCGTACTCGCGCTCTGCCTGCTCGCGCTCGCCCTCGCCGCCGCCGGCCGGCCCGGCCGGGCCGGCATCGCCGTCGGGGCGGCCGGCGCGCTGAAGCTGTTCGCCTGGCCGGTCGCGCTCGTGCTGGTCTGCTGGGCCGTCACCCGCCGGGCCGGCCTGCGGACCGCCCTCGGCGCCCTCGGCCTGCCGGCGGTCGCCCTCCTCCCCGCCCTGCTGGTCGACCGGGACGCGCTGGTGGAGAACGTGCTGCGCTTCCCGCTCGGGCACGGGCTGGTGACCAGCCCCGCCCAGTCCCCGTTCCCCGGCCACCTCATCGCCGCCGCGCTGCCCGCCGGCCGGATCATCGCCGCCGCGCTGCTCGTCGCGGTCGGCGTGGCGATCGCCGTCCGGCTGCTGCGCCGCCCGCCGCGCACCGCCGCCACCACGGCGCTGATCTGCGGGTACGGGCTGCTCGCGGCGATCCTGCTGATGCCCTCCACCCGGTTCGGCTACCTGCTCTACCCGGTCGCCCTACTGGTCCTGGCTCCCGCGCTGGCGCTCGCCGAGAGGCACCGGGTGAGCATCGCCTGACCGGCATTCCGGGCAACTGCCCGACACGGACGCCGGGCAGGGCGTACACCTGAGGACATGACCACCTACCGCGACCGGGCCGATGCGGGCCGACGGCTCGCCGACAAGCTCACCGACCTGGCCGGACGGCCGGACGCCATCGTCCTCGGCCTGGTACGTGGCGGCGTGGAGGTCGCCCGGGTGATCGCCGACCGGCTTCGCGTACCCATGGACGTCCTCGTGGTCCGCAAGCTCGGCGTGCCGTACGCGCCCGAGGTGGCCTACGGCGCGCTCGGCCCCGGCGGGGTGCAGGTGCTCAACGAAATGGTCGCCGACCGGATCGGCGAGACCGACAAGACCGAGGTACGGCAGCGGGAGCAGGCCGAACTGGAACGCCGTGAAGGCCTCTACCGGGCGGGTCGCCCGCCGCTCGACCTCACCGGGCGGACCGCGGTCATCGTCGACGACGGACTGGCCACCGGCGCCACCGCCCGCGCCGCCGTGCAGGTCGCCCGCCACCTGGGCGCGGCCCGGGTCGTCGTGGCCGTGCCGGTCGGCTCCCGGGAGGCGTACGACATGCTGGCCGCCGAGGCCGACCAGGTGGTCATCCTGGAGACCCCGCCCGACTTCATGGCGGTCGGCGCGTACTACGAGGACTTCCACGAGGTCTCCGACGACGAGGTGACGCAGGCACTCACCGCCACCGCGTGAGCCCACCGGGTACCGTCGGTCCCATGCAGCTCACCTGCCCCAAGTGTCACGGAGACATGCGCCAGTACGAGCGCAGCGGAGTCATCATCGACCAGTGCGGCGAGTGCCGCGGCATCTTCCTCGATCGTGGCGAGCTCGAAAAGCTGTTCGAGGCCGAGGCGAACTGGAACCGCCAGCACGCCGCCCCGCAGCAGCCGGCCCCGGCGACCGGCGGCTACACCCCGCCCCCGCCCCCGCCCGCCGCCCCGCACCAGCCCGGGTACGGCACCGTCCCGCCGCCCCCTCCGCCGCCGCCCGGCCACGGCTACGCCCAGCCCGCGTACGGCCAGCACTACGGCTACCACGGCCACTACCGGCGCAAGAAGAAGCACCACGGCTTCCTCGGCGAACTCTTCGACTGACCGCGGTCGCCCGGCCGGGCCGTCCACCGGCCCGGCCGCGCCGTGCCGGCCGGACCCGGCCGTGACAGGCTGCCCTCATGACGTTCCGGGGGCAGCACCTCGCGCTGGCACAGGCCTACGACGGCATCACACGGGTGGTCGGCGGGCTGGACGACACCGACCTGCAACGACCGACCCGCTGCCGCGGCTGGCTCATCGCCGACCTGCTCTTCCATGTGCTCTGCGACGCCCAGCGGGCCCTGGTCGCCCTGGCCAGTCCCGCCGAGGGTCCGGCCGACGTGGACGACGTCAGCTACTGGCGCGCCTTCGCGGGCGGTGCCGGCGACGCCGGCGCCCGCCACGCGTGGTGGGCCCGCCGCTCGGCGGCGGCGTTCGACCGGCCCAGCGGCGTCGTCCGGATCTGGACCGACACCGCCCCCGCCGCCGTCCGCGCGGCCGGCGCCGCCGACCCCGACGGGTACGTCACCACCCAGGGACACGTGCTTCGCGTACCCGACTTCCTCGCCACCCTCACTACCGAGGCGGTCATCCACCACCTCGACTTGATCGTGGACCTGCCGGACGCTCCGGCACCCGGCGCTGCCGCGACCGCCGTCGCGGTGACCACCGTGGACGGCCTGCTCAGCGACGACACCGTCCGGCCCGCCGGCTGGGACGACGCGGAATATCTGCTCAAGGCCGCCGGCCGGCTGCCGCTCACCGAGCGCGAGCGGCGCGACCTGGGCGAGGCGGCCGGCTGGTTCCCGCTGCTCGGGTGAACATCTACCGAGCGCTCGTGTACCGCCTCGCAATTATTCGTTCAGCAATTTCGGCCTTACGGGGAAGGGCAGTTCCGGCGCCAGCATAGAGCAACGCGACTATCCGTTCGGCGGGTCCGCAGGTCGTCCCCATGGTGAAGATGCTCTTGTGGGGCCTCACCGAGAGCTTGACAATCCCTTCCCCTTGCAGGAACTCGGCGAACGAGTCAAGGATGTGACGTCGTCCAACAACTCTGAACTGTGCGAACGATCGAGTACTCGGGGCAGGTCGATTATAGATTCCAAGCGAGCCATCACCGTCGACAATGCCACGCCAGAAGTCACGTGAGGCAGCAAGCCGTTCGTCTAGCACGTCCTTGTAGCGCCCCAACTCAATAAGCCGATCCGCCAGCCTGTGGGACCGTATTGAGAACTGGCAGGATCCGTGGGTAGGGCTTACAGGCGAGATGCTGTTGTCGCAGCAGAGGAAGTCTCTAAGGGCTACAAGGTGCTCGCGATCGCGCTCGGCCAGGCCTAGCGATATCTGGGGCATGTAACCTTGGCGGTAGCTTACGCATCCGTCAGCGAACAAGAACCCGATCCAGTAACAGGCATCCGAGTCGAAGCTGTCGAAGGCGTCGTGGCGCAAGCGGTGGGAGACCCCTGGGATGAGAATGCCCTTGCGGGACACAAGGCCCCGAACAGATGGGGCTGTCACGCCGAAACTAGCAGCTATGCGACTGATAGGCGCGCCCCCAAGGAATTGGTTGACAACCTCGGATCTTTGGGCGTCGGTCAGCTTGCCCACACGGCGCGCTGGCACTCCTCGCCGACGAAGGATGCCACGGATCGCCTGCCTCGTCACTCCATAGCGCTCACTGATACGCGTGATACTTTCACCGCTCGTCGCAGCCGATAATATTTCTTCCCGCTGCGTCGGCGTCAATCGGTGCCTTGGACTTGTCATACGATTGCCATGTCTACGAAGCGAGAGAGATGGAGCTGAGCCGCCACCGTCACGGTGTCGGTCGGTCCATTTCGATGCTTGGCGATTATGAAGTCCGCCTCTCCGGCCCGCGGCGACTCCTTGTCGTAGTAGTCGTCGCGGTGGAGGAGGATGACAACGTCAGCATCCTGCTCAATCGACCCTGATTCGCGCAAATCGGACAGCTGCGGTCGCTTGTCGGTGCGCTGCTCCGGACCACGGTTCAGCTGCGACACCGCGATGACCGGGCACTCGACCTCCTTGGCCAGCAGCTTGAGGCCACGCGACAGGTCGGCGACCTCCTGCTGCCGGCTCTCGGTGCGCTTCGGCGAGGTCATCAGCTGGAGGTAGTCGACCACGATCAGCTTGAGGTCGTGCTTCTGCTTGAGCCGCCGCGCCTTGGACCGGATCTCCATCAGGTTCATGCTCGGCGTGTCGTCGACGAAGAGCGGCGCCTCACTGATCTCGCCCATGCAGCGGGCCAGCTTGGTCCAGTCGTCGTCGGAGAGTTGGCCGCTGCGCAGCACGTGCAGCGGGACCCGGGCCTCGGCCGAGAGGAGCCGCATGACGATCTCGACCTTGCTCATTTCCAGCGAGAAGATCGCCGACGCGTGGTTGTAGCGGATTGAGGCATTTCGGGCAAAGTCCATAGATGCGGTCGATTTGCCCAGACCCGGCCTGCCGGCCACGATGATGAGTTGGCCCGGGTGCAGCCCGTTGAGCAGCCGGTCAAGGTCGCTGAAACCGGTCGGTACGCCGGTCATCACGCCGCCCTGCGCGCCGACGGCCTCGATCTCGTCCAGGGTCGGTTGGAGCATGTCGGCCAGCACCGCGAAGTCCTCGCTGACCCGCTTCTCGGTGACCTCGTAGACGGCCTGCTGGGCCAGGTCGACGACGTCGTCGACGTCGCGGCTGCCGCCCTGGCCGGTGCCGTAGCCCAACTGGACGATCTTGGTGCCGGCCTCGACCAGGCGGCGCAGCACCGCGCGCTCGCCGACGATGCGGGCGTAGTAGGCGGCGTTGGCGGCGGTGGGGACGCTGGCGATCAGCGTGTGCAGGTAGGGCGCGCCACCGATCCGGGCCAGGTCGCCGGAGTCGGCCAGAGCGGCCGCGACGGTGATCGGGTCGGCTGGTTCGCCCCGGCCGTAGATGTCGAGGATGGCGTCGAAGATGGTGGCGTGCACCGGGCGGTAGAAGTCGTTGGACTTGAGGATCTCGACGACGTCGGCGATGGCGTCCTTGGAGAGCAGCATGCCGCCGAGGACGCACTGCTCCGCGGCCACGTCCTGGGGCGGGGTCTTCTCGAACTGCCCATCCCGCTGCGGCGGCGTGGACGACGGCCCCCCGGTCCGCTCCGTCCGCTGGTCGTCGGTGACCGACACGGGTCCCCCCTCGCTGCGTCGGATCGAATCCCGGTCTACCTCCGGGGTCTGACAGCTCCGACGACCCTCCGGTCGATCGGGGGCCATCGCCCGGACGGTCGGGGGACCACGATACGGAACCCGAGGTCAGCCCCTCAACAATGCCGGTGGACGAGCCTCGGGACAACCTGTGGACGCCGAGGGCACCGCATGTGCGCAGGGTGTGCACAGGGTGTGGAAAACTGCGGCCAATTTCTGTCCACAAGTGCAGTGACCTGGGATCCTGCTATCCCCGCCCTGTGGACAACAGATTTCGGGTGAAGCTTCGGAGCCGTTCGTCCCGTACTATCTCTGCGAACGGCTACACCTGGACAGCGGATTGCACTTTCGGTTGAGAAGGGTCACGCTCCGGCCGTGAGTTACCGGGACTGGGGAGGCGGGGGAAGCAGCCCGCCCGAGCGCCAGCCGATCGCCCCGTGGGACGATCCCGGCCAGCCGCTCCCGGCGGACCACGCGTCCGGGCGTTACCGCACGCCGAGCCGCCGGCGCGCCATCGAGCGCGGCCAGGACGAGCCGGTCGAGACGTACCTTCCCCGGTGGGCGTTGGAGTCCGGCGTGAGCCGGGCCGACGGCGGGGGCCGGCACGCCGCCCCCGACGAAGACGAGGACGTCGAGCCGCCGTACTCCGGCGGCGGCCGGGGCACGGCCGGCGGGTGGCGCCGCGAACTGCGCGCCATCGGTGCCGGGCCGGTGAGTGAGCACACCGCCGAGTGGACCTTCGACGCTCCGCAGGAGCAGGGGTACGTGGGGAGCCGGCGGGCCGAGTCCAGCGAGGACGACCCGGTGTCCGGGCCGGCCCCGCGCAGCCGGCCGCGGCGGGCTCCGGCCCGGCGGCCGCAGGTGACCTGGTCCGGGCTGGAGGACGGCGCGTCGTCGGACGCGGAGAGTGACCGGTGGGCGTCCGGTTCGACCGGGTGGGCGCGGTCTGCCGACTCCTGGTCCCGGCCGGCGGCCGACCCGTGGAGCCGGGGCCGGTCGGTCGAGGCGGATCCGGCGGAGCAGCCGGCGGTCGACCCGTGGGACGCCTCCGGCGTGCACGCCTGGGACCGGTCGGCTGTCGAGCGGTGGGACGGCGCGGGCCGGTGGGAGCGTACGGAGCACACCGGCGAGTGGGACCGCATCTCGGACACCGGCCAGTGGGGCGGGTCGGCCGACGCCGGCCAGTGGGGCGGCGCCGCCGACACCGGCCGGTGGGGCCGGTACGCCGAGGTCGACCAGTGGGACCGGACGGTGCCGCCGGCGCCGGTCCGGGAGGGCTGGGCGTCGGCGGAGCAGGCCGAGGCGTTCTGGTCCGGGACCCGGCTGGCCGGTGACGATCCGCGCTGGATGGAGACGCCGACCTCCGCACCTCGCTCGCCGGTGGTCCCGTACCCCGCTGCCCGTCCGCGTACGGTGCCGCGGGGCCGCCCGGTCGATGCGGTGGGGGCGGGCGGGGCGTCGGCCCTGCGCCGGCGGGTGGAGGTGGCCGGCGGGTCCTGGAACCGCCGGCTGGAGGAGGACCTGCTCGACCCGGATCCGGGGGGGCCGCTCCGGCCGCTGATCTACACCGCCGCCTGTTATCTGGTGCCGGCGCTGCTGGCCTTCGTCGGGCTGCTGTTCCTCGACGGGCAGGCCCCGGCGGGCTGTGTCACGGACATCACCGGCGGCGGCTGCGATTCCCCCCGTACGCACGCCTTCGCGTCGCTGCTCGACGGCGGCCCGCGGTTCGGGCTGGCACTGGTGAGCAGCCTGGTCGTGGCGGTGGTGCTGCGCCGGGTCGGGACGACGTGGCGGTCGGCGACGGTGGCGTTGGCGGCGGCGGTCGTCGGCGGCGGCCTCTCGACCGTGGTGATCAGCGCGGTGACCGGCCAGCCGATCGGCTGAGCACTGTCCGGACGGGCGAAAGGGCCCGCACCGGAGTCCGGTGCGGGCCCTTTCGTCGTGCTGTCGGTGTCAGCCCTTGACGACGTTGAGGTCGAACTTGGCGGTCACCTCGGGGTGCAGCTTGATGCTCACCGGGTAGGAGCCCAGGGCCTTGATGTGGCCGGGCAGCTCCAGCCGGCGACGGTCCAGGCTGGGACCGCCGGCGGCCTTGACGGCGTCGACGATCTCGGCCGGGGTGACCGAGCCGAAGAGCCGGCCGCCGTCGCCGGCGCGGGCCTTCAGGTTGACCTTCAGGCCCTCGATCTGGGTCTTGACCTCGTTGGCGTGGCCGAGGTCGCGGATCTCGCGGACCTCGCGGGCCCGCTTGATGACCGTGACCTGCTTCTCCGCGCCCTTGGTCCAGGCGATCGCGAAGCCCTGCGGCAGCAGGTAGTTACGGCCGTAGCCGTCCTTCACCTCGACGATGTCACCCGGGGCACCGAGGCCGGACACCTCCTGAGTCAGGATGATCTTCATGTCGGTGCCTCCTCTCAGCGGGTCGTGGCCGTGTACGGCAGGAGCGCCATCTCGCGGGCGTTCTTGACCGCACGGGCGATCTGCCGCTGCTGCTGCGAGGTCACGCCGGTCACCCGCCGAGCGCGGATCTTGCCGCGGTCGGAGATGAACTTGCGCAGCAGCGCGGTGTCCTTGTAGTCGATGTAGGTGATCCCATCCTTGTCGAGCGGGTTCACCTTCTTCTTCGGCTTGCGCAGTGCCGCAGCCTTGGCCATTGCTCTTGCTCCTGGTTTGCGATCGCGGGCGCTCGGCGCCATTAGAACGGGGGCTCCTCGTCGAAGTTTCCGCCGCCCGAACCACCGCGCGAGGGAGCCGGGGAGGCCGAGGCCCAGGGGTCGTCGAAGTTGCCTCCGCCGCCACCCTGGCCGCCACCACCACCGAAGCCGCCACCGCCACCCGAGCGGGACATCTTCTGCACCTTCGCCGTGGCGTAGCGCAGCGACGGGCCGATCTCGTCGACCTCCAGCTCGATGACGGTGCGCTTCTCACCCTCTCGGGTCTCGTACGACCGCTGACGCAGCCGGCCGGACACGATCACCCGGGCGCCGCGCTGCAGCGACTCGGCGACGTTCTCGGCGGCCTGCCGCCAGACCGTGCACGAGAGGAACAGCGGCTCGCCGTCCTTCCACTCGCCGGACGCCTTGTCCATGAAGCGGGGCGTCGAGGCGACGCGGAACTTGGCGACCGCCGCCCCGGAGGGGGTGAACCGCAACTCGGGGTCATCGGTCAGGTTGCCGATGACCGTGATGGTGGTGTCTCCTGCCATGACCATCTCCTCGCGCACTCATCGTTTCGCCCTCACAGGCTCTCAGAGCCCTCTGACAGCGTCGATGAGGCTTGATCCGGACGTGCCGGGTCAGATGCTCAGCGCATCTCCGGACGGATGACCTTGGTGCGCAGCACGGACTCGTTGAGTCGCAGCTGACGGTCCAGCTCAGCCACCGCCTCCGGCGTCGCCTGGAGGTCGATGACGGCGTAGATGCCCTCGGCCTTCTTGTTGATCTCGTACGCGAGGCGCCGGCGGCCCCACACGTCGGTCTTCTCCACCGAGCCACCCGCGGTCCGGATCACGTTCAGGTACGTGTCGAGCGACGGGGCGACGGTGCGCTCCTCGAGGCTGGGGTCGAGGATCACCATGATCTCGTAATGACGCAAGACGTGCTCACCTCCTGTGGGCTAAGCGGCCACGGTCCTTCCGTGGCAGGAGGTCGTGCGTCGTGGCCCGTGCCGGCGCGGGGGAACCCGGCCGGACGCGGACAACCGGACCAGGATACCCGGTCCGGACGATCATGCCCGGGCCGGTCGGGTGCGGGATCCCGGGCGCGGCGACAGGGGTCCACCTCCGGCTCCGGAGGTGGACCCCTGTCCACGGGGCCGCGGGGCGTCCCGTCCGCATTCCTTGGGTGGGACCTGGGGAGGAACGACCACACCGATGAGGTTGGATCGAGGACGCCCCGCGGAGCTTTATCGTGTTGTTACCTGGTCTGACCATACAACGGCTCTCGTCACCTCTTGGGGTAAATGGAGGAATTTGCCCGGCGGATCTGCGATAGAGCCGTCCGATGTGACGAGCCGGGTCACGCCCCGTCGTGCCGGGCCGCACGCCGGGGCGTCCCGTTTCCGGGTGGTCTTCCCCTCGCCCGGGCGCGCTGTGGAATCGCGTCCGGGCGGAGCGTCGACCATCGATCCCACCTCGGACAACGACCACCGGGCCGGCAGGTGACGCTGGTCGCCGTAGCCGGGCCCGATCCGCACGCCCGGGCGGCCGGCCGCGGTCGTCCCGCGCGTCGGGGTCGCGACGTAGGCTGCCCTCCATGCGAATCGGAGCCCACGTCGACCCGACCGACCCGCTGGCCGAGGCGGCCGCCCGGGACGCCGAAGCGGTGCAGTTCTTCCTCTCCGATCCCCAGGGGTGGAAGGCCCCGAAGCCCCGGGAGGACGCCGAACGGCTGCGCGACGCCGACGTCGACCTCTACGTCCACGCGCCGTACGTGATCAACGTGGCCACCCTGAACAACCGGATCCGCATCCCGAGCCGCAAGCTGCTCCTCGGCCACGCCTCCGCCGCCGCGGCGGTCGGCGCCAAGGGCCTGATCGTGCACGGCGGCCACGTCAACGCCGGCGACGACCTCGCGGTCGGCTTCGACAACTGGCGCAAGACCTTCGCGTACGCGGCGGACTCGGGCGGCTTCCCGCTGCCGGTCCTGATCGAGAACACCGCGGGCGGAGACAACGCCTGCGCCCGCCACCTCGACGCGCTGGCCCGGCTCTGGGACGCGCTCGGCGACTACGAGGTGGGTTTCTGCCTGGACACCTGCCACGCGTACGCGGGCGGCGAGGAACTGCTGGGTCTGGTCGACCGGGTCAAGGCGATCACCGGCCGGATCGACCTGATTCACGCCAACAACTCCAAGGGCGCGTTCAACTCCGGGCAGGACCGGCACGACAACCTCACCGGCGGGACGATCGATCCCGAACTGGTCGTGGCGGTGATCCGGGCGGCCGGGGCCCCGGTCATCGTGGAGACCCCGGGCGGCGTGGCGGGCCAGGCGGCCGACATCGCCTTCCTGCGTGAGCAGTTGGGGACCGCGGCATGACCACCGAGCGGTCGGACGCGACCGCCACCGGCCGCCCCGCCGCGCCGCCCGCCACCAACGGGACCGACCGGGCGGACGCGACCGCCGCCGGCCGCCCCGCCGCGCCGGCCGCATCGACATGCCCTCG
>NZ_RJLN01000110.1 GCF_003725545.1 Micromonospora solifontis | reverse complement strand
GACGGTCTTGCCGGTGCGTTGGGCGGTGGCGCCGCAGGAGTTGTTGCCGAGCATCCCGCCGAGGGTGCAGTGGTTGTGGGTGGCCGGCCGCGGGCCGAACTCCAGCCCGGTGGGTTTGAGCTGCGCGTTGAGCTGGTCGAGGACGATGCCGGGTTCGACGAGGCAGGTGCGCGCCTGCTCGTCGACCTCGAGCAGCCGGTGGCAGTACTTCGACCAGTCCAGCACCACGGCGGTGTTGGTGCACTCGCCGGCCAGGCTGGTGCCGCCGCCACGGGAGGTCAGCGGCGCGCGGTGGCGGCGGCAGACCGCGATGGCGGCCACCGCCGCCTCCACCGTCCGCGGCACCACCACGCCGAGCGGGATCTGCCGGTAGTTGGAGGCGTCGGTGGAGTATGCGGCGCGGGAGCCGGCGTCGAAGCGGACCTCACCGTCGACCGCCGCGCTCAGCTCGGCGGCGAGCGCCGCGAGGTCGACGTGGTGCGCCGGTTCGGGCGGCCGCAGGACCGGCTCGGGAAGCAGGATCTCGGTCATGACGGGTCGGTCTCGTCGCGGGCCGCGGATCCACCGAGTCGGCCGCTGGTCGTGGTGTTCCGGCCGGCCGTGATCACCGCCGCCGCCGGCCGTCGGGCCGGGCTCTCGCCCGTTGTCCTTCGCATGTCGTCCTCCTCGTACCGGGGTTCGTCCGACCTCCCCGGTCGGTTCGCCACTGTCGGCAGCACCGACCATCGCCGAACCCGGCACTGGGACACAGCGGACAAGGACGGACAGGTTGGCGGCTACCCGGCCGCCAAGGCCGCAAACCCATCGGCCCGGGCAATCTCCGGACGCCCGCCTGAGCGGTCACCCGCACTCCTCCCGGCGCAGCACCGACAGGCGCCCCCGGCCCTCCAGCACGGCCAGGTGCACCACGGCGGCGTCGGCCACGCCGTGTTCCCGCAGCAGGCCGTCGAGGTCGGTCCGGGTCAAGCCCGAGCGGTGCAGGTTCCCGGTGAGCACCCGGCCCTGGGAGACGACCACCACCGGCCCTTTCTCGATCAACCGTCTGCCCGCGGGGCGCAGCCGTACCCAGGTGATCAGGGCGTGGCCGGCCAGGATGGCGAGCAGGGTCGCCACCCCGGACAGGTAGCTCGCATCGCGAGCGCTCGGCAGCCGTCCGACGATCGCACCGACCGCCACGGCCGCCACGAAGTCGTACGCGGACAGCTCGGCCAGGCTCCGGCGACCGCCGGCGCGCAGCCCGATCACCGCGGTGACGTACAGCAGGAACGCCTTCAGGGCCACCCAGCCCAGCCAGTCGAGGGGTCCGATCAGCGCGGTGACGGCGTTCACCGCCGGTCCGGCCCGTCCCCGTGCCCGCCCCGCCGCCGGTCGCGTCGCTGCCGCAGCGCCGCCACCAGCAGCGAGACGCCCAGCGCCCGGTTGCCCCACCGGCGCAGCGCGGTGCGGACCCGGCCCGGCAGCGGGGGCGGCGGCGGTCCGGGCACCAGCACGTGGTCGACCCCCGGGTAGGCGAGCCGGGCCGACTCGGCGGCCTCCTGCTCGGTAAGGACGGCGCGGTTGCTCAGGATCGCGACGCCGGCCGGCTCGTCCCGGTAGCGCCAGCGCCACACGTCCCCGTCGGGCCACAGCTCGACCCGCTCCCCCGGGCGGTCCGGCGCCGGCAGTTCCGGCTCGTCGGCCGCTGCCTCGGCGTCGCCCCGGTCCGCCGGCTGCCGCGCGGCCCGCAGGTCGGCCCGGGTCAGTTCGCCGAGTCGGGCCGCGTCGCCGCGACGCAGCGCCCGGGCCAACAGGAAGGCCAGCGCCCCGGCGAGCACCGGCAGCACGAGCACCAACACGCGCAGCAGGTTGAGCAGGTCGTACACCGGCACCCGGAGCAGCCGGGCGAGGATGTCGTCGCCGGCCGTGACGACCAGCACCGCGAAGAAGGTCAGGGCCATCACGCCCACGCCCATCCGGACCGGGTGGTCGCGGGGCCGGTCGAGCAGCTGGTGCGCGCGGCGGTCGCCGCCGCACCACCGCTCGAGAAACGGCCAGGCGTACAGGGCGAGGAAGGTGACGCCGCCGAGCACCACGCCGGGGAAGAACGGCGCCGGCACCAGGTGACCGGCGATGTGAATCTCCCACGGCGGGAACAGTCGCAGCGCCCCGTCGCCCCAGGCGACGTACCAGTCGGGCTGCGCCGGTGAGGTGGACTGGGCCGGGGCGAACGGCCCGTAGAGCCAGACCGGGTTGATCTGGACCAGTCCGCCGAGGGCGAACAGCACGGCCAGCACCCAGAGGAACAGCGCCACCGAGCGCAGCGTGTAGTTGGGGTAGAACCGGGCGCCGACGACGTTGTGCTCGGTGCGCCCCGGGCCCGGAAACTGGCTGTGCTTCTGCCGGACGACCATGGCCAGGTGCACCGAGACGAGGGCGACCAGCACCGCGGGCACCAGCAGCACATGGGTGACGAACAGCCGGGGGATCATCTCGTCCGAGGGGAACTCGCCGCCGAGGCCGAGGGCGACCAGCCACGAACCGACCAGCGGGACCGACTCCACCACCGACACGATGATCCGCAGGCCGAGGCCGGAGAGCAGGTCGTCGGGCATGGAGTAGCCGGTGAAGCCGTTGGCCAGGGCCAGCAGGAGCATGGTCACGCCGACCAGCCAGTTCAGCTCCCGGGGCTTGCGGAACGCGCCGGTGAAGAAGATCCGCACCAGGTGCACCAGGATCGCCGCGACGAAGATCAGGGCTGACCAGTGGTGGGTCTGCCGGATCAGCAGCCCGGCCCGGACGTCCCAGCTCAGCCGCACCGTCGAGGCGTACGCGGCGGAGGTGGTGGTGCCGTCCAGCGGGGCGTACGCGCCGTGGTAGACGCGGTCGGCGGAGCTGGCGTCGAAGAACAGGGTCAGGTAGACGCCGGTGAGGATGAGCGCGACGAAGGAGTAGAGGGCGATCTCGCCGAGCATGAACGACCAGTGGTCCGGAAACACCTTCGCCAGCGCCTTGCGGGTCAGCGGGGAGAGCCGCAGCCGGTCGTCCACCGCGCGGGCCAGCCGGTCGAGGATCATCGCCGGCTCCAGAAGCCGGCGCCGGGCGGGGCGGTGAAATCGCCGCGGGCGCGCAGGTAGCCGTCCGGGCCGAGCTCGATGGGCAGGCCGGGCAGCGGCCGGGCGGCGGGCCCGGCGACCGGAGCGGCGTCGGCGAGCAGGTCGAAGGAGGACTGGTGGCAGGGGCAGAGCATCCGGCCAGCGCCCTTGAGGTAGAGCCGCACCGGGCAGCCGGCGTGGGTGCAGAGCAGGGAGTAGACGACCAGTCCGTCGAGGTGGCCGGCCGACGGCGGGCGGGTGAACCGCTCGGGCCGCAGCCGCACCGCGAAGGCGGGCGCGTCGCCGGCGCCGGTGCCGCCCTCGGGAAACACCCCGACCACCGTGCCGGCCGGCACGTCCGCCGGGCGCAGCGGTCGCCCCGCGGCGGTCAGCAGCCGCACGCCCGGCCCCCACGGGGTGTCCCGGCGTGCCCGCACCGGGCTTGTGCGGTCCCCGGGCAGCAGCGAGCGGAGCGGGAACAACGCGGCGACGCCGAGCGCGGTCAGCGCGAGCCCCAGCGCGGCGAGCAGGCCACGCCGGCGGATCGGGCTGTCCGGCGCGGTGAGCACCGCCGCGGTCAACGCCTGCTCGGCCGGGGGCGGGGTGAAACCCTCGTGCTCCTCGACGTAGCCGCCGGTCGGCACCAGCCGGCGTCCCCAGATCGCCAGGCCGGTCGCCAGCCCGGCGAAGGCCACCGCCAGGCACCCCCCTTCCCACTGGGTCTGGCCGCCGAGACCGTAGCTGACCGCGAAGCCGATCGCGCCGGCCGCGCTGGTCAGGAAGGACAGGATGATCCGGCCGTTCACTCCGGGCGGCGCGGCCGGCACCCGTGCGCGCCGGCTCATTCGCCCGCCCTCTGGCCCAGCCAGCGGGCCGCCGCGACGAGCAGCCCGAGGGCGACGATCCAGGCGACGAGGCCTTCGGCCAGCGGCCCCAGCCGGCCCAGCGGGTTGCCGCCCCGGTCCAGGTGTTCGGCACGCAGTCGCCGCACGTAGGTGGTCAGGTCGTTCACCTGCTCGTCGGTCAGCACCTGGCTCGGGAAGACCGGCATGAGCCCGGGACCGACCCGGATCGCCTCGGCGACCTGCACCGGGGTCGCGTCGTACAGCGGCGGCGCGATCCAGCCGTTGGTCAGGGGCGCGCCGGTGCCGGCGGCGCCGTGGCACGGGGCGCAGTTCGCGGCGTACAGCGCCCGGCCGGCGGTGAGGCTGCCGGGCTGCACCCGGGGGATCTGCGGGCCGCCGCCGAAGCTGGCGACGTGGTCGACCAGGGCGGCGATCTCCTCGGCGGAGAAGACCGGCTCGCCGCGGCGCGGCTGCGGGATCTCGCCGGCGATCGGCATCCGCCCGGTGGAGAGCTGGAAGTCCGCCGAGGCGGGCCCGACGCCGACCAGCGACGGGCCGCGCTGGCTGCCCTGTCCCTGCTGGCCGTGGCAGCTGGCGCAGTTCTGCCGGAACAGTTCCTCCCCCCGGGCGCCGGTGCTCGCCGTGCCGTTCGGAGCGGGCGCGGCGGAGCCGGACGGCGTCGGCGCCACGGGCGCGGCGAGGGCCGCGGGACCGGCCGCCAGGGCGAGGGCCGCGCCGAGTACGACCGTCCGTCCCGGGTGCCACCACCGGCGCGTCGACCGGTACGTCCGTACGCCCACGACTCAGTCCAGGGTGTACAGGTAGGCGGCGATGTCCTGGGCGTCGATCGGTTTCACGCCCAGGTTCGGCATCGCGTTGCCGGGCTCGACCGCCTGCGGGTCGGTGATCCAGTGCTGCAGGTTGTCGGCGTTGTTCACCAGCTTTCCGGCGATGTACGAGCGGGAGCCGAACCGGGTCAGCGGCGGACCGACGAGGCCGTTGGCCCGGTCGACGCCCGGGATGGTGTGGCAGGAGCCGCAGCCGTACTGGGCGATGAGCGCGGCGCCCCGGTCGGGGCGGCCGGCGCGTACCTCCGGCGGTGGTGGGGGGTTGGTGCGCGCGCAACCGGGCAGGGCGAGCAGCGGCGGCAGCGCCACCAGCAGCAACCAGCGGTCGGCGGTGCGGCGGCTCATGGCACGACTCTGCCGCCGCCGGCCACCGCCGGGCGGGCGGACTCGGGTGGCGTCACCCGCTCGGGGCGCTGCCGTTGCAGGCCCAGCAGCCAGCGCAGGAACGCCGTCAGGGTGGCGGCGAGCACGGCGACGTCCATCGGCCCCCACATCAGCAGCCCGGCCAGCTGCTGGTCGGCGAGCGGGTCGGGCCCGAGGACGGCCGCCGGGTAGACGGGCCGGGGCGCGAAGGTGAGCACCGCCCCGAGCGCGGAGGCCGGCAGCATGGTGCCGACCAGCAGCAACATGCCGGCCGGTACGGGCAGCCGGTGCCGGGGCGCGCCGACCAGCGGCGCCCACAGCAACCAGGCGGAGCCGAGGAAGCAGGCGTGCTCGACCGCGTGCGCGACGGGCTGCCGTTCGGCGGCGGCGTACGGCGTGGGCAGGTGCCAGAACCAGAGCACCGCCGCGTGGATCCCGCCGGCGGTGAGCGCCAGCACGGCCGGACGCCGGAGCCAGCGGACCGGTCCGGCGGCGCGGAGCCGGGCCAGCCAGCGGCGTGGCGTCGGCGGGCAGGCGAGGGTGAGCGGCAGGCCGGCGGCCCCGGCGGCGAGCAGCGGGCCGGCGCCGAGCAGCAGCAGCATGTGCTGGGTCATGTGTCCGGCGAGGGACCGTTCGGCGGCCGCCGCGAGCGGCCCGTCCTGGGCCGCGAGCACGCAGAGCAGGCCGGCGCCGAAGGCGGCCACCCGCCAGCCGGGCAGGACGCGGCCGAGTCCCCGGCGGGCCCACAGCTCGTGGACGCCCCGGCCGTAGCCGGCGGCGAGCAGGGCCAGCGCGGCGGCGAGCAGCATGGCGAGCAGCCCGGCGGTCACGTCGTCGCCGGCGGGGGCGCCGGTCGCGCTCAACGCAGGCATGGCGGCAGCACCAGCAGGGCGATGCCGCCCAGCACGATGATGGTCAGGAACAGCAGGTTGGACCAGATGGCCACCACGGCAGCCATCCGGCCACGGCCCACCGGCCGCTCGTCGACCCCCTCGGGCGGGTGCGACGTGCGCCGCCAGACGAGCGCGGCCGCCAGCAGGGCGCCGACGGTGGCCAGGGCGGGCAGCACCACCGCGGCTCCGATGACCGCCCGCAGCGGCAGCGCCCCGATCCGCTCCCGACCGCCGGCGCAGGTCAGCTCGTCCACGCCCCACACGGCGAGCAGGTGCACCGCCCAGGCGATCGCACCGCCGAGCACCGCGTACCAGAAGAGCAGTCCGCCGGTGAGGCGGGCGCGGGGGCCGGGGTGGGTGCTCATCACAGCCTCGGCGACAGGTAGACGGTGAACAGGATCGCCGCCCACACGAGGTCGACGAAGTGCCAGTAGATGGCGGCGTTGCGGACCCGCTCGTGGCGGTGCGCGCCGAAGCTGCCGCCGCGCAGGGACGCGGCGAGCAGCCAGCCGATCATGGTCAGCCCGACCAGTACGTGCAGGCCGTGGAACCCGGTGATCAGGTAGAACAGCGACCCGTACGCGTCGGTGGTCATGGTGAACTCGCGCAGCTTCTCGGCGTACTCGCTGGCCTGCAGGGCCAGGAAGGTGACGCCGAGGACGAGGGTCGCGGCCAGCCCGGCGCGCAGCCGCCAGCGCTGGCCCTGGCGGATGCCCCGCTCGGCCCAGACCACGGGCAGGCTGCTGGGCAGCAGCACCGCCGTCATCACCAGCGGGACCAGCAGCTTGGGCTTGCTGATGCCGTCCGGTGGCCACGGGCCGCCGTACTGGAAGCGCAGGTAGAAGTAGCTGCCGAGCAGGCAGGCGAACAGGGTCGCCTCGGTGACCACGAACATCACCATTCCCCACCAGCCGGTCGACCGGCCCACCGGCAGTTCCGTGGTCAGCGCCTCCGTCCCGGTGGCCGCCCGCACACTCATGGCTGCACCCCGAGTTCCCGCTCCGGCCGCCGGGGTGGCCAGAGCCAGACGGCGATGGTGGCCGCCACGGCGACCGCCGCGACGGCGGCGACCGGATACCAGGCGACGAGCATCGCGGTGAAGAAGACCAGCATCGCCAGGGCGAGCACCAGCGGTTGCAGGGAGGCTTCCGGCATCTCCACCACCCGCTCGCGGCTGCCGTCCAGCTCGCTGGTCAGCAGCGTCCGGCGCCCGTCGGCCAGGATCCGGTCCCTGGTGGCGCCGGCGCCCATGGACTCCCGGCTCGCCTCGTCCCACGTCGGGTGCAGGCTGTGCACCCGGGGCAGGACCGGGAAGTTGTACGGCTTCGGCGGCGAGTCGGTGGACCACTCCAGACTGTCCGCGCCCCACGGGTCCGGCGGCGCCGGCCGCCCGCGCCGGATCGCGTGCAGCACGCCGATCAGGACCAGCAGCAGCCCGATCGCGAGCAGGTACGACCCGGCGGTGCTGACCAGGTTCCAGCCGTCCCAGCCCGGTTCGCTGCGGTAGGTGTAGACCCGCCGGGGCATGCCGAACAACCCGTACAGGTGCATCGGGAAGAACGTCACGTGCATGCCGGCGAAGACCAGCCAGAACGCCCACCGGCCGAGCCCTTCGTGGTACATCCGCCCGGTGATCTTGGGCAGCCAGTAGTAGATGCCGGCGAGCATCGGGAACACCGCCCCGCCGATGAGGACGTAGTGGAAGTGGGCCACGACGAAGTAGGAGTCGGTGACCTGCTGGTCGAAGGCGGTCAGCGCGAACATCGTCCCGGTGAACCCGCCGAGCACGAAGGTCACGACGAACCCGATCAGGAACAGCATCGGCACCTTGAGCACCACGCGGCCGAGCGCCATGGTGGCCAGCCAGGCGAAGATCTGGATCCCCGACGGGATGGTGATGATGGTGCTGGCCGCGCTGAAGAAGCTGTACGACAGCCGGGGCAGGCCGGTGGCGAACATGTGGTGCACCCAGACGCCGAACGAGATGATCGAGATGGCGACGATGGCGAACACGATGAGCGGGTAGCCGACCACGCCGCGCCGGGTGAACGCGGGCAGCACCGCCGAGACGATGCCCAGGGCCGGCATGACGATGATGTAGACGTCGGGATGCCCGAAGATCCAGAACAGGTGCTGCCAGAGCAGCACGTTGCCGGCGGCGCCCGGGTCGAAGAAGTGGGTGCCGAAGCGGCGGTCGAGGAAGAGCATGGCGTTGTCGAGGTTCAGCGCCGGCAACGCGAAGATCACCATGAAGGCGGTGGCCACGATCGCCCAGACGAACAGCGGCACCCGGTTCAGCGACATGCCGGGCGCGCGCAGCTTGAGCGCGGTGACGATGAAGTTGATCGAGCCGGCGGTGGTGGCGATGCCGAGGAAGAGCAGGCCCAGGCTGTAGACGTCCATGTGCAGGCCGGGCGTGTTGGTGCGCTCGGTCAGCGGCACGTAGGCGAACCAGCCGCCGTTGGGCGCGGCGCCGAACGGCAGGCTGGCCCACATGAACAGCCCGGCGAACAGGAACACCCAGTAGCCGAGCGCGTTGAGCTTCGGGAACGCCATGTCCCGGGAGCCGATCATCAGCGGGACCAGGAAGTTGCCGAACCCGAACAGCATCGGGGTGGCGAACAGGAAGATCATCGCCGTGCCGTGCATGGTGAACAGCTGGTTGTACTCCTGTGGGGAGAGCAGCCGGGACTCCGGGCGGGCCAGCTGGGTACGCATGGCCAGCGCGCTCAGGCCGGCGAGGATGAAGAAGAACCCGGCGGTGACGAGGTAGCGCCGGCCGATCCGCTTGTGGTCGACGGTGCCGAACCAGGAGCGCAGCGAGGGTCGTTCCCCCCAACGCTCCTCCAGCGCGGCCAGGTCCTCCCGACTGGCGCCGGGCGCCGGCGCCGCCGCGGTCGTGGACATCCTTACCTCCCTCCGCTCACTTCAGCGACTGCAGGTACGCGATCAGGTCCGGCAACCGGCCGGCGTCCACCGGCTGCGGCGGCATGTAGTTGCCCGGCTTGACCGTCTGCGAGTTGGCGATCCAGCCGCCGAGGTGGCCGCCGTCGTTGGGCACCGCCCCGGCCCCGATGCTCCAGCGGGAGCCGACGTCGGACAGGTCCGGTCCGATCCGGCCGCCCGCGCCGGTCCCCCGGATGGCGTGGCAGCCGGCGCAGGTGCCCTGCACGAACGCCTCCTGGCCGCGGCGTTGGGCGTCGGTCCGCGGGGCGGGGGCCGGTGCGGCGAGCCGGGCCACCCAGGCGTCGAAGTCCTTGCGGGGTTCGGCGACCACCAGGAAGGCCATGTGGGCGTGCTGGGTGCCGCAGTACTCCGCGCACTGGCCCCGGTAGCTGCCGGCCCGGTCGGCGTGCAGCCAGGTTTCGCGTACCTCGCCGGCGATCAGGTCGGTCTTGGGCATCAGTTGCGGCACCCAGAAGCTGTGCAGCACGTCGGCGGCGCGCAGCCGGACGCGCACCTTCTCCCCCACCGGGATGTGCAGCTCGTTGGCGGTGGCGCCGTCGACGCCCTGCACCCGTACCTCCCACCACCACTTGTGGCCGGTGACCTCGATGGTGGGGGCGCGCGGACCCGGGTCGTCGCCGAGTGCGGCGAGGTCGCGCAGGCCGACGGCGTAGACGGTCACCAGGATGACCAGCGGTATGCCGGCGCCGGCGACGGTGACGAACCGCAGCGGCTGCCCGTGCCGGACCCGGGTGCCGGGGCGGCGGCGGACCAGCAGCGCCCAGGCCAGCACCGCCATGACCTCGGCGAACACGGCCATGGAGAGCCAGAACAGCAGCCACCACAGGTTGGCGACCCGACCCGCGCCGGAACCGGCCGGGTCCAGCGCGGACGGCGCCCCGGAGGAGCAGCCGGTCAGGGCCAGCGCGCCGCCCAGCACCACGGCCGGGAGCACCTGCCGGCGCCGGCGCCCCGGTCCGGAGCGCGTCCTCACGTCACGTCTCGTGTCCACCGGCATCGACCCTAGCGATTACCGAGGTATATGCCGGCTCTTACCGAAATATCGTTGTTGCCGGCTTTGGTCCGTTTAGAGTCGGTGCTCGGGAGACAGCGGGCAAGCGCCGACGGGCGCGGACAGGAAGATCATGCCAACCACCACCGTGGACCTGACCGCCGACAATCCACGGGGAGCCCACGCGCGCCGCACGACGGCCTGGATCGCCGCCGGGCTCGCCACCGCGGCCGGGTTCACCGGCGCGCTCCTCGCGCCGGCCGACGCGGCGCAGGGGCAGGCACAGCGCCTGATGTACCTGCATGTGCCCGCCGCCTGGGTGGCCTACCTGGCGTTCGCCGCCGTCCTGGCCGCCAGCGTCGCCCACCTGATCAACGGGGACCTGCGCTGGGACCGCGTCGCGCGGGCCGGCGCCGAGATCGGCGTCGTGCTCACCGCCGTGGCCATCGGCACCGGCTCGCTGTGGGGGCACCTGGTCTGGGGCACCTGGTGGGCCTGGGATCCCCGGCTGGTCAGCACCGCGCTGCTGCTGCTGGCGTACACCGGTTATCTGGCCCTGCGCCGGGCGCTCGCCGAACGCACCGGCGGACCCGACGGCGGCGACCGGCGGATCTCTCGTCCGGCGGCCGTCGCCGGCATCGCCGGCTTCCTGCTCGTCCCCGTGGTCCACTTCTCGGTGCTCTGGTGGCGCTCGCTGCACCAGCAGGCCACCATTCTCGCCCCCGAACGGCCACCGATCGACCCGCGGATGGCGCTCGCGCTGCTGCTCGCGGTGGCGGCGGCGAGCACCGTCGCGCTGCTCGCCCTGGCGCATCGGGTGCTCCGGCTGGAGCGCCGGGTCGCGGCGACCGGCGAGGCGCCGACGACGGGGACCGGCACCGGGCGGCGCAGCCCGGCGCCTGTGAGATGATCCGCCGGCCCGGACGCCTCGCGCTGGTCGCGGTGCTGCTCGCCGGCGGCGGGCTGCTGGTCACCAGCGTCCTGCGCGACACCCTCACCTACTACCGCACGCCGGGTGAGGTGCTCACCGACCCGGCGGCCGCCCGGCAGCGCGTCCGCCTCGGCGGCGAGGTGGTCCCCGGCTCGCTGCGCCACGACGGCGACCTCGTGGTGTTCCGGCTGGCCGACGCCGGCCGGCAGGTGACCGTGCGGCAGCACGGCGTGCCACCGGAGACGTTCCGGGAGGGCGAGGACGCGGTCGTCGAGGGACGCCTGGGCACCGACGGGGTGTTCGACGCCGACCAGGTGCTGGTACGCCACGGCAACGAGTACCGCCCCTCCTCCCCCGCCCACCCGGAACCGTCCGATGCTCGGTGACCTCGGCACCGGCACCCTCGCCGCCGGACTGCTCGCCGCTCCGCTCGCCGCGCTGCTCTGGCTGCGGGTGGCCCTGCTCGGCGCGCCGGCCCGTACCGCCCGGCTGGCCTCGCTCGGCGCGCTGCTCGCCGCCGCCGGTGGCTGCGTCACGCTGGAGGCGGCGCTGCTGGGGCATGACTTCAGCGTGCGGTTCGTCGCCGAGAACGGCGGCCGGCACGTGCCCGCCTACTACACGATCACCAGCCTCTGGTCGGCGATGGACGGGTCGCTGTTGCTCTGGCTCCTGGTCCTCGGCGGGTACGGCGCCCTGCTCGCGCGGGGCCGACCGGACCGGCTGCGCGCGTACGCGATGGTGGTGGTCAGCGTCGCGACCACGCTCTTCTTCGCGCTGTCCACCTTCGCCGCCAACCCGTTCCGCACCGTGGACCCGGTGCCGCTGGACGGGCCGGGGCCGAACCCGCTGCTGCAACAGCACCCCGCGATGGGCGTGCACCCACCGCTGCTGTACGCCGGCTACCTCGGCACGGTGGTGCCGTTCGCCCTGGCCCTGGCCGCCCCGCTGGCCGGGGCGCCCGGCCGGGACTGGATCCGGCGGGCGCGGCCCTGGGCGCTGGTGGCCTGGTGCACGCTCACCGCCGGCATCGTGCTGGGCGCCTGGTGGTCGTACGCGGTCCTCGGCTGGGGCGGCTACTGGGCCTGGGACCCGGTGGAGAACGCCTCCCTGCTGCCCTGGCTTACCACCACCGCCCTGCTGCACACCAGCCTGGCCGGCGGCCGGGGGCGGGAGCGCTGGAACAGCGTCCTGGCCTGCGCCGGCTTCCTGCTGGTGCTGCTCGGCACGTTCCTGACCCGCTCCGGCGCCGTGGCGAGCGTGCACGCGTTCACCGACTCGCCGCTGGGGCCACTGCTGCTCGGCTTCGTCCTGCTCGCCGTGCTGGCCGCCACCGTCCTCACCGGTCGCCGGCAACCGGCGTCGGCCCGCGGCGCCGGTCCGGTGTGGTCCCGGCGTACCGCCGTGCTGGGCAACGCCGTCCTGCTGGTCACCATCGCCGCCGTGGTGCTCATCGGCACCGTGCAGCCGCTGCTCAGCGAGCCACTCACGGGCAGCCGGGCCAGCGTCGGCACCGCCTACTACCAGCGCACCGCGATCCCGCTGGCCGTGGTGCTGCTCCTGCTGGCCGGGGTCGCCCCCGCGCTGCGCGTACGGGACCGGTCCGGCGCGCTGCGCCGGCTGGCCCTGCCCGGCGCCGCGGCGCTGGCCACCGTGGCCGCCGTCGGCCTGTCCAGCCGGCCCGGACCCGCGGCGCTCACCGCGTTCGGGGCGGCCGCCTTCGTCCTCACCGGCCTGCTCACCACCCGTCCACGACGCTGGGCCGGGGTGCTGGGGCACGCCGGACTCGCCCTGGTCGCCGTGGGCGTCGCGGCCTCCTCCGCGTACGGGCGGGCCGACGAGCGGACCCTGCGGGTGGGCGAGACGCTGCGGGTGGCCGACGTGTCGGCGCGGTTGGTGTCCGTGCAGCGCGGCACGCCGGGCGGCCGGATGACAGTGCGGGCACGGCTGGCGGTGTCCGCGGGCGGCAGCACCGGCACCGCCGCCCCGGCGCTGCGCTACGACCCGGCGCGGGACACCGCCGTCACCGTGCCGGCGATCGACGGCGGCCCCCGCCGCGACGTCTACCTCACCCTGATCGCCGTGGCCGGCGACGGTGGCGGCGCGACGGTACGCCTGGCGGTGAACCCGCTGGTCGGGCTCATCTGGGCCGGCGGCGCGGTCGGCACCGCCGGTGGCCTGCTCGCGCTGACCGACGCGGCGCGGGCCCGACGGAAACGCCCCGCGGCACCGGCCGGGCGGCGGGCACCGGTCGCCGCCGGAGCTCCGGCGTGAGCCGGCGGGCCGGCCGGTCCTGGTGGCGGCGGATCAGACCGACCCCGGCCGTGCTCCTGCTGCTGACCGTCGGCCTCGGGATCACCCTCGCCACCGGCGTCCGCTCCGGCTCCGGCACGGCGGGTCAGCAGCCGCGGGCCGCACCGGCGCTGGCCGGCACCACCCTCACCGGTGAGCGGTTCGACCTGGCGGCGGCACGCGGGCACGTGGTCGTGGTCAACGTCTTCGCGTCGTGGTGCGGACCCTGCCGCGACGAACTCCCTATGCTGGTGGAGACCGCCCGGCAGTGGTCGCCGCAGGGACTGCGGGTGGTCGGACTGAACCTGCGCGACGGCCCGGACGCGGTGCGCGCCCTGCTGGCGCAGGCGCACGCCGACGATCTGACGGTGCTGCCCGACCCGGACGGCACCCGGGCGGTCGAGTGGGGCGTCCGGGGCGTACCGGAGACCTTCGTGGTCGACCGCGACGGGCGGATCGTGGCCCACCAGCCGGGCGTGGTCACCGGGCAGTGGCTGCGGGAACACCTGTCCCCGCTGCTGGCGGCGGCGTGACCCGGCGGCTGTTCGTCGCGCTGGGCCTGGCGGCGCTGGTCGCGCTGGCGGTCGCCGGGCTGGTCCGGGGGTCGGCCGGCCCGACCGACCCAGCCGCCGCGATCGCCGCCGGGCTCCGCTGCCCCGCCTGCCAGGGCGAGTCGGTGGCCGACTCGCGGTCCCCGATCGCCGCGTCGATGCGGCAGGTGATCGCCGACCAGGTGGCCCAGGGCCGCAGCCCGCAGGAGGTCCGCCGGTGGTTCGTCGACCGGTACGGCGAGGACGTGCTGGCGCAGCCGCCCCCGCGCGGCCCGGCGCTGCTGCTGTGGATCGTGCCCATGGTGGCGCTGCTCGGCGCCGGCGCCGCCGCGCTGCGTACCCTGCGCCCCCGGCGGAGGGAAGGCGAACCCCGCCGCCCGGACGGCGCGCGGGGCCGGGGGCGACCGCACGCCGCCTGGTGGCTCTCCGCCGCCGGG
>NZ_RJLN01000011.1 GCF_003725545.1 Micromonospora solifontis | reverse complement strand
AGCCGGGGCAGGTCCGACTCGGGAATGCCGCCGCAGGTGTCCGCCACGGCCAGCCAGGCGGTGTCCGACTCCCGGCCGGCCTCGACCCGTACCGTGCCGTCCTCCGGGGTGTAGCGGATCGCATTGAGCAGCAGGTTGCCCACCACCCGCGCCAGCTCCGGCTCGCTCCCGGTCACCGTGGGCCAGCCCGACTCGGCGGCGACCAGCCGGATCCGGCGCGCGGCGGCCAGCGGCGCGGTACCGGCGAGGGCGTCCGAGACCACGTCGCCGAGCGGCACCGCGGACAGCGACAGCCGCAGCGCCCCCGCGTTGATCCGGGACAGCTCGAACAGGTCGTCGACCAGCCGGGTCATCCGGTCGGTCTCCACCCGGATCCGGCGGTGGTACTCCGCCACCGTCTCCGGGTCGCGGACCACCCCGTCCTCCAGCGCCTCGGCCATCGCGCGCAGCCCGGCCAGCGGGGTGCGCAGGTCGTGCGAGACCCAGGCGACCAGGTCCCGACGGCCCTTCTCGATCCGGCGCTCCCGCTCCCGCGCCTGGCCGGCCCAGACCGCCGCGGCGGCCAGCCGGCGCCCGAACAGCCACCCCACGGCCAGGCTCACCACCGCGGCCGCCGACACCGTGATCAGCACGACCTCCAGGTCGTGCGGGGAGAGGAACATCGCCTCGGCGATCACCGCCACCCCGGCCACCACCGCGCCGACGGTCATGGCCAGCAGCACGAAGATGTGCACGGTGATCGACCGGCCGCGCAGCAGCCGCAGGGCGACCGCGCCGGCCAGCCCGACGCCGAGCGCGGCGAGCAGCGCCGCCCCGAAGATCAGTGCCAGGTCACGCATCGGCGGGCTCGTAGCGGTAGCCGACGCCCCACACGGTGACGATCCGCCGGGGATTCGCCGGGTCGGCCTCGATCTTCTCCCGGAGCCGGCGCACGTGCACGGTCACCGTGGACTGGTCGCCGAAGCTCCACCCCCAGACCCGGTCCAGCAGCTCGGCCCGGCGGAACGCCCGGGCCGGGTGGCGCATCAGGTGCGCCAGCAGGTCGAATTCCCGCAGCGTCAGGGTCAACTCCCGGCCGTGCAGCCGGGCCACCCGGGGGCCGGTCTCCACCTCCAGGCCGTCGTCGGTCAGCACCTGCGCGGGTACGCCGGCCGGCTCGCCGCCGGACCGGCGCAGCACCGACCGGACCCGCAGCACCAGTTCCCGTGGGGAGAACGGCTTGCCGAGGTAGTCGTCGGCGCCCAGTTGCAGGCCGAGGATCCGGTCGGCCTCGTCGCCGCGCGCGGTCAGCATGACGATGGGTACGCCGTCCGGCCGTTCCCGCAGCCGCCGGCAGACCTCCAGCCCGTCCAGCACCGGCAGCATCAGGTCCAGCACCACCAGGTGCGGTGGGCGCCGGGCCACCGCCGCCAGCGCGGCGGCTCCGTCCCCGACGTGCTCCACCTCGTAGCCGGCGTGTTCCAGGTAGCGGCACACCACGTCGGCCACCGTCCGGTCGTCGTCGACCACCAGCACCCGTTGCGCCACCGCGTACCTCCCCGCCGTGCGGCACAGCGTATCCACGCCGGGGGCGGCGCAGGTGTTGCGAGGTTCTTACGGACGTAACCGGCGGGCCGGCCGGCGCGGGCACGCGTACCGTGATCACGGCGAGACGCGACGGACCCGGCGGGTGAGGAGGTGGCGCCGGTGCTCGACCGCCGGTTGTTCCTGCATCTGGTGACCTGGCTGGGGCAGTGGCCGGCCGGCCCGGGGCTGCACGTGGTCCGCTCGCACCGGCGTGCCCGGCCGGCGTGGGACGGCCGGCTGCGGCCGGCTCGGGCCGTCGGCGCGCCCGGGTGCACCGTCCTGTCCGTGCCGCCCGACCGGGTCGACCGGGTCCGGGCCCTCGTCCGGGACCGGACGGTCGAAGGGTTGCTGCCGAGCCTGCCGAAGGCGGTCGGGGCGCCGGACTTCACCGCCCACACCGGTCGCTTCCGGTGGAGCACCGCCCCGGCGCCGCTGCCCGACGTCGGCGACTGGATCCCGTCGACCAGCCCCGGGCTGCCGCCCTGGCTTCGCCTGTTCGACTGCGAGGTGCTGGTGGTTCGCGACGCGGACGGGCGGTACCTGGCCGGCGTGGGCGTCAAGCGGCACGACGCCCACGGGCACGAGATCGCGGTCGGCACGGTGCCGGCCGCCCGGGGGCGTGGGCTGGCCCGGCGGCTCGTCGCCCAGGCGGCCCGGCGGGTGCTCGACGAGGGGGCCGTGCCCACCTACCTGCACAACTTCCACAACCACGCCTCGGCCCGGGTGGCCGAGGCGGCCGGTTTCCCCGACCGTGGCTGGACCACGTTCGGCGTCGTCCCGCGCTGACCACAGCACGGGCGCGGACCGTGGATCCCGGGCCGGATCCACGGTCCGCAGCCTCTCCTCCCAGGTCCCGTTATTGGTAACGCTAAGTGTTCAAAAGTGGCCGAGCAAGAGATCGCCGCCGGAATGCCGCTGTCCGGTAATGGACTTGACCTGCGACGCGGCGCCGCAGCGCCGGAACGCCTCAGTGACGCAGCGTGTGGATAAGGGTGAGCACCTGGCGGGTGACCGGCCGCAGCACGCGCAGTCGGGACAGCCCCACCAGCCGGTCGATCAGCGGCACCGCCCCGTCGATCAGCTGCCGGGTCCGCACCTGTTCCGGCGAGCGGTCGTGCACCCAGTAGAGCACCACTCCCATGTACGCCAGCCAGAGCAGCTCCGGCAGCGCCGGGCGCAGCTCCGGGTCCACCCGGGCGGTGGAGCCCGCCAACACCTCCCGGAAGAGCGCGATCGACGCCTCCCGGGCCTCCGACGACTCGGTGGAGAACGGGCTGAGCGGGGACGTCGGCTCCGCCGCCGTCTTGAAGAAGCTCGCCGCGAAGGAGTGGTACGGCGTCAGCACGTCCACCCCCGCGTGCAGCACCCCGGCCAGCCGCCCGGCGAAGTCCCGCTCCCGGTCGAGCACCGGTGCCGCGGCCGCCCGGTGCTCCTGCTGGGTGCCCGCGTAGAACTCCTGGATCAGGTGTTCCTTGGAGCCGAAGTAGTAATAGGCGTTGCCGACCGCCACGCCCGCCTCCTGGGCGATGGCGCGCATGGTGGTCCGCGCGTACCCCCGCTCGCGGAACAGCCGCATCGCGGTGTCCAGGATCAGCTGGCGGGTCTGCTCACCCCGGGGAGTCGCCCCGGTGCTCGGGCCACCCGCAGCGGTCGTCGGCGCAGTCTGTTCGGTCATCGTCGTCACCGTATCCCGCGTCCGGCGAGGGTTCCCGGACCAGTTCGCGAACCGAGGAGGCGGTGGCCACCAGGCGTCGGGCCAGCGGCAGCAGGTGCGGCCGGGCCAGGCGTTCGGCGGTCGAGCGGTGCTCGGCCAGCGCCCACAGGCAGGCGAACCAGGCGCCGTCGCCGGCGTACACCGCGCCGGTGTCGGCGACCACGGTCAGGTCCCGCAGCGTCGCGTCGTGGTCGAGGCCCGGGAAGCGCCGCCGGGCCTGCGCCGAGCCGGCCGGCACGAACTCCAGGGGTACGAGTTGGGGCCGCGACGCGAGCCACCGCCGGGCCGCCCGGCACAGCGGGCAGTGCGCGTCGAAGAGGACGGTGAACCCACGGATCCCACCGGCCCCGTGCCCGGTGGGATCCGCCGGGTGCCCGCCCGGGGCGACCGTCATCGCGGCGGAACCGGTGGCGTCGGGAACGGCGCCGCCGGCCCAGGTGCCCCGGTGGGCGCGGCCGGTCCTGCGGCTGGCGGATGGCCGGGCGCCGGTCCTGCGGGGGCCGGGCCGGCCGGGCGGGCGCCGGGCTGGGCCGGCAGGTGACCGACCGGGGCGAGCGGCGGGTGGCCGACGGCCTGCTGGCGGAGCCGGCCGCGCCGGTACCGGCCGAGCGCGAACACGTTGAAGAAGTGCAGCGCGCCCAGGACCAGCAGCACCCAGCCGACCTTCATGGAGAGTTGCTCCAGGGCCTGGCTGGTGGTCCGCACCGGGGCGGCCTCCTTCATGGCGACCGTCACGTAGCCGAGGTTGAGCAGGTAGAAGCCGACCACCAGCAGGCTGTTGACCGCGTCGGCCAGCCGCTTGTCGGCGAAGACGTCCTCCAGGAACACCAACCCGTTCCGGGCCAGCGCCCGGGCCACCCAGACGGTCAGACCGATGCTGACCGCCAGGTAGGTCAGGTACATCCAGACCTTCACGTCCATCTCGTCGCCCCTCTTGAACGCGTTCAAATTGTGGTCGCGCCGAGCGTACGACAACTTTTGAACGCGTTCAATACCGGGGGTGGCGCGGTCCGACCGGGCGCTGGACGCGGTCCTCGACCGGCCCGGCCTGGTGGAGATCGTGGTCGACCTCGCCGCGGTCGGGTTCCTCGACTCGACCGGGGTGGCCACCCTGCTCCGGGGCGCGGCCGAGGCGGTCGGCCGCGGCGCCACGCTGCGGGTGACCGACCCGCAGCCGATCGTGGCGCGGGTGCTCCGGATCACCTCCGTCGACTGCCTGCTGGGCCTGACCGCCGGTCCCGGCGGCGACGGCTCCGCGACCGGAAGCGGCTGGCGCCGGCTGCGCTAGCCGGACCGCCCGGACCGGTCAGCGGCGCTTCAGGGCTCCACCCGCGCGGCGGCGTCGCCGGACCACTCCATCAGCACGATCGTGGCGTCGTCCCGGGACGCCGCCCCGCGGTGCTCGACCACCGCCCGGCTCAACCGGCGCAGCGTCTCCGGGCCGGGCAGGCCCGAGCCGATGTGCCGCTCGGCGAGATCCGCCAGCCGGGACAGCCCGAACATCTCCCCGGCGGCGTCGCGGGCCTCGGTGACCCCATCGGTGTGCAGCAGCAGCCGGTCACCCGGTTCGAGGCGGACCTCGTCGATCCCGTCGCCGGGCAGGTTGAGGCCCAGCGGTGGTCGGCGGCCGCCGGTGAGCGCGTGGACGGCCCGGCCCCGGCGCAGGACCACCGGAGCCGGATGGCCGGCGTTGACGTACCGGAGCCGGCCGCTGCGGACGTCGAAGTCGAGCAGCACCGCGGTGACACCGGCCGTCCGTCCACTGGCTGCGCAGCGCCGCGTCCATCGCCGCCGCGAGGGCGGGGATCTCGGCGCCGGACCGGCGGGCCGCCCGCAGCGCGGCGAGCGCCACCGAGGTGAGCAACGTCGCCGGCAGCCCGTGCCCGACGCCGTCCAGGATCGCCGGGCCGGTCAGACCTCAGCCGGTCAGGCCGAGCACCTGCGCCGCCGCGCGGCCGTTCGCGTGGCTGGCGCCGTACGTGGTGACGAAGGCCCGGGCACCGGCCGGACGCCAGTCGCTCGGCCAGCCCATCTCCACCACCGTCACCGGATGCATGGCGGCCAGCCCCTCGACCAGTTCCCGGGCCCCGGGCAGCCGGTGCAGGTGGCGGCCGACCAGCACGATCGGCCGGTCGCCGGCGCGCCGGTGCAACTCCTCCGGTGCGGTCTCCCCGGCCACCGCGCGGACCTCCTCGGCCCCGGGCGACAGGTGCGGTCCCAGCCCCCACGGCACCCGCCCCTCGGCGATGGTGGAGGTGGCGTGCACCTGCACCACCAGCGGCGTGGCCAGGCCGATGACGTCGCCCTCGACGCGGACCGCGCGCAGCGCGGCGGCGTAACCCAGGCCGTCCGGCACCGGTTTCGCACCACCGCCGGCGCCCCGCCAGGTGGCCAGCTCGGCGGCCCGGCCGGCGGCCTCCTCGACCCGGGCCCGGTCCAGCCGGCCGTCCTCGATCGCCGCGACGATCTCCTCGGCCACCCGCTCCACCAGTCCGGCGTCGACCTTCGAGCCGATGCAGAGCAGGTCCGCCCCCGCGGCGAGGGCGCGGACCGCGGCCGGACCCACCCCGCCGGCGGCCAGCGCCGCCCCCTTCATCTCCAGCGCGTCGGTGATCACCGTGCCGGTGAAGCCGTACTCCGTGCGCAGCAGGTCGACCAGGACCGCGCGGCTGAACGTGGCCGGGCCGTCTCCGGTCAGCGCCGGCACCCGGATGTGCGCGGTCATGATCGCGCGTACCCCGGCGTCGACCACCGCGGCGAAGGGCGGCAGGTCCCGCTCCCGCAGCACCGCCGGGGGCACGTCGACCGTGGGCAGCTCGTGGTGGGAGTCGGCGATCGTGGCGCCGTGGCCGGGGAAGTGCTTGGCGCAGGCGGCCACCCCGGCGGACTGGAGGCCGGCGACCGCGGCGGCCGAGTGGGTGGCCACCCGGGCCGGGTCCGCGCCGAACGAGCGGGTGCCGATCACCGGGTTCTCGGCTGCGGTGTTCACGTCGACCGTCGGCGCCAGGTCGACGGTGATGCCGAGGGCGGCCAGCTCCGCGCCGATCGCGGCGTACACCTGCCGGGTCAGGGTCGGGTCGTCGACCGCGCCGAGGGCGGCGTTGCCCGGGTACGGGCTGCCGGTCGCGTGGGCCAGCCGGGTGACGTCGCCGCCCTCCTCGTCGATCGCCACGATCACGTCCGGGCGGCCGGCGCGCAGCCCGGCGGTCGTCGCGGCGACCTGGGCCGGGTCGTGGATGTTGGTGCCGAACAGGGTGTGCCCGGCGAGTCCCTCGGTGAGCAGGTCGACCGCCCAGTCGGGCGGGACCGGCCCCGGGTACGCGGCCAGCAGCGTGCCCAGCGCGAGCCGCCGGAGTCCTGGATCCAACCCCACGAGTATCCCCTTTCCCTGCCGGGTCGTCCGACGACTCCGGATCGGGGTGGCCGATACGCTAACGGACACCCCTCTGCAGGCGTTTTGTGGTTAGCAAACTTTACTGAAAATAGAGGACCTGGCATGAGTACGACCCGGCTGCCCGGCACCCCCCGCCTGTTACGGGCGCTGAACGACCGCGCGGCGCTGGAGCTGCTCCTCGAGCGTGGGCCGCTCACCCGGGCCCGGCTGGGCGAGCTGACCGGGCTCTCCAAGGTGACCGCCTCCCAGTTGGTGGAGCGGCTGGAGGAGCGCGGCCTGGTCACCCGGGTCGGCGAGCAGGCCGGCGGGCGGGGCCCGAACGCCCAGCTCTACGCGGTGCGCCCGGGCAGCGCGTACGTGGTCGGGGTGGACGTCGACGCGGAGCGGGTGGTGGCGGCCTGCGCGGACATCACCGGCGCGGTCGTCGGCCGGGTCGCCCAGTCCACCCGGGACACCGACGACCCGGTGGGCGTGGTGCACAACGCCGTGGTCCAGGCGGCGAGCAGCGCCGGGGCGGAGCTGTCCAGCGTGCGGCGGGTGGTGCTGGGCACCCCCGGCCTGGTGGACCCCGGCAGCGGGGACATCACCTTCGCGTTCAACCTGCCGCGCTGGCACAGCGGCCTGCTCGCCGCGCTCCGTGACGACCTGCACATCCCGGTGGTCTTCGAGAACGACGTCAACCTGGCCGCCGTCGCCGAGGCCCAGTCCGGCGCGGCCCAGGGCATGTCGGACTTCGTGCTGGTCTGGGTCGGCGCCGGGGTCGGCCTGGCCATCGTGCTCGGTGGCCGGCTGCACCACGGCAGCAGCGGCGCGGCCGGCGAGATCGGCTACCTGCCGGTGCCCGGCGTGCCCATCCCGCGGGACGTCTCGAAGCGGGCCAAGCCGGCGTTCCAGCAGCTCGCGGGCGCCGACGCGGTCCGTGCGGTGGCCGCCGAGCACAACTTCGCCGCCGCCGACGCGGCCGAGGCGGTACGCGCCGCGATCGCCGCCGGCACGGCCGGTGGCCCGATGCTGGACGAGCTGGCCCGCCGGCTCGCCCTCGGCGTGGCGAGCACCTGTGTGGTGCTCGACCCGCCGCTGGTGGTGCTCGCCGGCGAGGTGGGCCAGGCGGGCGGGGCGCCGCTGGCTGAACGGGTGCAGCACGAGGTCGCCGCGATCACCCTGGTCCGGCCGCGGGTGGTCACCACCGGGGTCACCGAGGAGCCGATCCTGCGCGGCGCGCTGCGCACCGCGCTGGACGCCGTCCGCGACGAGGTGTTCGGCTCGACGGTGGGTTGATCCAGCCGTCGTCCCCGCCACCATGTGAAGGAATTCTTCACTAGGTGTCGGATCTCTGCAAGGAGTTGCCGGTGCGGGACCCGCTGCCGGGGCCCGCACCGGGCCGCCTCAGATCAGGTCCCGCCGGCGGAACGTGGTGAACGCGGCCGCGACCAGCACCGCGGCGAGCGTGAGCAGCACCGCCAGCCCGGCGCCCCAGCCGATCGCGTAGCTGCCGTCGCAGAAGCCCGCGCTCTCGCCGTCGCAGGCGAACCGGTCCCAGAAGTGGACCTCGCCGCTGAGCCAGGCGGCCAGGTAGCTGGAGAGCATCCAGCGCTCCGGCCGGACGGCCTCGACGATGTCCAGCACCAGCCGCGCGCCCAGCTCCCACACCACCAGGTACGCGGCGACCGTGCCCAGCGCCGCCGCGGTGTGCCGGCCCAGGGTGGCGATGGCGAAGCCGAGCGCCGCGGCCAGCAGCACCAGCCCCAGCCCCCGGCCGTAGGTGGCGCCCAGCGACCCCCAGAACTCGGCGTTCGTGCCGCCGGTCAGCCCGGCGGTCTGACCGATCAGCCAGAACACCCCCAGGTACGCCGCCGACGCCACCGCCGAGAGCGCCAGCAGCGTGCCGAGCAGCGTGCCGAGCTTGGCCCCCAGCACCGCCGTGCGGCGGGGCCGCCACAGCAGCAGGTTGACCACCCCGCCAGAGTTCAGGTCGGCGCCGATGTAGGAGGCGCCGACCAGGAACCCGAAGAGCATCAGGAACGCGACCAGGAAGTAGAGCAGCGGCTCCGCCTTCTGGGCGAAGACGAAGACCCCGGACAGGTAGTTCGCCGCGGTGATCGGCTCCGACCGCAGCGCCGGGTCCAGCTCCGCGCAGTTCCGCGGCAGGTAGTCGTTCTCATCCGGGATGACCTCGCCCGCCTTGATCCGGAGGCAGCGGGTGTGCGTCGCCTCCATCTGGGCCACATCCTCGGCCGCCTGCGCCCGGGCCCGGCTCAGCTCACCCGGGCTGGGCCGGTGCGAGCCGGCCAGCGTGGTCGCCACGGTCACCGCGAAGGCGATCAGCAGCAGCACCACCATCAGCTGCACGAACCGGCGGCCGGCCAGCCGCTCCACCTCGGCACGGACCAGGTTCACGCGCCCACCTCCCGGCTCTCGCGCACATCCAGATCGATCACCATGTCATCCGGCGCCGTGCCGTCCACCTGGCGGGGCAGCGCCGGGTGCGGGGCGTCGCCGGTCAGCTCCAGGAAGACGCTCTCCAGGTCCGGCCGGAGCGGGACCAGCTCGCGGACCCAGAGGCCCTGCTCGCCCAGCGTGCGGCTGATCACCTCGGCGTCGTCCACCCCGGCGACCAGCAGGTGGTCGGGGTGGACGGTGACGGACACGCCAGCCCGGGCCAGCAGCTCCGCCGCCCGCTCCGGCTCGGCCACCCCGACCCGCCACTCGTGCTGGTCGAACCCGGCCAGCACCTCGTCCACCCGGCCGTGCGCCACCCGCCGGCCCCGGCTGATGATCGTCACGTGGTCGCAGATGAGCTGGATCTCGGCCAGGATGTGACTGGAGAGCAGCACGGTCACCCCGGCCGCGGCGAGGGACCGCATCAGATCCCGCATCTCCCGGATGCCGGCCGGGTCCAGGCCGTTCGCCGGCTCGTCGAGGATCAGCAGCTCCGGGTTCTTCAGCAGCGCCGACGCCACGGCCAGCCGCTGCTTCATGCCCAGCGAGTAGCCCCGGACCCGCTCGTCGCCCCGGTCCCGCAGGCCGACCTGCTCCAGCACCGCGTCCACCCGCGTGGTCGGCACGCCGCCGGCCAGCGCCAGCAGCCGCAGCGTCCGGCGGGCGGTGAAGTTCGCGAAGAACTGCGGGCTCTCCACGATCGCGCCGACCCGGCCCGCCACCTCCGGCAGGCGCCCGGGCGACTCGGCCCCGAGCACGCTCATCCGGCCGCCGTCGGCGCGGACCAGCCCGAGCAGGGCGCGCAGCGTGGTGGTCTTGCCCGAGCCGTTCGGCCCGAGGAAGCCGTGCACCTGCCCGGACTCGACCAGCAGGTCGAAGCCGTCGACGGCGGTCCGCCGCCCCTGACGCAGGGTGTGGAACGTCTTGTGGAGACCGGCGATCTCGATGACGGCGCTCATCCGCACGGCTCCTCGGGACGGTGGGGCATGCGGGGTCCTCCCGGTGTGGTGACCAATGACACGGCGCCCCACCCTAAGGTGGCGGCGCCGCCCGTGGGGGGCAGCGCGCGGGCTGCGTGGTTGGATGGACCGGTGACTGGGGACCTGGATCTGGTGATCAGCCTCGACGGGGTGACGGTCAAGCGCTCCGGCACGGCGCTGGTGCACGACGTCGACTGGCAGGTCGAGCTGGACGAACGCTGGGTGGTGCTCGGCCCGAACGGCGCCGGCAAGACCACCCTGCTCAACCTGGCCGCCGGCCGGCTGCACCCGACCACCGGCACCGCGCACGTCCTCGGCGAGCGGATCGGCCGCACGGACGTCAACGAGCTGCGAACGCGGATCGGCCTGTCCACCGCGACCCTCGCCGAGCGGATCCCCGCCGACGAGCGGGTGACCGACGTGGTGGTCACCGCCGCCTGGTCGGTGGTCGGCCGGTGGCGGGAGAGCTACGACCGCACCGACGAGGCCCGCGCCCACGCGCTGCTCGGCCAGCTCGGCATCGGCCACCTCGCCGAGCGGGCGTACGGCACGCTGTCCGAGGGCGAGCGCAAGCGGGTGCAGATCGCCCGGGCCCTGATGACCGACCCGGAGCTGCTCCTGCTCGACGAGCCCGCCGCCGGGCTCGACCTCGGCGGGCGCGAGGACCTGGTCGCCCGGCTCGCCGAGCTGGCGTACGACCCCGACGCCCCCGCCCTGGTGCTGGTCACCCACCACGTCGAGGAGATCCCGCCCGGCTTCACCCACGCGCTGCTGCTGCGCGAGGGCGGCGTGGTCGCGCAGGGACTGCTCGCCGACACACTCACCGCCGACAACCTGTCGAAGACCTTCGGCCTGCCCCTGGTCGTCGAGCGGTCCGGCGACCGCTGGACCGCCCGGGCCGCCTGACCGGCAGGAGGACCGCCGTGCAGCAGACCCGGGTCGCCGTGGTGGGCAGCGCCAACATGGACCTGGTCGGCACGGCCGCCGTGCTGCCCCGCCCCGGAGAGACCGTGCTCGGCAGCGACTTCGTCATGCTGCCCGGCGGCAAGGGCGCCAATCAGGCCATCGCCGCCGTCCGCGCCGGCGCGTCCTGCGTCTTCCTCGGCGCGATCGGTTCGGACGCCTTCGGGGTCACCCTCAAGGCCCGGATCACCGCGGCCGGCGTGGACGCCGGCCAGCTCCGGGTGGTGTACGGCGCCTCCGGCGTCGCCCTGGTCATGGTCGGTGCGGCGGGGGAGAACGCCATCCTGGTCACCCCCGGCGCCAACGGCGCGTTCACCGGCCTCACCGAGGGCGAGCTGCACGCCGTACGCGAGGCGGACGTGCTGGTCGCGCAGCTGGAGGTGCCCGTCGAGACGGTGACCGAGGCGGCGGTGGCGGCCCGGGCGGCCGGCACCCGGGTGGTGCTCAACGCGGCGCCGGCCCGACCGGTGCCGGCGGAGCTGCTCGCCGCGGTGGAGCTGCTGGTGGTCAACGAGACCGAGGCGCAGGCGCTGACCGGGCGGGGCCGGGACGAGCCGGCCGCGCTGCTGGCGCTGGTGCCCCGGGCGGTGCTCACGCTCGGCGGCGACGGCGCCTGGTACGTCGACCGGGACGGGACCGAGGTGCACGTCCCGGCGGTGAAGGTGGACGTGGTGGACTCCACCGCCGCCGGGGACGCGTTCACCGCCGCCCTCGCGGTGGCCTGGGGCGAGGGGCGGGAGCTGGTCGACGCGGTGCGCTGGGCGGCGGCGGCCGGGGCCGCCTGCGTACGCCGGCTCGGCGCCTCGGTGGCGCTGCCCCGCCGGGCCGAGATCGACGAGCTGTACACCCCGGCCTGACGGCTCAGGCCGCCCCGGCCCGGAACGCCCGCCGGTACGCCGACGGGGAGGTCCGCATCGCCCGGCCGAAATGGTGCCGGTAGGTGACCGGGCTGTCGAAGCCGACCGCCGTGGCGATCTCCGCGACCGGGGCGTCGGTCGTCTCCAGCAGGGCCAGGCTGGCCCGCACGCGCTGGTCGATCAGCCAGCGGATCGGGCTGGTGCCGGTGGCCCGGGCGAAGTGCCGCAGGTAGCTGCGGGTCGACAGGTGCGCCTGCCGGGCCAGTGCCGCCACGGTCAGCGGTTCGGCCAGGTGCCGCACCGCCCACGCCATGCTGGCGGCGATCCGGTCGTCGTCCGGGTCGACGCTCACCGGCGCCTCGATGAACTGGGCCTGCCCGCCGTCCCGGTGCGGCGGGATCACCAGCCGGCGGGCGACCGCGTTGGCCACCGCCGCGCCGAAGTCGCGGCGCACCACGTGCACGCAGAGGTCCAGCCCGGCGGCGCTGCCGGCGCTGGTCAGGATGTCGCCGTCGTCGAGGTAGAGCACGTCCGGGTCGACGGTGACCGCCGGGTGCCGCCGGGCCAGCAGGTCCGCGTACCGCCAGTGGGTGGTGGCCCGGCGGCCGTCGAGCAGCCCCGCGCCGGCCAGGGCGAACGCGCCGGAACAGATCGACATCAGCCGGGCGCCCCGGTGGTGCGCCCGGCGCAGCGCGGCCACCAGTGCCGGCGACGGGTCGGCGGTCACGTCGGGCACCCCGGGCAGGATCACCGTGCCGGCCCCGGCCAGGACCTCCAGCCCGTACGGGGTGTGCAGGGCGGCGCCGCCGACCACCGGCACCGGCCCGGGCCGCTCCGCGCAGACGGTGAGCCGGTACCAGTCGACGCCCAGCTCCGGCCGGGGCAGCCCGAACACCTCGGTGACGATGCCGGTCTCGAACACCGACATCCCCGGGTACGCGAGCACCGCCACGGTCCGCTCGACGGAAGTCATGGCGGGATGTTAGCGAAGGTCGGCGATCACGCCACTGTCCCGTCCGGCGGCCGGGCCGCAGGATCGGGGCATGACGTTCTCCGTACCGCCGGCCGACCCGGCGACCGCCGCCGCCCACTTCCGTGCCCGGCTCAGCTTCGAGACCGACGTCAGCGACGTGCACGCCGCCCTGGAGGCGGGCACGCCCGGGCTGGTCGTGGTCGACTCGCGGGGCGACGCGGCCTGGCGGCAGGGCCACCTGCCGGGCGCCGTGCACCTGCCCACCGCCGAGATCCCCGCCCGGGCCGCCGAGCTGCTGCCGGCCGGGTCCACCGTCGTCACGTACTGCTGGGGGCCGGGCTGCAACGGGGCGACCCGGGCGGCGCTGGAGTTCGCCCGGCTCGGCTGGCGGGTGAAGGAGATGATCGGCGGCTTCGAGTACTGGGCCCGGCAGGGGTTGCCGGTGGTCACCCCGACGGGCACGGCCCGCCGCCCGGTGGACGAGCTGACCGCACCCCGCTTGGCGGTGGCCTGCGACTGCTGAACACACCGGCCGGCGGCCCGGCACGGGGGCGGGCCGCCGGCCGGCGGCGCTCAGTCGACCGGAACGTCCCGCTCGGCCGGCTCGTCGGTGAGCCGTTCGCCACGGCGGCGCAGCATGCCGAGGCCGGGAATGCCCGCGACGGCGAGCTTGAGGTCGCGGGTGACCGCGAGCAGGTCGTGCACGTCCGGGCCGACCCGGTCCAGGGTGGCCAGAATCGGCAGCACGTCCGACGTCAGGTGCTCCTTGAGCTTCGGCAGCTCGTCGACCAGCCGGATCGCCGCGGTCACCTCCTCCGGGCTGAGCTGCTCGATGAAGCGGGCGGCCATCGGGGCGGCCCGGCGCAGCGCCGGCTCGTACGCCGCCAGCAGCTCCGCCGCCGTGCCGGCCGCCCGCTCTGCCGCGACCACGGTGCCGGCGGCCCGTCCGGCCACCGCGTCGACCTCGGCGACCACCGTGCCCGCCGTCCGGGCGACCCGGTCGGCCTCGCCGACCACCACCCCGGCGGCCGCCGAGACCCGCTCGGCCTCCCCGACGACCACGGCGGCGGCGGTCGCGACCTCGGTCGCCGTCTCGATCGCCCCGGTCGCCGCCGCGCTGATCACCGCGACCTCCCGGACCGCGACCTCCGCGTCGGTGAGCACCCGGTCGGTGCGGTCGAGGGTGCCCTCGATCCGGTCGACCACCCCGTTGATCCGGCGCAGCAGCGTCTCCACCTCGTCGAGCACCGCGAAGGCGCGGGCCGGCACGGCGGCGAGCGCGGCGGCCGAGCCGAGGGCCTGGTCGAGGGCGGAGCGGGTGAGTCCGACGACGGCGCCGGGCCGGGGGAGGGGAATCGCCATGCCTCCCAGTGTGCGTCGGCCCGGCCAGCTCCGCCGGGTCAGCGCTCGCCCTCGAAGGTGACCTGCGGGTCGTTCCGCGCCGACGTGCCCCAGACCGCGTCGTCGTACGAGGTGTCCCCGGCCAGGTGACGCAGGAACCACTCGGTGAGCAGCCGCCGGGCGAGCTGGAGCTGGGTGGTGCGGCTGATTGTGCCGCTGTCGCAGAACAGCGAGCCGCTGTCCATGAAGCCGCAGTGCGAGCCGCCCTTGATGGTCCGCAGCTGCTTGGCGGGCGGCTTCGCCAGGTAGATCGGCCGCTGGTGGTCGGCGACCGGCGCGATGCCGTCCCGCTCCCCGGCGATCAGCTGGACCGGCACGGTCACCGTGGCGGCGGCCGCCTTGGCGGACGGGTTGGTCTCCGCGGCGGCCAGGTTCGCCACCGTGACGACCTTCGGGTTCCGGGCCGCCGCGAGGATGCTGGCGCCACCGCCCATCGAATGCCCGGACAGCCCCAGCCGGTCGACGCTGACGTGCCCGGCGAACCGGGCGCCGGCCGTGGTGTCCTGGGTGACCGCCCAGGTCAGGGCCGCGTTCAGGTCGTCGGCGAAGGCGCTGTGGTCGGGCGCGAAGCCGCCCTGCGAGGTCGGGGCGATGACGATGAAGCCCCAGGTCGACAGGTGGGAGAGCGTCGAGGCGTACTTCGACACGCCCTGGAGGAAGCCGTGGCCGAAGGCGATCGCCGGGAACCGGCCGGCCGCCACCGGTTGGCCGTTGCCGGCGGCGGTGGCGGGATAGGTGATCCGCGCCGAGAAGGAGCGGCCCGCCGCGCTGACGGTGGTGTCGACGTATCCGGCGGCGTACGGGCCGGGGGCGGACGGATCGGCGACCGACGCGGCGGCGGCCGGGCCGGCGGCGGGCACCGGCAGCACCAGGGTGAGCGCCGCCGCGACCGCGACGGCCAGTTTCCTCAACATGACACCCTCCCCAGGATGGACGTGACTGTCCATTCAGGAGAGCAGGGCGCGGTCGTCCTGCCCACACTCCGGTTCGTCCATAGCGGGGGCGTTATGGCCGGCGCTCGCCGTCCTGCTCGACGGCCCGTTGCACGGCCCGGTAGATCTGCCCGAACCGCAGCGCGTCGGGCGTGCGCAGCAGCATCACCTCTCGTCCCCGGTGCTGCACCCACAGCTCGTGCACCCGGCTGCCCCGCTCGTAGGAACGGTCCAGCCAGCCGAGCGGCAGCTCCAGGAACGGGGTCAGCGCCAACCCGACCACCACGAAGGCGTCGAGGATGAGCAGGGCCAGCTTCCAGTTGCCCCGGTCCTGCGCGGCCCAGGCCAGCGAGAGGACGCAGACCAGGGCGACCAGCGGCGGCAGCGAGAGGAGCAGGACCAGCACGCCCCGGCCGAGCACCCGGCCCCGGACGGCCAGGGTGGTCGCGCCGCGCGCGTGCCAGACGTACGCGATGTCGGCGAGCCTGACGACCTGCCCGCCGGCGTGGATGGCCTCGGAGGTGACCTGTACCGCGTCGTCCCGGTAATAGAGGACCATCACTCAGCCTAACCATCCGCGCTCAACCTCGACCGGCTTCGACGGCCGGCTCTGGGGGTGCGTTTGTTGTCGCCCCGACGACAACAAACGCACCCGAACCCGGTGCGGCTGTCCGATGCAGGAACAACAGGGCCGGCCCGACCGTCGCGACCGCGTTTTCGGTGGCGGGGGCGGGGGACTGCGGGTAGCAGGCTGCCCCGGTAGCGTCGCGGGTATGGCGGGGCGGAGCGGGGCCGGGACGGTCAGGACCGAGCAGGAGCGCAACGTCGAGGTGGTCCGGCGCTACCTGCGGACCTTCGTCACCAAGGACCTGGCCGAGCTGGCCGCGGTGGTCGCCGAGGACGTGGAGATCTACGGCAGCGGCACGGCGGTGCGCGGCCGTCGCTACCCGGAGGCGGCCGTCTCCTCGCCCGGGCTCACCGTGCTCGACCAGGAGATCCTGGAGATCTTCGCGGCCGAGGACCGGGTGGTGGTCTCGATGGCGCAGACCTACCGGCGGGACGCCACGGGTGCCACGACGGTGCAGAGCGCCTGCAAGATGTACCGGCTGGCCGGCGGGAAGATCGTTCAGTTCTGGGGCGAGCAGGACACCTACGGCCTGCTTCGCGGCCTGGGGCTGCTGCCCGACGAGCCGATCACCTTCGGCTGAGGCGCCTGCTCCATCGCCCGCTGCACGGCCCGGTAGATCTGGCCGAAGCGCAGCGCGTCGCCGGTGCGCAGCAGCCGCACCGGCTGGCCCCGCCAGCGCGCCCACATCTCCAGCTCCCGGCTGCCCCGGGCGTACGACCGGTCCAGGTGTTCGAAGAGCAGGTCGGCGAGCGGCCCGACGCCGAGGCCGACCAGCACGGACGCCCCGGCGATGGCGATCGTGACCACCAGGGAGCGGTGCAGCCAGACCGCCAGCGCGACGCCGAGCACGGCGGCCACGATCGGGCCGGCCAGGGCCGCTCCGATCGCCCCCCGGCCGGCGAGCACCCGCCAGGATCGGCTGCCCCGGCGGTGCCAGACCGTGCCCAGTTCGGCGAGCGGGTAGCTGCGCCCGTCCACGCGCAGGGCGTTGGAGGTGACCTGCACCGACTGGTCGTCGTAGTACGTGATCATGGCCTCACTCCGGGTGCCGGGGTCGACACCACACTGTCTACCCCAACGAGCCGGGCCGTAAGGTTGGCACGCGACTTCGACGAGGAAGTGAGGGCAGCGTGGGCGAGTTCGTCAGGCTCGAAGTGAAGGACGGCATCGGCACCATCCGGCTGGAGCGGCCGCCGATGAACGCGCTCAACACCCAGGTGCAGGAGGAGTTGCGCGCCGCCGCGGCCGCCGCCACCGCCGACCCCGAGGTCCGCGCGGTCATCGTGTACGGCGGGGAGAAGGTCTTCGCGGCCGGCGCGGACATCAAGGAGATGGCCGACATGTCCTACGTGGACATGGCGGAGCGGGCCGCCGACCTGTCCAGCGCGCTCGGCGCCATCGCCCGGATCCCGAAGCCGGTGGTCGCCGCGATCACCGGGTACGCCCTGGGTGGCGGCTGCGAGCTGGCCCTGGCCTGCGACTGGCGGATCGTGGCGGAGGACGCCAAGCTCGGCCAGCCGGAGATCAAGCTCGGCATCATCCCGGGCGCCGGCGGCACCCAGCGGCTGGCCCGCCTGGTCGGCCCGGCCCGGGCCAAGGACCTGATCATGACCGGTCGCATGATCGACGCGGCGGAGGCGCTGCGGATCGGCCTGGCCGACCGGGTGGTCCCCGCCGCCGAGGTCTACGACGCCGCGGTCGCGTACGTGAAGCCGTTCCTGACCGGCCCGGTGCAGGCCCTGCGGGCGGCCAAGGCGGCCGTCGACGCCGGCCTGGACATGGACCTCAACTCCGGCCTGGCCTGGGAGAGCCAGCTCTTCGCGGCGCTGTTCGCCACCGACGACCGGCGCGAGGGCATGGCCGCGTTCGTCGAGAAGCGCAAGCCGGACTTCACCGGCCGCTGACCCGGCTCTCGGGTCGGCGGTCCACCCCGCCGCCGACCCGAGAGCGGTTCACATCTCGCCTACCGGCCAGTAGCGTGTGACTCCGGTCGGGCAACGAAGGGGAGTGGCGATGACGGAACGGGTCGAAGGTCACGGCGGCGAGCTGGCCCTCGCGGCACTGCGCGCACACGGCGTACGGGAGATGTTCACCCTCTCCGGCGGGCACGTCTTCCCGCTGTACGACGCCGCGCACAAGGCCGGCTTCCCGCTCTACGACGTCCGGCACGAGCAGTCCGCCGTCTTCGCCGCCGAGGCGGTGGCGAAGCTCCAGCGCCGCCCCGGCCTGGCCGTGCTCACCGCCGGCCCCGGCGTCACCAACGGCGTCTCCGGCCTGACCAGCGCCTTCTTCAACGCCTCGCCGGTGCTGGTGCTCGGGGGCCGGGCCCCGCAGTTCCGCTGGGGCTCCGGCAGCCTCCAGGAGATGGACCACCTGCCGCTGGTCGCCCCGGTCACCAAGCACGCCGAGACGGTGTTCAGCGCCGACGACATCCCGCGCGCCGTGTCCGCCGCGCTGACCACCGCGCTCACCCCGCACCGCGGCCCGGTCTTCCTCGACTTCCCCCTCGAAGCGGTCTTCTCCGTCGGCGACGCCGAACTGCCCGCGGTCACCCCGCCCGCCCCGATCGAGGCCGACCCGGACGAGGTCGCGAAGGCCGCCGGCCTGATCGCCGGCGCCGCCCGGCCGGTCATCATCGCCGGCTCCGACGTGTACGCGGGCGACGCCGTCGACGCCCTCCGCGCCGCCGCCGAGTCGCTGCGGGCCCCGGTCTTCACCAACGGCATGGGCCGCGGCGCGCTGCCGCCCGAGCATCCGCTCGCCTTCGCCAAGGCCCGCCGGGTCGCGCTCAAGAACGCCGACGTGGTCGTGGTGATCGGCACCCCGCTCGACTTCCGGCTCGCCTTCGGCGACTTCGGCGACGCCGAGGTGGTGCACGTGGTCGACGCGCCGAGCCAGCGGGCCGGGCACGTCCAGCCGGCCGCCGCCCCCGCCGGTGACCTGCGCCTGATCCTGACCGCGTTCGCCGAGCACCCCGGCGACCGGGCCGACCACGCCGACTGGATCGCGCAGCTGCGCACCGCCGAGGATGCCGCGAAGGCCCGCGACGCCGAGGAGATGGCCGCCGAGACCGACCCGATCCGCCCCGCCCGGGTCTACGGCGAGCTGCGCAAGGTGCTCGCCGCCGACGCGATCACCATCGGCGACGGCGGCGACTTCGTCTCGTACGCCGGGAAGTACCTGGAGCCGGCGCAGCCCGGCACCTGGCTCGACCCCGGCCCGTACGGCTGCCTCGGCACCGGCATGGGCTACGCGATGGGGGCCAGGGTCAGCCACCCCGACCGGCAGATCTGCGTGCTGCTGGGCGACGGGGCGGCCGGCTTCTCGCTGATGGACGTCGAGTCCCTGGTCCGGCAGCAGCTGCCGGTGGTCATCGTGGTCGGCAACAACGGCATCTGGGGCCTGGAGAAGCACCCGATGCGGGCCATGTACGGCTACGACGTGGCCGCCGACCTCCAGCCGGGGCTGCGCTACGACAAGGTGGTCGAGGCGCTCGGCGGGGCGGGGGAGACCGTGGCCAAGGCCGCCGACCTCGGTCCGGCCCTGACCCGCGCCTTCGACGCCGGCGTGCCGTATCTGGTCAACGTGCTGACCGACCCGGCCGACGCGTACCCCCGCTCCTCGAACCTGGCCTGACCCGCGCTGCTCCCGCGACCGCCGCCGCCGCCGCACCGACCGGCGACGGCGGTCGCGCCGTTCTGCCCGGAGGGAAAATCAGCGGTCTGTCAGCGGTTGTCGCCGTAACGTCAGCGCCGTCGCTCAAGGTGGGGTGACCAGCGAGAACGACGGGAGTTCCGATGACATACGCGATCCGCGCGGAGGGCCTGGTCCGCCGCTTCGGCGCGACCACCGCCCTGGCCGGGGTGGACCTGGCTGTCCCCGCCGGGACGGTGTTCGGGCTGCTCGGCCCGAACGGGGCGGGCAAGACCACGGCGGTCCGGGTGCTGGCCACCCTGCTCGCCGCCGACGAGGGCCACGCCACCGTCGGCGGGTACGACGTCCGCCGCGACGCGCACCGGGTGCGCCAGCTGATCGGCCTCACCGGCCAGTACGCCTCCGTCGACGAGAACCTCACCGGCACCGAGAACCTGCTGCTCATCGGCCGGCTGCTCGGCTTCTCCCGGGCCGACGCCCGGGCCCGGGCCCGGCAGCTGCTCGCCGACTTCCAGCTCACCGACGCCGCCGAGCGGGCCGCCAAGACCTACTCGGGCGGCATGCGCCGCCGCCTCGACCTGGCCGCCAGCCTGGTCGGCCGGCCAAAGGTGCTCTTCCTCGACGAGCCGACCACCGGGCTCGACCCGCGCAGCCGCAACGAACTCTGGGACATCGTCCGCGGCCTGGTCGCCGACGGCGTCACGGTGCTGCTGACCACGCAGTACCTGGAGGAGGCCGATCAGCTCGCCGGGGAGATCGCCGTGGTCGACCACGGCCGGGTCATCGCCCAGGGCACCCCGGAGGAGCTGAAGGCCCGGACCGGCGGGCAGGTGCTCGCGGTCCGGCCGACCGACCCGACCGACCTGCCCACGGTGCTGGCCGTCGCCGCCGAGGTCACCGGGGCCACCCCCGAGGTCGCCCAGACCACCGTGTCGGTGCCGGTGAACGACCCGGGCGTGCTGCCCGCCGTGGTCCGCCGGCTCGACGCCGCCGAGGTCGCGGTGGCCGAACTGGCCCTGCGCGGCGCCAGCCTGGACGAGGTCTTCCTCCACCTGACCGGTCACCGCGCCGAGCCGGACACCGCCCCCGCCGACCTGGAAGGAGTTCCGGCATGACCGCCGCCACCCTCGCCGCCCCGCTCACCCCGGCCCGCCGGCCGGGCCTCGTCGCCGGGCTGCGGCACACCGTCACCCTGGCCTGGCGCAGCCTGGTGCAGATCAAGCACAACCCGATGGAGCTGATCGACCTCAGCATCCAGCCGGTGATGTTCGTGCTGCTCTTCACGTACGTCTTCGGCACGGCGATCGCCGGCTCGCCCGGCGACTACCTGAAGTTCGCGCTGCCCGGGATCATCGTGCAGAACGCCTTCTTCGCCACCATGACCACCGGCTTCGGGCTGAACACCGACCTGACCAAGGGGGTCTTCGACCGGCTACAGACGCTGCCGATCGCCCGCTGGGCGCCGCTGGCCGGGCGGATCCTCGCCGACACCGTCAAGCAGGCCTGGTCGGTGGCGTTGCTGCTCGGCGTCGGGATGATCCTCGGCTTCCGGGTGGGCAACGGGGCCGCCGGGCTGCTCGCCGCGTTCGCCCTGCTGCTGGCCTTCTCCCTGGCCGCCTCGTGGATCTCGGTGCTGGTCGGCGTGCTGGTCAGCGAGCCGGACAAGGTGCAGATCTTCGGCTTCATGGTGATCTTCCCGCTCACCTTCACCAGCAACGCGTTCGTCCCGACCGACAAGATGCCGTCCTGGATGCAGCACTGGGTCGAGGTCAACCCGGCCACCATCCTGGCCGACGCGCTGCGCGGCCTGCTGGTCTCCGGGCCGGTGGCCGGCCCGGTCGCCCGGTCGCTGATCTGGGCGGCCGTGCTGCTCGCCGTCTTCGCCCCGCTCGCCGTACGGGCGCTCAGGCGTCGAGTGTGACCCGGACCGCCTCGGCGGCGGTCTCCAACCGGCAACCCAGCCCGCCCGCGTACGCCTCGGCGAAACCCGCCTCGCCGAGCGCGGCGCGGGCGGCGGCCTCCACCCGGGGGCGGTCCAGGATCGCGTGGTCCGGGCCGCCCCGCACGCCGCTCGCCGCGCCCAGCAGCCGGGCGGCGGCGGCCGGGCGGCCCAGCCTCAGCGCCAGGTCGGCGAAGCCGACCAGCACCGCGCCGACGACCGGGGCGTCCTGGGAGCCGAGGGCCAGGCCGAGCGCCCGGTCGTGGTGGCCGCGCGCGGCGACCAGATCCCCCTCGACCGCGTCCAGCATGGCCAGGTTGGTGGCGTGCAGCGCGCGCCACTGCGGCGCGACGGCGCGGTCACCGACCAGCCGGATGCTCTCCCGCAGGCAGGCCCGGGCCCCGGCCCAGTCGCCCTGGGCGCGCAGAATCTCCGCCCGGCCGTGCGTCACCGCCGCCCGGGTCTCGTCCGAACCGCCGAGTTCCGCCTCCCGTTCGGCCTGGGACAGCACCGCCAGGGCCCGGTCGTGGTCGCCGCGCCGCCACAGGTTGTGCGCCAGGCGCAGCCGCATCTCCGGGACGTCGTCCTGGACCCCCAGCTCCTCGAAGTAAGCGAGGGCCTCCTCGTGGAACGGGGTGGCCCGGGCCGCCTCGCCCCGCCGGTCCAGCAGGTCGGCCAGGGAGGTGAGACCGAACGACATCCCCCACCGGTCCCCGACCGCGCGGTAGTGCGCCAGCGCCGCGCGCAGGTCCGCCTCGGCCGACTCGTCGGACAGGCCGGCGTTCAGATGTGCGTGCGCCTGGAACAGCCGCGCCGTGCCCGCCACCCACGGGTCCGGGTCGTCGAAGAGCGTGGCGAGTTCCTCCGGGGACCGCGGCGGCAGCCCGTTGCGGAACGCCGCGACGATCAGCCCGACCAGCCGCAGCACCGGATGGCCGGACTCGTGCCCGACGGCCAGCTCCGCCGCCCGCTCCAGCCAGGCGAGGCTGGTGGCCAGGTCGTTACGGGTGGACACCAGGTTGAGCGCCGCCATGGTCAGGGCGACGGCCAGCCGGTCCGGAGCGGCCCGCCCGGCCACCCCGGGCAGCGCGAGGACCTGGGCGGCCAGCTCGGCGCCCTCGGCCCGCTGGCCGCTCAGCCACCAGTACCAGCCCAGCGCGGCGGCGTACCGGACGGCGGTGGGGATGTCCCCGGCGGCGACCGCGTGCCGCAGCCCGGCGTGCAGGTTGTCGTGGTCGGCGGCGAGCCGGCGCAACCAGAGCAGCTGCTCCCCGGTGCGCAGCCGGGGCTCGGCCGCCTCGGCGAGGGCCAGGTACTCCGTCGCGTGCGCCCGCCGGACCCGGTCCGCCTCGCCCGCCTCGGCCAGCCGGTGCAGGCCGTACTCCCGGATGGTCTCCAGCATCCGGTAGCGGGGCTCGGTGTCGCCGACCGCGACCACCAGCGACTTGTCCACCAGGGCGGCGAGCCGGTCGAGCACGTCCGGGACGCCCCCGGGCCGGGACCCGTCGCCGCAGACCCGCTCGGCCGCGTCCAGGGTGGCCCCACCGGCGAAGATGGCCAGCCGTCGCCACAGCGCCCGCTCCCCGTCGTCCAGCAGGTCCCAGCTCCAGTCCACCACCGCGCGGAGGGTCTGGTGCCGGGGCAGCGCCGTCCGGCTGCCGCCGGTCAGCAGCCGGAACCGGTCGTCCAGCCGGCTGTCCACCTGGGCCGCGGTCAGCGAGCGCAGCCGGGCGGCGGCCAGCTCGATGGCGAGCGGCATCCCGTCCAGCGCCCGGCAGATCCGGACCACCGGGCCGACGGTGGCACCGTCCACCGTGAAGTCCGCGCGGGCCGCGGCGGCCCGGTCCGCGAAGAGCCGCACCGCCGGGTACGCCAGCGCGGTCGCCGGGTCCGCGTCGCCCGGCGGCAGGGCCAGCGACTCCACCGGCCGCACCGCCTCGCCGGTGACGCCGAGCGGCTCCCGGCTGGTGGCGAGCACCCGCAGCCGGGGGCCGGCGGTGAGCAGGCTTCCGGCGAGCGCCGCCGCCGCGTCGAGCAGGTGCTCGCAGTTGTCGAGGAGCAGCAGGGCGGACCGGCCGGCGAGCGCCTCCACCAGCCGGCCGACCGGCTCGACCGGCTCGGGGCCGTTCCGGGGCCCGCGCGCCAGCAGTGCCTGTTCGCGCAGGCCGAGCGCGGCGAGGACGGCTTGCGGCACCTCGGCCGGATCGGTCACCGGAGCCAGCTCCACCAGCCAGACCCCGTCCGGGAAGCGACCGGCCACGGCGCGGCCCGACTCGACGGCCAGCCGGGTCTTGCCCGCCCCGCCCGGCCCGGTGAGGGTGACCAGCCGGTACCCGTCGAGCAGCGCGCCGACCCGGTCCACGGCCTCCTCCCGGCCGACGAAGCTGGTCAGCGCGGCGGGCAGGTTGCCCCGGACCGGTCCCGGGGTGGCGCCGGCGTCCCCGGCCGCCGGGGCGTGCCCGGGCGGGCCGTCCGGCCCGCCGCCGCCGGTGTCCCCGGCACGCAGGATCTCCAGGTGCAGGGCGGCCAGCTCGGGTCCCGGGTCGATGCCCAGGGTGTCGGCGAGGGTGGCGCGCAGCCGCTCGTACTCGGCGAGCGCCTCGGCGGACCGGCCGGCCCGGTGCAGCGCCCGGATCAGCAACCCGGCCAGCCGTTCCCGCAGCGGATGCGCGGCGACCAGCTCGCGCAGCTCCGGCAGCAGGGCGTCCGGGGCCTCGCCGGCCAGCCGGGCCGCGACCAGGTCCTCGGTGGCGGCCAACCGCAGCTCGGTGAGGCGGGCCATCGGCGCGCGGGCGAAGTCGGCGTCGGCGACCTCGGCCAGCGCCGGCCCGCGCCACAGCGCCAACGCCTCCGTCAGCCGGCGGGACGCCCCGGCCGGGTCCGTGTCGAGCCGGGCCCGGCCGGCGTGCACCTCGGCTTCGAACCGGTGCAGGTCCACGTCGTCCGGGGACACCGCGAGCCGGTAGCCGCCGGGCCGCGCCTCGACGGGCAGGCCGGGGGCGCTGCGGCGCAGCCGGGAGACGAGGGCCTGCAGCGCGTTGGCGACGCCGCTCGGCGGGTCACCGTCCCAGACGCCGTCGGCGAGCCGGCCGACCGGGACCGTCCGACCCGGCTCCAGGGCCAGCAGGATCAGCAGTCGGCGCAGCCGGGCGCCACCGACCTCGACCGGCGTACCGGGGTCGGCGCGCAGCTCCAGGGGGCCGAGCAGGCTGATCCGCACGGCGTCGATTCTGCCCGGCGGGTGCTCGGCCGCGGTGCTCAGACCTCCGGCCGGTCCCGGTCGTCCTCCCGCCGGCGCAGCTCCTCCTCGCGCCGGCGCAGGTCCTCCTCCCACCGCCGGAGCAGCTCCTGGTCGTCCCGGCGGTTCCGGTCCGCCAGCGACGACAGGAACGCCGGGTCGTCGTCCGGCGCGACGGACCGGCGGCGGTCCTGTTCGGCGAATCCGTTCCCCATCGGCCAGGCCGTGCGGGGGCGCCGGGCGGTCGGTTCCCGCCCGACGGCGAACCAGGCGACCGAGCCGATCAGCGGGAAGAACAGGATGATCAGCACCCAGGCGACCCGGGGCAGCGCCCGGATCTCACCCTCCTCGGCGGAGAGGCAGCTGATCAGTGCGCAGATGGCGAGTACCACCTCGGCGAGGAAGAGAAGTCCGTACAGGCGAACCATGCCGGACATGATGGACCATCGGTGCCGCTCACCGCAGCCCGCGTAGCACGTGCAGCACGCCGAGCAGGGCCATCCCGGCCGCCGCCAGCGCGGTCAGCGGGAACGACCAGCGGTGCCCGCGACGGGGGCCCGCCCCGGTGGCCCGCCGCCAGTCGACCAGGAGGGTGGCCAGCCAGGCGGTCACCGCGAGACCGGCCAGGACCGCGTCGAACGCGTGGCCGGCGAGCGCCAGCCGGATCTCCAGCACGGTGACCCCGGTGAGCGCCAGCAGGGTACGTCGCCAGGCCAGCCGGGTGCGCTCGGGTTGCAGCCCGGGGTCGCGGGTCATCCCACGCCCCGGGCCAGCACCGCGACCACCAGCAACAGCGCGCCGATCGCGACGATCAGGGCGAGGACCGCCGGGAAGCGGGAGGCGGGCAGCTCCTCGTTCAGCCGGATGGCCCGCTCGGTACGCGCCCAGTGGTCCACCGCCCGGACCGCCACCGTGGCGCCGAGCAGCAGCAGCGCGACCGAGATCACCTCGCGCAGGTGCGCCAGCGGCAGCTTGGGCAGGAACTGCGCGGCGGCCAGCCCGCCGGCGATCAGCGCCAGGCCGGTGCGCAACCAGGCCAGGAAGGTGCGCTCGTTGGCCAGCGAGAAGCGGTAGTCGGGCGTGGTGCCCACCGACCGCAGCTCGCGCGGATCGAACCAGCGCCTGATCGCCTCCCACACACCGCCCATTATCCGCTTTGTCCCGCCCCTAGCCTGGGGGGATGACCGATCTTGACGCGCGTAGCCTGCGCGACGCCTACGACAACCAGGTCCGGCCGGAACTCCCGGACCCGCTGCCCGCCGGGGTGACGGTGGAACAGGACGGCCCGCTGTACCGGGTCCTCGGCCTGGACCAGCGCGGCTTCCTCACCTACCGGGACCTCGGCGGACTGGCCGGCGCCGAGCTGGACGCGCTGATCGCCCGGCAGGTGGAGTTCTTCCGGGCCCGGGGCGAGGGCGTCGAGTGGAAGCTCGCCGGCCACGACGAGCCGGCCGACCTGGCCGACCGGCTGCGGGCCGCCGGCTTCGTCCCGGAGGACCTGGAGACCGTGGTGGTCGGCCCGGTCGCGGCCCTGGCCGCCGCCGTGCCGGTGCCGCCCGAGGGGGTACGCCTGCGCGAGGTCACCGCGCATGAGGACCTGGCGCGGATCGGGGCCATGGAGGAGGCGGTCTGGCACGAGGACCGCAGTCACCTGGTGACCGGCCTGGCCAAGGAGATCGCGGCGGACCCGCAGTCGATCACGGTGGTGGTGGCCGAGGCGGGGGACACCGTGGTCAGTGCCGGTTGGGTGCGCTACCAGCGGGGGACCGGGTTCGCCAGCTTCTGGGGCGGCTCGACCCTGCCGGAGTGGCGGAAGAAGGGCATCTACCGGGCGCTGGTCGCGTACCGGGCGAGGCTGGCCGAGCAGCGGGGCAAGACGCTGGTGCAGGTGGACTGCTCGCCGGACAGCCGGCCGATCCTGGAGCGGCTCGGGCTCGTTGCGGTCACCACCACCACCCCGTACGTCTACACTCCGTGATCATGGACCCGTTGACGGCGGACGAGCAGCTCACTCTCAAGACGGGGGCCTTCGGGGCGGTCTTCCTGGTCTCCAACGCGGTGCCCGGGATGCTGGCCATGGTGCGGGAGAGCATCGCCGCCTCCGGGGCGCTCGCCGACGCCAGCGGGGTGGTGAAGGCGGCGCTGACCACCGGCCCGCTGCCGGAGCTGCCGCACGACTCCGCGCTGGAGGTCGAGGCGACCGTGCTGCCGGCGTTGCGCCGGGCGGTGGAGATCCTGCGCGCGAAGTCGCCCGGGGACGTCGAGACCTACCGGTCGGTCGTGCTCGCCGCGGCGGAGCAGGTGGCGCGGGCCAGCCGCGGCGTGGCGCCGGCCGAGGCGGCGGCGATCGACAGGATCAGGGCCGCGCTGGCCGGGTCCGCCTGACCGGTTCGGTGGACCAGAGGGCGTGGACGCTGGCCCGGACGCAGCGGTCCCGGACCCGCCCGCAGGCGCACCGGTAGGTGTCCGGGAGCATCCGTCGGCAGGGGCGGCGGGGGGTGGTGACGCCTCCCGCCGGGTCCCGCCTGCCCGCTTCCGTGCTGCTTCCCGACATGTCCGTCACCTCCCTGTTTCGGGAGCTTACCCGGTGCGATGACGCTGAGTGACCTGTGTCACTCTGAGGCTCCGGGGAGGCAATGCTACTTGCGGGTAACATTGCGCCGTGGGCAACTGCACAGCAGCCCGCGGTTGACCGATCGTTAAGTCACGCGGGAGGCTGCGCCCGTGACCGGGCGAGTGATCGCTACACCAAACAGGAGGGTCGTCGAAGCGCGATGAATATCGTCGTACTCGTCAAGCAGGTGCCCGATTCGGGCGCGGACCGCAACCTGCGTTCTGACGACAACACCGTCGACCGCGGTTCGGCGAACAACGTCATCAACGAGATGGACGAGTACGCCATCGAAGAGGCGTTGAAGATCAAGGAGGCGCACGGCGGCGAGGTCACCATCCTGACCATGGGTCCGGACCGGGCGACCGAGTCGATCCGCAAGGCGCTCTCCATGGGGCCGGACAAGGCCGTGCACGTGGTGGACGACGCCCTGCACGGGTCCTGCGCCGTGGCCACCTCGAAGGTGCTCGCCGCCGCCCTCGGTCAGCTGGGCGCCGACCTGGTCATCTGCGGCGCCGAGTCGACCGACGGCCGGGTCCAGGTCATGCCGCACATGATCGCCGAGCGGCTCGGCGTGGCCGCCCTCACCGGCGCGCGCAAGCTCACTGTCGACGGGTCCACCCTCACCGTCGAGCGGCAGACCGAGGAGGGCTACGAGGTGGTCACCGCCTCGACCCCGGCCGTGGTCTCCGTCTGGGACACCATCAACGAGCCGCGCTACCCGTCCTTCAAGGGCATCATGGCCGCCAAGAAGAAGCCGGTGCAGGCGCTCTCCCTGGGTGACCTCGGCGTCGCCCCGACCGAGGTGGGCTTCGACGGCGCGACCAGCGCCGTGCTGGAGCACACCAAGCGCCCGCCGCGCTCCGGCGGCGAGAAGATCACCGACGAGGGCGAGGGCGGCGTCAAGCTGGTCGAGTTCCTCGCCACCGAGAAGTTCGTGTGAGAGGTCTGGACATGTCTGAGGTTCTCGTCGTCGTCGAAGCCACCCGGGAGTTCGGCGTCAAGAAGGTCACCCTCGAGATGCTCACCCTCGCCCGCGAGCTGGGCACCCCGAGCGCGGTCGTGCTCGGTGGCGCCGGCGCCGCCGAGGCGCTGAGCGCCAAGCTGGGCGAGTACGGCGCGGAGAAGATCTACGCCGCCGAGGGCGAGGAGATCGACGGCTACCTGGTGGCCCCGAAGGCCACCGTGGTCGCCGAGCTGGTCAAGCGGGTCCAGCCGGCCGCCGTGCTGCTCGCCTCCTCGCAGGAGGGCAAGGAGATCGCCGCCCGCCTCGCGGTCAAGCTGGACAACGGCATCCTGACCGACGTGGTCGGCCTGGCCGCCGACGGCACCGCCACCCAGGTCGCCTTCGCCGGCTCCACCATCGTCAAGTCCAAGGTCACCAAGGGTCTGCCGCTGGTCACCGTCCGGCCGAACTCGATCAACCCGGCGCCGGACGCGGCCACCCCGGCCGTCGAGCAGCTCGCCGTGTCGGTCGCCGACGCGGACAAGCTGGCCAAGGTCGTCGAGCGGGTCGCCGAGCAGAAGGGCTCCCGCCCCGAGCTGACCGAGGCGTCGGTGGTCGTCTCCGGTGGTCGCGGTGTCGGCAACGCCGACAACTTCAAGCTGGTCGAGGAGCTGGCCGACCTGCTCGGCGGCGCGGTCGGCGCGTCCCGCGCGGCGGTCGACTCCGGCTTCTACCCGCACCAGTTCCAGGTCGGCCAGACCGGCAAGACGGTCTCCCCGCAGCTCTACGTCGCGCTCGGCATCTCCGGCGCGATCCAGCACCGGGCCGGCATGCAGACCTCGAAGACCATCGTCGCGGTGAACAAGGACGCCGAGGCGCCGATCTTCGAGCTGGCTGACTTCGGCGTGGTCGGCGACCTGTTCAAGGTCGTCCCGCAGGCCGCCGAGGAGATCCGCAAGCGGAAGTGATCCGCCCCGGCTGAACGACGAGAGCCGCCGTCCGGTGATCCGGGCGGCGGCTCTCGTCGTCGCGGGCCTTCCCGTGCGGGGGAAGGGAGCTGATCGGCGGGCCGGGGAGCTGAGCCGGCCCGCCGATCAGCCCGTCAAGGTGCCCCTCAGCAGGCTGTCGCCGGAGTGGGCAGGCTTGTTGTCGTACTGCTCGGCCGAGACGTCGACCACCGAGTACGTCCGCAGGTCCACGTTCCGGGGCATCGGGAGCAGCTCGTCCCCCGAACCCTTGCTCAGCGTACCCAGTGAGAACATCCGCATCGTCGCGGGATCGATCAGCCAGACCTCGTAGTATCCCGGGACCTCCGGCAGATTGGCCACGTGCAGGTGCAACTGGTCGTCGCCGAGCACCCGGGCGGCCCCGGAGGCGTCCTTCGGCGTCGACCCGTACGCGGACAGCGCCGCGCTGGCCAGCACCGCCGGCTGAGGCTGCGGCGGATCCCCGCCGGGGCGGAGCACGGCGAGCGTGCCGACCACGCCGAGCGCGGCGGCGGCCGCGGCGGTGACGGCCGTGGTGGCCCAGCGCGGCCAGCGCCGCCCGCGAGCGGGCGGGGCCGACGGACCGGCCGGTGCGGCGGCGGGCCGCGTGCCGCGCTGGGTCACCAGCGACGGCAGCTCCTCGGCGGTCCGGATCTCCGCGGCGATGCTTTGCCAGAGGTGCTCCGGCGGGTCGGGCAGGTCGACCAGGCCCTGGGTGTCGGTGCCCAGGCCGGCGACGTGCTGGAGGGTTTCCAGCTCCCCCCGGCAGTGGTCGCAGCTGTCGAGGTGGGTGGCCTCACCGCTCTCCGCCGCGCTCTCACCGAGCGCCAGGAAGACCAGCCGGTCGTGGTCCAGGTGCTGCACCGTCCACCTCCCATCTGCGTTTCAAGCTCTGCATGCCGCGTCGGATGTGGCTCTTGACCGTCCCGAGCGGCACCCCCGGGCGGCGCGAACATCAGCCTCGCCGCCCACCTGAGCGCCGACGGCAAGCCGGAGATCACCCCGTTCGTCAACGACGTCGCCAAGGTCGGCGCGGGCAAGGCCCGGCTGATCGTCCGGCACACCGCCGCCGCCCCGGCGGTCGACGTACGGGCCGGTGGCAAGCCGGTCTTCGAGGACCTGACCAACCCCGAGGAGGCCAAGGCCGACGTGGCGGCCGGCACCGTCAAGGCCGACGTGGTGCTCGCCGGCACCGACACCGTGGCCATCGGCCCGGCCGATCTCAACCTGAAGGAGGGCACCGCGACGATCGTCTACGCGATCGGCTCCGCCTCGGACAAGAACCTGAAGTTGGTCGCCCAGACCATCAGCGGGCTGCACTCGGCCCCGGGCGGTGTGCCCAGCGGCACCGGCGGCCAGGCCGGCACCGGCGTGGACACCTGGTGGTACGTGCTGGCCGGTGCCGGCGTGCTGCTGCTGGTCGGCGGCGGGGCGCGGGTGGCCACCGCCCGGACCGGTCGCCGGTGACGGTACGCGACCGCGGGGCGCTGGCGGCGATGGCCGCCGGCGCCGCCGCGCTCACCGTCGCCACCCTGGTGGCGTGCGGGTCGCGGCCCGCCGAGGACGTCGGCGCCGACGAGGCGGCGGCCCTGGCCGGCGCCACCCCCACCCGGACCGCCTCGGCCGCCGCCACCGGTGACTCGGCGGGGGTGCCGGTGAACGCGGGCGCCCTGCCGGCGGGCGGGGCGACCATCCCACCGGTGCGGCTGCGCATCCCGGCGATCGGGGTCACCGCGACCGTCGACCCGGTCGGCGTCAACCAGCGCACCGACGAGTTCGAGGTGCCGCCGAGCGTCGACCGCGTCGGCTGGTACCGCTACGGCCCCGGCCTGGAGGCCGACGGCGGCTCGGTGGTGATCGCCGGTCACGTGGACGCCGCCGACCAGGGCGAGGGCGCGTTCTTCCGGCTGCGCGAGCTGGACCGGGGGGACACTGTCACGGCCACCGGCGACGACGGCCGGGAGCGCCGGTGGCGGGTGGTGGCCCGGGAGGAGTACGCCAAGACGAAGATTCCCCTCGACCGCTACTTCGCCCGGGACGGCAGCCCTCGGCTGACCCTGATCACCTGCGGCGGGCCGTTCGACGCGAAGACCCGCCACTACCGCGACAACATCGTGGTCACCGCCGTGCCGGCCTGATCGTCGGACCGCCCGCCCCGGCCGCCCTGGCGGGACGGGCGGTCCGGCGTCCGGCGGGGCCCGGCTCGGCCGTTAGGCTGAACGGTGATGGCATACCTGGATCACGCGGCGACGACCCCGATGCTCGACGAGGCACTCGAGGCGTACGTCGCCACGGCCCGCGAGGTGGGCAACGCGTCGTCGCTGCACGCGGCGGGCCGGCGCGCCCGGCGGCGGGTGGAGGAGTCCCGCGAGCGGGTGGCGGCGGTGCTCGGCGCCCGCCCCTCCGAGGTCATCTTCACCGGCGGCGGCACGGAGAGCGACAACCTCGCGGTGAAGGGCGTCTTCTGGGCCCGCCGCGCGGCCCGCGCCGAGCGGACCCGGGTGGTCTCCAGCGCCGTCGAGCACCACGCGGTGCTGGACGCGGTGGACTGGCTCGCGACCCACGAGGGCGCCGAGGTCGGCTGGCTGCCGGTGGACGCCGCCGGCCGGCTGGACCCGGAACGGCTGCGCGCCGAGCTCGCCGCGCACGGCGACCGGGTGGCGCTGGTCACCGCCATGTGGGCCAACAACGAGGTGGGCACCGTCCAGCCGGTGGCGGAGCTGGCCGCGGTCGCCGCCGAGCACGGGGTGCCGTTCCACACCGACGCGATCCAGGCGGTCGGCCAGGTGCCGGTCGACTTCGCCGCCAGCGGCGTGTCCGCGCTCACCGTCACCGGGCACAAGCTGGGCGGGCCGACCGGGGTCGGCGCGCTGCTGCTGGCCCGGGATGTGGCCGCCACCCCGCTGCTGCACGGCGGGGGTCAGGAGCGGGACGTCCGCTCGGGCACCCTGGACACCGCGGGCATCGTGGCCTTCGCGGTCGCCGTCGAGGCCGCGGTGAAGGGTCAGCAGGAGTACGCGGCCCGGGTCGCCGCGCTCCGCGACGAGCTGGTGGAGCGGGTCCGGCAGGCGGTCCCCGAGGTGGTCTTCAACGGCGACCCGGACGATCGGCTCCCCGGCAACGCGCACTTCTCCTTCCCCGGCTGCGAGGGGGACGCCCTGCTGCTCCTCCTCGACGCCCAGGGCATCGCCTGCTCGACCGGCTCGGCCTGCTCGGCCGGGGTGGCCCAGCCGTCGCACGTGCTGCTGGCCATGGGCGCCGACGACGACCGGGCCCGGTCCTCGCTGCGGTTCACCCTCGGCCACACCAGCACCCGGGCGGACGTCGACGCGCTCATCGCCGCGCTGCCGGCCGCGGTGGAGCGGGCCCGGCGCGCGGCCGCCCTCCGTACGCCCCGCTGACCCGGATACCCTCGGTGAGGACGAGGGGAGTGAGCTGGTGAGGGTTCTGGCGGCGATGTCGGGCGGGGTGGACTCCGCCGTGGCGGCGGCGCGCGCGGTGGCGGCCGGGTACGACGTGACCGGCGTGCACCTGGCGCTGGCCCGCAACCCGCAGACCTACCGCACCGGCGCCCGGGGCTGCTGCACGCTGGAGGACTCCCGGGACGCCCGGCGGGCCGCCGACGTGATCGGCATCCCGTTCTACGTGTGGGACATGGCCGACCGGTTCCACGAGGACGTGGTGGACGACTTCGTCGCCGAGTACGCGGCCGGGCGTACCCCGAACCCGTGCCTGCGCTGCAACGAGAAGATCAAGTTCGCCGCGGTGCTGGACCGCGCGGTGGCCCTCGGCTTCGACGCGGTGGTCACCGGCCACCACGCCCGGCTGGGCGCCGACGGCCTGCTGCGGCGCAGCGTCGACCTGGCCAAGGACCAGTCGTACGTCCTCGCGGTGCTGACCCGCGAGCAGCTCGACCGGTCGATCTTCCCGCTCGGCGACTCCACCAAGGCCGAGGTCCGGGCGGAGGCCGCCCGGCGCGGCCTGGCGGTGGCCGAGAAGCCCGACTCGCACGACATCTGCTTCATCGCCGACGGGGACACCCGCGGCTTCCTGGCCCAGCGGCTCGGCGAGGCGCCCGGCGACGTGGTGGACGCGCTCACCGGCGCGGTGGTCGGTAGCCACTCCGGCGCCTACCAGTACACCGTCGGCCAGCGGCGCGGCCTGCACCTGGACCGCCCGGCCCCGGACGGCCGCCCCCGCTACGTGCTCTCCATCACCCCGAAGACCAACACCGTCACGGTGGGCCCGGCCGAGGCGCTGGAGGTCGACCGGGTCCGCGCCACCCGCCCGGTCTGGACCGGCGGCGCGCGACCCGCCGGGCCGGTCGAGTGCGAGGTGCAGCTGCGGGCGCACGGCGACGTGGTGCCCGCCACGGTGTCGCTGGACGGCGACGGGTTGCGGGCGTCGCTGCGCCGTCCGGTCCGCGGCGTGGCCGCCGGCCAGGCCATCGTCGCCTACCGCCCCGACCCCGCCGGCGACGTGGTCCTCGGCTCCGCCACCATCACCGACTGACGGTGTTCGCCGCCGCCGCGTGCGGCCCGGCCTGCCGGCTGCTCCACGCCGCGGCAGCCACCCGGTGTTCCGCCACGTGTCGAGCTGATGTCGTTAACGACTCAACGCAGGGCGGCAGGAGGTTGGCGGTGGCGCTCCGAGGGTGGGCAGGGAGGGCGTGCACGGCGGTGAGTCGTCGGTGACATCAGCTCGAAAGCGTCTCCGGGGTATGCCCCCACCTGCCGGCGCGGCCGGACGCCGCGTCCGCGTCGGGGGCGGAGGTGGCAGCGGATAGTCTGCGGCGGTGACTGACCAGAGGTGGCCGTGGCCGGCCGGGGCGGCGACCGGGATCGGTTCGCTGCCCGGCACCGACATCGCCGAGGCGCAGCGCGTCGTGCTCGGCGAGCTGCCCGCCCTGCCCCACCTGCCGGAGCTGCCCGCCCGGGGCCCCGGTGCCGACCTGATCGGGCGCACCGGCGGCCTCCTCGTCGAGTTGCCGGTAGAGCTGTACGCGGCCCGCTGGCGCATCGCGCCGCGCCCTGGCAAGGACCTGCGCCGCGCCCGGGACCTGATGGAACGCGACCTGGACCAGCTCGCCGAGCAGGCCGAGGAGTACGCCGGCCCGGTCAAGGTCCAGGCGGCCGGCCCGTTCACCCTGGCCGCCTCCCTCGAACTGCCCATCGGTGGCCGGCTGCTCCGCGACCCGGGCGCCGTGCGGGACCTCGCCGGCTCGCTCGGCGAAGGGCTGCGCGGGCACGTCGCGGCGGTGGCCCGCCGGCTGCCCCGCGCATCGGTGCTGCTCCAGCTCGACGAGCCGGCCCTGCCCGCGGTGCTGGCCGGCCGGGTGCCCACCGAGAGCGGCTTCGGCACCCACCGGTCGGTGGAGTCGGGCGTGGCCACAACGTTGCTGCGCGGCGTGATCGAGGCGGCCGGGGCGCCCACCGTGGTGCACTGCTGCGCGCCCGACGTGCCGCTGGCGCTGATCCGCGCCGCCGGGGCGGTGGGCGTCGCCCTCGACCTCGGCCTGGTCACCGACCTGGACCCCCTCGGCGAGGCGATCGACGCCGGGCTCGGGCTGCTGGCCGGCGCCGCGCCCACGCTGCCGCCGCCGGCCGGACGCGCGCCGACCTCGGCTCAGGTCGCCGACCGGGTACGCCGGCTCTGGGACCAGCTCGGCTTCCCCCGCCGCCGGCTCGCCGAGCAGGTGGTGGTCACCCCCGCCTGCGGCCTGGCCGGGGCCACCCCCGGGTACGCCCGGGCGGTCCTGACCGCCTGCCGGGACGCCGGGCGCCGGCTGTCCGAGGAGTAGAGGTTTCCTGTCGTACCGGCGGGGCAGGATGACCGCCATGATTGGACAGCTGCGTTCCACGGTGATCGACTGCCCCGACCCGCGCGCGCTGGCCGGCTTCTACGCTGAGCTGCTGGGCCTCCCGCTGATCGAGGACAACTCCGACGGTGACGACTGGGTGGTGCTCGGCGGCCCGCCCGGGCACCAGCCCCGGATCGCCTTCCAGAAGGCGCTCGACCTGCGTGCCCCCGACTGGCCCGACCCGGAGCGGCCGCAGCAGTTCCACCTGGACGTGACGGTGGACGACATCGAGGCGGCGGAGCAGAAGGCGCTCGCCCTGGGGGCCCGGCGGCTGCCCGGTGAGGGGGAGGGCTTCCGGGTCTACGCCGACCCGGCCGGTCACCCGTTCTGCCTCTGCTGGGACTGACCGCTGGCGGCGCGGCTTGCGTCGGCCGGGCATGATCACCACCGTGACCGACTCCGCGCCGCGCCGCGCCTCCGGCTCGCTCTTCGGGCTCGCCTACGGCGACGCCCTGGGCAAGCCCACCGAGTTCCTCACCGTCACCGAGATCGTCCGGCGGTACGGCCCGGCCGGCCCTCGGGAGCTGACCGGCGACCCGGCGCTGGTCACCGACGACACTCAGATGGCGCTCGCCGTCGCCTGGGCGCTGCACGACGCGCCCGGGTTCACGCCGGAGGCCGTGGAGCCGCTGCTGCGGCGGCGGTTCGTCGAGTGGTCGGTCAGCCCGGACAACAACCGCGCCCCCGGGATGACCTGCCTGCGGGCGTGCGCGGAGCTGGACCGGGGCACCCGCTGGCAGGAGGCCACGGTGATCGGCTCGAAGGGGTGCGGGGCCAACATGCGGGTCACCCCGGTCGGGCTGCTCGACGTCGACCTCGACACCCTCGCCGGGCTCGCCCAGCTCCAGGCCGGCCTGACCCACGGGCACCCGACCGGCCTGGCGGCCAGCGAGCTGACCGCGTACGCGGTCCGGCTGCTGCGCGACGGCGCCGCCCTGGCCGACCTGCCGGGCCTGCTCACCGACCGGGCCCGCGCGCAGCGCACCGTCTACCGGGGCGACTGGCTGGGCGACCTGTGGCAGCGCCCCGGCGAGCGGACACCGGAGGAGTTCATCGCCCGGGGCTGGGACGACTGCCTGCGGGTGCTCGGCCGCCTCGACGCGGCGCTGGCCCGCCCGGACGACGGCGCGGATCCGTGCCGGCTCACCGGCGAGGGCTGGATCGCCGAGGAGGCCCTGGCGACCGCGCTGCTCTGCGCGCTGCGGCACCCGGAGGACCCGGTCGGCGCGCTGGCCCGGGGCGCCACCACGGCCGGCGACTCCGACTCCATCGCGGCCCTCGCCGGCGCCTTCGTCGGGGCCGCCCACGGCATGGCCGGGTGGCCCGCCGACTGGTCCGCCCGGATCGAGTACGCCGACCAGCTCACCACCCTGGCCGCCCGCCACGACTGACGGGGCGATTGTCGGCCCTGCCCGCTACGGTTCGGGGGTAGCGCGAGCACAGGAGGTCGAACGCGGTGTCCGAAGATGCGGTTCCCCAGGCGGTCAGCGCCGCCCAGGAGGCGGCGGCCGGCGCCGAGCCGACCCCGGAGGTCCGGGAGCGGCACGCCACGCTCAGCCAGGAGCTCACCGAGCACCAGTACCGCTACTACGTGCTCGACGCGCCGGTCATCTCCGACGCCGAGTTCGACAAGCAGCTGCGCGAGCTGGAGGCGCTGGAGGCGGAATATCCGGCGCTGCGGACCCCCGACTCGCCGACCCAGCGCGTGGGCGGCACCTTCTCCACCGACTTCACCCCGGTCACCCATGCCGAACGGATGCTCTCGCTCGACAACGCCTTCGCCGACGAGGAGCTGGCCGCCTGGGCGGAGCGGGTCGAGCGGGACGCCGGCGGCCCGGTGCCCTACCTCTGCGAGCTGAAGGTCGACGGCCTGGCCATCAACCTCACCTACGAGCAGGGCCGGCTGGTCCGGGCCGCCACCCGGGGCGACGGGCGCACGGGTGAGGACGTCACCGCCAACGTGCGCAGCATCAAGGACGTGCCGTCCCGGCTCACCCCGTCCGACGACTTCCCGGACGTGCCCGCGTTCCTCGAGGTGCGGGGCGAGATCTACTTCCCGGTCGCCGCCTTCGCCGATCTCAACGCCGGCCTGGTCGAGCAGGGCAAGGCGCCGTTCGCCAACCCGCGCAACGCGGCCGCCGGCAGCCTGCGGCAGAAGGATCCCCGGGTCACCGCGTCCCGGCCGCTGCGCCTGGTGGTGCACGGCATCGGCGCCCGCCGGGGCTTCCAGCCGGCCGCGCAGTCCGAGTCGTACGCGGCGCTGCAGGCGTGGGGGCTGCCCACCAGCGACCGGGTGCGGGTGGTGCCCGACCTGGCCGGCGTGGCCGAATACATCGCCTACTACGCCGCGCACCGGTACGACGTCGAGCACGAGATCGACGGCGTGGTGGTCAAGGTCGACCCGGTCTCCATCCAGGGCCGGCTCGGCTCCACCAGCCGCGCGCCGCGCTGGGCCATCGCCTTCAAGTACCCGCCGGAGGAGGTGACCACCAAGCTGCTCGACATCGACGTCAACGTCGGCCGCACCGGCCGGGTCACCCCGTTCGCCGTGCTCGAACCGGTCCGGGTGGCCGGCTCCACGGTCGCCCTGGCCACCTTGCACAACGCCCGCGAGGTCGAGCGCAAGGGCGTGCTGATCGGCGACACCGTGGTGCTGCGCAAGGCCGGCGACGTCATCCCCGAGGTGCTCGGCCCGGTGGTCGACCTGCGGCCCGCCGACGCCCGGCCGTTCGTCATGCCCACCACCTGCCCCGCCTGCGGCACCCCGCTGCGCCCAGAGAAGGAGGCGGACGTCGACATCCGCTGCCCCAACTCCCGCAGCTGCCCGGCGCAGTTGCGGGAGCGGGTCTTCCACCTGGCCGGCCGGGGCGCCTTCGACATCGAGGTGCTCGGCTACAAGGGCGCCGCCGCGCTGCTCGACGCCGAGATCATCCACGACGAGGGGGATCTCTTCGCGCTGGACGCCGACCAGCTCGCCCGCTCGCCGTTCTTCGTCAACAAGGACGGCACGCTCGGCAGCAACGCCACCAAGCTGCTGGACAACCTGGCCGTGGCGAAGGAGCGGGACCTGTGGCGGGTGCTCGTCGCGCTCTCCATCCGGCACGTCGGCCCGACGGCGGCCCAGGCCCTCGCCCGGCACTTCCGCTCGATCGACGCGATCGAGGCGGCCGGCGAGGAGGAGCTGTCCTCGGTGGACGGCGTCGGGCCGACCATCGCCGCCAGCATCAAAGAGTGGTTCGCCGTCGACTGGCACCGCGAGGTGGTCGAGAAGTGGCGGCGGGCCGGCGTACGGATGGCGGAGGAGGCCGGCGAGGAGGGGCCGCGCCCGCTGGAGGGGCTGACCGTGGTGGTCACCGGCACCCTCGCGGGGTTCAGCCGCGACCAGGCCGCCGAGGCGATCCAGAGTCTGGGCGGCAAGGTCACCGGTTCGGTGTCCAAGAAGACCAGCTTCGTGGTGGTCGGCGACAACCCCGGTTCCAAGGCCGACAAGGCGGCCGGCCTCAAGCTGCCGGTCCTCGACGAGGACGGCTTCCGGGTGCTGCTGGAGTCCGGCCCGGACGCGGCCCGAAAGGTGGCCCGCGTCGAGGGCTGATCCGGAGCAATGTGGGATCTTGACGTGACCTGATCGCGTATACCAACTTAATTACGACTACGACCGATTCGTGACTGTCGTGTCGGAGAAATCGACACCGAGGGCGTTTCATTGGCGTACGGCGTGTGAGCGACGCACGCCACGGCTGTCCCCGGGAGGTGCGCGATGGAGACCGCCGATCCGCGAAACTCCGTCCCACCGGGCCGGGCGCCGGCGTTCTTCGGCTTCGTGGTGGCGATCGGCGCGCTGGCCGTGCTGGTCTCGGCCGGCCCGCTGGTCGGGCTGCCCGACCGGCTGCCCGACCTGCCGGCCGCCTTCTGGACGATGGCGGCGCTCGCCGTCGCCTGCGACGCCCGGCCGTTCGTGCCGCCCGGTCGGCGGGAGACCTCGGCGGTCTTCCCGTCGACCTGCTTCACCTTCGCGATCCTGCTCGGCTGGGGGCTCGGCCCGGCCGTCGCCGTGCAGGCCGTGGCGGTGGCCGTGTCGGGCTGGCGGATGGGGCACGCCGTCTGGCGCACCGCGTTCAACGCCGCCCAGTACGCGTGCGCGCTCGCCGCCGCGTACCTGGTCACCCGGCTCGGGCCCGGTCACCTCTTCGACGGCGGCCGGCTGCACTGGACCGACGTCGCGGTGGTGTTCGCCGCCATCGCGGCCTGGTTCGCGGTGAACTACGCGCTGGTCAGCTCCGCGATCCGGCTGCGCTTCGGCGACCGCTGGTGGCCCACCGTCCGGCTCGGCCTGGCGTACGAGCTGCTCTCCACCGGGTCGCTGCTGCTGCTCGCGCCGGTGCTGGTGGCCGCCGCCCGGGCCAGCGCCGCGTTGATCCCGCTGGTGCTGGTGCCGCTCTTCGCGGTCTACCGGATGGCCCGGCTCTCCGCCGAGCGGGAGCAGCTCGCCGCCCTCGACCCGCTCACCGGCCTACCGAACCGCAAGGCGCTGCTGACCGAGGTGGCCGAGCAGGTGCACCTGCACGCCGAGCGGGCCGCCCGGGGCGAGCCGGACGCCCACCTGGCCCTGCTGCTGCTCGACCTGGACCGGTTCAAGCACGTCAACGACGCCCTCGGGCACGCGGTCGGGGACCGGCTCCTGGTCGAGGTGAGCGCCCGGCTGGCCGGCGTGGTGGGGGAGCGGGACCTGCTGGCCCGCCTCGGCGGCGACGAGTTCGCCATCGTCGTACCCCGGCTCACCGGCGTCGACGAGGCGCGCGAGCGGGCCGACCGGGTGGTCGCCGCGCTCGCCGAACCGGTTCCGCTGGACGGGTTGCCGCTGGACGTCGGCGGCTCGATCGGCATCGCGCTCTTTCCGGAGCACGGCGAGGACTTCGCCACCCTGATGCGGCACGCCGACGTGGCCATGTACGACGCCAAGCACCGCAACGACACGGTCGCCGTGTACGCGGCCGAGTCCGACCACAACTCGGCCGAGCGGCTCAGCCTCCTCGCCGACCTGCGCCGGGTGCTGGAGTCCGCGCCGAGCGCGCCGGCCGAGGAACCGCCCGCCGGGGTACGCGGCGGCGACGGCGCGGTCCTCGCCCCGGCGCTGGCCGGGCCGGCCCGGGACGGCAGGGGTGACCTGGTGCGCGGCAACGGCGGCCGGGGCGGGCCGGTCGCCCCTGCCGGCGCGGGTCGGCGCTGGCTGCGCCGGCGACGCGACCGAGTCGAGATCCACCCGGACGACGAGCTGATCAACCGGATCGTCACCGCTGCCGACCCGATCCGCCGCCGGGCCGTCCGCGCAGCCGCCCACGAGGACGAGGACCGGGCGGCCGGAGCGGAGGCCACGGGCGCGGCCGGGACGGCGGGTGCGGCCGGGACGGCGGGTGCGGTCGGGGCGGCGGGTGCGGTCGGGGCGGCCGGGGCGAGCGAGCGGCAACCGGAGCCGCGCGGTGGGGTGCGGGCGGCCGGCGGGGCGGACGACCCGGCCGGGGACCCGGGCGAGATCACCATGTACTACCAGCCGCAGATCGCCATCGCGACCGGCGAGGTCGTCGGGGTGGAGGCGCTGCTGCGCTGGCGGCACCCCCGCCGGGGCATGGTCGACCCGGGGGAGCTCATCCAGGTCGCCGAGCAGAGCGCGGTGATGCGGCTGCTCACCCGCCGGGTGGTCGACGACGTGGTGGAGCAGGTGGCGAAGTGGTCGGCGGCGGGGCTCACGCTGCGCGCCGCGCTCAACGTCAGCGTGCGGGACCTGCACACCGGGGAGATCGCCGAGCAGATCGCCGACCGGCTGGCCCGGTACGGCGTCCGGCCCGACCGGCTCCAGGTGGAGATCACCGAGGGCGCGCTGATGGCCGATCCGCGGCGGGTGCTGGCCAGCATCACCCAGTTGCACCGGATCGGCGTGGGCATCGCGTTGGACGATTTCGGCACCGGGTACTCGTCCCTGCAGCACCTGCGCCGGCTGCCGCTGTCCGAGGTGAAGGTGGACCGGTCGTTCGTGCTCGGCATGGCCGACGACCCGGACGACGCGGCGATCGTCCGGTCGATGATCGAGCTGGCCGGGGCGCTCGGGCTGCGGGTGGTGGCCGAGGGCGTGGAGGACGAGCGCACCTGGCGGCTGCTGCACGCGGCCGGCTGCGACGTGGCCCAGGGCTGGTTCCACGCCCGGCCCATGCCGGCCGAGGAACTGGTGACCTGGCTGTCCCGGTACCGCCCGGTCCGCCCGGGGGGAGTCGGAGGCGTCGGGGCGACGGCGGGACAATAGACTCGCTCCGGTCACCGCGCGTCATCGGCACCGTCGGACGCGCGGCCGGCACACCGCAGACGCAGCAGGACAGCCACGAAGGGGGCACCCGATGGCCGCCATCTCCCGCGAGGAGGTCGCGCACCTCGCGCGACTGTCGCGGCTCGCCGTCACCGAGGAGGAGCTGGACACCTTCGCCGGTCAGCTGGACGTGATCCTCCAGTCGGTCGCCCAGGTCGGCGAGGTCACCGCGGCGGACATCCCGCCGACGTCCCACTCGGTGCCGCTGACCAACGTCCTCCGGGAGGACGTGGTGGTGCCCGGGCTGACCCCGCAGGAGGCGCTGTCGGGTGCGCCCGACGCCGAGGAGCAGCGGTTCCGCGTCCCGCGGATCCTGGACGAGGATGTGGCTTCATGAGTGATCTGACGAGGCTGAGCGCGGCGGAGATCGCCGGTCTGGTGGCCGCGGGCGAGACCTCCGCCGTCGAGGTCACCCAGGCGCACCTGGACCGGATCGCGGCCGTGGACGACCGGGTGCACGCCTTCCTGCACGTCGACACCGAGGGCGCGCTCGCCGCCGCCCGCGGCGTGGACGAGCGCCGGGCCGCCGGCGAGGAGATCGGTCCCCTCGCGGGCGTGCCGGTCGCCGTCAAGGACGTGCTCACCACCAAGGGCGTGCCGACCACCGTCGGGTCGAAGATCCTGGAGGGCTGGCGCCCGCCGTACGACTCGACCATCGTCGAGCGGCTGCGCGCCGCCGGCACGGTGATGCTCGGCAAGACCAACATGGACGAGTTCGCCATGGGCTCCTCGACGGAATACTCCGCGTACGGCCCGACCCGCAACCCGTGGGACCTCGAGCGCATCCCGGGTGGCTCGGGCGGCGGCAGCGCCGCGGCCCTCGCGGCGTACGAGGCGCCGCTGTCGATCGGCTCGGACACCGGCGGCTCGATCCGCCAGCCGGGCGCGGTCACCGGCACCGTCGGCGCCAAGCCCACCTACGGCGGCACCTCCCGCTACGGCCTGGTGGCCTTCTCCTCATCCCTGGACACCCCCGGTCCGTGTGCGCGTACGGTGCTCGACGCCGCGCTGCTGCACCAGGTGATCGGCGGTCACGACCCCCGCGACTCCACCTCCATCCCGGCCGCGGTGCCGGACGTGGTCGGCGCGGCGCGGCTCGGCGCGACCGGCGACCTGACCGGGGTGAAGCTCGGCGTGGTCACCGAGTTCACCGGCGAGGGCGCGGAGCCGGGCGTGCTGGCCGCGTTCCGCGAGTCGGCCGAGGCCCTGGCCAAGCTGGGCGCCGAGATCGTCGAGGTGTCCTGCCCGCACTTCAAGTACGCGCTGCCGGCGTACTACCTGATCGCCCCGAGCGAGTGCTCCTCCAACCTGGCCCGGTTCGACGGCGTCCGGTTCGGCCTGCGGGTCGGCGACGACGGCAACCGGTCGCTGGAGGAGGTCATGTCGCTGACCCGCGAGGCCGGCTTCGGCCCCGAGGTGAAGCGGCGCATCATGATCGGCACGTACGCCCTCTCCTCGGGCTACTACGACGCCTACTACGGCCAGGCGCAGAAGGTCCGGACCCTGATCACGCGCGACTTCACCGCCGCGTTCGAGCAGGTGGACGCGCTGATCTCGCCGACCACGCCGTTCGTGGCCTTCCCGATCGGGGCGCGCACCTCGGACCCGTACCAGATGTACCTGGCCGACCTGTTCACGATCCCGACCAACCTGTACGGCGGGCCGGCGATCTCGGTCCCGTGCGGCCTCTCCGAGGGGCTCCCGGTCGGCTTCCAGATCATGGCCCCGACCATGGCCGACGACCGGATGTACCGGGTCGCCGCCGCGCTGGAGTCCACGGTCGGCACGTTCACCCCACCGGCACTGTGAGGCAGGAGCACCGATGACGACGACACTGCCCGCGTACGACGAGGTCGTCGCGCGCTACGAACCGGTGATCGGCCTGGAGACCCACGTCGAGCTGGGCACGAACACCAAGATGTGGTGCGGCTGCCCGACCGACTTCGGCGGCGAGCCGAACACCCGGGTCTGCCCGGTCTGCCTGGGCCTGCCCGGCTCGCTGCCGGTGGCCAACAAGGCGGCCATCGAGGCGACGATCCGGATCGGCCTCGCGCTGAACTGCTCCATCGCCGAGTGGTGCCGGTTCGCCCGGAAGAACTACTTCTACCCGGACATGCCGAAGAACTTCCAGATCAGCCAGTACGACGAGCCGCTCTGCTTCGACGGGTACCTGGACGTCGAGGTCAACGGCGAGCTGGTCCGGATCGGCATCGAGCGGGTGCACCTGGAGGAGGACACCGGCAAGACGCTGCACGTCGGCGGCGCCACCGGCCGGATCCACGGCGCGACCGAGTCGCTGGTCGACTACAACCGGGCCGGCATCCCGCTCGTGGAGATCGTCACCAAGCCGATCCCCGGCACCGGCGCGCTGGCGCCGGAGGTGGCCCGGGCGTACGTCACCGAGCTGCGCGACGTGATCCGCTCGCTGGGCGTCTCCGACGTCCGGATGGAGGAGGGCTCGCTGCGCTGCGACGTCAACACCTCGCTGAACAAGCCCGGCGAGGAGTGGGGCACGCGCACCGAGACCAAGAACGTCAACTCGCTGCGCTCGGTCGAGCGGGCGGTCCGCTCGGAAATGCTGCGCCAGGCGTCCGTGCTCGACGCCGGCGGGAAGATCACCCAGGAGACCCGGCACTTCCACGAGGACACCGGGGACACCACCCCGGGCCGGTCCAAGGAGACCGCCACCGACTACCGCTACTTCCCGGAGCCGGACCTCGTGCCGCTCGCGCCGGACACCGCCTGGGTGGCCGAGCTGAAGGCCGCCCTGCCGGAGCTGCCGCGGCTGCGCCGCAAGCGGATCCAGCAGGAGTGGGGCCTGTCCGACCTGGACATGCAGTCCGTGGTCAACGCCGGCGCGGTGGAGCTGATCGAGGCGACCGTCGCCGCCGGGACCACCCCGGCCGCGGCCCGCAAGTGGTGGCTGGGCGAGCTGTCCCGGCGGGCCAACGAGACCGGCGTGGAGCTGGCCGACGTCGGCGCCACCCCGGCGCAGGTCGCCGAGCTGCAGGGCCTGGTCGACGCGGGCAAGCTCAACGACAAGCTGGCCCGTGCCGTGCTGGAGGGCGTGGTGGCCGGTGAGGGCTCGCCGACCGAGATCATGACCAACCGGGGCCTGGAGGTCGTCTCCGACACCGGCGCGCTCACCGCCGCCGTCGACGATGCCATCGCCGCCAACCCGGACGTCGCCGACAAGGTCCGCAGCGGCAAGATCGCGGCGGCCGGCGCACTGGTCGGCGCGGTCATGAAGACCACCCGCGGCCAGGCGGACGCCAAGACCGTCCGCGAGCTGATCCTGGAGCGCCTCGGCGCCCAGGGCTGAGGTGCAAGGAGGGGCCCCTTCTTAACGCCTGGTGCATAGGAAGGGGCCCCTCCTAACACCCACACCGCCGCCGCCGTCGTGCGCCGGCCCACCAGCACCCCCGCAGAGGGCGTCAACGGCGACGCCCGGATGGAGTCACCGTGAACCAGCACGACCTCGACGTCCTCGACGAGATCCAGCGGCGGGTGCTCTGGCTCGCCACCCGGATCGTGGACGCGGCCAACCACGACCGGGACACCGGCGACGGGGTGAAGGTCGGCGGCCACCAGGCGTCCAGCGCCTCCCTGGTCACCGCGATGACCGCGCTCTGGTTCGCCCACCTGGACGCCGAGGACCGGGTCGCGGTCAAGCCGCACGCCTCGCCGGTCTTCCACGCCATCCAGTACCTGCTCGGCAACCTGGACCGGTCGTACCTGCCGAAGCTGCGGGCGCGCGGCGGACTCCAGTCGTACCCGTCGCGCACCAAGGACCCGGACGGGGTGGACTTCTCCACCGGCTCGGTCGGCCTGGGCGCCGCCGCGCCGCTGTTCGCCGCGGTGACCCGCCGCTACGTCGACGCGCACTTCGGCCAGCGCCCGCACTCCCGGTTCATCGCCCTGATCGGCGACGCCGAGCTGGACGAGGGGAACATCTGGGAGGCGGTCGCCGACCCGGCCACCACCGGCCTGGGCAACGTGATGTGGCTGGTCGACTTCAACCGCCAGTCGCTGGACCGGGTCGTCCCCGGGATCCGGATCAACCAGTGGCGCGGCCAGTTCGAGGCCGCCGGCTGGCACGTCGTCGAGGTCAAGTACGGCCGCAAGCTCGCCGAGGCGTACGCCCGGCCGGGCGGCGAGGCGTTGCGCGACTGGATCGACCGGATGCCCAACGAGCAGTACCAGTCGCTGTTCGGGCTGGCTGGGCCGGCCCTGCGCAAGCAGTTCCTGGACGGCGCGCCGGCCGGGATCGAGGAGTTCATCGCCGGCATTCCCGATGACGAGCTGGGCCCGCTCGTCACCGACCTCGGCGGGCACGATCTGGAAGCCATGCTGGACGCGTACGCCCAGTGCGACGCGGTCACCGACCGGCCCAGCGTGGTCTTCGCGTACACGGTCAAGGGCTGGGGGTTGCCGATCGCCGGCAACCCGCGCAACCACTCGGCGCTGCTCACCACCGAGCAGGTCGACGCGCTGCGCGCGGCGCACGGCCTCAGCCGCGAGACCGAGTGGGACCGCCTGGACCCGGCATCCCCGGCCGGCATCCGGGCCGGCGAGCGCCGGGAGGCGCTGTCCCGCGCGCCCCGCGAGCGGGCGCTGGGGGTCACCGTCCCGGAGACCACCCGGGTACGCGCGAACAAGCCGGTCTCCACCCAGGAGGTCTTCGGCCGGGTGCTGGTCGACCTGGCCCGCGACCCGCAGGTGGCGCCCTACCTGGTCACCACCGCGCCGGACGTGGCCACCTCCACCAACCTGGCCGGGTTCATCAACAAGACCGGCGTCTTCGCCCCCACCGAGCAGCGCTCCTGGACCGAGGACCGGATGCTGCGCTGGACGGAGACCCCCGCCGGCCAGCACATCGAGCTGGGCATCTCCGAGATGAACCTGTTCCTGCTGCTCGGCCAGCTGGGACTGTCCTGGGACCTGTCGGGCCAGCCGCTGCTGCCGGTCGGCACGGTCTACGACCCGTTCGTGCTGCGCGGCCTGGACGCGTTCCTCTACGGCACCTACTCCGGCTCCCGGTTCGTGGTGGCCGGCACCCCGTCGGGCATCACCCTCGCCCCCGAGGGCGGCGCCCACCAGTCGACCATCACCGCGTCCGTCGGCCTGGAACTGCCCGGGGTCACCTTCCTCGAGCCCGCGTACGCCGGCAGCCTCGACTGGCTGCTCTGCGACGCGCTCGGCCAGATCGCCGGTGGTGCGGCGCCGGCCGCGACCGCCGCGCCGGCCGAGGACGGGGCGTACTACTTCCGGCTCAGCACCCGCCCGATCGACCAGGCGCCGTTCGAGGCGGCCCGGGCCCGGATCGGCGACGCGGTGCTGCGCCGGCAGGTGGTGGCGGGCGCGTACCGGCTGGTCGACGCGCACGAGGCGTACCCGCACCTGGCGGACGCCCCGGTCGTGCAGCTCGCCGCGTCCGGCGCGGTGCTGCCCGAGGTGCTCGCCGCCGCCGCGGAGCTGGCGGAGGAGGGCGTCGCGGCGCACGTGGTCGACGTGACGAGCCTGGACCGGCTCTACCGGGCCTGGCAGCGGACCCTGCGCCAGGGCGTGCGGACCGCGACCGTGCCGAGCGTGCCGGGCGCGCTCCGGTCGGCCTTCGCCGACCGCACGCCGGTGGTGACCGTGCACGACGCGGCCTCGCACGCGATGGCCTGGCTCGGCTCCGCGCTCGGCGCCCCGGCGGTGCCGCTCGGGGTGGACGAGTTCGGCCAGTCCGGCAGCGTCCAGGAGCTGTACGAGCTGCACGACCTGCTGCCGGGCAGCATCGTCAACGCCGCCCTGGCCGCGCTGTCGTTGCGCTGAAGCCGGCTCGACCGGTCAGCCGGTGGTGGTGGGGCTGGGGCTCCCGCTGTCGGTCGGGCTCGGCGACTCCGGGCCGCCCCGGGTCGGGGTGGGGGTCACCGACACCTGGTCGCCCTTCGTCGGGTCCTGGATGACGTGCCGTTCCAGGTTGACCTGCGACTGGCCGGTGCCGCCCACGGTGATGTCGTCGTACGCCTGGAGCAGCTTCTGCTGGTCGAAGTAGAGCACCGTCATGGTCAGCGGGGTGGGCTTCTCGCCCTCCAGGCCGCGCAGCCCGGCGCCGCCGGTGGAGCCCTCCACCATCAGCTGGGTCGGCTGCTCGCCGGGCACCTGAGGCAGCTTGGAGACCTGCCGGGCGTGGGTGTGCCCGGCCAGCACCAGCGGGCAGGTGCCGGAGAGCGGCCCGGACGAGGCCGGGTCGTGCACCAGGGCGATGTTCACCTTCGTCGGCGAGTTCTCCACCGTGGTGGCGAGCTGCTCACCCGCCCCGATCACCTGGTCGGCGACCTGCTTGGTCAGCCCGCTGCCGGCCGGCGAGGTCTCCTTGTCCGGGGTGAACCGGGGATCGCCGATGCCGGCGATGGTCAGCCCGGAGACGGTGACCGTGGAATTGTTCAGCACGATCGCGTTCGGCTGCTGGGCCACCGCCGCGGCCGTCCGCGCCGAGTCGTGGTTGCCACGGATGTAGACGTACGGCTTCTTGAGCAGGCCGATCGAGCCGACGAAGGAGGCCTCGGGCTCGCTGCCCCAGTCGGTGATGTCCCCGGTGTCGATCACCACGTCGATGCCGAACTGCTCGACGACGGTACGGATGAGCTGCCACCCGGTCGGGTTGAGGTGCATGTCGGAGACGTGCAGCACCCGGGTGGTGCCGGGCGCCGGCTGGTACACCGGCAGGGCCGAGACCGTCGTGTAGAGCTTGCTGACGTTGCCGACCAGCCGCTGGAGCTGCTCGGCGTACTTGGTGTAGTCGTTCGCGATCCGCCGCGCGTCACCGACGATCGCCGGCGCGTTGACCAGGAGCCCCTCGTAACGGGGTTCCTCGATCGCCTGCGGGCGGATGGTGGCGGCGGCGACCCCGAGACTGCCGCCGGTGATCACCAGCGCCAGCCCGCCGGCCCAGGCCGTCCGGCGTACGTCCCGGAACGCCAGCCCGGCCAGGAGCAGGGTGGCCAGCACCGCCGAGGCGAGGGTCTTCAACCCGAGGCGCATCACCCCGGCGCGGACGTCCTCGACCGCCGACTGGCTGGCCCGGCTGATGCTCGCCGGGTCGTCGATCAGCGCCTCGGTCCGCCGCTGGTCCAGCGCGCCGAGCTGCACCGTCAGGTACGCGGGCCCGTTGTGGCTGTCCAGCTTCAGCGCGCCCAGCGGCGGGATGTCGACCGTGGTGCCGCCGCTCAGCGACGGGCTCAGGCTGAGTTGCGCGCGGAACGGCCCGATGTCCGTCCCCAGGTGCCCGCCGGCGTACGTGCCGGCCACGATGCCGGTCAGGGTGACCACCAGCAGGGCCAGCACCGCGCCGAGCCGGCGCAGCCGGCGCCGGGACCGCTCGCCGCGCCACGGCCGCAACGCCCAGCGGCGGGCACGCCCGGTCTCCGGGGCGGCCTCCGCCCCGGTGTCGCGCTGCTCGTTGTCCTGGCCGTCCATGGTGAGATTCTGTCCTGCCCGATGAGGGATCTTGGCAAACCCGGGGGATCGGCGTCGCCGGTCAGCTCCGCCCGGCCCCGCCGTCGGCGAAGACCAGCCGCAGTATCCGGTCGTCCTCGGCGGCCGGCTTGCCCCGGCCGTCCCGGTTGGAGGTGCTCACCCAGACCGAGCCGTCGGGCGCGACCGCGGCCGCCCGGAGTCGACCGTACCTGCCGGTGAGCAGTTCGCGCGGCTGGCCGAACACGCCGCCGTTCGCGGTGAGTTCGACCAGCCAGAGCCGCTGGCCCCGGAGGCAGGCGGTGACCAGCAGGCGCTCCACCGCGGCGAGCCCGGAGCAGGAGGCGTCGGCGGTGCGCCACTGCACGATCGGGTTGACGTACCGCTTGTCGTCGGCGCGCCCCTCGACCTGGGGCCAGCCGTAGTTGCCGCCCTTGTCGATCTGGTTGATCTCGTCCCAGGTGTTCTGGCCGAACTCCACCGCGTACATCCGCCGGTTCGGCGTCCAGGCGAAGCCCTGGACGTTACGGTGCCCCCACGACCAGACCGGGGAGCCGGGGGTGGGGTTGCCGGGCGCCGGCTTGCCGTCCCGGGTGAGGCGGAGGATCTTGCCGTTGAGGCTCTTCGGGTCCTGCGCGGCGGCCTGCCGCCCGGCGTCGCCCGTGCTGGCGTAGAGGTAACCGTCCGGGCCGAAGCCCAGGCCACCGCCGTCGTGGGTCGGGGCCTTCGGGATGCCGGTGAGGATCGGCACGGGCGGCTTGCCCAGCTCCAGCCGGGCGATCCGGTTGTCCTGCGCGGTCGTGTAGTAGACGAAGACCGTGCGGTCCTTGGCGTAGGCCGGGGAGACCGCGATGCCGAGCAGCCCGGCCTCGCCGCCGGCCGCCACGTCCGCGATGGTCTGCACCACGGAGACCTTCATCCCCTCCGGCCCGGACTCCGGGCCGACCTGGAGGATCCGGCCGCTGTCCCGCTCGGTCACCAGCGCGCCGCCGTCGGGGAGGAACGCGATCCCCCACGGCACCGCGAGCCCCTTGGCCAGCACGGTGGCGACCACCTGCTGGCCGGCGCCGCCCGGGCTCGCCGAGGCCGACGGGGTGGGCAGGTTCGGCGGCTCACCGGCCGGGTCGGGGTCGGGCTCGCCGAAGGCGCAGCCGGTGGTGCCCAGCAGCAGCGTCGCGCACGACGCCGCCAGCGCCGCGCGGAGGCGGCGGGTGCGGGGGTACGGGAGACGCGCGCTCACCCGCCCCACCCTAGCCGGACCGGCCGGTGATCCGGGCCTGCCGGAGCCGGCCGGGGGCGGTCAACCGGCGCGCAGCGCGAGCAGGGCGATGTCGTCCTCCCAGCGGTGCGCGCCGGCGAGCAGTCGATCGCAGAGCTCGGCGAGGGGCAGCGCCGCGCTTCCGGCCAGCCGATCGACCAGCTCGGCCTGTCCCTCGTCGAGGGTCCGGTCCCGGCGCTCGATCAGCCCGTCGGTGTGCAGCAGCAGGGTGTCCCCGGGGGCGAGGTTCAGCTCGCGGCTGGTCCGGCGGGTCGGTCGGGTCAGTCCGAGCAGGGGTTCCCGCGCCCGGTCGAGGACCGCGACCCGGCCGTCGGCGTGGATCAGCAGCGGCGCCGGGTGGCCGGCGCTGCACCAGGAGACCCGGAGGCCGCCGTGTTCCGTCCGGCGTACCCGGGCCAGCGTGGCGGTGGCCACGGTCGGGATGGCCAGCCCGTGGATCGCCCGGTCGAGGTGGGTCATCAGCTCCTCGACCGGGTCCGTCCGGCCGTACGCGTCGCCCCGCACCAGGTTGCGCAGCTGGCCCATGGTCGCGGCCGCCTCGATGTCGTGCCCGGCCACGTCACCGATCGCGGCGATCAGCTCCCCGTCGGGCTGGACGAAGGCGTCGTACCAGTCGCCGCCCACCTCGACCCGGTCGGCGACCGGCAGGTAGCGGGCGGCCAGTTCCATGCCGGGCACCACCGGCAGGGTGGGCAGCATGCTGTGCTGGAGCACGTCGGCGACGTGCCGCTGCTCGCCGTACATCCGGCTGTTGCCGACGGCCTGGTCGGCCCGGCGCCCGATGTCCAGCGCGGTGTACAGGTCGCCCTCGTCGAAGGGCCGGCGGTCGGGGGCGTTGACCAGGGTGACGCAACCGATGGCCCGCCCGCCGGCGCCGGCGATGGGGACGCTCAGGTGGGACCCGAAGCCGAGCCGGGCGGCCAGCGGCACGAGCTCCGGTTCGGTGGTGCCGCGTTCGACGTCGGCGAGGGTGGCCGCGCGGTGCAGCACCGGCCGCCCGGTACGCAGCACGGACCGGATGATCGACTCGGGGCCGAGCCCCGTGGCCAGCAGCTCGGCGAAGCGGGCCACGTCCCCGGCGTGCCCGGGGTCGCGGTGCCGCGCCCACACCCTCCGGGGCCGGCGCGCCGGGTCGACCAGGGTGACCAGGCACCAGTCGGCCAGCAGCGGCACCATGGCCCGCCCGAGCCGCTCGACCGCCGTGCCGACGTCCAACGTGCCGCCCAGCATCTCGCTCATGCCGGCCAGCATGGCCAGCCGGTCGTGCGCCTCCTCGGCCCGGCGGCGGGCCTGGTCGGCGCTGTCCACGGCGATCCGTAGGCGCAGCTCGGAGGAGCAGGCGGCGGCCAGGTCGGCCAGGGTTCGCAACTGCTCGGCCGTCCAGGCGCGCGGCTGGCTGTCGATCGCGCAGAGCGAACCGAGGACCCGCCCCTCCAGGTCGGTCAGCGGCATCCCGGCGTACGCGATCACGCCCAGCTCCTCGATGGCCCGGTTGTGCCGCGTCCCGGCGTGGAGCCGGGCGTCCGGCAGCACCATCGGTGCCTGCAGATCGACGACGTGCTGGCAGAAGGAGTGACTGAGCGGGGTCTCCCGCCGGCCCGCCCACGGATCGGGCAGCCCCACCGCGCCGGGGAAGAACTGCCGATCCTCGGAGACCAGCGAAACCAGCGCGACCGGCACCTCGAGCAGGGTGCTGACCAACCGCGCGAACCGTTCGAAGGCTTCGTCGGGCACCGCGTCGAGATGGGTCTCCGCCAGCGCTCGGAGCCGTTCGGGGTCGGTCAGCGTCGACGGCGGTGGGGCCGGCCGGTCGGGCGGGTGCTCGGTCATCGCCACCTGTCTTGGGAGGGTGGGACGCCGGCCGGCGTCCCACCCTCGGTTCTACCCGGTTCGTCCACCGACCGGAGCGACCCTGAGGCCACGGTCACGGTCCCCGTTACCCAGTCGCGGGTCGGCCGGAACCGTGGACCGCTATCGTCGGCGGTCGTGAAGGTTTGGATTCCGCACCGCGCCGGCCGGGCTCTCCTCGGCGACCTGCCGCCCGGAGTGACGGTGGAGCTGCTGGAGGATCCCGCCCGGCTCCCGTCGTCCCCGGCCGGCGTGCGGTTCTGGGTGCCGCCCTTTCTCGCCGGTCCGGAGGCCGGCGCCCTGCTGGCCGAGCTGCCCGACCTGGCGGTGGTGCAGCTCCTCTCCGCCGGCGCGGACGCCTGGGTGGGGCGCGTTCCCGCCGGGGTGACGCTCTGCGACGCCCGGGGCGTGCACGACTCGGCCACCGCCGAGTGGGTGGTCGCCGCGGTCCTGTGCGCGCTGCGCGGCTTCGCCCCGCTGGCCCGGGCGCAGGCCCGCCACGAGTGGGCGTACGCCGAGGTGGCCCCGACCGACGAACTGGCCGGCAAGCGGGTGCTGATCGTCGGCGCCGGCTCGATCGGGGCGGCGGTCCGCGCCCGGCTGGCCCCGTTCGAGGTCACCTTCACCCTGGTGGCCCGTACGCCGCGCCCGGCCGAGGGCGTGCACGGGGTCGACGAGCTGCCCGCCCTGCTGCCCGAGGCGGACATCGTGGTGCTGCTGGTGCCGCTGACCGAGCAGACCCGGGGCCTGGTCGACGAGAAGTTCCTCGCCGCGATGCCGGACGGCGCGCTGCTGGTGAACGCGGCGCGCGGCCCGGTGGCCCGCACGTCGGCGCTGGTCGCCGAGCTGGCCTCCGGCCGGCTGCGGGCCGCGCTGGACGTGACCGACCCCGAGCCGCTGCCCGCCGACCATCCCCTGTGGGAGCTGCCGAACGTGCTGCTCACCCCGCACGTGGCCGGCTCGGTACGGGGTCTGCTGCCGCGGGCCTATCGGCTGGTCGGGGAGCAGTTGCGTCGGTTCGTGACGGGGGAGCCGCTGGCGAACCGGGTGGTCGACGGCTACTGAGCGGATTCCGCCGCGACCGGCTCAGCTCGCGGGGTCGGTCAGCGGTTGGCCGGTGGCCGAGACCAGCCGGGGCAGGTCGGCGGCGCGTACCGCGGGGAGCACGAGCAGTTCGCCGTCGTCGAGCCGGGCGACCGCCCGGCCGCGGGCGTCGCCGGCCAGCTCGGCGATCCGGGTCCACGGGATCCGTCGCTGGCCCACGAGCGCGCGTAGCCGCAGTTCCCGGGCATCGGCGTCGGTGCCGGCCCGCCAGGCCCAGAGTGCGACCGCGAGCGGGACCAGCAGCACCCAGACCAGCCACCAGCGGGCGGTGGCCAGCGGGAGCGCGCCGATGAACGCGATGATCGCGGCGACCAGGATCGCCTGGTTGTGGCGGAAGCGGACGGTGTCGGCGCGGTTCACCCCCCGATGATCGCACCCGGTGGAGGCGCCGGTCCGGGCGGGCGGGACGATCGTGGCGTACGACGGCGATGTGAGCGAGGTCACTGATCGGTCCCGTAACCGCCTGCGTCCGGGATCGTTATGAGGCGTGGCCGTGCCGGCACCCCGCGCCGGCGTCGTCCGCGCCCGACCCCCGACCGCTGACTCCGCACGTCGCTCCGCAACCGCTCCGCCCCGTGCCCCCTCACGAAGGCGCCCGCCGTGCCCGTCAACCACCCCTCCGGCGACCCGCGTCGCCGACCGCCACTGCCCGAACTCCTCGTGTCGCTCGCCGGCGCGCTGTTCGTCCTGGCCGGTGCCGTCGGGCTCGCCCCGGCCCGGTCCGCCGCGGCGCTCGCCGTCGCCGCCGGTTGCGCCCTGGCGTGCGTCCGGCTCGCCTGGCTCGCCGGCGCCGCACCGGCACCCGACGGCCGCCGGACCCGCCGAATCGCGCTGTCCCGCCGGGCGGCGGCGCTGCTCGACGCGGCCGTCCTGGTCGCCGGGCTCACCGTGGCCGTGCTGCCGTTGACCGCCGCGTCGTACCGGCTGCCGGTGGCGGTGGGCGGCCTCGCCCTCAGCACCCCGCTGTACGCGGTGGCGCTGCTCCGCCTCCCCGGCCGGTCCCGGCTGTCCCGGGCGGAACGGCTCCGCCGGACCGTCGACGTCCTCGGGCTGGCGATCAGCCTGTTCTTCGCCTTCGTGGTGCTGCGGCCGCCCGGTCCGGTACCCGCGGCGGCGCGGGTCGTCACGGCCGGTGCCGCGATCGGGCTGGCCGTGCTGCTGGTGGGCGCGCTGACCGAGCGGCGGCGCCGGCCGGGCGCGGCCCGCTGCCTCGGCGGTGCCGCGGCCACCCTCGCCGGCCTCGCCCTGCTCGTGGTGCTGCTCGCCCACGACGCGCCCGCCGGGGCGACCCTCGCCGTGGCCCCGCCCCTGCTGCTCGGCGCGCTGCTCACCGAGGCGGGGGCCCGGCGTACCGCCGCCGGCGAGCGGGCCGGATCGGACGACGCGCCGGCCGCCTGGCCCGGGCTCACCGCGCCGGCCGCCATCGCGGCGCTCGCCGCCGGCCATCACCTGTCGACGGTCGGGGAGTTCACCGCCCCCGCGATGGCGCTCGGTCTGGCGGTCATCCCGCCGATGGTGCTCCGCGAGGTGCTCGCCGCCGCCGACCACCGCCGGCGCGCCGAGCGGCTGGCCGCCCACGAGGCACGCCTGCGGGCGCTCGCCGGTGCGGCCCGGCCGGCCGTCCCGGATCGCGGCGCGGATCCGCTCGCCCCGCTGGCCGACCGGCGCGAGCTGCTGCGCCGGCTCGTCGGCCGGGAGGGTGGCGCGCTGCTCGTCGTCGACCTGCTCGGCCTCGAGGACGGGACGGAGGTGGCCGCCCCGGTGCTGGCCGAGGCCGCCCGCCGGCTCCGCGCCGGGCCGGGCCGGGGCGATCTGGTGGCCCGGCTCGACGGCGCCGAGTTCGCCGTGCTCACCGACGTCGGGCCGGTGCTCGCGTACGCGCTGGGCACCCGGCTGGTGGCCGCGCTGGCCGAGCCGTACCCGTCCGGCGGCGGGCCGAGCCGGCTGCGGGTCGCCGTCGGGCTGGCCGAGACCACCGGGGGCGACCCGGAGGACGTGCTGCGCCAGGCCGAGCTGGCCCGGCGGCGGGCGGTGCAGCTCGGCGGGGACCGGGTCGAGTGGTACGACGCGTACCTGGAGGAGCAGCTGGTCCGCCGGCTCGACCTGGAACGGGAGCTGCCCGGCGCGGTGGCCCGGGGTGAGCTGGACCTGGTCTACCAGCCGGTGCTGGCGCTGGCGGACCGGCTGCCGGTGGGGACCGAGGCGCTGCTGCGCTGGCGCAGCCCGGTGCTCGGCACGGTGCTGCCGGAGGAGCTGCTGCCCGTCGCGGCGGACCTGGACCTGCTGGGCGAGGTCGGGCGGTGGGTGCTGGACCGGGCCTGCCGGCAGCTGGCCGACTGGTCCGACGGCCGCCGGCTGTGGATGGCGGTGAACGTGACCCCCCGCGAGCTGGCCGCACCGGACTTCGTGGCCCGTACGGCGACCGCCCTGGCCGCGTACGAGGTGCCGCCGGAGCGCCTGGTCGTGGAGGTGGCCGAGCCGGTGGTCGCCGCCGAGCTGCCCACGGTGGTGGCCCGGTTCGCCGGCCTGCGCTCGCTCGGCGTGCGTACCGCGCTGGACGACTTCCGGGCCGAGCACGCCTCCCTCGCGCAGCTCCGCCGGCTCCCCATCGACCTGCTCAAGGTCGGTCCGCACCTGGTCGGGCCGGCGCCCGACGGGCAGCGTCCGCTGATCGACGTGGTGGCCAACCTCGGCGACCGGCTCGGCCTCGAGGTGGTGGTCGAAGGGCTGGAGTCGGACGCCCAGGTGGCCGGGGCGCGCCGGGCCGGCTGCCGCTACGGACAGGGTTTCGCGCTCGCCCGGCCGGCCACCGCCGAACGGGTCGAGGCCTGGTTCGAGGAGTTCCCGACGCCGCGCTGAACTGGTTCAGGACCCGCGCTTAACCGGTTCATCGAGCCCGTGGCGGTGCGGTGCTGCCGCGCGGGGTGAGGTGCGCCGTCTCGTCCTGCACGCGGGTGACCGGCTCGCCCGCGATCACCGCCAGCAGTTGCCGCGCGGCGTGTGCCCCGTACGCCGGGATGTCTCGGCCCAGCGCGGTCAGCGGCGGGTGCACCAGCTGGCAGAGCGGGGAGTCGTCCCAGGCGACGATGGACAGGTCGCCCGGCACGGCCAGGCCCATCTCCTGGGCGACGGAGAGCCCGGCGATCGCCATCACGTCGTTGTCGTAGATGACCGCGGTGGGCCGGTTGGCGGAGCTGAGCAGCCGCCGGGTGGCCCGGGCGCCCTCCTCGCCGGTGTAGTCGGACCAGACCGTGGTCGCGTCGTCGAGCCCGAGCCGGCGGCACACCTCGGTGAACGCGTCGGTGCGGATCTCGGTGTGCAGCAGCGAGGGCAGGCCGCCGACCCGGGCGATCCGCCGGTGTCCGAGGGCGACCAGGTACTCGACGGTCTCCACCAGCGCGGCGGCGTCGTCGGACCAGACGCTGGTCAGGTTGCCGGTGTGGCCGGGCCCGCCGATCACCACGGCGGGCAGTTGCAGCTCCTCCAGCGCCGGCACCCGTTGGTCGTCGGTGCGCAGGTCGCAGACGAACACGCCGTCCACCCGCCGCTCGGCCCACCACCGGCGGTAGACCGCGATCTCCGCCTCCTGGTCGGCCACCACCTGCAGGGTCAGCGCGTACGAGCGGGCCGACAGCTCGGCCTCGACGCCGCTGATCAGCTCCATGAAGAACGGCTCGATGCCCAGTATCCGGGCGGGCCGGCAGAGGGCCAGGCCGACCGCCTTGGCGGTGGCGCCGGAGAGCGCCCGGGCGGCGCTGCTCGGGCTGAACCCGATCTCGGCGGCGATGGCCAGGATGCGCTGGCGGGTCGCCTCGGACACGCCGGGCTGCCCGTTCAGCGCGTACGACACCGCACCCTTGGAGACCCCGGCCCGCCGGGCGACGTCGGCGATGGTCGGCCGCTTCACCGGCATGTTCCTCCACTGTGTCCGGCCCCTGGGGGGCGAGTCCTGCGCCGCCGGGGTGGCCGGCGGCTGTCACGCTACTGCAACGCCCCCGGCGGCGGTCCGCACGCCCGGGGCTCTCGTGACTGGACCGTACAGCCCGCCACTTGTTCGGTTAAGCGTACGACCTCGGCCGCCGGTTTCCGCCGGGCCGCCGCTCACGATTTTGCTTCGGAGAGCGCTTCACCACGCATGGTCGCGCTCCCACAGCCTCGGAAAGATTACGGGACGGCCTCGCTGTTAACCGGCCGTTGACAGTGTCCGGGGTCACCCGTACGGTGTGCTCACTTATCCGGTTCAGTCAACGTCTCTCGATCTCGGGAGCGTTCCCATTTGGCGCGGAGGAATGACATGAAACGGTCCTGGACGCACTGGGCCCGGGCGGCCACCGTGGGTGCCGTCAGCCTGGTCATGGTCGCGGCGTGCAGTGGCAAGAGCACCACCGGCGGCTCGGACGCGGCCGGCGGGCAGGTCACCTTGAAAATCAATTTCTGGGGCGACTTCGGCCTGACCGACCTCAAGACCAAGTACGAGGCCGCGCACCCGAACGTCAAGATCCAGCTCAACTCGGGCGAGTACAACGCCCAGCACGAGGACCTGCAGAAGAAGCTCGTCGCCGGCAACGGCGCGCCGGACATCGCGGCGATCGACGAGGGCTTCATGGTCCAGTTCCGCAGCCAGTCCGACAAGTTCGTCAACCTGCTCGACAAGGGCGCCGGCTCGTACGAGAGCAAGTACCTGCCCTGGAAGTGGAAGCAGTCCCTGTCGGCCGACGGCAAGACCCAGATCGGCCTCGGCACCGACGTCGGCGGCCTGGCCATGTGCTACCGGACCGACCTGTTCAAGGCCGCCGGCCTGCCCACCGACCGCGACCAGGTCTCCGCGCTCTGGCCCACCTGGGACAAGTTCATCGAGGTCGGCCAGCAGTACACCACCAAGACCAAGAAGAAGTTCATCGACTCGGGCACCAACCTGTTCAACCCGATCCTCGGCCAGCAGCCGGTCGGCTTCTTCAACGATCAGGAGCAGCTGCAGATGGACGGCGGCCCCAAGGTCGCCTTCGACTACACCATCAGGGCCATCCAGGCCGGCCTGTCGGCCAACCTGGCCAGCTTCCAGGCCGACTGGGACAAGGGCTTCACCAGCGGCTCCTTCGCCGTGCTCGCCTGCCCGGCGTGGATGCTCGGCCACATCAAGGACACCGCGCCCGGCACCCAGGGCAAGTGGGACATCGCCGCGGTGCCCGGCGGCGGCGGCAACTGGGGCGGCTCGTTCCTGACCATCCCGAAGCAGGGCAAGCACGTCGACGAGGCGTACAAGCTGCTGGAGTGGCTGGTCCAGCCGGAGCAGCAGATCGAGATCTTCAAGAAGGTCGGCAACCTGCCGTCGCAGCCGGCGCTCTACTCGGACCCGGCGATCGCCGACTTCAAGAACCCGTTCTTCAACAACGCCCCGGTCGGGCAGATCTTCCCGAAGATGGCCCAGGGTCTCACCCCGCAGTACCTCGGCAAGAAGAACGGCCCGACCCGGGTCGCGGTCGAGAACGTCATCACCCGGGTGCAGAACAAGAGCCTGAAGCCGGACGCCGCCTGGGGCGAGGCGGTCAAGCAGGCCGAGAAGGCCGCCAACTCCTGACGCAGCACGGGTGGCGGAGCGGGCGGTGACCCGCTCCGCCACCGCCTCACCCGTCACCCCATCTCGGCCCTGGAGTGTTCCGATGTCCACCACCCGTGCCGCGCCCGCGTCGTCGAGCCACCGATCCGCGCCGAGGCGCGGCCGCTCCGGGGGCGACGACCGGCGGCTGACCTGGCGCAACCGGCTGTACCGCTTCGACATGCGCTACATGCCGTACCTGATGATCGCGCCGTTCTTCCTGCTCTTCATCGTGTTCGGGCTCTTCCCGCTGCTGTTCAACGCGGTGGTCTCGCTGCGCAACTACCGGCTCGACGACCCGACGCTGCCGTACTGGGCGGGCTTCGCGAACTTCAGCAAGCTCGTCGGCGACGAGGACTTCTGGAACGCCCTCTACAACACCTTTGGCATCTTCCTGCTCTCCTCGGTGCCCCAGCTGCTGCTCGCCCTCGTGGTCGCCTCGCTGCTCAACCGCCGGCTGCGGGCGCAGACCTGGTGGCGGGTCGGCGTGCTGCTGCCGTACGTCACGCCGATCGTCGCCTCGACGATGGTGTTCAGCGTCTTCTTCTCCCGCGACTTCGGCATGGCCAACTGGGTGCTCGGCCTGTTCGGCCTCGGCGGTCCGGACGACCCGATCGACTGGCGGGCCGACAAGCTGCACTCCTGGATCGCCGTCGCCACGATGGTCAACTGGAAGTGGATCGGCTACAACGCCCTGCTCTACCTGGCCGCGATGCAGTCCATCCCGCGCGACGTCTACGAGGCGGCCGCGATCGACGGCGCCGGCCCGTGGAAGCAGCTCTGGCGGATCACCGTGCCGATGATCCAGCCGGTCGTGCTGTTCACGGTCATCCTCTCCACCATCGGCGGGCTCCAGCTCTTCACCGAGCCGATGCTCTTCGACCCGAACGCGCAGGCCGCCACCGGCGGCCCCAACGGCGAGTGGCAGACCATCGCCCAGCTCATCTACAAGGTCGGCTGGAAGGACCTCAACCTCGGCTACGCCGCGGCGATGTCCTGGGCCCTCTTCCTGATCATCCTGATCGTCGCCGGCATCAACTACGTGCTGACGAACCGACTGTCCGGAGGGCGCAAATGACCGCCGTGGCACCCCCGCGTACCGCCACCCCGGCCCGGCGCAAGCCGCGGTTGATGGCCCGGGCCCCGCAGGACACCCCGGCCGGGTTCTGGACCTACCTCTTCCTCGCGGTGACCCTGCTGTTCGCCGCGTTCCCGCTGTACTGGATGTTCGTCATCGCGACCAGCAACGACGAGGCCCTCGCGAAGCTGCCGCCGGCGATCATCCCGGGCGACCGGTTCATGACCAACGTCGACGAGGTCTTCTCGCTCCAGGACGTCTACTTCGCGGCCTCGCTGGTCAACAGCGTCATCGTCTCGACCGTGGTCACCGCCTCGGTGCTCTTCTTCTGCTCCCTGGCCGGGTTCGCCTTCGCCAAGCTGCGGTTCAAGGGCAGCAGCGCGCTGATGCTGTTCGTGGTGCTCACCCTGACCGTGCCCAACCAGCTCGGCATCGTGGCGCTCTACATCGTGATGGGCAAGCTCGGCTGGAACGGCACCCTGCTCGCGGTCATCGCCCCCGGCCTGGTCACCGCGTTCGGCGTGTTCTACATGCGGCAGTTCATCGTCAACACCGTCCCGGACGAGCTGGTCGAGTCGGCCCGGATGGACGGCGCCACCACCATGCGGGTGTACGCCAACATCGTGCTGCCGGCGATCCGCCCGGCCCTGGCGGTGCTCGGCCTGCTCACCTTCGTGGCCACCTGGAACGACTTCCAGTGGCCGCTGATCACGCTGAGCGGCACCGACTTCCCGACCTCCATGGTGGCGGTCTCCGACCTGGCCAGTGGCAACTACGTGATCTACCGGCGGGTGCTGGCGGGCGCGTTCATCGCGACCGTCCCCCTGCTGGTCATGCTGTTCATCGGTGGACGCCAGATCGTCCGCGGAATCATGGAAGGCGCGGTGAAGTCGTGACCCGGCAGACGTTGCACGACGGTTGGGTGCTGCGGGCCGTACCCGGTCCGCAGGTGCCGCCGGAGATCGCCGACCAGGCGGTCCCGGCCACCGTGCCCGGCTGCGTGCACACCGACCTGCTGGCGGCCGGCCTCATTCCCGACCCGTACCTGGACGACAACGAGAACCGGCTCGGCTGGATCGGGCGGACCGACTGGGTCTACGAGACCACCTTCGCCTGGCAGCCCGGCGACGACGACCGGGTCGACCTGGTCTGCGCCGGCCTGGACACGGTCGCCACGGTCATCCTCAACGGCGCCGACATCGGCCGTACCGAGAACCAGCACCGCGGCTACCGGTTCGCCGTCGGGTCACTGCTGCGACCCGGCGACAACACGCTGGCCGTCCGCTTCGACTCGCCGTACCGCTACGCCGAGGCGCACCGCGAGCGGCTCGGTGACCGGCCCAACGCGTACCCCGAGCCGTTCAACTTCATCCGCAAGACCGCCTGCAACTTCGGCTGGGACTGGGGACCGACGGTGGTGACCGCCGGCGTCTGGCAGGAGATCGGGTTGCACGCCTGGTCCACGGCCCGGCTGGCGTCGGTGCGGCCGCTGGTCACCGTCGCCGACGGCACCGGCCGGGTGGAGCTGCACGTCGAGGTCGAGCGGGTGACCGACGCGCCGCTGACCGTGCACGCCACCGTGGCCGGCGCGGCCGTCGAGGTCACCGTCCCGGCGGGGGAGCGCACGGCCGTGGCGTCGCTCACCGTCGCGGACCCCGAGCTGTGGTGGCCCGTCGGGTACGGCGCGCAGCCCCTGCACGACCTGGCGGTGACCCTCCGCACCGGGGACGGTCGGGCGCTGGACGGCTGGTCCCGTCGGATCGGCTTCCGCTCGGTCCGCCTGGACACCACCCCCGACGCGCACGGCACTCCGTTCGTGCTGCACGTCAACGACGTGCCGGTCTTCGTCAAGGGCGTCAACTGGATCCCCGACGACGCGTTCCCCAACCGGGTCACCCGGCAGCGGCTGGCCGAGCGGTTCGCCCAGGCCCTCGGGGCGAACGTCAACCTGCTGCGGATCTGGGGCGGCGGCCGGTACGAGTCGGACGACTTCTACCAGCTGGCCGACGAGCGCGGCCTGCTGGTGCAGCAGGACTTCCTCTTCGCCTGCGCGGCGTACCCGGAGGAGGAGCCGTTCCGCACCGAGGTCGAGGCGGAGGCCCGTGAACAGGTCAGCCGGCTCGCGAGCCACCCGTCGCTGGTGCTCTGGACCGGCAACAACGAGAACATCTGGGGCTGGCACGACTGGGACTGGCAGGAGCCCCTCGCGGGCCGCACCTGGGGCCGGGGCTACTACCTGGAGCTGCTGCCCGCGATCGTGGCGGAGCTGGACCCGACCCGGCCCTACTGGCCGGGCAGCCCCTGGTCGGGCAGCGAGGAGATCCACCCCAACGACCCGGCGCACGGCACCATGCACATCTGGGACGTCTGGAACACCGACGACTACACGAAGTACCGGGAGTACCTGCCGCGCTTCGTGGCCGAGTTCGGCTACCAGGCGCCCCCGGCGTACGCGACCCTGCGGCGGGCCCTCTCCGACGAGCCGCTCGCCCACGACTCGCCGGGGATGGCCCACCACCAGAAGGCGATCGACGGGGACCGGAAGCTCCAGCGCGGCCTGGACGCCCACCTGCCGGCGCCCGCCGACTTCGACGACTGGCACTACCTCACCCAGCTCAACCAGGCCCGGGCCATCCAGCTCGGGGTCGAGCACTTCCGCGCGCACCGGCCGGTCTGCGCCGGCACCATCGTCTGGCAGCTCAACGACTGCTGGCCGGTCACCTCCTGGGCGGCGGTGGACGGCGACGGCCGGCGCAAGCCGCTCTGGTACGCGCTGCGCCGCGCGTACGCCGACCGGCTGCTCACCGTGCAGCCACGCGACGGCGGACTGGCGGTGGTGGCCGTCAACGAGACCGGCTCGGCGTGGCAGGCGCCGGCCACGGTCACCCGGCTCACCCTGGCCGGGGAGCCGAGGGCGAAGACCTCGGTCGACCTGGACGTCCCCGCGTACTCCTCGGTGGTGCTGGCGCTGCCTGCGGAGCTGGCGCGGCCGGACGACGCCCGCCGCGAGCTGCTGGTCGCGGAGGCCGGCGACAGCGCGGAGCGGGCGCTGTGGTTCTTCGCCGAGGACCGGGAGATCGACTGGCCGGCGGCCGAGCTGGACGCGTCCGTCGAGCCGGCCGGCGACGGCCAGCGGGTCCGGGTGACGGCCCGGACGGTGCTGCGCGACCTGACCTTGTATCCGGACCGGCTCGACCCGGCCGCGCAGGTCGACCAGGCGCTGGTCACCCTGCTGCCGGGGGAATCGGCGACGTTCACCGTGCACGCGGACGCCCCGCTCGACCCGGTGGCGCTGACCCGCCGGCCGGTGCTGCGCTGCGTCAACGACATCACCGGAGGTACGGCATGAGGCGGCGACTGGCCGGCGTGCTGCTGGCCCTGACCGGGCTGCTCGCGGCGACGGGGATGGCCGGCGCGCCCGCCGCGGCGGCCGACCGGCACGACAGCGGGTTCGTGGTGCGCGAGGGCGGCCGGCTCTTCCTCGACGGGAAGCCGTTCCGGTTCGCCGGGACGAACAACTACTACCTGGAGTACAAGTCCCGCACGATGGTCGACGACGTCTTCGCCGACGCGAAGGCGGCCGGGTTCACCGTGCTGCGGCACTGGGCCTTCCTCGACATCGGCACCCCGGGCGGCACCGACTCGGTGTCCGGCCCCTCCGACGGGGTGTGGTTCCAGTACTGGGACGGCACCAGGCCGGCCTACAACGACGGCCCGGACGGGTTGCAGCGCCTGGACTACGTGCTCTGGGCCGCCCGGCGGGCCGGCGTCAAGGTGGTGATCCCGCTGACCAACAACTGGCGGGACTTCGGCGGCATGGACCAGTACGTCCGCTGGCGTGGCGGCACGTACCACGACGACTTCTACACCGACCCGGTGATCCGGGGCTGGTACCGGGACTGGATCTCGCACGTGCTGAACCGGGTCAACCCGCTGACCGGGGTGGCCTACCGGGACGACCCGACGGTCCTGGCGTGGGAGTTGGCGAACGAGCCGCGCTGCAAGGGCTCCGGGGTGTACCCGACCTCGCCCACCTGCTCCACCGCCACCCTCACCACCTGGGCCGACGAGATGAGCCGGCACGTCAAGGCGGTCGACCGGCAGCACCTGGTCGGCGTCGGCGACGAGGGCTTCTTCTGCGACGGCCCGGCCGCGACGGACTGGACGGTCAACTGCGGTGAGGGCGTCGACACGGTGGCGCTTGCGGCGCTGCCCGCGGTGGACCTCGCCGGCTACCACCTCTACCCCGACCACTGGGACAAGGACGCCGACTGGGGCGTGGCCTGGATCGAGCGGCACAGCCGGGAGGCCGAGCGGATCGGCAAGCCGGTCATGCTGGGCGAGTTCGGCTGGGCCGACAAGGCCACCCGCAACCCGGTCTACCAGCGCTGGACCGACGCGGTGATCCGCAGCGGTGGCGACGGCCTCCTCTACTGGATCCTCTCCGGCGTCCAGGACGACGGCACCCTCTACCCGGACTACGACGGCTACACCGTCTACTGCCCGAGCCCGGTCTGCACCACGCTGGGCAACGCGGCGGAGACCATCCGGCGCGGGTACCGGCCGCGCCCGCCGGTCGCCGACCACGACGCCGCGACCACCGAGGCCGGCACGCCGGTCACCCTCACCCCGACCGGCAACGACATCGCGTACGCCGGCCCGGTGCGGCCGTCCACCGTTGACCTCGACCCCTCGGCGTACGGCCAGCAGCGCTCGTTCGTCGCCCCCGGCGGCTCCTTCACCCTGGCCGCGTCCGGGGAGGTCGTCTTCACCCCGGCGGAGGGGTTCCAGGGCAAGGCGGCCGGGCACTACACCGTCCGGGACGCCGCGGGCCGGGTGTCGAACGTCGCCGACCTGACCGTCACCGTCAAGCCGGCGCCCGGGGACCCGATCCGGCTCGCGTCCTGGGAGACCGGGGTCGAGGGCTGGGCACCCGGCAGCTGGCAGACCGACGCCGGCACGGTGGCGCAGACCGCCGCCTTCCACACCGACGGGGCGTACGGGCTGGAGGTGGCGGCCACCGGCGGCGGTTGGTTCGGGGTGACCCTGCCCGCCCCGGTCGACCTGTCCGCCAAGGCCACCCTCCGGTACGACCTGCGCACCTCGGCCACGGCCGGCACCTCGACGGCCATCGCCCTGCAGACCGGTTCCGGGTTCGCCTGGTGCCAGTCGGCCTTCGGCTGGGTGGGCCAGGGCACCACCACCACGGTGGAGGTGGACCTGCTCAACCAGATGTCCTGCGACACCTCGGCCCTGGCCGACGTCCGCGGGGTGCTCATCTGGGTCAGCCCGGGCACCCACGACCTGGATAACCTCCGGGCCGAGTGAGCCGGGACCGCCACACCGGCGCCGGATCGGTGCCGGTGTGGCGGCGCGACCTCCTGGGACCGACATGTCTCAGCGACATGATCATGTCGCTGAGACATGTCGGTGTCCCCGGCGGCCTCCGCCGGGCCTCCGGATGACCTTGTCCCTGCGACTTGAAGAATTCTGCAAGTGCTAAAGTCTTCAAGGTCTCGGGGAGGGATGTTCATGTCGGTGCCGCTGTACCAGGCGAAGGCGGAGCTGTTCCGCACTCTCGGCCACCCGGTCCGGATCCGGGTGCTCGAACTGCTCCAGGACGGGCCGAAGCCGGTCCGTGACCTGCTGGCCGCCATCGACGTCGAGGCGTCCAACCTCTCCCAGCAGCTCGCCGTGCTCCGCCGCGCCGGCATGGTCACCTCGTACCGGGACGGGCCGCTGGTGATGTACGCGCTCAGCACCCCGGACGTGGCCGACCTGCTCGCCGCCGGCCGACGCATCCTCGGCGCGGTGCTCACCGACCGGGACGCCCTCCTCGACGAACTCCGCGCCTCCGGGACGGACCGGTGAGCAGCGAGACGATCGAGCACGCTCCCCGGGGCCGCGCGACGGCGCTGGACGCCGCCCGGGAGCGGATCCTCGGGCTGCTGCCCGGGCGGGCCGACTGGACGAGCGCCCGCCGCTCGCCGCGGCGGGACCTCCTCGCCGGGCTCACCGTGGCCGTGGTGGCGCTGCCCCTGGCGCTCGCCTTCGGCGTCACCTCCGGCCTCGGCGCGACGGCGGGCCTGGTCACCGCCGTGGTCGCCGGGGCCGTCGCGGCGGTCTTCGGCGGGTCCAACCTGCAGGTCTCCGGCCCCACCGGGGCGATGACCGTGGTGCTGGTGCCGGTGGTGCAGCGCTTCGGCGCCGAGGGTGTGCTGATGGTCGGCGCGCTGGCCGGGCTGCTGCTGATCGCCCTGGCCCTGGCCCGCCTCGGCCGGTACGTCCGCTACCTGCCGGCCCCGGTGATCGAGGGCTTCACCGCCGGCATCGCCGTGGTCATCGCCCTGCAACAGGTGCCGGCCGCGCTCGGCGTCACCGACGCTCACGGCGAGAAGGTCTGGGCGGTGGCCGCCGACGCGGTCGTCCGGTTCGCCGTACACCCCCGGCCCGTCGCCGTCGCGGTCGCCCTCGGCGTGGCGGCGCTGATGCTCCTCGGCGCCCGGTGGCGGCCCGCGGTGCCGTTCTCCCTGCTCGGGGTGGCCGCCGCCACGGTCCTCGCCGAACTGGCCCCGATCGACCTGGTCCGGATCGGCACCCTGCCGCAGGGGCTGCCCGCGCCGTCGCTGGACTTCGTGGACGTCGGCGCGCTGGGCACGCTGCTGCCCAGCGCCGTCGCGGTCGCCGCGCTGGCCGCCCTGGAGAGCCTGCTCTCCGCGACCGTGGCGGACGGGATGACCGTCGGCCAGCGGCACGATCCCGACCGGGAACTCTTCGGCCAGGGCCTGGCCAACCTGGCCGCCCCGCTGTTCGGCGGCACCCCCGCCACCGCCGCCATCGCCCGTACCGCGGTGAACGTGCGGGCCGGGGCGTCCTCCAAGCTCGCCGCGCTCACCCACGCCGTCGCCCTCGCCGCGATCGTCCTCGCCGCCGCCCCGCTGGTCGGCCGCATCCCACTCGCCGCCCTGGCCGGGGTGCTGCTCGCCACCACCGTCCGGATGGTGGAGGCGGCCTCCCTGCTGGCGCTGGTGCGGGCCACCCGGGCCGACGCGGTGGTGCTGGTGCTGACCTTCGCGGTCACGGTGATCTGGGACCTGGTCACCGCGGTGGTGGTCGGGCTCGCCGTGGCGGTCGTCCTCGCCCTGCGCGCGGTGGCCCGCAGCGCCCGGCTCGAACAGGTGCCGCTCGACCAGGGCGAGCACAGCGCCGAGGAGCACGCCCTGCTCGCCGAGCACATCGTCGCGTACCGGCTGGACGGGCCGCTCTTCTTCGCCGCCGCGCACACCTTCCTGCTGGAGCTGGCCGAGGTGGCCGACGTCCGGGTGGTGATCCTGCGGATGTCCCGGGTGTCCACCATCGACGCCACCGGCGCGCAGGTGCTCGGCGACGCCATCGCCCGGCTGCGCGGCCGGGGGATCACCGTGCTGATCTCCGGCATCACCCCCGGCCACGACCAGGTGCTCAGCACCCTCGGCGTCGCCGACGAGCTGCGCCGCGACGGCCTGGTCTTCCCGGACACCCCGGCCGCCATCCGGCACGCCCGGGCGGTCGCCCTCACGGACGCCCCGCCTAGCCGGGCAGGGCGCCCAGACCGGCCAGCAGCTCCCACCGCTCGGCGTCGGTGAGCACCGCGTACGCGGGCTCGTCCCGGCGGTCGGTGTCCCTGGGAACGGCGTTAGGAAGGGGCCCCTGCTATGCCGTAGGCGTTAGCAGGGGGCCCCTCCTTTCACTCCGGCACCCGCCGGTACGCGCCGTCGCTGGCCGAGGTGGCCATCGAGGCGTACGCGCGCAGGGCGGCGGACACCGGCCGCTGCCGGTCGGCCGGAGTGTACGGGCGGTCGCGCTTCTCCTCCTCCACCCGGCGCGCCTGGAGCACGTCGTCCGGCACGTTCAGCTGGATCGACCGGGCGGGGATGTCGATGACGATCTCGTCGCCCGCGCGCACCAGCGCGACCAGGCCGCCCGAGGCCGCCTCCGGGGAGACGTGGCCGATGGACAGCCCGGAGGTGCCGCCGGAGAAGCGGCCGTCGGTGAGCAGCGCGCAGGACCGGCCCAGCCCGCGGCCCTTGAGGAACGAGGTGGGGTAGAGCATCTCCTGCATGCCGGGGCCGCCCTTCGGGCCCTCGTACCGGATCACCACCACGTCGCCGGCGACGATCTCCTTGGCCAGGATCGCCGACACCGCGTCGTCCTGCGACTCGTAGACCTTGGCCGGCCCGCGGAAGGTCAGGCACTCCTCGGAAACCCCGGCGGTCTTCACCACGCAGCCGTCCGGTGCCAGGTTACCGAACAGGATGGCCAGCCCGCCGTCCGCGCTGTACGCGTGCTCCCGGTCCCGCACGCAGCCGCCCGCCGCGTCGGTGTCCAGTGACGACCAGCGGTTGGTGGTGGAGAAGGGCTCGGTGGTGCGCACGCCGCCGGGGGCGGCGTGGAACAGCTCGACGGCCTCGCGGGTCGCCGAGCCGCCGCGGACGTCCCAGTCGGCGAGCCACCGGGCCAGGCTGGGGGAGTGCACGGCGTGCACGTCCCGGTTGAGCAGGCCGGCGCGGTCCAGCTCGCCGAGGATGGCCGGGATGCCGCCGGCCCGGTGCACGTCCTCCATGTGGTACTGCGGCGAGTTCGGCGCGACCTTGGCCAGGCAGGGCACCCGGCGGGAGATGGCGTCGATGTCGGCCACGCTGAAGTCCAGCTCCGCCTCGCGGGCGGCGGCGAGCAGGTGCAGCACGGTGTTGGTGGAGCCGCCCATCGCCACGTCGAGGGCGACGGCGTTCTCGAACGCGGCCCGGCCGGCGATCGCGCGGGGCAGCACGGAGGCGTCGTCCCCCTCGTACCAGCGCTTGGCGATCTCCACGGCGGTGCGGCCGGCCTCGACGAAGAGCGACCGGCGGGCCGCGTGGGTGGCCAGGGTCGAGCCGTTGCCGGGCAGGGCGAGGCCGATCGCCTCGGTGAGGCAGTTCATCGAGTTGGCGGTGAACATGCCGGAGCAGGAGCCGCAGGTCGGGCAGGCGGAGCGCTCGATCTCGCCGAGCTGGTCGTCGGTGACCGCCTCGTTCGAGGACGCGATCATGGCGTCGATCAGGTCGATCTTGGAGTGCACCACGCCCTCGATCGCCACCGTCTTGCCGGCCTCCATCGGGCCGCCGGAGACGAACACCGTCGGGATGTTCAGCCGCAGCGCGGCCAGCAGCATGCCCGGGGTGATCTTGTCGCAGTTGGAGATGCAGACCAGGGCGTCCGCGCAGTGCGCGTTGACCATGTACTCCACCGCGTCGGCGATCAGCTCCCGGCTGGGCAGCGAGTAGAGCATCCCGCCGTGCCCCATCGCGATGCCGTCGTCGACGGCGATGGTGTTGAACTCCCGGCCCACCCCGCCGGCCTCGGCCACCGCGTCGGCGACCAGGCCGCCGAGGTCCTTGAGGTGTACGTGACCGGGGACGAACTGGGTGAAACTGTTGGCGATGGCGACGATCGGCTTGCCGAAGTCGTCGTCGGTCATCCCGGTGGCCCGCCACAGGGCACGGGCACCGGCCATCGTCCGACCGTGGGTGGAGGTCCTCGACCGCAGCTCAGGCATGTCCACCAGTCTGGCACCGTCGGCGCGGCGCCCCCAGGGCATGCGCACCGTGTCCCAACAGTTGCGCACCCGGTGCCCCACGGAGTGCGCGCATCCGGCACAGTTGAGGTCGTGCACTTCCCCCCGGGCATGCTCGCCGCCGCGGTGCTGAGCGGGCTCGTCGCCGTCGGCGGCACCGCGTTGCTGGCCGCGTCCGCCCGCCGTCGGGGCGGCCCGCACCGACCGGCGTACGCGCTGCTCGCCGCGGCCGCCGGCGGTGCGCTGCTCAGCCTGCTGGCCGGGCTCACCGGCGCGCTGGCCGCCAGCGACCACTGGGCGCACCAGCAGGGGCAGCGCACCGGGTGGGCGACCCTGGTCTCGGTCGGCACCACGATCAGCGGGATGGCCCTCGGCGTGGCGCTGCTCCGGCTGCTCGGCGCGGCGGCCACCCGGGCCGCCACCGCCCGCCTGCTGCTGGATGGCCTGATCATGGCCAGCGCGCTCTGGTTCGTCGGCTGGGTGGTCTTCACCGAGCCCACCCGGCTGCTCGGCGCGGTGACCCCGATGGCCTGCGTACCGATCGTGCTGGCCACGGTGAGCGCCGCGCTGGCCGCCGGGCTCACCCTGATCATGGTGCTCCGGGCCGTGCCGCCGCGCGGCCGGCTCGCCCTGCTCGGGGCCGGGGTGACCGGGGTGACCGCCGGCGGCCTGGGCCTGTCCGCCGGGCTCTGCCAGGCCGGTCCGGGCATGGCGGCCACCGGCGCCGCGCTGCTCGCCACCGGCCTGCTCGCCGTGGCCGTGGCCGTGCACCGGGTCGACCTGCCCGGCCAGGTCGACGTCGACCTGATCCGCCGCGACGGCGAGTACGCCTTCGTGCCGATGTTCGCGATGGCCGCCTCGGCGATGTACCACCTCGCCCAGGGCGGCCGGTTCGACGCGTTCGGCATCGTGGCCGGCAGCGTCGAGGGCTTCGCCCTGGTGACCCGGCAGTACCTGGCCCTCAACGACGTGCGCGGCTACGCCGGCCGGCTGGCCGAGCGGGAGGCGCACTTCCGGGAGCTGGCGCACACCGACCCGCTGACCGGCCTGGCCAACCGGCGCGGGCTGCTGCGGGCGCTGCACCGGTGCGCCGAGGCGGGGTTGCCCTGCGTGCTGCTCGGGATGGACCTGGACGGCTTCAAGAACGTCAACGACATGCGCGGCCACGACGTCGGCGACGCGGTGCTGGCCGAGGTCGGCCGGCGGCTGCGCGGCAACCTGCGCCCCGGGGACCTGGCCGCCCGGCTCGGCGGCGACGAGTTCGCGGTGCTGATGCCCGGCGGCAGCGACCCGGGCCCGGTCGCCGAGCGGCTGCTCGGGGTGCTCGGCCGCCCGTACGAGGAGCCGGACGGGCCGGTCTTCCTCTCGGTCAGCATCGGGGTGGCCGCCGACACCGGGGAGACCGACGTCGAGCTGCTGCTGCGCAACGCCGACCTGGCGCTGCGCTACGCCAAGCAGCGGGGCAAGAACCGGATCGAGCGCTACGACGCCACCTACGACCACCTGCTGAGCCGGCGGACCAGGCTGGAGCACGAGCTGCGCGGGGCGATCGAGCGCGACGAGCTGCGCCTGGTGTTCCAGCCGGTGGCCTCGCTGCCCTCGGTCCGCCCGGTGGGGGCGGAGGCGTTGCTCCGCTGGCACCACCCCGAGCTGGGCAACGTCCGGCCGGACGAGTTCATCCCGCTCGCCGAGGAGTGCGGGATGATCTCGAAGCTCGGCGCGTGGGTGCTGCACCAGGCCTGCTACCAGCTCTCCCGCTGGCTGGCCGACGGGCACGACGTCTGGGTCTCGGTGAACGTGTCCCCGCGCGAGCTGCACGCCCCGGAGTACGTGGTCCAGGTCGCCGAGGCGCTGCGCGCCCACCACGTACCGCCGCAGCGGCTGGTGCTGGAGGTCACCGAGCACGCGGTCGCCACCGACCTGGACGAGCTGATCCGCCGGCTCAGCGCGCTGCGCCGCACCGGCGTGCGGATCGCGCTGGACGACTTCGGGGCCGGCTACTCCTCGCTGGGCCAGCTGCGCCGGCTGCCGATCGACATCCTGAAGCTCGACCACAGCCTGGTCGCCGAGCACGAGCCGGTCCGGCCGGTGGGCCGGGACGGCCCGGCGTTCGCCCCGATGGTGGACATCGCGCTGCGCCTCGGGCACCACTTCGGCCTGGAGGTGATCGCCGAGGGCGTCACCAACCCGACCGAGCTGGCCGCCGTGGTCGCGGCGGGCTGCCGGTTCGGTCAGGGCGCGCTCTTCGGCTGGGGAGTACCGGCCGAGCACCTGGAGGCGATGCTGGAGGCGGCCAGCTCGCCGGGGGCGCGGCCGGCCACGCTGCCCCCGCCCCCACCGGCCCCGCCGGTGCGGTCCACCCCGTCGCCGCTGCTGCCCCGACTGCGGTCCAATCCACCCCGGTCGGTGCCCGCCCCGCGTACCTCCATCGAGGGATCTTCGCAGGTGGCGCCGACGGTCGAGAGCGCGTCCGGGCCCGACACGCCCACGTCCGTGCACCAGAATGTGGGATCAGTTGACTCATCGCGTGAGATGCGTCAGGCTTAGCCCCATGTCGTCGAACCGGTCGCTGCGAGTACTTACCTGAGCGCACTCTCCGCCATCGAGAGTGCGCTGGCCCCGTGCATCTGCACGTGGGCTTTTTTGTTGCCGTCGGACCATCGCCGGGGCGCCCGCGTCCCACCGCAGACAAGCGCATCACCCACTCCAGCCGAAGGCCTGAACCGCCATGACGAGACCCACGCCCGAGACCCTCGCCCACTCCGCCCGGCGAGCCCGCCCGGCCGCCGAGCCGGCGGGTGACACCGACCACGCCCCCACCCCCCGCACCGCGTCCGCCCCGGCCGCCCCGGCCGTACGGCAGGCCGCCCCGGCGCAGGTCTCCGGCGCCGGCTCGCTGGTGCGGTCGCTCGAGGCGCTCGGCGTCGACGTCGTCTTCGGCATCCCGGGCGGCGCGATCCTGCCGGCGTACGACCCGCTCTACGACTCCACCGTCCGGCACATCCTGGTCCGCCACGAGCAGGGCGCCGGGCACGCCGCCACCGGCTACGCCCAGGCCACCGGCAAGGTGGGCGTCTGCATGGCCACCTCCGGCCCGGGCGCGACCAACCTGGTCACCCCGATCGCCGACGCGTACATGGACTCGGTGCCGCTGGTGGCGATCACCGGCCAGGTCGCCCGCCCCTCGATCGGCACGGACGCCTTCCAGGAGGCGGACATCCAGGGCATCACCCTGCCGATCACCAAGCACAACTTCCTGGTCCAGACCGCCGACGAGATCCCGCGGGTCCTCGCCGAGGCGTTCCACCTGGCCTCGACCGGACGGCCCGGCCCGGTGCTGGTGGACATTCCCAAGGATGTCCTCCAGGCGCCGACCACCTTCGCCTGGCCGCCCACCCTGGACCTGCCCGGCTACCGGCCGACCCTGCACCCGCACGGCAAGCAGATCCGCGAGGCGGCCCGGCTGATGTCCACCGCCCGCCGCCCGGTGCTCTACGTCGGCGGCGGCGTGCTCAAGGCCGGTGCCACCGAGGGGCTGCGCCGGCTGGCCGAGCTGACCGGCATCCCGGTGGTCACCACCCTGATGGCGCTCGGCGCGTTCCCCGACTCGCACCGGCAGCACCTGGGCATGCCCGGCATGCACGGCACCGTCGCGGCGGTCTACGGCCTGCAGAAGGCCGACCTGATCGTCGCGCTCGGCGCCCGCTTCGACGACCGGGTCACCGGCCGGCTTGACTCGTTCGCCCCGGACGCCACCGTCGTGCACGCCGACATCGATCCCGCCGAGATCGGTAAGAACCGGCACGCGGACGTGCCGATCGTCGGCGACGCCAAGCACGTGATCGACGAGCTGATCGCCGCGGTCACCACCGAGCGGGCGGCCCGCCCGGCCGCCGAGCTCGCCGACTGGTGGACCCAGCTCGACGACCTGCGCAAGCGGTACCCGCTGGGCTACGAGGAGCCGGCCGACGGCACCCTCTCGCCGCAGTACGTGATCAAGCGGCTGGGCGAGATCGCCGGCCCGGACACCGTCTACGTGGCGGGCGTCGGCCAGCACCAGATGTGGGCCAGCCAGTTCATCTCCTACGAGAAGCCGTACACCTGGCTCAACTCCGGCGGCCTCGGCACCATGGGGTACGCCGTCCCGGCGGCGATGGGCGCCAAGGTCGGCAAGCCGGACACCACGGTCTGGGCGGTGGACGGCGACGGCTGCTTCCAGATGACCAACCAGGAGCTGGCCACCTGCGCCCTGGAGGGCATCCCGATCAAGGTCGCCGTGATCAACAACGGCAACCTGGGCATGGTCCGGCAGTGGCAGACCCTGTTCTACGGGGAGCGCTACTCCAACACCGAGCTGGGCACCCACAAGCACCGCATCCCGGACTTCGTCAAGCTGGCCGAGGCGCTCGGCTGCGTGGGCCTGCGCTGCGAGAACGCCGCCGACGTGGACAAGACCATCGCGGCCGCCATGGAGATCAACGACGCTCCGGTGGTCATCGACTTCGTGGTCGGCAAGGACGCCATGGTCTGGCCGATGGTGGCCGCCGGCACCAGCAACGACGAGATCATGTTCGCCCGGGGCGTCCGCCCCGACTTCGACGAGGACGAGCTCTAGTCATGACCGAATGCACCGAGCGCAGCGAGGGCCATGAGGGCATGACGAGGAAGGCGCCGGTCATGACCGAATGCACCGAGCGCAGCGAGGGCCATGAGGGCATGACGAGGAAGGCACAGCCATGACGATGCACACCTTGTCGGTGCTTGTCGAGAACAAGCCGGGCGTGTTGGCGCGGGTGTCGGGGCTGTTCTCCCGGCGGGGCTTCAACATCGACAGCCTCGCCGTCGGGGAGACCGAGAACCCGGACGTCTCCCGGATCACCATCGTGGTCAACGCCGAGTCGTCCCCGCTGGAGCAGGTCACCAAGCAGCTCAACAAGCTGGTCAACGTACTGAAGATCGTGGAGCTGGACCCGCAGGTCTCGGTGGCCCGGGAGCTGCTGCTGGTCAAGGTCCGGGCGGACCGCAACGCCCGCGGGCAGGTGCTGGAGACGGTGAACCTGTTCCGCGCCCGGGTGGTCGACGTCGCCCCGGACACGCTGACCATCGAGGCCACCGGCACCCCGGACAAGCTCGACGCGCTGCTGCGGGACCTGGAGCCCTTCGGCATCAAGGAGATGGTCCAGTCCGGCACCGTGGCGATCGGGCGCGGCTCGCGTTCGATCACCGCCGGCCCCGCCCTGCGCGCCGCCTGAGCACGACCCGGGGGCGCGGCGTCGCGCCACCCGGACCCGCACCGCACGGATTCACGACGGGCCGCCGGGCGCCGTCGTACGAAAGGGAAGTCAATGAGCGTTGAGGTGTACTACGACGATGACGCCGACCTGGGCCTGATCCAGGCCCGCAAGGTCGCCGTGATCGGGTACGGCAGCCAGGGTCACGCCCACGCGCTGTCGCTGCGCGACTCGGGCGTCGACGTGGTGATCGGCCTGCCCGCCGGCTCCAAGAGCCGGCCGAAGGCCGAGGAGCAGGGCCTGCGGGTGCTCACCCCGGCCGAGGCGGCGGCCGAGGCCGACGTGATCATGATCCTGGCGCCGGACACCGCGCAGCGCGGCCTGTACGCGGAGTCGATCGCGCCCAACCTGGCCCCCGGCAAGGCGCTCTTCTTCGGGCACGGCTTCAACATCCGGTACGGCCTGATCAAGCCCCCGGCGGACGTGGACGTGGCGATGGTCGCCCCGAAGGGCCCCGGTCACCTGGTCCGCCGCCAGTACGTCGACGGCAAGGGTGTGCCCTGCCTGGTCGCCGTCGAGCAGGACGCCAGCGGCAACGCCTTCGGCCTGGCCCTGGCGTACGCCAAGGCGATCGGCGGCACCCGCGCCGGGGCGATCAGGACCACCTTCACCGAGGAGACCGAGACCGACCTCTTCGGCGAGCAGGCGGTGCTCTGCGGCGGCGCGGCGGCGCTGGTGCAGACCGGCTTCGAGGTGCTCACCGAGGCCGGCTACGCCCCCGAGGTGGCCTACTTCGAGTGCCTGCACGAGCTGAAGCTGATCGTCGACCTGATGTACGAGGGCGGCATCGCCCGGATGCGCTACAGCATCTCGGACACCGCCGAGTACGGCGACCTCTCCCGCGGCCCCCGGGTCATCGACTCCCGGGTCAAGGAGGAGATGCGCAAGATCCTCGGCGAGATCCAGTCCGGCGAGTTCGCCCGTGAGTGGGTGGCCGAGGACGAGGCCGGCCGGCCGAACTTCGCCAAGTGGCGGGCGGAGGGCGCGGCGCACCCGATCGAGGAGACCGGGCAGAAGCTGCGGGCCATGATGAGCTGGGTGGACCGGCCCATCACCGAGACCGCCTGACGAGCATCCCCGCACGGGGGTACCGCGGCCCGCGACCCGACGCTCTCCCCGGCGTCCGGTCGCGGGCCGCGCCCATGCCCGCCCCCGGCCCGCCCGTCCGCGTTGATCGACTCGGGGTGCGGCATCCCGGGGTGTCCCCGCGCCGCGTGGGCCCGGGATGCCGCAGTCCGAGTTGATCTCGTCCATCAGGTGGGACCGGGTGACCGACGCCTCGGCCCGCGGGGCCCGGTGGCCCGCCCGGGACCGGCCTGGCCCGGAAGGGGCACGAGCGGGCCCCGAGCGCGGCCCGGCGGGTGAACCGGGGGTGACGGACGTGGGGCGGACGTGGGGCGGGCGTGCGGCGGGCGTGGGGCGGGGGCTGTGTGAGGGCGCTCACCCCGCGGTCCGGGGCACACCGCCGGAACCGCCCCCTACGATCCTTCCTAGGTGCGTAATCGGCACCTGACGGCCATGGCACGGATCAGCGCAGGGCGCAGCGCGGCGTCCCGACGCCCCGGGCCGACCGATACCGAGCGTCTACGAGGACCGATGAATCCTGTCGTACTGATCGCCGAAGAACTCGCACCCGCCGCCATCGAGGTGCTCGCGCACGACTTCGACGTGCGCCACGTCGACGGCACCGACCGCCCGGCCCTGCTCTCCGCCCTCTCCGAGGCCGACGCGGTGATCGTACGCAGTGCCACCCAGATCGACGCCGAGGCGATCGCGGCCGCGCCGCGGCTGAAGGTGGTCGCCCGCGCCGGCGTCGGCCTGGACAACGTCGAGGTGCCGGCCGCCACCGCGCGCGGCGTCATGGTCGTCAACGCGCCGACCTCCAACATCGTCTCCGCCGCCGAGCAGGCCGTCGCGCTGCTGCTCGCCGTCGCGCGGAACACCGCCAGCGCCAGCTCCGCGCTGAAGGCGGGGGAGTGGAAGCGGTCGAAGTACACCGGCGTCGAGATCCAGGGCAAGACCGTGGGCGTCGTCGGCCTCGGCCGGATCGGCGTGCTGTTCGCGCAGCGCATCGCCGCGTTCGGCACCCGGCTCATCGCGTACGACCCGTACATCCAGCCGGCCCGCGCGGCCCAGCTCGGGGTCCGCCTGGTCGGGCTGGAGGAGCTGCTGCGGGAGAGCGACTTCATCTCGATCCACCTGCCCAAGACGCCGGAGACGGTGGGCCTGATCGGCGAGAAGGAGCTGGCGATCGTCAAGCCGGGCGTCCGGATCGTCAACGCCGCCCGCGGCGGCCTGGTCGACGAGCAGGCCCTGGCCGACGCGATCGCCGAGGGCCGGGTCGCCGGCGCCGGCGTCGACGTGTACGCCAAGGAGCCCTGCACCTCCTCGCCGCTGTTCGCCTTCGACAACGTGGTGGCCACCCCGCACCTGGGTGCGTCCACCCACGAGGCGCAGGACAAGGCCGGCCTCGCCGTGGCGAAGAGCGTCAAGCTGGCGCTGCAGGGCGAGTTCGTGCCGGACGCGGTGAACGTGCAGGCCGGCGGTGTGGTCGCGGAGGACGTCCGGCCGCTGCTGCCGCTGGCCGAGAAGCTGGGCCGGGCCTTCACCGCGGTGGCCGGCGGGGTGGCCGCCAGCGTCACCGTCGAGGTGCGCGGCGACATCGTCAACCACGACGTCTCGGTGCTCAAGCTCGCCGCCACCAAGGGGCTGTTCAGCTCGGTGGTGGAGGAGCAGGTCACCTACGTGAACGCGCCGCACCTGGCCGCCGAACGCGGCGTGGAGGTGGCGCTGAGCACCCAGGCCGAGACCGTGGAGCACCCCAACCTGGTGACGGTGCGCGGTGCGCTGCCGGACGGCCGGACGGTCAGCGTCTCCGGCACGGTGACCCACACCGGCACCCGGGACGTCATCAAGCTGACCGAGGTGGACGGTTTCGACGTGGAGATCGGCGCGGAGGGCATCCTGGTCTTCCTGCGCTACGTCGACCGGCCGGGCGTGGTCGGCACCGTCGGCACCCTGCTCGGCGAGGCCGGCGTCAACATCGCCGCCATGCAGGTCGCGCGGCGGGAGGCCGGTGGCGAGACGCTGATGACGCTCACCGTCGACCAGGCGCTCGGCGCCGACCTGCTCAGCTCGGCCGCCGACTCGATCGGCGCGGTCGCGGCCAGCGCCGCCGACCTGCGCGACGAGTAGGTCCGGACAGGGCGGATCGGGGCCCGGCCGGACGGCCGGGCCCTTCGTCTTCCGCGGTCAGGGGGCGACGCGGGCCGGTGGCGCGTAGACCGAGCCGTCCTGCGGGTCGAAGAGCATCAGGTCGTGCTCGCCGGCCAGCCGCTCGATGTCGAGCAGCACCTGGTCCTCGCAGGTGGGCAGCAGGTGCATCGCCACGTGATCGGCGGCCGTGTGCAGCGGGGCGACCTCCCAGGGGCTGCCCGGGCCGGCCGGGCGGTCCGGATAGGCGCCGGTGATCGCCCGGTAGAAGCCGACCACCCGCGGGTCGGGGTGCCGCTCGCCGTGCCGTCCCTCGCGGCACCGCTGCACCGCCGCCCGGACGTCGTCGGGCGTGGCCCCGGGTGGGAGGGCCCACACACTCAGATCGAAACTCACGGCGGACAGCGTGCCATCCCCGCTCCGCGCCGTCACCCCTGCCCCACCGCAGGTTGACCGCGTGTCGACCGATCGAGCCGCGGCGGCGGTCCGCTGTGGAGACTCTTGCGTCGAGTTGCGTCGATTCGCTAGCGTACCGGTGCGGTCACTGGCTGAGTTGAGACTCCGGCCCGTCTTCGGGTGGCGCGGTCGTTCGTCCGGCCCACCAGTCCGCACCCCTCGAATGCGCGAGCCACGCGCACTCGTCGCTGACCGGCCCCCACGGTCGTTGCCGAGACCGTGGGGGCCGATCGCGGACCGCGTCCCGGATGCGAAGGCGGGGCGGCGGAGGGCCCGGCGCTCAGCGTCGACGGTGGGTGAAGAGCGCCCGGTAGTCCGAGCCGGTGCGGAACCAGGCCAGCCCGGCCGGCCCGGCCGCGTAGAGCGCGGTGGCGTAGGCGTCGGCGACCGCGAGATCCGGCCCCACCACCGTGGCGGAGACGAGCTGGTCGGCCGGCTCGCCGGTGTGCGGGTCCACCACATGGCCCCGGCGCCCGGTCACCCCTGAGGTGCCCACCGCGCCGGCGGTCATCTCCAGCATCAGCGGCGCCCGGCGGGCGTCCGTGGGGTGGTGCACGGCCACCCGCCACGGGCCGCCGTGCGCGGCGTGGCCGCGTACGGTCAGGTCGGCGCCGCAGAGCACCGCGTAGTCGTGCACGCCGGCGGCGCGCAGCCGGGCCGCGGCCCGCTCCACCGCCCAGCCACCGAGCAGGCCGCCCGGGTCGAAGCCGCCGGGCACCGCCCAGGCGTCGAACCAGCCGTCGGTGGCCGCCCGCATGGCGGCGCAGCGGTCCACCAGGTCGGCCAGCGGGGGATACGACTCGGGGCTGATCTCCCCCCGCCGCAGCTTGGAGACCAGGCTGTCCGGCCGGTTCGGGCCGTAGGTGAGGTCGACGGCGCGCAGCTCGGCGACCGCGTCGCGCAGCGCCTCCCCGACCCCGCGTCGGCCGAGCCACTCGGGGGCGTTGAGCAGCAGCGTGTACTCGGCGGTGGAGGTGCGGACGGTGTGCTGGACGCTGATCCGGTCGGCGACCGCGGCGCCGGTCCGGTCCAGCCGGTGGCTGCGGGCGCCGAGACGCAGGTCGGGGCGGCGGTGGACGAAGGCGGACTGGTCGATCCACCGGGTCCGGGGCTGCTCGTTCGGCCAGGCCGCCCGTCGCTGCTCGTCGATCCGCATGGCACCCGCTCCTCGCTGGCGACGCCGCAGCGTCGCGGCGAAGCCGGTCCCGGGCCCCCGTCGACCCGCTCGCACCTGACCCTAGGGGCTGGAGTTGATCGCCCCATGAATGACACCTGAAAGCATCCTGTGTGTTCCAGCTTCCCGAATGGTGGAAGACGCGTACCGGGAACCGGGACGGCGACGTACCGTTGCGCAGAACGACGAGGTGAGGAGCGCCAGGTGGCACGGATCGCGGTGGTGGCCGGGGACGGGATCGGACCCGAGGTGGTCGGCCAGGCCCGCAAGGTCATCGACGCCGTGCTCCCCGGGGTGGAGGCCACCGGGTACGACCTCGGCGCGGCCCGGTACCACCGCACCGGCGAGGTGCTGCCCGACTCCGTCCTCGACGAGCTGGCCGGGCACGACGCCATCCTGCTCGGCGCGGTCGGCGACCCGACCGTGCCGCCGGGCGTGCTGGAGCGGGGCCTGCTGCTCAAGCTCCGGTTCGCCTTCGACCAGTACGTCAACCTCCGCCCGTCCCGGCTCTGGCCGGGCATCGCCGGCCCGCTGGCCGCGGTGAAGCCGGGCGAGGTCGACCTGGTCGTGGTCCGCGAGGGCACCGAGGGCCTGTACGCCGGCGCCGGCGGCTCGCTGCACCGGAACACCCCGGCCGAGGTGGCCACCGAGGAGAGCCTGAACACCCGGCACGGCGTGGAGCGGGTGATCCGGGACGCCTTCGCCCGGGCCCGCCGCCGAGAGCGGCGCAAGGTGACCCTGGTGCACAAGACCAACGTGCTGACCCACGCCGGCTCGCTGTGGGCGCGCGCCTTCGAGGCGGTCGCCGCCGAGCACCCCGACGTGACCACCGAATATCAGCACGTCGACGCCGCCGCGATGTTCCTCGTGACCAACCCGCAGCGGTACGACGTGGTGGTCACCGACAACCTCTTCGGCGACATCCTCACCGACATCGCCGCCGCGGTGACCGGTGGCATCGGCTTGGCCGCCAGCGGTTCCATCAACCCGGAGGGGCGCTACCCGTCGATGTTCGAGCCGGTGCACGGCTCCGCGCCGGACATCGCCGGCAAGGGCGTCGCCGACCCGGTCGCGGCCGTGCTCTCCGCCGCGCTCCTGCTCGACCAGCTCGGGCACGTCGAGGCCGCCGCCCGGGTCACCGCCGCCGTCGCCACCGAGCTGGCCGGCCGGACGCCGGGGGCCCCGCTGCGCACCGAGGAGGTCGGCGACCGGCTCGCCGGGTACGCCGTAGCCTGACCCGGGCCGTGGAAGGCCCGGGTACGGGCCGCCGGACCCGTGTCCCGGGACCGCGCCGCCGGCCGGCCGCAGCGCCATCCGGTGGTCTCGATCTGTCGGGGCGGAGCTATCCGCTGAACGACCGTTCGGGGTAAGTTTCTGGCACCAGAGACGTCGGCGTGCGATCCCGCATGCCGTGGGACCCGCAGGGAGGTCAGCGCGATGAGCGGTGGTGACAAGCTCGATTTCGAGATCCGTCCGAATCCCGCGCCGGTATCCGCCGCCGACCGGGCCGCCCTGCTGGCGAATCCCGGGTTCGGTCGGGTGTTCACCGACCACATGGTGACGATCCGGTACGCCGAGGGGAAGGGCTGGTACGACGCCCGGGTGGAGGCCCGTGCGCCGATCCCGATGGACCCGGCCGCCGCGGTCCTGCACTACGCGCAGGAGATCTTCGAGGGGTTGAAGGCCTACCGGACCGGCGACGGCGCGGTCACCATGTTCCGCCCGGAGGCGAACGCGGCCCGCTTCGTCGCCTCGGCCAAGCGGATGGCCATGCCCGAGCTGCCGCCGGAGACGTTCGTGGAGTCGCTGCGCCGGCTGGTCGAGATCGACCAGGACTGGATCCCCGAGCACGAGGACGCCAGCCTCTACCTGCGCCCGTTCATGTTCGCCAGCGAGGTGTTCCTCGGCGTCCGCCCGGCCAACGAGTACCTCTACTGCGTCATCGCCTCGCCGGCCGGCGCGTACTTCGCCGGCGGGGTCAAGCCGGTGACCGTCTGGGTCTCCCCGGACTACACCCGGGCCGCCCCGGGCGGCACCGGCGCGGCGAAGTGCGGCGGCAACTACGCCACCTCGCTGGCCGCGCAGGCCGAGGCCATCGAGGCCGGGTGCGACCAGGTGGTCTTCCTGGACGCGGTGGAGCGCCGGTTCGTCGACGAGCTGGGCGGCATGAACGTCTTCTTCGTCTACGACGACAACACCCTGGTCACTCCGCCGCTGACCGGCACCATCCTGCCGGGCATCACCCGGGACGCGATCCTCACCCTGGCCGCCGAGGCCGGGCACCGGGTGGAGGAGCGGCCGGTCAGCTTCGCCGACTGGCAGGCGGACGCGGCCAGCGGGCGGCTCCGCGAGGTCTTCGCCTGCGGCACCGCCGCGGTGATCACCCCGATCGGTGGGGTGCGCTTCCCGGACGGCGAGTTCCTGATCGGCGGCGGCGAGCCGGGCCGGTCCACGATGGCGCTGCGGCAGCAGCTGGTGGACATCCAGCGCGGCCGGGCCGAGGACCGGCACGGCTGGGTGCAGCGGGTGCTCTGACCCTCCTACTCCTCGACGGCCGGCACCCGCGCGGTGCCGGCCGTCGCGCTTTCCGCCCGGCACCGTCGCCGGCCGGATGGGCGGTGCCGGAAGCCGCGCCGCAACTGCCCGCCGGCGGTGGCGGGCCGACTCGGCACTCCCTGTCGAGCTGATGTCGCCAATGACTCACACGGTTGCCGGTGGCGGCAGCTGGTCCGGCGTGCTCGGCGCCGGAGCGCGGCTCGGTGAGTCGTCTGCGACATCAGCTCCAAAGGGACTGCGAGGCCCGGTCCCGGCCCGCGCGGCAGCCGAGGACGGACGCCGCGCCGCCGGTGTACGGAAGGCGGTGCCGGTCAGTCCAGGAGGTGAGCGCGGAGCGCGTCGAGCTGCGTGTCGGTGACCCCGGCATGGCGGAGGTAGCCCTCGGCCGAGCCGTAACCCGCGCGCAGCTCGTCGAGGAAGAGCGTCATCGCCCCGGCCGGGGAGGCGAGGTAGGGGCGGGGTGGCTGCGCCACCTCGGGCAGCGTGGCGGCCACCCAGGCGCTGAACCGCTCGGACGCCACCGTGCTGAGCGCGTAGTCGGCGGCGATGTCGGCGTCGGCCACGCCGAGCACCGCGAGGGTGAGCGCGCAGACCACGCCGGTGCGGTCCTTGCCGGCGACGCAGTGCACCACCACCGGCGCGTTGGCGCTGTCCGCGATGAGCCCGACCGCCTCGGCCAGCCCGGCGGTGCCGGTCTGCGCCAGGCCGGCGTACCGGTCGGCGAGCCAGCGGGCCAGGTCCTCCTCCGGGGCGTACGGGACCGTGGCCCAGTCCTCGTGCTCCGGGTGGATGTGCCGGTAGGTGAGGCCGTCGTACGCCGGCACCCGGCCGTCGCGGGCCACCTCGGTGGGACGGCGCAGGTCGATGACGGTGCGGATGCCGAGCGCGGTGAACGCCGCCCGGTCGGTCTCGTCGATGCGGTGCAGCGAGTCGGAGCGGTAGAGCCGGCCCCGGCGGACGCGACGCCCGTCGTGCCCGGTCAGGCCGCCGACGTCGCGGAAGTTGAACAGGGCGGGGAAGGGGTTTCGGCGGGGGGTCTCCGTGGCGTCCACGCCTGACACGGTAGCGGCCGGCGGGGCACCGAGGTGCCCCGCCGGCCGCCTGGGCAGGTGTTCTCCTTACCGGGCGGTACCCGGCGGGATCGACGAATAGGTGTCGTCGTAGTACCCGCCGAGCTTCTCCCGGTACGCCGGATCCGTGTCGGTGCTCTCGTCGTACTCGGGTGCGGCCTTGATCTGGTCCTTGCTCCGGTCGACGAAAACCTTCCGCTCGTCGTGGTCGACGTGGTTGACGGTGCCGGCCGGCAGCATGACCTTCTTGCCGAAGATCCACGGGCCGGTGTCCACCACCAGGTAACTGGAGTTCACCTCGTGGCTGGCCCGGTCCACCTTGCCGATACCGCCGTCCGTCGCCTCCACCTTGTAGCCGACCAGGTCGATGCCGGTCACCCCGGCCTCGTCCCGGTAGCTCCACGGATCGAAACGCCCGGCGGGCGCGCCGCCCGCGAAGGCGCCCTGACCACCCTGGGTCAGCGGGTCCGGCGTCCCGTGGGTCGTTCGAGGGTCGAGCCGCTCCATGGCGTCCACACTCCCTTTCTCGACTTTCTCGGGGGATGTTGCCTGTCGGACCCTTTCGTACCCGGTGCGGAGATCGGTACACCTGTGACTCAGGCCAGGGCGGCCTCCGCGTCCAGCGCCACGGCCGCGGCGTGCACCACGGCGGCGATGCGCAGCCCCTCGTGCACCTGCTCGCGGCTGAACCCGGCCGCACGCAGGGTCTTCTCGTGCGACTCCAGGCAGACGCCGCAGCCGGTGATCGCCGAGACGGCGAGGCACCAGAGCTCGAAGTCGGCCTTCTCCACTCCCGGTCGGGCGATGATCTGCATCCGCAGCCGGGCCGGAATCGAGGCGTACTGCTCGTCGCCGATCAGGTGCTTGGCCCGGTAGTAGACGTTGTTCATCGCCATGATCGTGGCCGCGCCCTTGGCCGCCTCGACCGCCTCCGGGGTGAGCTGGCCGGCGGCCTCGGCGGCGATCTCCCGCAGCACCACCGGGTTGCGCGCGGCGACCGCGCAGGCCAGGGCGGTGCCCCAGGCCTGCTCGGGCTTCAGCGTCGAGGTGCTGATCGTGGAGCCGAGGTTGAGCTTGATGTCCTTGGCGTACTCCGGCAGAGCCGCCTTGACCGCGTCCAGGCCCATGGGTCAGGCCCCGGCGCCGGCGAGCAGCGCGGTGGCGTCCAGGGTGGCGGCGCCGGACTTCCAGTTGCACGGGCAGAGCTCGTCGGTCTGCAGCGCGTCCAGCACCCGCAGCACCTCGGACACGTTCCGGCCGACCGAGCCGGCGGTGACCATGACGAACTGGATCTCGTTGTTCGGGTCGACGATGAAGGTGGCCCGCTGGGCGACGCCGTCCTCGCCGAGCACGCCGCAGGCGGCGGTCAGCTCGCGCTTGATGTCGCTGAGCATCGGGAAGGGCAGCTCGCGCAGGTCCGGGTGGTCCTTGCGCCAGGCGTAGTGGACGAACTCGTTGTCGACGGAGACGCCGAGCACCTGGGCGTCCCGGTCGGCGAACTCCGCGTTGAGCCGGCCGAACTCGGCGATCTCGGTGGGGCAGATGAAGGTGAAGTCCTTCGGCCAGAAGAAGACCACGCGCCACTTGCCCTCGTAGGACTTGTGGTTGATCGTCTCGAACGCCTTCTCGGCGTCCAGCGACACGCAGGCGGTGAGTTCGTACTCGGGGAAGCGGTCACCGACAGTGAGCACAGGTCCTCCTTGACAGCGGCTTGTCAGCGGCGCGAGGCCGGTAACTGGATCGGTTCCAGATATTGCCGCAGTGGGGTTTCCGCCGCTCGGCGGGTTGATCACTTGTGAAGTCGATCACCGGCGACGCGCTCCCGCGCCGAGCCTGCCCACCCGGCGGCCATGACCACCCAGCGTGATCATCTCGGCATGTGGATTTTGCCTCCCAAAAGGAGGTCGAGGTGGCAGAGTACGGAACGTGACCAGCTCCGTCCTGATTATTGGCACCTAGCGCGCCGGCCTCCCCCTCGCCGAGCGCGCAGACCTCCCGCACCCGCGGGGGGTCTTTTTGTTGCTCCCCCTCAGGCTCGAGAAGAGGACTCCCATGACCTTCCAGGTGTACGACACGACGCTGCGCGACGGCGCGCAGCGCGAGGGGCTCAGCTACTCGGTGGTCGACAAGCTGGCGGTGGCCCGCCTGCTCGACGACCTCGGGGTCGGCTTCATCGAGGGCGGGTGGCCGGGCGCGGTGCCGAAGGACACCGAATTCTTCCGGCGCGCCCGCACCGAGCTGGACCTGAAGCACGCGATCCTGGTCGCCTTCGGCGCGACCCGCAAGGCCGGGCTGGCGGTCGAGGCCGACCCCCAGGTACGCGGGCTGCTCGACGCGGAGACCCCGGCCGTGGCCCTGGTCGCCAAGGCGGACCTGCGGCACGTCGAGCGGGCGCTGCGGACCACCGCCGAGGAGAACCTGGCGATGATCCGGGACACCGTGGCCCACCTGGTCGCCCACGGGCGGCGGGTCTTCGTCGACGGGGAGCACTTCTTCGACGGCTACCGCCACGACCCGGCGTACACCGCCGCGGTGCTGGAGACGGCGCTCGCCGCCGGGGCGGAGCGGTTCGTGCTCTGCGACACCAACGGCGGGATGCTGCCGTCGCAGGTCACCGCCGTCATCGCCGACGTCACCGCGCGCACCGGGGTGGCCCCGGAACTGCTCGGCATCCACTGCCAGAACGACACCGCCTGCGCGGTGGCCAACACCATCGCCGCCGTCGAGGCCGGCGTCCAGCACTTCCAGGGCACCGCCAACGGGTACGGCGAGCGCCCCGGCAACGCGGACATCTTCGCGATCGTCGCCAACCTCCAGCTCAAGCTCGGGCTGCCGGTCCTACCGGAGGGCTGCCTGGAACAGATGGTGCGGGTCTCGCACGCCATCGCCGAGATCGCCAACATCGCCCCCGACACCCACCAGGCGTACGTCGGGGCCGCGGCCTTCGCCCACAAGGCGGGACTGCACGCGAGCGCGATCAAGGTCGACCCGTTGCTCTACAACCACGTGGACCCGTCGGTGGTGGGCAACGACATGCGGATCCTGGTGACCGAGATGGCCGGCCGGGCCAGCATCGAGCTCAAGAGCCGCGAGCTCGGTCTGGACCTGGCCGGCCATCCGGAGGCGCTCGCCACGGTCACCAAGCTGGTGAAGGAGCTGGAGGCCGGCGGCTGGTCCTTCGAGGCCGCCGACGCCTCGTTCGAGCTGCTGGTGCGCGGCGAGCTGCCGGACCGCGCCGTGCCGCGCCCGTTCACCCTCGAGTCGTACCGGGTGATCGTGGAGCACCGCGAGGACGGCGCGGTGGTCTCCGAGGCCACCGTCAAGATCCGGGTACGCGGCGAGCGGGTGATCGCCACCGCCGAGGGGAACGGCCCGGTCAACGCGCTGGACGAGGCGCTGCGTACGGCGCTGGCCCGGCACTACCCGGAGCTGCGCGACTTCGAGCTGGCCGACTACAAGGTCCGCATCCTGGAGGGCAGCCACGGCACCGGCGCGGTCACCCGGGTGCTGGTGGAGACCGCCGGCACGGGCCGCGACTGGACCACGGTCGGCGTGCACCCGAACGTGGTCGAGGCGTCCTGGCACGCACTGGTCGACGCGCTCACCTACGGCCTCGACCGGGCCCGGGTGTGAGGAGGGGTCCTCTCTTAACGCCTCCGGTAGAGCACGGGTCCCCTCTTAACGCCGGTCGGCCGGTTGACGCGGGTCAGCCGGCCGGCAGGCGCAGGTCGGCGAGGACGGCGCGGTGGTCGCTGCCGGGCAGCGGGTGCACCTCGACCGCGCGGACCGCGATGCGCCGGTCGGCCAGCACGTGGTCGATCGTGACCGGCGGGATCCGGTCGCCGTCGTACGGGCCCCAGGTGCCGGCGAGTCCCGCGCCGGCCGCGTCCGCCGCGTCGACGTAACCGGTGGCGATCAGGTCGCGCAGTGGCGCGTGGTCGAGGGTGGCGTTGAAGTCGCCGGCCAGCACGCCGAGTTGCCCGTGCGGGGTGGCCGGTGGCTGCGCCCGCAGGTCGGTCCACCAGTCCGGGACCACCGCGACGGCGTACGGGGAGGCCGGGTGCGCCGACTCCACCCGCAGGGGTGGCGCGCCCGGCACGGCCAGGGTGCCGTACGCCTGGAGAAAGGCGAAGCCCTGGTTGCGCCGGGCCCCGGTCGCGTCGAGCGGGAAGCGCGCGTAGAGCGCCGAGCCGGTCGCGCCGGGCTCCGGGTGCAGCTCCCGGTAGGGCAGCAGGGTGGCCAGCCCGAGCCGGTCCAGTTCGGCGGCGATGCCCGGGGTGACTTCCTGCGCGGCCAGCACGTCGACCCGTCGGGTGCGGACCAGGTCGACCAGCGCGGCCGGGTCGGCGCTGCCCAGCAGCAGGTTGGCGGTGAGCAGGCGCAGGGCAGGGCCGTCGGCGGAAGGCTGGCCGGAGCGGACCGCGCGCGGCGCCACCGCACCGAGCAGCGCCAGCGCGGCGACCGCCGCGACCACCGCCGGGGCCCGGCGGCGCAGGGCGAGCGCCAGCGCCAGCGGTGCCAGGGACCCGGCGGCGACGTACGGCGTGAAGGCGACCGCCTGTACCAACGGCCCGCGTTCCAGGCCGGCCAGCCGGAGCGCCGCCCAGGCCGCCGCCGGCAGCACGGCCAGCCAGCAGGCCAGCGTCACGACCCGGGCCGCCCGGCCCGCAGTCCGCTCCGCGCGCAGCACCTGGGTCACGGCCGCCACCGTACCGGCCGGACACCCGGCGCGATGCCCCGGAAGTGGTTTCGTGAATGGCCGGCAATTCACCTTTCACGATTTCCAGGGTGCTCGAAGAAGTGCCGTAACGCAAATCCGAGCTATTGACCGGCCGCATTTAACGGTGCTACTTTCCACGTGGTTGAGACGTCGCAGCTGTGCGTAGTATCCCCAGCTCAAGCCGGGTGCGGGATGTTGTTGGATCGACATTTCAGGTGCGCTGCAAGCGGAACTCCCGACGTTCCGCAGTGGTCCGCTCCCGGCCTTTTCTGCGGTAGCTTTCCGGCCCCGTCGAACGCGGGTCGCCGTATCACCACGGTCACACAAGGGGGACCACATGGCCACATTGTTCAGACGCAAGGCGACGGTGCTGGCGCTCGGCGTCCTGACCCTCACCCTGGCTGGCGGGGGCATCGCCGCGGCGGCCCGGCCGGCGGCGCAGGCTCCGGCCACCTCCGCCCAGCCCGGGGCCCGTCAGCCCGGATCAACCGCCCAGCCGCCGGTGAGCGCGGCCGACGCGCGTCGGGCCAGGTCGGCGATGAACGCCACGCTCGCCGCCCCCGCCACCGGCACCGTCGCGTGGGCCGTGGTCAGCGCCAACGGCACCCTGCTCCAGCACTCCGCGAACGTCAAGTCCGCCCAGCGGTTCACCTGCTGCGGCCTTGGCCAGTACGAGGTCCTGCTGGACTACGACGTGCACGCGAAGGCGTACGTGGGCACCGTGGGCACCGCCGACTCGGCGAACGTCCCGCCGGGCGGCGAGGCCTCGGTCGCGCCCCGCTACCTGATCCCGAACGCGGTCTTCGTGCAGACCCGTAGCTCGTCCGGCTCCGCCGCGGACCGGCCGTTCCACCTGGTCATCAGCAACTGATCCGCCACGCCGTGCCGACCCCCGCCGCCGCGGCGTGGGTCGGCACGGTCCGGGCCGACCTGGGTCTCGCTGGGTCGACCGTACCCTTACGCCCCGCTCGGGGGAATCATCCCGGTCCCGCCCGGGATGGGCCGCGGAGGGGCTGATAATCCGACGTTTGTCCGACCACCGGCACGGGAAGCAAGCACCGTGACGGACATCTCGGACACCCTGACCAGCGTGCCCAGCCCGGTCGAGGCCGACGCGAGCGGCGTCGAGCTGGAACAGACCCTCTTCGAGGTCAAACGCGTGATCGTCGGGCAGGATCGGCTCGTCGAACGCCTGCTCACCGCCCTGGTCGCCGACGGGCACTGCCTCCTCGAGGGGGTGCCGGGGGTGGCGAAGACCCTCGCGGCGCAGACCCTCGCCACCGTCGTCGGCGGCACCTTCTCCCGGATCCAGTTCACCCCCGACCTGGTCCCCTCGGACATCGTCGGCACCCGGATCTACCGGGCCTCCACTGAGAGCTTCGACGTCGAGCTGGGCCCGATCATGGCGAACCTGGTGCTCGCCGACGAGATCAACCGCGCCCCGGCGAAGGTGCAGTCGGCGCTGCTGGAGGCGATGGCCGAGCGGCAGGTCTCCATCGGCGGCCGGAGCTGGCCGGTACCCGAGCCGTTCCTGGTGCTCGCCACCCAGAACCCGATCGAGTCCGAGGGTGTCTACCAACTGCCCGAGGCGCAGCGTGACCGGTTCCTCATGAAGATCGTGGTCGACTACCCGAGCGACGCCGACGAACTGGCCATCCTCTACCGGATGAGCGCCGACCGGCCCACGCCGCGCCAGGTGCTCGACCCGGTGCGGCTGCGGGACCTCCAGCGCCGGGCCGGCCAGGTCTTTGTCCACCACGCCCTGGCCGAATACGTGGTCCGGCTCATCCTCGCCACCCGCGACCCCGGCCGCTTCGGGCTGCCCGAGGTGGCACCACTGCTCGCGTACGGGGCGAGCCCCCGGGCCACCCTCGGCCTGGTCGCCGCCGCCCGCGCCCAGGCGCTGATCCGGGGACGGGAGTACGTGCTGCCGGAGGACGTCCGGGACCTGGCCGTCGACGTGCTCGCCCACCGCCTGGTGCTCTCCTTCGACGCGGTGGCCGACGGCGTCTCCGCCGAGGCGGTGGTCCGCCGGCTGATCGAGGCGGTGCCGCCACCCCGGGTCGTCCACGGCCACCCGGAGCCGGTGTCCGACCTGGCGGCGGCATGAGGCGCCCGGCCGTACCCGTTCCGCCCGAGCCGACCCTGGCCGACCTCACCCCCGATCAGCGGCTGCGCCGGCTGGAGCTGACCGTCACCCGCCGGCTCGACGGGCTGCTGCACGGCCAGCACCGGGGCCTGCTGCCGGGGCCGGGCAGCGAGGCGGCCGGCAGCCGGGAGTACCGACCCGGCGAGGACGAGGTACGCCGGATGGACTGGGCGGTCACCGCCCGCACCACCGTCCCGCACGTCCGGGAGGTCGACGCCGACCGGGAGCTGACCACCTGGCTGCTGGTCGACGCCAGCCCCAGCATGGAGTACGGCACCGCCACGCTGGACAAACGCGAGCTGGCGGTGGCCGCCGTGGCGGCGGTCGGGTTCCTCACCGCGGGCGTCGGCAACCGCCTCGGCGCGTACGTGCTCGCCCCCGACGGGGTGCGCCGCTTCCCGGCCCGGAACGGCCGCACCCACCTGCTCGGCCTGCTGCGCGCCCTGCTCACCGCGCCGCGGATGGACGACTCCCGCTCGGCGGGTCCGACGCCGCGCCGCGGCCTGGCGCCGTCGGCCGGCGGGTACGAGCGGGACCGACCACCCGACGGGCCGCGACCGGGCGGCGTCGCCGGCCCGCCGATGCTCGTCGACGGGCTGGCCGGCGTGCAGCGGATGGCCACCCGGCGGGGCCTGGTGGTGGTGGTCTCCGACTTCCTCGACGGGCTGCCCGACGACCCGGCGGCCGCGCCGCCCTGGGAGGCGCTGCTGCGCCGGCTCGCCGTCCGGCACCAGGTGCTCGCCGTCGAGGTGACCGACCCGCGCGAACTCGAACTGCCGGACGTCGGCCTGATCACCCTGGTCGACCCGGAGAGCGGCCGGTGCCGCGAGGTGTGGACCGGCGACCGGAACCTGCGCGAGCGGTACGCGGAGGCCGCCGCCGCCCAGCGTGACCAGGTGCGTCAGGCGCTGCGCCGGTCCGGGACCACCCACCTGGCGCTGCGGACCGACCGGGACTGGAGCGCCGACATCGTGCGGCACGTGCACGCCCAGCGCCGGCTGGCCGCCGCGCCGGCCGCGAGCCGGGGAGGTGTGGCGTGACCTGGCAGTCGCCCGGCCGGCTGTGGCTGCTGCTCGGCGTGGTCGCGCTCGTCGTCGGCTACCTCGCGATGCAGCGCCGGCAGAGCCGGTACGCGGTCCGCTTCACCAACCTGCGCCTGCTGGACCGGGTCGCGCCGCAGCGGCCGGCCTGGCGCCGGCACGTCCCGGCGGGTCTCTTCCTCGCCATGCTCGCGCTGCTGGTGGTCGGCTTCGCCCGGCCCAGCGCGGAGGTGCGGGTGCCCCGGGAACGGGCCACCGTGATGGTGGCCGTCGACGTCTCCACCTCCATGCTCGCCAGCGACGTCGACCCGGACCGGCTGACCGCCGCCAAGCGGGCCGCCCGCCGGTTCGTCGACGGCCTGCCCGGCGAGTTCAACGTGGGCCTGGTCGCCTTCGCCGGCAGCGCGGCGGTGCTGGTGCCGCCGAGCACCGACCGGGACGCCCTGCACGAGGGGATCGGCCGGCTGGCGGAGGGGGTGACCGGCGTTCAGGGCACCGCCATCGGGGAGGCGATCAGCACCTCCCTCGGCGCGGTGAAGAGCCTGGACGCCAAGGCCGCCAAGGACCCGCCGCCGGCCCGGATCATCATCCTGTCCGACGGGGCGAACACCTCGGGGATGGATCCGATGGAGGCCGCCGCCCAGGCGGTGACGGCCAAGGTCCCGGTGCACGCCATCTCGTTCGGCACGCCGTCCGGCTTCGTCGACCGGGGCGGGCGGGCGATCCAGGTGCCGGTCGACGGCCAGACCCTCAAGGCGGTGGCCGAGGAGACCGGGGGCGGCTTCCACGAGGCGACCAGCAGCGCCGAACTGCGCGACGTCTACGAGGACATCGGCACGTCGGTCGGCTACCGGAAGGAACGGCAGGACGTCTCCGCCCGCTTCATCGGCCTGGGGCTGGTCTTCGCCCTGGGCGCGGCCGCCGGATCACTGCGGTGGTTCTCCCGGCTGCCCTGAACCGCGGCACCGCAACGGCAGGACGGCACGACACGTGAGGAGCCAGGTATGGCAGTGCAGACCGGACTCGGCGAACCGCGCGGCCCGTGGTTCGTCTCGCCGGAGCTGGACCCGGACGGGCGCGGCCGGTGGGACGTACCCGGGTCGCAGCGGGGCCCGGGCGGTGGCGGGTGGCGCGGCCGGCTGCTGACCGCGCTCGCGGTGGTGGCCCTCTCCACCGTCTCGGGCGCGGCGGCCGGCAGCTGGGTGGCCGGCCGCGACGCCACCGGCCCGGCCGCGGCGTCCGCCGCGCCGGTGCCGGCGGAGCTGACCACCGCCGCCGAGAAGAGCGTGCCCGGCGTGGTCTCGGTGATGGTCGGCGGCACCTCGGGCGCCTCGGCCACCGGCTCGGGCTTCGCGATCGACCACGAGCAGCACATCGTCACCAACGACCACATCCTGGCCCGGGGCGGCTCCGGGCCGGTGACCGTGGAGACCTCCGACGGCCGCCGGTTCACCGCGCAGGTGGTCGGCCGGGAGCCGAGCAGCGACCTCGCGGTGCTGAAGGTGCCCGCGTCCGCGGGGCTGCCACCGCTGCCGCTGGCCAAGCCGAACTCCACCCGGGTGGGGGAGCCGGTGCTGGCGGTCGGCTCGCCGCTCGGCCTCGCCGGCACGGTGACGGCCGGCATCGTCAGCGCCCTCAACCGGCAGGTACGCATCGGCAACGGCCGGCACACCGCGGTGCAGACCGACGCCTCGATCAACCCGGGCAACTCGGGTGGACCACTGGTCAACGCCCGCGGTGAGGTGGTCGGGGTGAACACGGCCATCGCCACCATCGACGGCAGCGGCTCGATCGGCATCGGCTTCGCCATCCCGATCGACCAGGTCCAGCAGACCGCCGACACCATCATCGGCCGGGGCGGCTGAGCGGTGGAAGTTCCACGCGGGGCGGGCGGCGCCGCGTGATCTGTCGGATATCCGGCGTGGAAGCATCGGACCATGGAAATATTACGCTGAGTATGGATACTGGCGTGGGTGGAGCAAGCTGTCATCGCGGCCCTCCTCCTGGTGGGCCTGGTCATCGGCGTCGGCGTCGGCGCGGCGTACGCCCGCGCGAAACGCGGCTGGTCGGACTACCGCACCATCCGTAACAGCGTCCCGGGCGCCCGGCGGACCGCCTGGCTGGCGGTCCGGGCGGTCCTCACCAAGGTCGGGGTGATCGCCCTGCTGCTGGTCGGCGCGGCCGCGTACGCGGCGGCCGGTTCCGACCACGACCGGGCCGATCCCGGCCCCACCCCGACCGCCACCGTGACCCCCACTCCGAGTCCCCGCCCGAGGCGCTAGCCTCGGGACGTGGACGACGGACTGCGGGTGACCGACCGGCTCGTGGTCCCCGCCGCCGAGCTGCGGGAGCGGTTCTCCCGCTCGTCCGGCCCCGGTGGCCAGGGGGTCAACACCGCCGACTCCCGGGTGGAGCTCAGCTTCGACGTGGCCGGCTCGCCCAGCGTGCCCGAGCCGCTGCGCGCCCGGGCCCTCGACCGGCTCGCCAACCGGCTGGTCGACGGCGTGCTCACCGTCGCCGCCAGCGAGCACCGGGCGCAGTTGGCCAACCGGGAGGCGGCCCGCGAACGGATGGCCGCGCTGCTGCGCGAGGCGGTCGCGCCGCCGCCGAAGCCGCGCCGCCCGACCCGGCCGTCGCGCGCCGCCAAGGAACGCCGGCTGGCCGAGAAGAAGCGCCGGTCCCAGCGCAAGCGCGACCGCCGGGTGGACGGCGACTGAGCGGCCACCGCGCCATCAGTGGGCGGTCACCGGCCCGGTGCGGGCCGGCCCGTGGCCGCGTATCACCTCGAACGCGGTGAAGGCCAGGCAGACCGCGGCGAGCAGGGCCAGCGCGAGCAGCGCCGCAAGCGACCCGGTCAGCGGCAGCAGAGCCGCGACCACCAGCGCCCGCACCACCCGGGCCGGCGGGTACCGCCCGGTCAGCCGCCGCCGGAACGCCAGGTCGCCGAGCAGGTAGAGCAGCACGCCGCCGAAGAGCGCCAGATGGCCCAGCGGGTACGGCGGCGGCCCGAGCTCGAAGAAGCCCCGGCTGCCCAACACCGAGATGGTCTTGCGCAGGCCGAGCGAGACCAGCACGATCCCGGCCACCATCGGCAGGTGCAGCCAGGTGTAGGCGTCGCGGGCCAACCGGGTACGCCGCTCTCCCCGCGCGGTCGCCAGAACCCGTTCCTCCGCCACGCTGCCCCAGCCGAAGTAGACCCACCACAGGCTGGCCAGCAGGGCGGTGCCCAGGAACGCCGCCACGACGATACGGGCCGAGATCGGCGTGTAGACCACCGCGGAGCCCATCGAGATCACCGCTTCGCCGAGCCCGATGATGATGATCAGGCAGTGCCGGTCCGTCCAGTGCTCCGCAGAGCCGATCCGCAGGTGGCGCAGACTGATCCGGGCGTTCCCCCCGAAGTCGACCGCGATGGCCAGCAGCCAGAGCCCGACCTGCACCGGGGTGAGGTGGTGGAGGTCGGTGACCGGCGTGGGCATCAGCGCGGCGGCCAGCAGCAGGGCCAGCGCGATCAGGGTCGGCAGGGCGGTGGCCACCGGCGGCCTCCGCCAGCAGGGGTCCTGCCAGGCCATCAGCCCGAAGGAGGCCAGGTGGAGCAGGCGGATGGCCGCGTAGCAGGCCACGAAGACCAGCGGCCCGGGGAGACCGCCGAGCGCGCCGGTGAACGCCTGCGGGCTGGCCAGGGCGATCAGTGCGGTCAACGCGACCACCAGGACCATGACCAGGCGCACCACGGGACTCTCCGAGCGGACCACGGCGGCCAGCCAGGCGTAGCCGCACCAGGCCAGCCAGAGGATGGTGAGCACGAGCAGCCCCCGGACCACGCCGGTCCAGGTGGGATCGTCGGACATCAACGCGGCCACCTGCAGGAACGCGTAGACGAAGACCAGGTCGAAGAAGAGTTCCTTCGGGGTGACCCCGGCGTGCCGGTGGGCCGGGGCGATCTGCGCGTGCAGTCGCCGGTGCCGCGCCCGGAAGACGGTCACGTCGGCCAGCGCCATCGCGCCCGCCGCCGCGGTGAGCAGAGCCAGCTGGATCAGCACCGGCAGGTGCGGGGCGAGCGGGGCGAGCACCGCCACCAGCAGGAGACCCAGCACCGGCGAGCGACCCAGCAGGCGCAGCGCACGGATCTCGAAGAGAAGCAGCCCCAGCAGGTAGAGGGCCACCCCGCCGTAGAGCACCAGCCGCCCGAAGCCCGGCGTGGTGGTCTCGCTCCCGGTGTGCACGCGCAGCTCCCCGAGCACCTTCTTGAGCCCGAGCGCCACGAGGATCAGACCGGCCATCATGGGCAGGTGCAGCAGGCTGTACGCGTCCCGGCCGAGCCGGCTGCGGCGATCCCCGGAAACCCGCTCCAGAGCCTGCTCTCCCGCGAACCGGGCCACGTCGAAGTACGTCCACCAGAGGGCGCCGGCCAGCGCCACCCCGAGCAGCACCCCGACCAGCACCACCGGGGTCAGCGGCTGAGCGATCGCGGCACCCTGGCTGAGCCCCACCGAGATGATCGTCTCGCCGAACCCGATCAGGATGATGAGACCGTGCCGCTCCGCCCAGTACCGGCTCGAGCCGATCCGCCAGAGGTTCGACCCGATCAGCAGCGCGGCGCCGTACTCGACGAGCACCGTGCAGGCGACCAGCGCGTACCGGATCCACTCCCGGGCCACCGGGTCCTCGACCCAGTTCGGCAGCACGGCGGCGGCCAGCAGGAACAGGGTGCCGACCAGCACCGGCGGCAAGGCCTGGCGGAACAGGTGGCGGCTCTGCCCACCGGTGCCGGCCAGCGTGCCGACCGCGAGGACGGTGGCCCGGACGGCCAGGTAGCCGAGCGCGAACACGACCGGCCCGGGCAGCCCGCCGGGGCGGTCGAGGAACGCCTCCCGCACGGTCAGTGCCATCACGAACAGGGTCGCACTCAGTCCGAACATCACCACCGGCATGACGCCCCGGTCCAGCCGGACGGAGTTGCCGAGCCAGGCGAACGGTGCCCAGCACCACCAGAGCAGTACCAGCAGCAGCAGGCCACGCGGCAACCCCGCGGGGTTCAGCTGCTCGGCGGTCACCCCGGTGACGTTGAGGAAGGCGAAGACGAAGATCAGGTCGAGGAAGAGCTCCAGCCGGCTGACGCCCCCCTCATCGCCGGCCAACTGGATTCGACCGACGTCGCCCACCACCTCACTCTGCCAACGCCGGGGCGGGTGCACCGGGGATCGGGCACAAAGCGACCGGCCGGCCGGTGAAAACGGTTTGAGGCGGCGCCTCCCTACGGCTCACAATCCGCCGCGTGCCGACCGACTTCTCGATCAAGCCCACGCTCACCGGCGAGCGGGTGCTGCTCCGTCCGCTCACCGCCGACGACGCCGCCGCCTTCCAGGCCATCCTGGCCGACCCGGAGGTGGTCCGGCTGACCGGCAGCCCGCCCCAGGAACGCTTCGACCTGGACCGGCTCCGCGACTGGTACGGCAGCCGGGGCGCTCAGACCGACCGGCTCGACCTGGCCGTGGTGGACCGGGCCACCGGGGAGTGCGTCGGCGAGGTGGTGCTCAACGAGTGGGACCCGCGCAACGAGACCTGCAACTTCCGGACCCTGATCGGCCCGGCCGGGCGGGGCCGGGGCCTGGGCACCGAGGCGGTCCGGCTCATCGTCGGCTACGGCTTCGAGCGGCTCGGCCTGCACCGGATCGCGCTGGAGGTGTTCGCGTTCAACCCGCGGGCCCGCCGGGTCTACGAGAAGGTCGGCTTCGTCGCCGAGGGCACGCTCCGCCAGGTGCTGCGGGACGGCGACCACCGGGTGGACGCCACCGTCATGTCGATCCTCGCGCCGGAATGGGCGCGGCACCGGGGCCACCCGGGGGGCTGAGTCCGCGTCGCGGGACCGGGTTGAGCGGGCGACGTCGAAGCACTTCAATACGTACGGGAGCACCGGGCCGTCACCGACCACCACGTCACGTGACAGGAGTTCCGTCCTCATGCTCCGCAAACCCCTGCGTGCCGCGCTGATCGCGGTCGCCGCCCTCCTGCCCGCCCTCGCCGTCGGCCCGGTCCTCGTCTCCACGGCGCCACCGGCGGCCGCGGCCACCACCCCGGTCCGCGTCATGCCCCTCGGCGACTCCATCACCGGGTCGCCGGGCTGCTGGCGGGCGGTGCTCTGGAACCGCCTCCAGTCCACCGGCTACCCCGACGTCGACTTCGTCGGCACCCTCGGCCCGCAGGGTTGCGGCGTGCCGTACGACGGGGACAACGAGGGACACGGCGGTTACCTGGTGACCAACGTGGCCAACCAGAACCTGCTGCCCGGCTGGCTCGCCGCCACCCATCCGGACGTCGTGCTCATGCACTTCGGCACGAACGACGTGTGGAGCAACATCGCGCCGGCCACCATCCTGGCCGCGTACTCGAAGCTGGTGGACCAGATGCGGGCCAGCAACCCGGCGACCACCGTGCTGGTCGCGAAGATCATCCCGATGAACCCGAGCAGCTGCCCGGAGTGCGGCCAGCGGGTGGTCGCGCTCAACTCCGCGATCGACGGCTGGGCGGCGGGAAAGACCACGACCGCCTCCCCGGTCGTCGTGGTCGACCAGTGGACCGGCTTCGACACCGCCACCGACACGTACGACGGTGTGCACCCGAACGCCGCCGGCGACCAGAAGATGTCGGACCGCTGGTACCCGGCGCTCACCGCGGCCCTGCGCCGGGCCACCCCCACCCCCACCACGTCGCCGACCGGCGGCCCGAGCCCGACCGACAGCCCCACACCGACGCCCACCCCGACCGGGACGCCCGGCGGCTGCGCGGCCACCTACCGGACCGCCGGACAGTGGCCGGGCGGCTTCCAGGGGGAGGTGACCGTCGCCAACACCGGCACCGCCCCGACCAGCGGCTGGACGGTGCGGTTCACTCTCCCCGACGGCCAGCGGATCACCCAGGCGTGGGGCGCCGAGCTGACCCAGGACGGCACCTCGGTGACCGCCCGGGACGCCGGCTGGAACGGCGTCCTGGCCCCGGCCGCGCAGACCAGTTGGGGCTTCCTGGCCAGCGGAACCCCCATCATGGTGCCGCTGACCTGCACCGCCGGCTGACTGCCTGAACCCGGGCCCGCCCGCTCGTCGGGCGGGCCCGGCTCCGCGACCACCCGCCACCCGGCCCGGTGGCGGCCCGGCTGGCCGGTGCGCTCCGGTCAGGCGGTGTCGGCGGGCGGCGCGGACCGGTCCAGTGCGGCGAGCAGCCGGGTCCGCAGCACGGCGGCCCGCTCGGCGAAGCCGCGCTGGGCGGTGACGTACTCGGCCCGGCCCTCCGGCGTCTCCACCCGTACCGGCGGGTAGCCCAGGTCGGCCAGGTCGTACGGGCTGGCCCGCATGTCCAGGGCGCGGATCTCCCGGGCCAGCGCGAAACAGTCGGCGACCAGCTCCGAGGGCACCAGCGGGGAGAGCTTGTACGCCCACTTGTAGAGGTCCATGTTGGCGTGCAGGCAGCCCGGCTGCTCCAGCGCGTGCTGGCTCTCCCGGGTCGGGGTGAGCAGGTTCAGTGGCCGGGCCGGGGCGGTGAAGAACCGGAACGCGTCGAAGTGGCTGCACCGAACGCCCCGCTCCTCGACCACCGCGGCGGTGGCCTGCGGGCTGAGCCGCAGCGGCCAGGCGTTGTGGCGTACCTCGTCCTGGGTCTGCCGGTAGACCATCGCCCACTCGTGCATGCCGAAGCAGCCGAAGTGGGCCGGGCGGCCGGCGGTCGCCGCGAGCAGCCTACGGATCCAGCGGACGGAATCGGCGCGGCGGGCGCGTACCCGATCGGTGTCGAGGGTGAGCCCGGCGGCGGTGGCGGCGTAGTCCGGGCCGAACTCGGCCGGGTCCGCGTCGCGCAGCGCCACCCCCGCGCCCGGGTGCCAGCGGCGTAGCTGGGCGGGGCGGTGCGAGTAGTAGGTGAAGAGGAAGTCCTCCACCGGATGCTTCACCCCGGACCGGCGGCGGGCCAGGTGCGGTGCCAGCCAGGCGTCCACCCGCTCCTCGTGGGCCCGGCGCCGGGCCTGCCAGTCGGCCACGTCCAGGGCGGGGGCGAGGGCGGCGGTCACGGACCCCAGGGTACGACCGCCGCCCGGCCCCCGGTCAGGCCACGTCCACCCGGACCCCGGCGGAGAACACCCCGCTGCGCAGCTCCAACTGCTTCGGCGGATCGGTGCCGTGCATGGTGAAGACCAGCGGCAGGAGCACCCGGCTCCCCGCGGCGACCGGCTTGGCGAAGACGTCCTGCCCCAGGTTGGCCACCTGGGTGGCGTCCTCGTCGGCCGGCACCCAGTTGCCGCCCGGCAGGTAGGCGCGCTGCAACTGGCCGTGCCAGGTCTGCTCGTCCGGGGTGAGGTTGCGCACCCCGATCGTGGCCAGGCACTGCCGGTCACCCGGCTTCGTCACCGGCAGGCTCGCGGCACCGCAGGCCAGCCGGTAGACGGTGAACTCGAACGCGGCCTCCCGCAGCGGGACGCCGACGCCCCCGGAGACGCTCTTGCCCATCCATGCGCCGCTGGTCGGTTGCTTGGCGGTGTCGATCGCGGCGACCCGCTGGGTGGCGGTCCACCCGGCCGCCCCGACCACGCCGGCCAGCACCGCCGCCGCCACCCCGACCATCACCCCGACCGGTGGGGTGCGCCGCCGGCCCGCCACGGCGGGCATCGCCG
>NZ_RJLN01000109.1 GCF_003725545.1 Micromonospora solifontis | reverse complement strand
GGGGCCGCGCCCGGCCGCGCCTCCGGGCCCCGCTGGTCCCGGTTGAGCAGCAACGCGCCGCCGATCAGGATCACCGCACCGAGGAGGATCGCCCGGAACGCGTTGGTGACCACGTAGCCGAAGCCGACCGCCACCACGATGCTGAGCACGATCACGGTGATCGGGGACATGCTCGACCGTCCCCGGCCCAGCATCGACTCCACCGGTGAGGCGGTGTCGCCCTCCCCGGGGATGATCAGCCAGGCGGTGACGTAGACCAGGATGCCGATCCCGCCGAAGAAGCCCAGCACGGCGAGGAGCACCCGCCAGAGCACCGGATCGGTGTTGGTCGCCCGGCCGATCGCCGCGCAGACGCCGGCCAGGTAGCGGCCCTCGCGGGGGCGGACCAGCCCGTACCGTGTGGTGAAGCCGGCGGCGCCGGGCGGTGGGGCGTACCCGCCGGGGGGCGGCCCGGGGTACGACCCGGAACCGCCGGGCGGTGGCGGCGCGGTGGGATCGGCGGCGGTGGGCGCCGGCCCCGGCGGCGGGGGTGGCGGTGGCCCGTCCTGTGCTGCCGCCCCAGGTCGGGGCGGACGGGCAGCGTCCTCGGTCATGCCTACGATCCTGCTGCCCCGGCCGCCCGAGCGTCCTCCGGACCCGACCCTGACGCCACCCTGAGATCCCGCGGGCCCGAATGTCGGGGGCGTCCCCGTGGTCCGGACCGGCCCCGCCGTGTGACGATCGGGACGGCGCCGGCAGCGGCCGGCCCGCACCACCGTCACCCCGACCCGGGAGCCTCCGATCAGCAGCACCGTGACCCCGCACCCGCCGCGGCTCTACCGGGCCACCGAGCACCGGCTGGCCGCCGGCGTGGCCGCCGGCATCGCCGAGCACCTCGGCATCTCGGTGCTGCGCGTCCGGATCGCCTTCATGGTGCTGCTCGGGCTGAACGGCCTCGGACTGCTCCTGTACGCCGCGTTCTGGGCGGTCGTCCCGTTGCGACCCGGCGACACCGCCGTACCGCCCCGCCGTGACCTCGGCCAGCTGCTGCCGTTCGTCGCCATCGGGCTGGGCGTGCTGATGATCCAGGTGATGGCCTTCCACTCGGTCGGCGCGGCCGGCACGGCCGGCTGGCTGGTCGCGATCATCGCGGTCGGCGCCGGGGTGATCTGGCACCAGTCCGCGCCGGAGCGCCGCCGGCAGTGGGGCGGCTCGATGCCGGTGCCCTGGCTGGGCGCGGTGGTGGAGGAGAGCGACCGGCGGGCGTTCGTGCTCCGGTTCATCGGTGGCGGGGTGCTCGTCGCCGTCGGCATCATCGGCGTGGCCGCGGTCTACTCGCCGGCGCAGAACTTCGACGCCGTGCTCAACGGCGTGATCTTCGCGCTGGTGGGCCTGGCCGGGGTCGGCGTGGTGACCGGCCCGGTGCTCTGGCGGACCTGGAACCAGCTCCGCTCCGAGCGGGAGGGACGGATCCGGGAGCAGGAGCGGGCCGAGCTGGCCGCGATGGTGCACGACCAGGTGCTGCACACCCTCGCCCTGATCCAGCGCAACGCCAGCGACGTCAAGACGGTGCAGCGGCTGGCCCGTGGTCAGGAGCGATCGCTGCGGAACTGGCTCTACAAGCCCACCGCCTCGCCCACCGAACGCTTCGCCGCCGCCCTGGAGCAGGCCGCCGCGGAGGTGGAGGACACCTTCGCGATCACCGTGGAGGCGGTGGTGGTGGGCGACCGGGAGACCGACGAGCGGGTCGGCGCGCTGGTCGCCGCGACCCGCGAGGCGCTGGTCAACGCGGCCCGGCACGCCGAGGTGCGGACCGTCTCGCTCTACGCCGAGGTGGAGCCGGACCAGGTCAGCGTCTTCGTGCGGGACCGGGGCAAGGGCTTCGACCCGGATACGGTGGAGGATCACCGGCACGGCGTCCGGGGCTCGATCATCGGGCGGATGAAGCGGCACGGCGGCCGGGCGGAGATCCGGTCCGGGCCGGGGGAGGGGACCGAGGTCCGGCTGATCCTGCCGATCAGCGGTGGCACGGGCTCCACGGCGGAAAGGGACAAGTGATCATGACGGAGCAGGGAGCGGTCGAGCCGGCGGCGCCTCGGGAGGGGCGGCTGCGGGTGTTCCTCGTCGACGACCACGCCATGTTCCGGGCGGGCGTACGCGCGGAGCTGGGCACGCACGTCGAGGTGGTGGGGGAGGCGAGCACGGTGACCGAGGCGGTCACCCGGATCGCCGCGACCCAGCCGGACGTGGTGCTGCTCGACGTGCACATGCCGGACGGCGGGGGCCGGGCGGTGCTGGAGGCGATGCGGCGTACCCACCCGCAGGTGCGGTTCCTGGCGCTGAGCGTCTCCGACGCGGCCGAGGACGTGATCGGCCTGATCCGGGCCGGCGCCCGGGGGTACGTCACGAAGACCATCTCGCCGGACGAGCTGACCGACGCGATCCGCCGGGTGGCCGACGGGGACGCGGTGTTCAGCCCCCGGCTGGCCGGGTTCGTGCTGGACGCGTTCGCGGCGCGGCCGGACGCGCCGGTCGCCGACCCCGAGCTGGACCAGCTCACCAACCGCGAGCGCGAGGTGCTCCGGCTGCTGGCCCGCGGGTACGCGTACAAGGAGATCGCCAAGGAGCTGTTCATCTCGATCAAGACGGTCGAGACGCACGTCTCCAACGTGCTGCGCAAGCTCCAGATGTCCAACCGGTACGAGTTGTCCCGCTGGGCCGCGGACCGCCGACTGGTCTGACGGGCCGGCTTCCGGTCATTCCCGCCCTCGGGGATGACAAAAGATCATCGAATCGTCCATAATGGCCCGTCGCGTCTTCCGCGTGCGGGTGGTGCGAGACCCCGCGGGGGACGGCGACGTGTCGGGCCCGCGTGGGACGGGCCACCACCCCTGGGGAGAGGTGCACGATTCCGATGTTCATGCAACGAGGTCGACGCTGGGCGCGTACCGCCGCGGCGCTCGTCGCCGGCGGTGCGCTGGCGCTGGGCCTGGCCGGGCCGGCGCGCGCCGCCGACGCCACCGGCACCGCGGTCAGCGTCAAGGGCACCGGCGTCCAGCTGGTGCTCAACGGCAAGCCGATGACCACGTCCGAGCTGGCCCTCAAGATCGACGGCAAGCAGGTCCCCGCCTACTGCATCGACTTTCACACCCAGGTCGCGCTGAACGGGACGTACGACGAGGGCAGCTGGGACAGGTCCGGCATCGCCGCCGAGAAGCTGGGCAAGGTGCAGTGGGTGCTGACCCACGGCTACCCGAACGGCGAGGCGACCGCGCTGCTGACCGCCGCGGGCGCCACCGTGCCGGCCGGGGTCGACGCCGCCCGCCGTGACGTCCTGCTCTACTTCGGCACCCAGACCGCGATCTGGACGTTCAGCGACGACGTGGTGCTCGGCGACTGGCAGGACGGTGTGAAGCTCGGCGAGCAGCAGTACGCCGTGGTCAAGAAGGTGCACGACTACCTGGTCGCGCACGCGACCGACCAGCCGGAGCCGAAGGCCGACCTGACCGTGGACCCGGCGAAGGCCACCGCGACCGCCGGCGGGAAGGCCGGACCGTTCACGGTCACCGGGCCGGCGGGCGAGATCACCGTGGCGGCCACCGGCGGTCAGGCCGTCGACGAGGCCGGCAAGCCCGTCACGACCATCACCAACGGGGGCCGGTTCTGGCTCACCCGTGACGGCGCCGGCGAGGTGTCGGTGACCCTGAAGGCCGAGAACTCGGTCTCCTTCGGCCGGGTCTTCCTCTACACCGGCGGCAAGGCCCAGAAGCTGATCCTGGGCGGCAGCACCGGCGAGACGGTGCGGGCCGAGGCTGTCGCGAGCTTCACCGCCGTCCCGGCGTCCCCGTCGGCCTCGCCGTCGCCGTCGCCGTCGTCGGCGTCGGCGTCCCCCTCGGCCCCGGCGGAGAGCCCCTCCCCGTCCACCCCGGCGGGCAGCCCGGCGCCGTCGACCTCGCCGGCCAGCAATGGCGGGGGCCTGCCGCTGACCGGCTCGCCGGTCGCCGCCGCCGCCACCGTGGGCGTGCTGCTGCTGGCCGCCGGCGCGGTCGCCGTGCTGATCGTCCGGCGCCGCAAGGTCCGCTTCACCGCCTGACCCGGGCGGTCCGTCCGGCCCCGGCGCCCCGCGCGCCGGGGCCGGACCCGTTCCAGGTACGCCGGCGCGGGGCCTGCCGGCATCCCCCCGCCTGAGCCCGACCCGGGGCCGTTCCGCGAGGGGGTGTACAACGGACCCCTCGCACGTTGTCACCATCCGTGTCGGCCGTCCGACGCGCCCCCTGTCTGGAGGACCACCCCATGGGCCGTTATCTCTTGAGACGGCTGCTGCAACTCGTGCCGGTCTTCATCGGCACGACGTTCCTGATCTACTGGCTCGTCTGGTCGGTGCCCGGCGACCCGTTCGCCGGCAAGTGCGGTGATCGCCCCTGCCCGGCGAACTACGTCAATGCGATGACCGAGAAGTACCATCTCAACGACTCGATCTGGGTGCAGTACGCCACCTACATGAAGAACCTTTTCCAGGGCGACTTCGGCACCACGTTCAGCGGCCGGTCGATCGGCGACATCATCGCCACGTCGTACCCGAACACGCTGAAGCTGGCGGTGGTCGCCCTGGCGATCGAGGCCATCATCGGTCTCGGCGCGGGTGTGCTGACCGGTCTCCGGCGCAACGGCTTCCTGGATAATCTGGTCCTGATCTCCACCCTCTTCCTGATCGCGCTGCCGGTCTTCGTCATCGGCTTCGTGCTCCAGTGGCTCATCGGCGTCAAGTGGGGCCTCGTCCGCCCGACCGTCTCGAACGACATGCCGATCACCGAGCTGCTCCTCCCCGGCTTCGTGCTGGGCAGCGCCTCGATGGCGTACATCGCCCGGGTGGCGCGGACCAGCATCGCGGAGAACCGCCGCGCCGACTACGTCCGCACCGCCATCGCCAAGGGCCTCCCCATGCGCCGGGTGGTCGGCGTGCACCTGCTCCGCAACTCGCTGATCCCGGTCGTCACCCTGCTCGGCACCGACCTCGGCGCCCTGATGGGCGGTGCCATCGTCACCGAGGGCATCTTCGGCATCAACGGCATCGGCCGCCAGGTGCTGCGAGCCATCGTCACGAAGCAGAGCGCTACCGTTGTCGGCATCGTGGTGGTGTTGGTGCTCGTCTACCTGGTCATGAACCTGCTGGTGGACCTGCTCTACGCCGCCCTGGACCCGAGGATCCGCTATGAGTGACCCGACCGCCGCGTCGATCGTCTCGACGCCGCCCGCGACCATGCCGACCGAGGCCGGTTCCGGTGCGCCCACGAACGCCGGCCTGCCCGAGTCGCAGCAGAAGCAGCAGAAGCCGCGTGGCCTGCTCGGCGACGCCTGGCTCGACCTGCGTCGCAAGCCGCTGTTCTGGATCTCGGCCGCGTTCATCGTGCTGTTCCTGCTGATGGCGGCGTTCCCGTCGCTGTTCACCTCCGGTGACGCGGTCAACGGCACGCTGTCGCGCAGCCGGGTGGAGCCGTCGGCGGACGCCTGGTTCGGCTACGACGTGCAGGGCCGCGACGTGTTCGCCCGGACCATCTACGGTGCCCGCGCCTCGATCGTGGTGGCCGTGCTCTCCACCATGGGCACGCTGCTGATCGGTGGCGCGATGGGCATCATCGCCGGCTACCGCGGCGGCTGGGTGGACGCGCTGCTCTCCCGCATCGCGGACATCTTCTTCGGCCTGCCGTTCGTGCTCGGCTCGATCGTCATCCTGACCACGTTCAACGGCGCGGGCACGGACAACGGCGAGTGGCAGATCATGGGCCTGGTGATCATGTCGCTGACCGTGCTGAGCTGGCCGGTGACCATGCGGCTGATGCGTTCCTCGGTGCTGGCCACCAAGGAGGCCGACTACATCGTCGCGGCCCGCGCGCTCGGCGCCGGCACCGGCAGGATCATCCTCAAGCACCTGCTGCCGAACTGCCTGGCCCCGCTGCTGGTCTACGGCACGATCATGGTCGGTTCGTTCATCGGCGCCGAGGCCACGCTCTCCTTCCTGGGCATCGGCCTGAAGACCCCCGTCGTGTCCTGGGGCATCATGATCAGCGAGGCGCAGAACTACATCCGGGTCTCGCCGTACCTGCTGTTCTTCCCCTCCGCGTTCCTCGTCGCCGCCGTGCTGAGCTTCGTCATGCTCGGCGAGGCGGTCCGCGAGGCCCTCGACCCGAAGCTCCGATAGGGGAACTGAGTTGTCCGACATTCTCGTGTCCGAGCAGTCCGCCCCGGGCGCCGACGGATCCGGCCGCCCCTCGGGCCGCCTGCTCGAGGTCGACGACCTTCGGGTGGAGTTCCGTACCCGGGACGGCGTCGCCAAGGTCATCAATGGGGTGACGTACCACGTCGACGCGGGGGAGACCCTCGCCGTGCTCGGCGAGTCCGGCTCCGGCAAGAGCGTCACGGCGCAGACCATCATGGGCATCCTGGACACCCCGCCCGGCTTCGTCACCGGTGGGCAGGTCCGCTTCCACGGCAAGGACATGCTCGCGATGTCCGCCGAGCAGCGGCGCCGGATCCGGGGTGAAGGCATTGCGATGATCTTCCAGGACTCGCTCTCCGCCCTCAACCCGGTTTTCACCGTCGGCTTCCAGATCGCCGAGCAGTTCCGCATCCGGCGCGGCATGAGCCGCGCGGACGCCAAGAAGCGCGCGATCGAGATGCTCGACCAGGTGAAGATCCCCAACGCCAAGGGTCGGTACAGCAACTACCCGCACCAGTTCTCGGGCGGTATGCGGCAGCGCGCGATGATCGCGATGTCGCTGGCCCTCGACCCCGAGGTGCTGATCGCGGACGAGCCGACCACCGCGCTGGACGTGACCGTGCAGGCCCAGATCATGGACCTGCTCGGCGAGCTCCAGCGGGAGCGGCAGATGGGCATGATCCTGATCACCCACGACCTCGGCGTGGTCGCCGACGTCGCGGACCGGATCGCGGTCATGTACGCCGGCCGGATCGTCGAGGAAGCCGACGTGTACGACCTGTACGCCAAGCCGGCGCACCCGTACACCCTGGGCCTGCTCAACTCGATCCCGCGGATGGACGAGAAGGGGCAGGAGCTCCGCACCATCAAGGGCCTGCCGCCGAACCTGATGAACATCCCGCCGGGCTGCCCGTTCAACCCGCGCTGCCCGATGGCGCAGCCGGTGTGCCGGGAGAAGCTGCCCCCGCTGCTGCAGGTCGGCCGCAGCCGGGCCAGCGCCTGCCACTTCGCCGAGGAGCTCGTGAACCGTGACTGAGAACATCATCGAGGTCCGTGACCTGGTCAAGCACTACCCCGTGACCCGGGGCATCGTGTTCAAGAAGACCATCGGTCAGGTCAAGGCGGTCGACGGCGTCTCCTTCGAGCTGAAGGCCGGCGAGACGCTGGGCGTGGTGGGTGAGTCCGGCTGCGGCAAGTCGACGCTGGCCCGGGTCCTGATGAACCTGGAGCGGCCCACCGCCGGCCAGGTCCTCTACAAGGGCCAGGACATCTCCAAGCTCTCCGGCGGGGCGCTGCGCCGCCTCCGCCGGCAGATCCAGCTGGTGATGCAGGACCCGTACACCTCGCTGAACCCCCGGATGACGGTCGGTGACCTGATCGGTGAGCCGTTCGAGATCCACCCGGATGTGGCTCCGCGGGGCAGCCGGCGCAGCAAGGTCAAGGAGCTGCTCGACCTGGTCGGCCTGAACCCGGAGCACATCAACCGGTACCCGCACCAGTTCTCCGGCGGTCAGCGGCAGCGCATCGGCATCGCCCGGGCGCTCGCTCTGCGGCCGGAGGTCATCGTCTGCGACGAGCCGGTGTCGGCGCTGGACGTGTCGATCCAGGCGCAGGTGATGAACCTGCTGGAGAAGCTCCAGGCGGAGTTCGGTCTGTCGTACGTCTTCATCGCCCACGACCTGTCGGTCGTGCGCCACCTCTCCGACCGGGTCGCGGTGATGTACCTGGGCAAGATGGTGGAGATCGGCACCGAGGACGAGATCTACGAGCGGCCGACCCACCCGTACACCCAGGCGCTGCTCTCGGCCGTGCCGGTGCCCGACCCGACGCTGCGGGATAACAAGGCGATCATCCGGCTCACCGGTGACGTCCCCTCCCCGGTCAGCCCACCCTCGGGCTGCCGGTTCCGGACCCGGTGCTGGAAGGCGCAGGACATCTGCGCCCAGGAGGTGCCGCTGCTGCAGATCCGGCGGGGCTCGGACCACCCGAGCGCCTGCCACTTCGCGGAGAAGCGGGAGATCGTCGCCACCCACGAGGCGGCCTGACCCACCCCGGACCGCCTGCCGGCGTCAGCGCGACGTCGGCAGGCGGTTCGTCGTATCCGGCAACTCCAGCTCGGCGCGGCCTGAAGGCCCGCCGGGGGCCTTCACAGCGGGCCGCGGCCGGCGCGGAGCAGCAGCAGGGCAAGCTGGGTGCCGTCCGCGCCGAGCGCCTCCCGGAAGCGCTCCAGGATCTCCCGCTCCCGGGAGAGCACCAGGCGGGTGCCACCGGAGGCCATCCGGGTGGCCCCGACCTCCTGGGACAGCGCGGCCCGCTCCTGCCAGAGCGCGATGATGGTGCGGTCGATCTCGTCGATCCGCTCCCTGATCTCGGCGATCCGTTCCGCGGCCGCCGAGTCGGCGGTGCCCGTGCGGGCCGCCGCGGCCCCGGTCGGGTTCGTGCCGTTCGGCCCGTCGTGCCGCGCCAGGCTGCCGCTGGACTCCACCACGTCAGTCATCATCGTCGTACCCCTCGGGGTCTCGGGCCCGGTGCCCGGATCCCGGGACGAAAAAGCCCCGGGCTCTCCGAGCCCGGGGCTTTCGCAGGTCTTGTGCTCAGGCGCGACCTACGGCTGCCGGACTCCCGGTGCCGTAGTAAAAGTAGAAGCGCTGCTCGAACACGCCGTCGAGTATGCCGACCCGCGGCCGGTCCGCGCAAGGAAACCGCCAACCTGTGGGATGCGAAGCCGCCGCCAGCGTGGCGCGCCCGCCACCGCGCCACGACCTGGCGCCGCCGGCGGCCTGCCGGCCCCGCGCGCACCGGAGATGTCCGGCCGGCGGCATAGACTCGCCGTGCGATGCATCCTCTCTTCGACATCCCCGCGTCCCCGCCCGCGCCGGAGCCCCAGCCGAGCCCGTCGCACGGGCCCGGCGGCGACTCCAGCCCGTCCGGCGTTCATGACCGGCCCTCGGCGCGGCCGGGTGGCACGCCGGAGCGGAAGAAGGCCGGTCCGGCGCCGTCGGCCCGGCCGGGTCCGCAGGCCCTGCTCGACGGGCTGAACGGCCCCCAGCGGGACGCGGTCACCCATGCCGGGTCCCCGCTGCTGATCGTGGCCGGCGCCGGCTCCGGCAAGACCCGGGTGCTGACCAACCGGATCGCCTACCTGCTCGCCGCCCGGGACGTGCACCCGGGTGAGATCATCGCCATCACCTTCACCAACAAGGCCGCCGGCGAGATGAAGGAGCGGGTTGCCGCTCTCGTCGGCCCGCGTGCCAGGTTGATGTGGGTGTCGACCTTCCACTCGGCCTGCGTCCGGATCCTGCGGGCCGAGCACGAGCACGCCGGCCTGAAGTCCACCTTCTCGATCTACGACGCGGACGACTCCCGCCGGCTCATGCAGATGGTCGCCCGCGAGCTCGACCTGGACCCGAAGCGCTACCCGGCGCGCGGCCTGGCCGCCCAGGTCTCCAACCTGAAGAACGAGCTGGTCGACCCGGAGGAATTCGCCGGCCGCGCCAAGGGCCCCAACGAGCGGGCGCTGGCCGAGGCGTACACGCTCTACCAGCGGCGGCTGCGCGAGGCGCACGCGCTGGACTTCGACGACCTGATCATGACGACGGTGCACCTGCTCCAGTCGCACCCGCACGTCGCGGAGAGCTACCGGCGGCGGTTCCGGCACGTGCTGGTCGACGAGTACCAGGACACCAACCACGCCCAGTACGTGCTGATCAAGGAGCTGGTCTCCGGCACGGAGGGCATCCCGCCGGCCGAGCTCTGCGTGGTCGGTGACGCCGACCAGTCGATCTACGCGTTCCGCGGCGCCACCATCCGCAACATCCTCGAGTTCGAGCGCGACTTCACCGACGCGCGGACGATCCTGCTGGAGCAGAACTACCGCTCCACCCAGACCATCCTCAACGCCGCCAACGCGGTGATCGACCGGAACACCTCCCGCAAGCCCAAGCGGCTGTGGAGCGACGCCGGGGCCGGCGAGCAGATCGTCGGGTACGTGGCCGACACCGAGCACGCCGAGGCGGACTGGGTGGCCCGGGAGATCGACCGGCTGGTCGACGCGGGCGACACCCGCCCGGGCGACGTGGCCGTCTTCTACCGCACCAACGCCATGTCCCGGGTCTTCGAGGAGGTGTTCATCCGGGTCGGCCTGCCCTACAAGGTGGTTGGCGGGGTGCGCTTCTACGAGCGCAAGGAGGTCCGCGACGCGCTGGCCTACCTGCGCGCCGTGGTGAACGACGACGACACGGTGAGCCTGCGCCGGATCCTCAACACCCCGCGCCGTGGCATCGGGGAGCGGGCCGAGGCGTGCGTGGAGGCGCTGGCCGGCCGCGACCGGATCTCCTTCGGCGCGGCGCTGCGCCGGGCCAAGGACGCCCCGGGCATCTCCACCCGGGCCGCCAACGGCATCGCCGAGTTCGTCGCGCTGCTCGACGATGCGCGCGAGCTGGCCGCCACCGGCACCCCGGAGGAGGTGCTGGAGGCCGTGCTGACCCGCTCGGGCTACCTGGCCGAGCTGGAGGAGAGCCTCGATCCGCAGGACGCCGGCCGGGTGGACAACCTCCAGGAACTGGTCAGTGTCGCCCGGGAGTACACCGAGCGGATCGAGGCGCTGGGCGAGGAGGACGAGCGGGCCACCCTGGCCGGCTTCCTGGAGCAGGTGGCGCTGGTCGCCGACGCCGACCAGATCCCCGCCGACGATCCGGACCACCAGGGCGTGGTGACCCTCATGACCCTGCACACCGCCAAGGGGCTGGAATTCCCGGTGGTGTTCCTCAGCGGCCTGGAGGACGGCGTCTTCCCGCACCTGCGTTCGTTGGGCGACACCCGCGAGCTGGAGGAGGAGCGGCGGCTGGCGTACGTGGGCATCACCCGGGCCCGGCAGCGCCTCTACCTGTCCCGGGCGGTCACCCGCTCGGCGTGGGGCGCACCGGCCTACAACCCGCCGTCGCGCTTCCTGGAGGAGCTGCCGACCGAGCTGGTCCGCTGGGAGCGCACCGAGGGGTCGTACACCTCGTGGGCCGGTGGGGGCGGTGGCGTCGGCGGCCGCGCGGACCGCGCGCCCGGCGGGCGTGGCACCTTCACCGGGGGTACGCCCAAGGCGGCGCAGCTCGCCAAGCGGCTCGGGGTCGACGCCAGCCGGCTGGCCACGGCGAGCGAGTTGAAGCAGACGCCGAAGGTCTCGGTGGGCGACCGGGTCAACCACCAGCGCTACGGCCTGGGCCGGGTGCTGGCCGTCGAGGGGCACGGGCCGGGGGCCCGGGCGCAGATCGACTTCGGTGACCAGACGATGTGGCTGGTGCTCCGGCACGCCCCGATCGACAAGCTCTGAGTCGAGTGAGGCCCGGTCCGGCGATCGCCGGACCGGGCCCCTCCTCGTGCCGTCGCCCGTCAGCAGGCCACGTCGATGCCCCGGGCGCGCAGGAACGGCGCCGGGTCGATCTGGTTCCACATGGCGCCCTTGTGCACCTCGAAGTGCAGGTGCGGGCCCGTGGCGTCGCCGGTGGCGCCCTCGTAGCCGATGACCTGGCCGGCCTTCACCTTGTCGCCGACGCTGACGATCAGGCGGCTCTGGTGCGCGTAGTGGGTCAGGTAGCCGTTGTGGTGGTCGATGAAGACCGAGTTGCCGTAGCCGTCGCCGGCGTCCCCGGCCTTCACCACGGTGCCCGCCGCGGCGGCGTGGATCGGGGTGCCCGCCGGCATCGCGAAGTCGATGCCGGCGTGCAGCGTGCCCCACCGCTGGCCGTAGCAGGAGGTGATTCCGGCGCCCTTCATCGGGATCACCCAGCTGGGCTTGGGCTTGCTGGTCGCCTTCGGCTTGGGCTTGGCCGTCTTCGTCGGCTTCGGGCTGGCCGTGGTCGGGCTCGGGGACGGGCTGGCCGGGGTCGCGGACGGGGTGACCGGCGCGGTCGACTCGCGGACCGAGCGGTCGGCGCGGGCGGCGGCCTCGGCGCGGGCCTGGGCGTCGAAGTCCACGGCGGACGGGGCCGGAGTGTCGTGGCCGGCGGTGGCGACGGAGACGCCGCCGAAGCCGAGGCCGACCAGAGCGGCCGCGCCGATGACGAGGTATGTGGTGCGCCGGACCGGGCGCTTGCGCCGGTGCCGGGCGGGGGTGTCCGGGGTGTTCTCGTTCTGGATGGGGCTGTCTTCCTGCACGGGGACCTTCATCAGTCGAGGGGGCACGTGACCTCGAAATACTGGTGTCGGCCCGAGTCGCGGCGGGTACTGGCACCAGAGGACCGGGGTGGTCGGCGGCCACCACGGGCCGGGTTCATGCCCGATCGCGCCCTTTCCGCTGGAAAAGGATCATGTACGGGTGTGCGGCCGCTCACATTTCTGACTGTGACCCGGCAGACTTTGCCGCAACGAAAACCGCCCGGATCGACTGATCCGGGCGGTCAAAGGACGATACGCAGCGTCAGGACGCGGCTACTTCGCTGTAGATTGCCTCGACTTGCAGCTTGATGTCCACTCCGTGGTCCGCCAGGAACGGCACCGGGTCGAGCGGCTGCCCGTCAACGTGGATCTCCAGGTGCAGGTGGGAACCGTACGAGTGGCCGGTGTTGCCGACCAGGCCGAGCTGGTCGCCCGCCTTGACCTGCTGCCCCTCCTTGACGGTGACCGCCGACGAGTGGCCGTAGATGGCCTCGCTGCCGTCCGGGTGCTGGACGATCACGGCGTAGCCGTAGCCGCCGAACCAGCCGGCCTTGGTGACCGTGCCGTCATGAACCGCCAGGTACGGGGTTCCCTCCGGGGCGACCAGGTCGATGCCGGTGTGCAGCTTGCCCCAGCGCATGCCGTAGGGCGAGTTGAAGTCGTAGCCGTGCAGCGGGAGCAGCCAGACGTCCTGCTCGGTCGAGGCCTTGTCGGTGCGGCTGTCCCGGCTGGCGCGGTCGGCCGAGTCGCCACGGGCCGCCACGTCCTGGTTGGTGACCGAGGCCTGCTTGAGCTCGTCGAGGACCGACGGGCTGACGCTCTTGGCGTCCGGGAGGGCGTTCGCGCCGAGGGCGACGATGCCGGCCCCCACGAAGGCGGTGGTCACGACCGCGGCGTAGCGGCTCCGCGGTGGGGTGGGTACGCGGCGACGGCCGCGATATCTATCGGGCTCAGACGACAGGCGCTGGCGCACGCACACCCTCCGTTGTCGGGGATCCGATGCGACCTCGAACCGTTCGGTGAAGCTCGGTCGAACGTCCGGTGGCCGCGTCGTCACCCGTCCGTGGACCTGATGACAACCGTGGACACGTTAGCCAACCGCCACTCCTGTCACAAGCTGAAGCGCCGAATTGGCGTTTCTTTCTGTCCGTTTCCGTCCGCTCTTGTCATAGCTCGTGCCGCCGGTTGGCTGGCCTGCTAACTACCCGTTCGTCGCGGACAGTGACCGTTCGGCGGAGGCGTCCCGCTTCCGCCACGGCCCGTCCGTCGCTATTGGATCACCACCGTCCCCGGATGGCTCTCCACCGTCCTCGGATGGGCCACCGCTGCCCGGATGGATCAGCCCCCGGATGCGGCATGTCGCGGTGTCGTCGGCGCCGGATACCGCCGGTTGCGGCGAACCGAGACGATCAACGCCGGCCCGCCGGCCGGCCGTCCCGCCGGGTGGGGTCGCCGGTCCGGTCGCCGGGGCGTCTTTCGGAGGGCCGGGACGGGGAAACCGGGTCACGGACGGGGAAACCGGGTCAGGGGTGCAGCCCGGGTTTCCGGCCCCGGGTCGGCCGGGTTACCGTTCGTTCAGGTGAGGACTGCCCCAGCCGGTGAAAGGTGTGCGCTGATGAGCTCTCGTATCCGGGTCGTCGTCGCGAAGCCCGGCCTGGACGGCCACGACCGGGGCGCGAAGGTGGTCGCCCGTGCCCTGCGGGACGCCGGCATGGAGGTCATCTACACCGGCCTGCACCAGACGCCGGAGCAGATCGTGGAGACCGCGATCCAGGAGGACGCCGACGCCGTCGGCCTGTCCGTCCTTTCCGGCGCGCACATGACCCTCTTCAAGCGGGTGATGGAGCTGCTCGCCGAGCGCGACGCCGCCGACGTGGTGGTCTTCGGCGGTGGCATCATCCCGGACGCCGACATCCCCGAGCTGGAGCGGCTCGGCGTCGCCAAGATCTTCACCCCGGGCGCGACCACCCAGGCGATCGTGGAGTGGGTCCGGGAGAACATCGCCCAGCCGGTCGGCTGACCGCCGCGGGGCCGGTACCCGGACAGGGGGAGGGGCCGGACGCACCCCTCACACGCCCGGCCCCTCTATGCACGATGCCCCGCCGCCACCCCTCGACCGACAGGGCATCGGCCGTTCTCGTCGTCGTGCTGATCAGCGCTCCGACATCAGACTCAACGACGCCCCCACAAGGGGGTTACGCCCGCTCCTCAACATCCCCCGTACGGCTGAATCCGCCGTTGGCGTCGCCCCTGGTGAAGGCCGCGGTGTCGGGGAAGTTGGCGTCTCCTGGTTTGCGGAAACCGCAACTTCCCGGAAGTCGTCGCCGCCGGTACGCCGGAGGTCGGGCGGGGCGGGGTCGTTGCGGGACTGTCGGCGCAGAGCGGGAGTCGTATGGTGTGGCTGCCCGTACCGCGCCCGCGGTCGACGATCCCGCCGGGAGCCCGCCGTGACCCAGCCGTCGTCCCCGTCCCCGAACCCCGCCAAGGGGGAACCGCCGACCGGGAGCGCGCCGCAGCCGCAGCCGGACCGGTCCGTGCCGCAGGGCGACGCCGGATGGCCGGCGCAGCAGCCCGGTCGGCCGGGGCCGCCGACGTCCCCGCAGCCGCCGGACGCCGGTTGGTCGGCCCCGTCTCCGCCGCCGGCCGCCGGTTGGTCGTCCCCGTCCCAGCAGCCCGCTGTGCCGGGGCAGCAGCCCGTGGCGCCGGGGCAGCAGCCCGCCGTGCCGGGACAGCAGGGCCCGGGCTGGCCGGGTCAGCCGCAGGCCGG
>NZ_RJLN01000108.1 GCF_003725545.1 Micromonospora solifontis | reverse complement strand
GATCGTCGACATCCGGGTCGGCTCGCCGACGTTCGGCCAATGGGAAGCCGTCCGCCTCGACGACACCGACCGCCGCGCCGTCTACCTCAGCGAAGGCCTCGGCCACGGCTTCTGCGCCCTCACCGACGACGCCACCCTCAACTACCTCTGCTCCACCACCTACAACCCGGGCGCCGAACACACCCTGCACCCGCTCGACCCGCAACTGGCAATCGACTGGCCGACCGAGTCGCCACTGTTGTCCGCCCGCGACACCGCCGCACCCACCCTCGCCGAGGCACGCGAGGCGGGACTACTACCGGACTACGAAAGCTGCCGGTGCTACACGTCGAGCCTCGGCTGACCCGGTACTGCCCTACCCTCGGCGGCAGATCGTCGCGGCGCTCCACAGCCCGGACCCACAGCTCAATCGTTGCCTTCAGGGAGCGAGCCGCTCGAACACCCGCCCTATGGGCGCGAGAAGGTGCCAGCTGCAAGGTCCGCTCATGCCCGACCGTCCGGGCCGGGAACCGCCAGGTGGAGGTCGGGGCGAGGCACCAACAGCCTGTTCCAGGAGGACGGATGCTCGACCTGGCCAGAAAGGCCGCCACGACCGGTGGAAGCACGCCCGTCACCACCCGGGTCCTCCTGGGCTACGGGCTGGCGAAGGTCGTGCCCGGTGTGCTGACGTTGGCGTCGGTCTCGGTCTGGGTGCACGCGGTCGGTGCGGCGGAATATGCGAAGTTCTCATTGATCTGGGTCTTCGCCCTGGTGTCCAGTGCGCTGTGCGTCGGATGGGTCAGCCAGCCGACCGTCCGCTCCGCAGGGCACCCGACCCAGAGCCTGGGCCGAGTCCCACGCGGCCCACTGCTCGGCACCATCGCGCTGCCGGCACTCCCGGTGGCGGCCGGGGTCCTGCTCACGTCAGCCGGCGATCCGCCCGCTCACACGACCGCCCTGCTGGTCACGGCGGTGCTGTTCTGCACCATGACCGGCGCATATTCGCTGGCTGCCGCCCGTACCCAACGCGAGCAGCGATCGACGCGGTTCGCACTGGCAGAGACGGTACGCGTAGTCGGCGGGCTGGTCGCGTCGGTCGGACTGCTGTATGTCGCACCAGGAGCGCCCGCGATCCTCGCCGGTAACGTTCTCGGCACCGGGTTCGGAATGGTGATCCTGCTGGGGTCCGACACTCCCCGCATCTTCTCGGCCCGCCCGACCAGCCGTGAGGTACTCCGCACCTACTGGCGATACGGATGGCCGATGGCGCTGTGGTCCGCCGCCTCGCTCTCGTTGGTCTACATGGACCGGTACATAATCGCGTCGGTAATGGGAAACGCGAGCGCCGGTTGGTACGCGGCGATCGCGGACATGATCGTCCGCGGCATGGGAATGCTCGGAATGCCCATTACGGTCGCCGCCTACGCCGCCGTCATGCGGGAGTGGAACTCCGGCCGCTTCCACCAGGCGCGCGCGGTTCTCGCGTCGACGACACGGATGCTGGCGGCGGTATTGTCGGCCTGCGTCGCCGGCGCCGCACTCCTCGGACCGTGGGTGGTCGACAGACTCGTGCCCGGTCAGCCGCCGCCACGCGGCCTCATCATCGTGCTCTCGCTCGGCGCGGCACTCTGGCAATTCGCGCTGATGGGGCACAAGAAGCTTGAAATCGCGGGCCGCAGCCGCCTCATGCTCGGGTTGCTGGTCGCCGCCGTCGCCCTCACCGCCGGACTCGAAGTCGTGCTGGTGAGACTCGCCGGCCAGACCGGTGCCGCCACCGCTCTCACGGTCGGCGCCGGCTGCTACACGGCGGCGTGTCTGTTGATCGGGCCACGCGTCCTGGCGCACCACATCCCCGACGAGGCGCGGCCGCAAGCTCGGCCAACGAGAGAAGAGAGCCATCCACCGGCCCAGGAGATGACAGGAGGGATCACCCGTTGAACGACGAGGTGCACTTCATCGCTGTGAACTATCGAGGCTCGTCCGCCCTGCCGGCCTATCTGCGATCGTTGCGGGAGCAGGACAGCCCGTCGTGGCGCATGACGGTCGTGGACAACAGCGAGGACAGGCAGGAAACCCGGTCACTGATCGATATCGCTGGCGCCACTCCACAGGTGAAGATCGTCAGGGCACCGCGGAATCTCGGATACTTCGGGGCCGCGCACTGGCTGACCACCCACGAGGACACCGTACCCGCCACCTGGACCGTGGTCTCGAACATGGACATCCGGCTCGCCACTCCGACATTCGTCACGGACCTGTTGAACCTGGATGGCGGCGCCCCGGTGGTGGCTCCCTCGGTCACTGCCATGCCGAGCGGAAGGGCGCAGAATCCATACCTGGTTTCTCGGCCCGACCAGTTGGCCATGTGGCGACGCAGAGCCATGTTCGCGAACCCCATCATCGGTCAGGCGGTCGTGCTCGCCGGGGCCGCCAAATACCACCTGAGAAACCGCTTTACGGAATCGAGCAGAGCGCAGCGTCAGGCCATCTACGCGCCGCACGGGTCGATCATCCCGATACACCGCCGGTTCTTCCTGGCCGGTGGGACCCTGGCCCACCCTGTCTTCCTGTTCGCCGAGGAGATCAACATCGGCGAACAGTGCCACCGCCGCGGCCTCGCCGTGAGGTATGAACCATCGCTGAAGGTGATCCACCAGGAACACCAGTCGACCCACCTGCTACGTAGCTGGCGGGTCCTGCGCGCGCAGGGGGAGGCGGCCAGGTACGGCCAACGGCTCATCGCGGGCAAGCTGCCCCGGGCCGGATCCCCACTCGGCACGCCCGCGGACGGCCACGGCGGGGGTCAGCACGACAACCGAGGCGGTCCAATGCGAGCCCGCTCGGGAACGGGGTGAGCGGACGTGGCACACCCGCTCGTACGGCCCTCGGCGACCCCGCGCATGTGGTGAGCTGTACCGGTGGCGGGGTACGTGTTCGGGCTGATCCTGCACCCGACCAGGGATGTTGCCGAGGTGGTCGGGATCATCGAACGGTGGGCGGCCCAGCACGGCAAGACCCTGGCCGTCCGCACCGAGGACCGGCACCGGGTGCCCGGGTCGGTGGAGGCGGTCCCCGCCGAGCAGCTCGCCGCCCGGTCGGACGCGCTGATCAGCATCGGCGGCGACGGCACGATGCTGGGCGCGCTGCGCTCCGCGATCCGGGACCCGAAGCCGGTGCTCGGCGTGCACCTGGGTCGGCTGGGCTTCCTGGTCGAGGTGGAGCCGCCGGAGCTGCCGCGGGCGCTGGAGCGGCTGGTGGCGCACGACTTCACGGTCGAGTCGCACGCCTGCCTCGCCTGTGACGTGTGCGGGGACGACGTGGTGGCGTTCAACGACATCGCGCTGGTCCGCCATCCGGGCGCCGGCTTCGTCACCGCCACGCTCGCCGTCGACGGGCAGCGCTACGGCTACTACCGCTGTGACGCGCTGGTGGTGAGCACGCCGACCGGTTCGACGGCGTACAGCTACGCGGCGGGCGGGCCGTTGATCTCCCCGGCCACGCAGGCGGTGGTGGTGACGCCGTCGGCCCCGATGGCCGGGATCTCCCGGTCGGTGGTGCTCTCCCCCGACGAGACGGTGCACCTGGAGCTGCGGCCCGACTCGGCGCCGGTGGCGGTGGAGATGGACGGACTCGTCATCCGGGAGGCGGCGACCGAGGGGGCGGTGCACGTCCGGTACGTGCGGGACGCCGGCCTGGTGGTCCGTCTCGACCCGCGCCGCTACCAGGAACGCAACCAGCTCAAGCTGAGCCTGCTGGATCTGCCGTTGCTGCCCGACCAGCTCCGGGAGCTGCTGCCGGACGGGCTGCGGGAGCAGCTCAACCGCCGTGAGCTGCCCCCGCCCCGTTGACCGTCCGGCTCAGGCCTTGGCCAGCACCCCGTCGACCAGCGCCTTCGCCTCGTCCTGGATCCGGGTCAGGTGTTCCGGCCCTTGGAACGATTCGGCGTAGATCTTGTAGACGTCCTCGGTGCCCGAGGGGCGGGCGGCGAACCAGCCCGACTCCGTGGTCACCTTCAGCCCGCCGATCGACGCGCCGTTGCCGGGCGCGGTGGTGAGGATCGCGGTGATCGGTTCGCCGGCCAACTCCTTGGCGGTCACCTGCTCGGGTGACAGCTTGCCGAGCACCGCCTTCTGCTCGCGGCTGGCCGGGGCGTCGATCCGGGCGTACGCGGGCGCGCCGAAGCGCTCGGCCAGCTCGGCGAAGTGCTGGCTGGGGGTCTTCCCGGTGACCGCGATGATCTCGGAGGCGAGCAGGCAGAGCAGGATGCCGTCCTTGTCGGTGGTCCAGGTGCCGCCGTCGCGGCGCAGGAAGGAGGCGCCGGCGCTCTCCTCGCCGCCGAAGCCGACCGCGCCGTCGAGCAGGCCGGGCACGAACCACTTGAAGCCGACCGGCACCTCGAGCAGCGGGCGGCCCAGGTCGGCGGCCACCCGGTCGATCATGGAGGAGGAGACCAGGGTCTTGCCGACGGCCGCCGCCGGGCCCCACTGGTCGCGGGTACGGAACAGGTGGCCGATCGCCACGGCCAGGTAGTGGTTGGGGTTCATCAGGCCGCCGTCGGGGGTGACGATGCCGTGCCGGTCGGCGTCGGCGTCGTTGCCGGTGGAGACCTGGAACCGGTCGCGGGCGGCGATCAGTGAGGCCATCGCGTTCGGCGAGGAGCAGTCCATCCGGATCTTGCCGTCCCCGTCGAGGGTCATGAACCGCCAGGTCGGGTCGACGGTGGGGTTGATCACGGTCAGGTCGAGGCGGTGCCGCTCGGCGATCTCCCCCCAGTAGGCCACGCTCGCCCCGCCCATCGGGTCGGCGCCGATGCGCACCCCGGCGGCGCGGATCGCGTCGATGTCGAGCACGGCGGGCAGGTCGTCGACGTACCGGCCGAGGAAGTCGTACGTCCCGGTGGTGTCGGCGGCGCGGGCCCGCGCGTACGGGATGCGCTTCACCTCCTTGAGCCCGGCGGCGAGGATGGCGTTGGCGCGGTCCTGGATCCACCTGGTCACGTCGGTGTCGGCGGGCCCGCCGTTGGTGGGGTTGTACTTGAACCCGCCGTCGTCCGGCGGGTTGTGCGACGGGGTGATCACGATGCCGTCGGCGAGGCCGGTGGTGCGGCCCCGGTTGTGGGTGAGGATCGCGTGCGACAGCGCCGGGGTGGGGGTGTAGCCGTCCCGGCTGTCCCGCAGCACGGTGACGTCGTTGGCGGCGAGCACCTCCAGCGCGCTGGCCTCGGCGGGGGCGGACAGCGCGTGGGTGTCCCGGGCGAGGAAGAGCGGGCCGTCCAGGCCCTGCTCCCGGCGGTAGTCGCAGAGCGCCTGGGTGACGGCGAGGATGTGGTCCTCGTTGAAGGCGTTGCGCAGGCTGGATCCGCGGTGCCCGGACGTGCCGAAGGAGACCTGCTGCGCCGGGTCGGCCGGGTCCGGGTGCTCGGCGTAGTAGGCGGTCACCAGCCGGGGCACGTCGACCAGGTCGGCGGGCTCGGCCGGCTGTCCGGCGCGGGGGTGGGCCACTGCGGGATCCTCCTCGGTGTACGGGCGGTCAGAGCTCGACGCGCTGACCCTTGCCGATCACGACGATGCCGTTGTCGGAGACGGTGTAGCGCTGGCGGTCCTTCTCCAGGTCGACGCCGATCTCGGCGCCCTCCGGGACGTAGACGTTCTTGTCCAGGATGGCCCGGCGGACGACCGCGTGCCGGCCGATCTCGACACCCTCCATGAGCACCGCGCTGTCCACGTGCGCCCAGGAGTGCACCTTCACCCGCGGCGCCACGATCGAGTTCTCCACCAGGGAGCCGGAGATGACCGAGCCGGGCGACACCATCGAGGCGACCGCGCGGCCGACCCGCTCGCCCCAGGCGTGCACGAACTTGGCCGGCGGGTACGGCGGCTGGTTGCTGTAGATCGGCCAGTCGAAGTTGTAGAGGTTGAACACCGGGTGGACGTTGATCAGGTCCATGTGGGCGTCGTAGAAGGAGTCGAGGGTCCCGACGTCCCGCCAGTAGCCGCGGTCCCGGTCGGTGCTGCCGGGGACCTCGTTGTCCTTGAAGTCGTAGACGTTGGCCTCGCCCCGCTCGACCAGCATCGGGATGATGCTGCCGCCCATGTCGTGCTTGCTGGTCTTGTCCGCCGCGTCGCGCTCGACGGCCTCGCAGAGCGCCCTGGTGGTGAAGACGTAGTTGCCCATCGAGGCGTAGATCTGGTCGGGTGCGTCGGGCAGGCCGACCGCGTCGGTGGGCTTCTCGCGGAACGCCCGGATCCGCCGCCCGTCCTCGCCGACCTCGATGACGCCGAACTGGTCGGCCGTCGACAGCGGCTGGCGGATGCCGGCGACGGTCACCGCGGCGCCGGAGGCGATGTGGTCCTCCACCATCTGCCGGGGGTCCATCCGGTAGATGTGGTCCGCGCCGAAGACGATCACGTGGTCGGGCTGCTCGTCGTTGATCAGGTTGAAGCTCTGGTAGATCGCGTCGGCCGAGCCGGCGAACCACCACGGGCCGCGGCGCTGCTGGGCCGGTACCGGGGTGACGTAGTTGCCGAGCATGGTCGACATCCGCCAGGTCTTGGAGATGTGGCGGTCCAGCGAGTGGGACTTGTACTGGGTCAGCACGACGATCTTGAGAAAGCCGGCGTTCGCCAGGTTGGAGAGGACGAAGTCGACCATGCGGTACATCCCGCCGAACGGGACGGCCGGCTTCGCGCGGTCGGTGGTGAGGGGCATCAGGCGCTTGCCCTCCCCGCCGGCCAGGACGATCGCGAGCACCTTGGCAGCCATGCCCAGACGCTATCCATCCCGCCCCGACTTCACCACTCGTACGGGCACAGTTCCGCACCGGGTGCGGGGCGCGTTTCTGCACTAGGGTGCCGGGCATGAGCGATTCCGCCGGGCTGCGTGTCGACCTGCTCACCCGGGAGTACCCGCCGGAGGTCTACGGCGGCGCCGGGGTGCACGTCGAGTACCTGGCGCGGGAGCTGCGCCGCCTCGCCGACGTGCGGGTGCGCTGCTTCGGCGCGGCGCGCGACGAGCCGGGCGTCACCGCGTACGCCGAGCCGCTGGAGCTGGCCGCGGCGAACCCGGCGCTGCGGACCATGGGCGTCGACCTGGAGATGGCGGCCGGCTGCGCCGGCACCGACGTGGTGCACAGCCACACCTGGTACGCCAACCTGGCCGGGCACACCGCGAAGCTGCTGCACGGGGTGCCGCACGTGGTCACCGCGCACAGCCTGGAGCCGCTGCGCCCGTGGAAGGCCGAGCAGCTCGGCGGCGGGTACGCGCTCTCCTCCTGGTGCGAGCGGACCGCGTACGAGGCCGCCGACGCGATCATCGCGGTCAGCGCGGGGATGAAGCGGGATGTGCTGACCGCGTACCCGGACGTGGACCCGGACCGGGTGCGGGTGGTCCACAACGGCATCGACACCGCGCAGTACGCGCCGGACCCGGGCACCGACGTGCTGGACCGGCTCGGCGTCGACCCGAGCCGGCCGAGCGTGGTCTATGTGGGCCGGATCACCCGGCAGAAGGGCCTGCCGTACCTGCTGCGGGCGGCCCGGGAGCTGCCCGCCGACACCCAGCTCGTGCTCCTGGCCGGCGCCCCGGACACCCCGGAGATCGCGGCCGAGGTGGAGGAGTTGGTCGCCGAGCTGCGGGCCACCCGGTCCGGGGTGGTGTGGATCGCCGCGATGCTGCCCAAGCACGAGGTGATCCAGGTGCTCAGCCACGCCACGATCTTCGTCTGCCCGTCCGTCTACGAGCCGATGGGCATCGTCAACCTGGAGGCGATGGCCTGCGAGACGGCGGTGGTGGCCACCGCCACCGGCGGCATCCCGGAGGTGGTCGCCGACGGGGAGACCGGCCTGCTGGTGCCGATCGAGCAGGCGACCGACGGCAGCGGCCGGCCGCTGGACCCGGAGCGGTTCGTGGTTGACCTGGCGGCGGCGATCAACGACCTGCTCGCCGACCCGAAGCGGACGGAGGAGTTCGGTCTCGCCGGGCGCCGTCGGGCCGTCGAGCACTTTTCCTGGGATGCGATCGCGCAGCGGACGTTGGAGGTGTACCGGTCGGTGGGCGCCGCCGGCTGAGCGCCGTCCGGCTGAGCACGACCTCGGCTGACCCGGAATCCCCGTCGCCGAAGGGCTTGACGGCGGATAGGGTCCCCCGATGCCCGATGCGATCTTTGCCCACCCTCTCCTCGCACCGGTCTACGACGCTTTCGACGGCGACCGCGACGACCTGGCCGCCTACCTCGCGATCACCGGCGAGTTGACCCCGAAACTGGTGCTTGACATCGGTTGCGGGACAGGATCCCTGGCGATCCTGCTCGCGCAGCGCGGCTACGGGGTCGTGGGTGTCGACCCGGCCGCAGCGTCACTCGAGGTCGCGAAGTCGAAGGATCAGGGGCGGAGGGTCCGCTGGATCCACGGCGACGCCACGGCACTGCCGGCGTTCCACGCCGAGCTGGCGACGATGACCGGTAACGTCGCCCAGGTCTTCCTTACCGACACCGACTGGGCGCGCACCCTCCAGGGTATCCACGCCGCCCTTCGTCCGAACGGCTATCTCGTCTTCGAAACCAGACGCCCCGCACATCGCGCCTGGGAGGAGTGGGCGGCGGACGTCGCACCGGTCACCCTTGACGTCCCGGGCATCGGGCCGGTGGAGCGGCGCCTCGAGGTCACCGACGTCAGCCTGCCACTCGTCTCGTTCCGGTACACCTACCGGTTTCTGACCGACGGCGTGGTCGTCACGTCGGACTCGACCCTCCGGTTCCGCAGCCGCGAGGAGGTCGAGTCGAGCCTGGCCGCCAACGGCTACCGGGTCGTCGACGTGCGGGAGGCACCCGATCGCCCCGGTCGGGAGTTCGTGTTCGTCGCGCAACGGTCGCCGGCCGTCAGCCGCTCGTGACGTACCGCCGCGGTCGTGACCGCCCCGAGGGCCACCTCAGCGACCACCCGGGCGGCCTGGATTGCCACCCGGCCGGAGCCTTCGCCGCCGGCCCCGGCATGCCGGACGATATCTGCCGCCTGGTTGAGCAGCTCGGCAGGGCATAGGTTCATTCGTGGCACCGCAACCGCCCCGCCTAGCCAGGCGAGATCAGCGCCAGCTTCGGGAAGTACGTACGGTACCGGCCACCGTCCCGGGTCAACAGGCGGTACCCGCACACTGCGGCATGAGCTCCGATGTAGAAGTCGGCGATAGGAGAGCGCTTCGTGCCGCCCTGTGACCGGTAGCGCACATACGCCTTGCCGGCTAGGAAACCCGCCGCGTACGGCAGTTCCTCGCGCAGGAAGTCCGCGGCCGGCAGGGCCTCGTCGAGTTCCTCGATGCTCGGAAAGCGGACGGCGGTGTCGCCGGCCCGACCGGGAACGGCCCGGATGCGCTCACTCACCACGGAGGAGGTCCATCAGTTCGTCCGTGGACAGGCCCTCGGCCGCACCCGCTCCCCCGCGCCCGCGCATGTGTCGTACGAGGCGCTGGCCCCGGGTTTCCGCACCGCTGACCCGCACGATGCGCAGCGCGCCGCCCTCCTCCACGACATCCACCTCGTCGCCCTCGTGCAGATTGTGGCGGGCGCGCAACGCCGCCGGGATGGTCACCTGTCCCTTGCTGTTCAACTTCACCGGCGCCTCCTGACACGTATCACTGATGATACGTGTCAAAGCTCTCGGAGAGGACACCTTCCGACGGGTGGGAGCGGGAAGCGAGCCGCGCGCGAAGCGATCTCGCGCAGTAGGTTGAACCGGTGACTGGACGGTTCCCGATCGAAGACGTCTCCCCCGTCGTCTCCTGCGGTCGCTACCCGGCCAAGGCGGTGGTCGGCGAGGTCGTACCGGTGTCGGCCCGCGCCTACCGCGAGGGGCACGACGCGCTCGGCTGCAACGTGGTCTGGCTCGGCCCGGACGGCGCGGCCCGCCCTTTCACCCGGATGCGCCCCGGCGAGCCGGGCCAGGACCGCTGGCACGCCACCCTGCGCCCCGACGCGGTCGGCGAGTGGCGGTTCACCGTCGAGGCGTTCCAGGATCCGTACCTGACCTGGCAGAACGCGGTCACCAAGAAGGTCGCCGCCGGCCAGGGTGCGGCCGAGCTGGCCAACGACCTGGCCGAGGGCGTCCGGGTGCTGGAGGCGGCCCTCGACCTGGTGCCCGACGCCGACCGGGAGCGGGTCCGGGCCGCGGCGAAGGCGCTGCGCGACGACGACCTGGAGCTGCCCCGCCGGGTCGACCCCGCGCTCGACCTGGCCCCGCTGCTCTGGGACCACCCGGTCCGCGAGCTGATCACCACCGGCGACGAGTACCGGCTCTGGGTGGACCGCCCCCGGGCGCTCTTCTCGGCCTGGTACGAGTTCTTCCCCCGCTCCGAGGGCGCGGTCCCGGCCACCGTCGACGCGCCGGCCCGGTCGGGCACCTTCGCCACCGCGATGGACCGGCTGCCCGGCGTGGCGGCGATGGGCTTCGACGTGCTCTACCTGCCGCCGATCCACCCGATCGGGCGGGTCAACCGCAAGGGCCGGAACAACTCGCTCACCGCCGGGCCGGACGACGTCGGCTCACCGTGGGCGATCGGCGCCGCCGAGGGCGGCCACGACGCCATCCACCCCGATCTGGGTACGCCGGAGGACTTCCGCGAGTTCATCGCCGCCGCCGCCGAGCAGGGCCTGGAGGTGGCGATGGACCTGGCGTTGCAGTGCGCCCCCGACCATCCGTGGGTGAACGCGCACCCGGAGTGGTTCACCACCCGGGCCGACGGCAGCATCGCGTACGCGGAGAACCCGCCGAAGAAGTACCAGGACATCTATCCGCTGAACTTCGACAACGACCCCGAGGGCATCCGGGCGGAGATCCTGCGGGTGGTGCTGCACTGGGTCGGCGAGGGGATCCGGATCTTCCGGGTGGACAATCCGCACACCAAGCCGTTCGACTTCTGGCACTGGCTGATCTGGCAGGTCAAGCAGGTCGACCCGGACGTGCTCTTCCTCGCCGAGGCGTTCACCCGCCCGGCGATCATGCACGGGCTGGGCAAGATCGGCTTCACCCAGTCGTACACCTATTTCACCTGGCGCACGACGGCGGCCGAGATGCGGGAGTACTGCGCCGAGCTGGTCGCGGCGGCCGACTACATGCGGCCGAACTTCTGGCCGAACACGCCGGACATCCTGCACGAGTCGCTGCAGCACGGCGGCCCGCCGATGTTCAAGATCCGGGCGGTGCTGGCCGCGCTGCTCTCCCCCTCCTGGGGCATGTACGCCGGGTACGAGCTGTTCGAGCACGTGGCCCGCCCCGGCGCCGAGGAGTACCTGGACAACGAGAAGTACGAGCTGCGCCCCCGGGACTGGACGGGAGCGCGGGAGCAGGGCCGCTCGCTCGCCCCGTTCATCGCCACCCTCAACCGGGTGCGCCGCGACAACCCGGCCCTGCACCGGCTGCGCAACCTGCGCTTCCACGACATCGACAACCCGGCGCTGCTCTGCTGGTCCAAGCACGACCCGGACACCGGCAACACGGTCATCGTGATCTGCTCCTTCGACTCGCGCTCCGTGCAGTGGGGCAACACCACCCTGGACATGCCGGCGCTCGGCCTCGACTGGCACGAGCGGTTCACCGTGTACGACGAGCTGAGCGGGGCGAGCTACGACTGGGGCCAGCGCAACGCCGTCCGGCTCGACCCGTACCTGCAGCCCGCGCACGTGTTCACGGTGCGCCGGCCCGTCCCGCCGGCCGAACCCGGGCCGCCGGCGCCGGCGACGCCCGATCTGACCGTCGAAGACGTACCCGCCGACCTCTCCGGCGGCACCGCCCCGACCGCACCGGCCGCGAAGGACGAGGCACGATGGAGCAGTTGATCACCGGCGAGGCGCACGACCCGCACGCCGTGCTCGGCGCGCACCCCGGCGACGGGCGCACCACGATTCGGACCATGCGTCGCGGCGCGGGCGACGTGGCCGTGCTCGTCGGCGACGAGCGGCACCCGATGAAGCGGGTGCACGACGCCGGCGTCTTCGAGGCGGTGCTGCCCGGCGAGGTGCTGGACTACCGGGTCGAGGTGGACGGCGCCGTGCACGATGACCCGTACCGCTACCCGCCCACCCTCGGCGAACTGGACCTGCACCTGATCGCCGAGGGACGGCACGAGCGGCTGTGGGAGGCGCTCGGCGCCCGGGTGTTCGACGAGGGCGTGGCGTTCACCGTCTGGGCGCCCAACGCCCGGGGCGTCCGGGTGGTCGGCGACTTCACCGGCTGGGGACCGGACGACGGCTGGCCGATGCGCTCGCTCGGGTCGAGCGGGGTGTGGGAGGTCTTCGTGCCGGGCGTCCCGGGCGGCGCCCGCTACAAGTACCGGATCCTCGGCGCCGACGGGCACTGGCGGGACAAGGCCGACCCTCTCGCGGCCCGCACCGAGGTTCCGCCGGCCACCGCGTCGGTCGTGCACACCTCCGCGTACGAGTGGGGCGACGCCGACTGGCTCGCGCGGCGCGCGGGGCGGCGCCCGCACCAGGAGCCGATGAGCGTGTACGAGGTGCACCTGGGCTCCTGGCGACCCGGCCTCGGCTACCGGGAGCTGGCCGAGCAGCTGACCGGGTACGTCACCGAGCTGGGCTTCACCCACGTGGAGTTCCTGCCGGTGATGGAGCACCCGTTCGGCGGCTCGTGGGGCTACCAGGTCACCGGCTACTACGCCCCCACCGCCCGGTTCGGCGACCCGGACGACTTCCGCTACCTGGTGGACCGGCTGCACCAGGCCGGCATCGGGGTGATCCTCGACTGGGTGCCGGCGCACTTCCCCAAGGACGAGTGGGCCCTCGCGCGGTTCGACGGCACCCCGCTCTACGAGCACCCGGACCCGCGCCGCGGCGAGCACCCCGACTGGGGCACGTACGTCTTCGACTTCGGCCGCCGCGAGGTGCGCAACTTCCTGGTCGCCAACGCGCTGTACTGGCTGGCGGAGTTCCACGTCGACGGGCTGCGGGTCGACGCGGTCGCCTCGATGCTCTACCTCGACTACTCCCGCCAGGAGGGGCAGTGGGTGCCCAACGTGCACGGCGGCCGGGAGAACCTGGAGGCGATCGCGTTCCTCCAGGAGGTCAACGCCACCGTCTACAAGCACCACGCCGGGACGGTGATGGTCGCCGAGGAGTCCACCGCCTGGCCCGGGGTCACCCGGCCCACCTCCGAGGGCGGGCTCGGCTTCGGCTTCAAGTGGAACATGGGCTGGATGCACGACACCCTGCTCTACACCTCGAAGGACCCGATCTACCGGCAGCACCACCACCATCAGCTCACCTTCTCCCTGGCGTACGCGTGGAGCGAGAACTACGTGCTGCCGATCAGCCACGACGAGGTGGTGCACGGCAAGGGCTCCCTGGTCGGCAAGATGCCCGGCGACACCTGGCAGCGGCTGGCCAATGTGCGGGCGCTGCTGGCGTACATGTGGGCGCATCCCGGCAAGCAGCTGCTCTTCATGGGCTGTGAGCTGGCCGACGACCGGGAGTGGAGCGAGGAGCGCGGCCTCGACTGGTACCTGACCCACGACCCGGCCCGGGCCGGGGTGCAGCGCCTGGTCGGTGACCTCAACCGGGTCTACCGGGCCACCCCGGCGCTGTGGGCGCAGGACACCGAGCCGGCCGGGTTCCGCTGGATCGCCGGCGACGACGTCGCCAACAACACGGTCTCGTTCGTCCGGATCGCCCCGGACGGCGGAACGCTGGTCTGCGTGGCGAACTTCTCCGCCCGGCCGCTGGAGGGCTACCGGATCGGGCTGCCCGCCGCCGGCACCTGGACCGAGGTGCTCAACACCGACGCCCACCACTACGGCGGGTCGGGCGTGGGCAACCTGGGCGCCGTGCAGGCGGAGAACGTGCCGTGGCACGGAATGGTGGCTTCCGCGGAGTTGCGCGTTCCGCCGCTCGGCGTCCTCTGGCTCCGCCGGGACTGATCCCCAAGCGAAAGGGCCTTGTCGCGCATCCTCTCCCGTCGATAGCCTGCACGCCGCACACGGGGGAGGAAGATCCAGTGAAGACGACATTGCGGGCCGTGCTGTCCGTCGCACTGCTCATCGGTTTCTACGTCCTGGCGATCGGGCTGGTCGTGGCGGTCGGCGCGTTCGGTCTGGGGTACGGCACCGACTGGGACGGCTCCGGCACCAGGACATTCCGGCCGTTCGTGGTCGGCGCGGCCATCGCCCTGCTCCTCGGGCTGCTGTTCGCCTTCGGCCGGGTGCTGACCCAGCGCCCGTCCCCTCCGGCCGGAGTCCGGCTCACCCCGGAACGGGCCCCCGATCTGTGGGCGCTGGTGCGGGACCTGGCCGACCGGGTCGACACCCGGGAGCCGGACGAGATCCGGCTGGTCCGGATGATGATCGTGGAAACGGTCCGGCACACCACCGACGGCGTGCTGCGCGCCGTCCTCTCCGCGTACGCGCGGCTCTACATCTTCGTCGAGCAGGCCATCAGCCGGCAGATGGAGTACGAGGCCGACCGCGCCGTGGCCGCCGCCGGCAGGGGTGCCATGGTGAGCGCGCTGCGCGAGATCCGGGTGGTCGCCGCCGGGTGGGACGACTACCTGGAGCGCCACGTCGCGCCGGCGTACGACCGCGGGCACCTGCCCGAGGACCTGTTCGGCGGCTTCGCCACGTACCTGACTGAATGCCGCGAGGAGATCCGCGCGCGCAGCATCGAGGTCGCTCCCCAGGAGCCGGCCTGGCGGGATTCCCATCCCCCGATCGCGGACCGGATCGCCGCGCTGCGGTTCGTCTCGGACGTCGCCGTCGTCACGGACGGCCGTCCGGCCACCGTCCTGCTCCCCGACCTCGACGCGGCGGGGCGGCAACTCCGGGCGGGCCTCTTCGACCGGGCCGGTATCCGGCTGCTGCCCTGGGACCGGCTCACGCCGACCCTGGCGGACCAGTCCGCCCGAGGTCTGGCCCACCCGCTGTACCAGGCGGCCAACCGGCTGACCGACCGGGCCGACGCGGACCTCGAGCTGCTGCACGACCTCTTCGCCGCCGACCGCTACGCCGACCTGGCCCGGGAACTCACCCTGGACGCCGACGGCGACGAGGGCCTCCTGGCGTTGACCGCGGCGTTCGAGGGCGCGGTCGAGGCGGCAGCGGTCGACTCCGGCGCGGCCGCCTGGCGGCACTCCTGGACCGGGCCGCCGGAGCTGCTCACCACCGCCGGCGACCCGCTACCCCTGGGGGAAATGGTGGAGCTGGCCGCGGATCCCGTCACGGTGCCCGCCGCCCGGGCACGACTCGCCGCCAGCGGCTGAGCCGCTCGCCGCTCCCCCGCCCGGTCATGTCCGTCGCCCGCGCATCGCCGGCAGGGTCGGCGC
>NZ_RJLN01000107.1 GCF_003725545.1 Micromonospora solifontis | reverse complement strand
TCTAGCGACCTGGGGGTTCACCTGGGGTGGCAGGGAGTGGCCCACGTTCACCCACGTTCCCCGGACCGCCGTTGTACCAGCCCAGGACCACAGCTCGGAGTCTCTACGCGGGTTCGCACAGCGCTACCGCTGCTGATCTTGGTTGTTTGGGCTGGTAGGGAGTCTTGTCGCGGATGCAGGCCCAGAGGACGTTGAGGCGTTGTCTGGACAGGGCGGCGGTGGCTTGGCGGTGGGTCTTCCCCTCGGCTCGTTTCTTGTCGTAGTAGGCGCGTGATCGTGGGCAGTGGGTCAGGGCGGTGAAGCTGGACATGCTGAACACCCGGCGCAGACCACGGTGGTAGCGGTGGGGCCGAATCTGGTGACCTTGCCGGCGCCCGGAGTCGCGAGAGATCGGTGCGAGCCCTGCGTGCGCGGCGAGTGCGGCGGCGCTGGGGTAGGTGGTGAGGGTGCCGGCGTGGGCGAGGAACTCGGCGGCGAGGGTGGTGCCGATGCCGGGCAGGCTGGTGACGATCTCTCCCAGCTCGTGCTCGGCGACAACCGCGGCGATGGTTTCCTCGATGGCGGTGATGCGGTCGTTGACCGCTTCCAGGTCGGTGGCCATCTGCGCCACGATCACAGCTGCGGTGGCCTCCCCGGCGACGGCGACGGTCTGCGTCCGCGCGGCGGCGAGGACTTTGGTGGTGAGTGCCTTGGCGGCCCGCACGCCGTGTTGGCGTAGGTAGGCCAGGGTGCGGGCTTCGCCGGCGCAGCGCAGCCCGGCGGGTGTCTGCCACTGGGCGAGGAGCCGTAGCGCGCCCTTGTTGCGCAGGTTCAGCGTCTTCTCCAGGGCGGGGCTGATCATGGTCAGTAGGTCCTGGATGCGGGCGGTGAGGCGGACCCGGTCGGCGACCAGGTCGAGGCGGCGGGAGACGAGCAGCTTCAGCTGCTGCTGCACCCCGTCAGCAAGGGTGAGGGTCGGTAGATCGGCGCGCATGCGTAGGGTCTGGGCGATGACGTAGGCGTCGTGGGCGTCGGTCTTGCGTTCGCCGTGGAACGCCTCCGCCATCCGTGAGGTGACCGTGCCGCTGACGTAGCGCACGTCCGCACCGCGGTCGAACAGGACCGCCAACAGCAGCGACGCCGGTCCGCCGCGCAGGTCGACGGCCCAGCGGATCGGCTTGCGGCGCTTACCGAGCCGCCCGACGATGCCGGAGATCGCGTGCTGGTCGTTGGGGATCTTTTCGGACATCACCACGGTGCCGTCGTCGTCGATGACGTACACGTGGTGGTGGGTCTTGCCGACGTCGACGCCGGCCCACAGGCTGCCCATCGGGCATCACCCTTTCGGTTGTCTGGTCAAGGGGCGTGGACCCGCCGCGGTTCAGTAGCCACAACTTCGGAAAGGGCGATCGGTCGCAAGTCTCCATCCAGTGCTGATACTGCGGTCATCAGCGAGGGTCGGGGCGTCCTACTCCAAGCTGGCCATGACTTCGGCAGCACACACCCAGACAGTCACCCGGCCCTCCGGGTCCACTCTTTGAACGAAGCTGTTCGATGTCCGGTTGCGGGTCCCAACGGACACCAGAAGCCCAAGCCGCCGCTATCAGGGGCGTCGCGCCGGGGACGCCGGGCTGTCCACGATCTTGCGCGCCACGGTGGTGGTCACCGGGCGGCGAACCACGCGTTAGGTGTCGAGGCCTGCGAGGTTGAGGCGTTCGAGCAGGCTGGGCTTGCGGGCGTGCGCCGCCCGTAGCTCGGCCAGCCGGTGCTGGAACGACGAACTGTCCTCGTCGCGTTCGCTGAGTTCGCGCAGGTCGACGAGGAGTTGTACGGCGGTGTCGTACTCGCGGGGTTTCTTCGTGGCGATGAGTTCGTCGACCCGCTGCCATGCGGCGGGTTGGTCGCTCGCGAGGGTGTCGAGGTGCCGTTGCCGGGCTGCTGCGGCGGACCGTTCCCTGCGAACCCGGTCGCGTTCGCGCCGCTCGGCGTCGAGGCGTTCCCGTTCGGCGCGCAGGTCGGCGGCGGTGGCGAGTAGCTCCCCGGCCGTGCGGGCGGCCGTCGGGATGGACGCGTCGGTGGGATGCGCGTCGCGGTAGCGGCGCAGCAGTCGGTTGCGCAGGTGGCTGTCGCCGCCGGTGATCAGGTCGGCCAGGATGGCGTCCTTGTCCCGTACGGGCAGTCCGACGACCCAGGTGCGTAGTTGCGCGGCGGTCGGTTCACCGGAGCCGGCCGGCGACGACCCGGCCGCCGCAGCTGCGATCAGATCGGGGTCGATGCGCAGAAACTCGGCAACGGCGGTGAGGGACGCGTCGAGGCTGCCCAGTCCGTCCGGGGCGGGCGGTTCAGGCTCGTCGTCGGCGATCTCGGCGGACTGTACGCAGCGCAGCCAGGCCAGGTAGAGCAGGCGCAGGTCACCGGCGGCGAGGCCGGCCCGGACCGGGATGATCGAGGCGAGCAGGCCGTGGCCGTCGAGGTCCCACTCGTCGGTGCCGTCCTCGTCCTCGTCGTGCAGGTCGATGATGACGTGCGTGCTGGCGGTCCAGGCGGATGCGCTGTCACCCTGGCAGTACCGGGCGACGGTGGCGGGGTCGAGCACGTTCTTCGGTAGCCGCAGCATGAGCTGGCGGGTGCCCCAGTTCGCCAGGTACAGGTGCGCGTCGAAGTACCGTTCCATGAGCGTTCGCGGGTCGCCCTTGAAGTTGCCCCACTCGTAGGTGTTGACGAAGCTGGTGGCGGTGATGTCGGCCCGGGTGGACAGCGACCGCAGCTCGGCCCGCTCCCGGCCGGTGAGGGGCCGGTCGACGGCGGTGAACTCGTAGTACTGGTACTCGCTCACCGTGGCCTACCTTCCGGCCCAGTGCCGGTAGGCGTCGATCCACCCGGCACCGTCCGGCGCGGGGGTGGGTAGCGGCAGGTCGAGTAGATCAATCTTCTGCCGGTGGTGGCCTCGGGTGCAGACCGCGTCGATGCTGTCCGCGGTCAGGTCGATCTTGCGCACGGTCACCTCGACGCCGACGACGGTGGTGGTGAACGGCACCGCCAGATGCTCCTCGAGCATGACGAACAGGCCGACACGCTCGTCCTCGTGACCGTCCATGTCGACGGTGGCTTCCTCGATCATCGCCTGCAGCGCGCCGGTGCCCTTCGATGCCATCGGCGGAGGATACCGGACCGGTGTCGGGGTGCCCGGAGCCTGATGCGCGAGGATGGTCGGCATGGGTTCGGTGGCCGAATTCGTCGATCTTCGGCGGGAGGTGGAGCGGTTACGGGCGGAGAACGCCCGACTGGGACGTCTGCTGGAGTTGCGCGGCCAGGACACGACTGCGGCGCCGGAGCAGTTGTCCGCGCCGGTCGAGCCGCCAGGGCTGGTCACCATGGCTTCACCGACCCGGGACAAGCTGGCGTTGTTCGCCGACCGGTTCCGGGCCCGGGCCGACGTGTACGCCGTACGGTGGGACAACGCCCGTACCCGCGCTGCCGGCTGGATGCCCGCAGTCGCCGGCGGTTGGCGTAAGGGGATGGACCGGCGCGGTGCCACCTACCTGCCCCGCACGACGGAGGTCGTCGCGGCGCATCTGGTCGGCGACATGTTCATGGGCCTGTACCCGCTGATGCCCGGCAACACCTGCCACTTCGTCGTGGCCGACTTCGACGGGCCCACGGCGATGCTCGACGCCCTCGCGTACCTGAAGGCGGCACGGGCCAGCGCGGTGCCCGCCGCGTTGGAGATCTCCCAGTCAGGTCGCGGCGCCCACGTGTGGGTCTTCTTCACCGGCGCTGTTCCCGCGGCCACCGCGCGCGCCGTCGGCACCGTCCTGCTGCGCGAGGCGATGGTGCTACGCGGGTCGATGGATCTGCGATCGTACGACCGTCTCTTTCCTAACCAGGACGTGCTGCCTGAGGGTGGCTTCGGCAACCTCATCGCCGCACCGCTACAGGGTCGCCGCCGCAAGGACGGATTGACCACGTTTCTCGACCTCGGCACGCTCGAGCCGCACGCCGACCAGTGGGCGTTCCTGTCGACGCTAGACCGGCTCAGCCCCGGCGACGCCGAACAGATCGCCCGGCAGGCCAAGCAAGCCGTCACCGGTGCCGATGTCGCCACGATCAGCCGGTCCGCCGCGACCCGGGTCAATCCTCCGCTGCCTCCGGTGGTCCACGCGGAGGCCGGTGCCGGGCTGAGCATCGACGCCGGACAGCTCACCCCCGCCGCACTGGCGACATTCAAGCACGCCGCCGCCATGGCCAACCCGAAGTTCTACGAACTGCAGCGACTCCGCAAATCCACCTGGGACACCCCCCGCTTCATCCAGGGCTATGACCTCACCCTTGATGGCCACCTGGTCCTCCCGCGGGGCCTGCGGCACACCATCGCTGCCATCGTCGGGCGCGCCGGGTCGCGGCTGGCCGTCACGGACGCACGAAACTCCGGGGCCGAGATCGACACCGCGTTCACCGCTGAACTCACCAGCAGACAGGCCAGCGCGGTCGGCGCGCTTCTCGCCCACGACGACGGAATCCTGGTCGCGCCACCCGGTTCCGGCAAGACCGTCATGGCCTGCGCCGTGATCGCCGAACGCAACGCCTCCACCCTGATCCTCGTCGACCGCAAAGCCCTCGCCGACCAGTGGCGCACCCGCATCCACCAGTTCCTCGGCATCAAGCCCGGCCAACTCGGCGGTGGCCGACGCAAGCTCACCGGCACGGTGGACATCGCGCTGCTGCCCTCCCTCGCCCGGCGCGACGACGTCGCCACCCTGACCCAGGGGTACGGGCACGTCATCGTCGACGAATGCCACCACCTCGGCGCCGCAGCCTACGAGCACTCGGTCAAACGGATCGCCGCGCAGTTCTGGCTCGGCCTCACCGCCACACCCACCCGACGCGACGGCCTCGGCCAACTCGTCACCTGGCAACTCGGACCCGTCCGCCACACCCTGACCGACGAGGAACAAGGCACCCTCGCGGCAGCGATGCACACCGACGCCGGGCCCCGGCGAGCGCTGTTCATCCACGAGACCACATTCCAGCCCGGCGACGTCGACCTGGACGCGCCCGGCGCGCTCGCCGAGGTGCACCGACGGCTGGCCCTCGACGCGCCCCGCAACACCCAGATCGCCGATGATGTCGCCGCGGCCCTGACCCGCGGCCGCAACTGTCTCGTTCTGACCCGGCGGGTCGCCCAGGTCGACGCACTCACCGCACAGCTCGCCGCACGCGGACACCAAGCGCTCGTGCTCCAAGGCGCGATGAGCGCCCGCGAACGGCGGACCATCGTTGACCGGCTCGACGGCGCCAAGGCCGGCGACGGCCTCCTTGTCATCGGCACCACACCATTCATCGGTGAAGGCTTCGACGCCCCCGCCCTCGACACCCTCTTCCTCGCCGGCCCGATCTCCTACGACGGCCTACTCGTCCAATGCGCCGGCCGCGTCATCCGCGCCGCGCCCGGCAAGGACCTCGCCGAGGTCCACGACTACCACGACCCGGCCACCCCCATCCTCGCCGCCTCACTCCCACGCCGCATGCCCGGATACCGGGCCCTCGGCTTCACCAAAACATGAGTCCATCCGCTCGCGATCACCATGACTGGTCCCGCCGGCTAGGGGGATATGACGAAAGCGCCAAGCGTGCTTGGCCTAGCGTAGTAGGCTGACCGGTATGGGTCAGTTCTCCGAGGATGAACTGCAGGCGGTTGTCTCCCGGTACGAGGCGACGCGGGCGCAGGCGCTGACTGAGCGGGACGAGCAGCTGCGGGCGTTTCACGCGGCCGGGTGGCGGCCGGTGGATCTGCAGCGGGTCACCGGATACAGCCGGGAGACGATCCGTCAGGCGCTACGACCGGAAGTGCGGCGGGCGACCAACATCAGCCGGCGCAGGACGTCACCCCAGCCGCCGGCGGACTACCGGCCCTACGGTGACCGGAGGCCCTATGTGGTGGCCGAAACCCTTGCCGCGCTGCACGGCCCGACCGACGGCACGGTGACGCTTCCGCGTCATCTCGACTGGTCCGGGCACGCCGAGTACGACCTAAACCGGCCCGCCCGCCTGGCCAGCATGTACAAGGTGGTACTAACCGAAGCCAGCACGGTCGAAGATCTCAACACCTGGCTCGACGCCGGCCTCCTCCGACGGCTCTGGCCCACCCTCTGGCTGCCACCCCAGCTCCGCCAGCGCTGGGAAGAAGCCTTCCCCGAACTCGCCGCCACCCGCAGCGACGCGGCATAACGGTGGACCCCTTCCACGAACGCCTCGCCCGCACCGGGCTCACGGCGGCCGACCGATACGGCTTCGCCCTGGCCGGCGGATACGCGGTCCAGGCCGCCGGACTTCTCGAGCGGCCCAGCGAGGACGTCGACCTGTTCACCGCCTGGGACCGCCGGCAGGAGTTCACCGCCGCGGTCGCCGCCGTCGTACACGCCTACCGAGACGACGGCCTCACCGTCGAGACCGAGCGGCAGTACGACACCTTCGCCCGGCTCGCAGTCACCGATGGCGCGCGGGTTTCCAAGGTCGAACTCGGCGTGGACTGGCGCGCCAACGAACCGATCCTCATGGCGATCGGACCCGTACTTCACCCCGACGACGCGGTCGCGAACAAGATGAGCGCCCTCTACGGACGGGCGTTCGCCCGCGACTTCATCGACATCGACGCCACCCTCCGATCCGGCCGCTACACCCGTAAGCCCTTCTCGCCCTCGCCCAGCGCGCCGACCGCGGCTTCGACCCGCGCATCTTCGCCGACGCCCTCGGACAAGCCGCCCAGCTCGATCCCGACGACTTCGCCCAGTACGGCGTCACCGGCCCAGCGCTGGACAATCTCCGAAGCCGATTCGCCGACTGGCGCCGCGAACTGCTCGACGAGAAAGGGTGACTCGGTCCCGACTCACGGCAACGATGAGCACCCACTCGGACAAGGGCCGCGGGCGGGCGGTGGGAGAGTTACCGGTTGTTCCCATCTCACCCCTTGCTCTCGTGGGCGTCGAGAATATGTTGTCCGCCGCACGACGGCGGAAGGTTGCTGATGACCCGGGCCGCTCGCTGAGACAAGGTCAGTCAGGGTGGGGAATGTCGGGCGGGGCGACGGTTCGGCAGGCCCGGTCTGAGCCCCCAGGCGTAACTCACCGTGGTGGCGACACCGAGCAGGACCCACCAGCCGCTCGCGACCTCCTGCCGCCACAGCAGGGCCAGCAGCGCGGTGGCGGCGGCCATCACCGCGGCGACCACGCCGTTGGCCAGCCGGTACCAGCCTGGGCGACGAGCGGACAGCTCGTCGAGCACGGTGTCCGGCGGCGCCTCGCGCACCGAGTGAACGACCGCCGCCATGACAGGCAGCTTTTCGGTGTGCACCGCGCCGGGTACCGAGGCGGCCCACCGCGCCAACTCCTCGGCCGTCAGGCCGACGATCTCGGCGGGCAGCCGCAGCAGCATGCACAGGGCGGCGAGCGTATCGGAGGGCGCCAGGTCGGTGCGGCGCAGCAGGGTTATCACGGCGAGCACCTGCTCGGGCAACCGGAACTCCTCGGCAAGGGCGCGTCCGAGTCGTGCGGTGCTCTCGGGGGTGGCCACGACTGCGCTGCCCCACTCGTGCGCGCCGGCCACCCGCCCATCGCGGGTGAGTAGGACCCCGGCGGTGCGGGCCGACCACCAGTACGCCAAGGTCACCCGGCCGGCGTCGCCCAGAGCCTCAGCCGCGTGCACGGGTGCTGTCGGTTGCCCGTCGCCGTCCCAGACGTGCATGCTCCACTGCGTCCCGAGCGGCACGGTCCACGCCGACTGTAACGCCAACGGGCCCGCCGCAGCGGCGACCGCCACCGGCGCATACACCAGCACGACGCCCGCCTCCGGCTGTGCCGGCTTCTCAGGTTCGCGCTGCGGGTCGGTCGGGTCGACGGTGAGCAGTTCCAACGGCGCGCCCAGCGCCCGGCAAACGTCAGCGAGCCGGGCCGCAGTGTCGTACCGGGCCGATGCGGCGGGGGCCAGGGCCTGCCGGAGGACGCCGGCACCGTCGGGAAGCCCGAATATCCCTACCGCCTGCGCGAGTTCCGCCTCGGTACTGGCGGCGTCGAGAGGGCCGGTCGCGCCTCCGTCCGGCCCGTGCACTAGCAGGCTCAGCGTTCCGACATCATCGACGCGCAGCAGAAACGAGGCCGCCCGGGTCGTGACGCTCAGCGCGGCCATGTCGGCGTCGACCCGGCTCCAGCCGTTGCTCTGGGCCCGCAGCGAGGCGGGTACGGCATGAGCCAGCGCCGCAATCCGGTAGGCCGTGGCGTGGATTACTCGGATCTCCTCAGCCGCCACTAAGACCGGGCCAGCACTCGGCGAAACAGCCCGCTCGACGCGACGTCGAACCGCTGAGCTTGGTGCAGTCCGGGCTCAGGCGAGTCGAGCAGTGAACGACCGACAGCCACGTCAGGCAGGTCGAAGGCGACACACACCTGCCGCAGGAGGTCCGACACCGGTGGCCGGGCGTGGCCGGGTACGGGATCGTTGCGCACCAGGGCAAGTGCAGGGCCGCGATCAGGCGCACCGTAACGAGCCGCGATCTCGGCACAGAAGGAGTCCCACGCCTTGCGGTCGGCCAGATACGTCGCCGGGTCCTCCGGCGGTTCCCAGTCGGCTACCCACTCCAGCGTCAGCGGCTTCGCCGTCGGCGCGAGCATCACGGCCTCGGAGAGGTACTCGTTGCCCAGCAGCAGCCATGCGGACACGCGGGTCCGCCCGACCAATTCGCGTGCGGGCTTCGCCAGCCGCCGGCTGGTTGACCGCGATCCCGACGGTGCGTCGAACAGCACGATCGTACCCATGGGATCAGCGACGACGAACCCGCCGGCCCGGCCCAACCTGGCCGCCTCGATCACCGAAGGAGCGGGCGCCTTCGTCACCAGCGCGTAGGTCGACAACGTCCCGATCTCCTCGCTCACTCGGACACACGACGCGCGCACAGTACCGCGCCCGCCGAACCACCCGCTCCAGCCATGCAGCCGAATCGTGACCATCGTTCTGCGGCAACCCGCGAACCACCGAGAGGACCTCGGTCATCCGCCGTTCGTCGTCGAGCCGCGCAGAGACGTCCTCGGCGAGGTCACCATCGGCGTACCGTTCTCCCGGTAGACGCCGTAGCAGCGCCAGCCACCGGCGCGCCGACCGCCACTCGGAGCGGACCGCGTTCGTGGCGACGACCAGCAACCACGGCAGCGCCGATCCGTCCACGAGTCGCGCGTCGTGCCGGCGGCGCCACGCGACGAGGAACGTCGCCTGGGTGACGTCCTCGGCCGTCGACCACGAGCTGGTCAGCCGGAACGCGTGGTTGTAGACCGGACGGGAGTACCGGTCGAAGAGCCGACCGAACGCCGACTCGTCGCCGGCGGCGATCGAGGACCACAGTTCCTCGTCCGACGGCCGTACCTTATGCCTCACACCACACTATGGCCGCCCACGCCGACTCTGTTGCAGCTCACGGCGCGCCTGTTGCACGAGCGCGGCGGCCAGCCGAGGCGCGGGCCCCGCCGTGGACGTATCCCGCCGCGCCGACGGCGAATATCGTGGCAGCAGTCAACCAGGATGCCGCCGTGGTGGAGGGCTGGATCGGCCAAGCCCAAGCCGCAACGACGACGCTGGTCTGGCGGGGAGCGGCGGCGTATACGACGCACACGTAGACGAAGGCTGGCAGCCACGCCAGCCGCACGCCGAGTCGATCAGGAACGCGTTGATCCTGGACAGGCACACCTGCGGGCCGCTGCTCGTGCACACCAGCTCGACCGCGGCCGGGTCGGCCGGGAGGCGGTGGGTGCCCGGGCCGGTGGTGATCGGCACGGCGACGGCGACGGCGAGTCCGCCGGCCAGCAGGGACGCTCGCCGCTGCCGCGCGGCGGCGGCGAGCAATAGGACCGTCAGGGCCACCAGCCAGGCTGCCTGCAACGCGGTGACCCGGCCGGGGACGAGTCGGCACCACACCACAGGTGCGTCGGCACGCTCCGCGAGCCTGTGCACCCGTACGACCGGGCATCGTCGGGACACGCTGCCACCCCCGGCCCGCTCATGACCACCATCCACGCCCTGGCCACCGCGCTCGCCGACGCGTTCCTCGCCGGCGACGGCTGGCGCCGCGCCAATCTCGTCGACCAGGGTGGGCTCGTCCTCGGCATCCGGCGACGCTGGCTGCGGGCGGTTGCCGACGCGGTGCTGGCCGCCTACCCACGCCCACCCACCGACCGGCCACGCGAGCTCGCCACGTTCCTGAGCACCCTCGACCCGCTGCGCGCGGCAGTCGCAACCGCTCACCAGCACCAGCGGCCCATCGTCATCCACACGCGGCCGGTGACACCGACCCGCACCGTTCGCCGACCCTGGCACACCCCGATCATCGACACCGTCGGCGACCTGGCCGCGATGCTCGACCTGAGCATCGAACACCTCGACTGGTACGCCGACCGACGCGCCATGAACCGACGCGCCACCACCCACCGGCTGCACCACTACCACTACCGGTGGACCGAGGGCGGCCGGCTCATCGAGGCACCGAAGTCCCGGCTGCGCGCCCTGCAACGCCGGCTCCTCACCGAGGTCCTCGGCCCCATCCCCCCGCCCACGGCTTCGTACCCGGCCGCTCCGCACACACCTTCGCCGCCGCCCACACCGCACAGCCGGTCGTCGTCCGGATCGACCTGCTCGCCTTCTTCACCCACATCCCCGCCACCCGCGTCCACGGCCTGTTCCGCACCGCCGGCTACCCCGAACCAGTCGCCCACACCCTCACCGGACTCTGCACCACCCGCACCCCGAACCCCGTCCTGCGCCGCACACCCGCCGACCTACCGCAGCGGGCGGCGCGGCTCGCCGCCCTGCGCACCGGCCACCTGCCCCTCGGCAGCCTCTGGTCGGCTTGCCGTAGATCCGTGTTCCGTTCGGGCGCGGATAGCAGTGCTCGAGTTGGTCCTCGGATTGGACCAACGGGCGTCTGTCACAGGCACCCGTGACGCAGGTTCCACGACCACCTCGGAGACCGCTAGTGCCTCGCGCGCCTCGGTGCCCGCTGAGACCGGCTGAGTAGGGTAGGTGACTGTTCGCGTCCCGTGGAGGAGAACGATGACGGTGCAGCCATCTCGACCGACGTTCGGGCTGGACGATTTCGGGCTGGACGACCGGCTGCGGCTGTTCGGTTACGTGACGGCGGAGAACCGGTTCGCCTACCTGTGGCTGCTGCGGGCGTTCGACTCGGCGCGGTCCAGCTACCACGTGGTGCTGCACACCTCCGACGTGGCCGCCGCGCTGGCGGCGTTGCACGAGGTGGACGCCGACTGCCCGGATCCGGCCGGGTTGGAGTTGCCGCGGCTGCTCGATGCCCTGGTGGAGTGGGGGGTGCTCGACCGGGGGCAGGACGGTTCCCGGGCCACGACGCTGGCGGAGTACCGCAACCGGCACTCGGTGTACCAGTTCACCGAGGCCGGGTACCGGGCGCACCGGGCGGTGGAGGCGGTGTTGTCGGCGAGCATGGACGACTCGACGCTGTCCCGGCTGGTCTTCGCCGACCTGCTGGCGGACCTCAACGCGCTCGCCGCAGCCAACGAGGCGGGGGACGCGGAGGAGGTCTACCGCAAGTTCAACCGGCTGGACCGGGCGTTGGCCGACATCGCCGAGCGGGCCGCCCGCTTCTACCACATGCTGGGCGACCTGGGACGGACCAACGACGTACGGCCGGAGGTGTTCCTCGCCCACAAGGACGCCCTGCTGGCTCACCTACGCGACTTCCACGACGAGTTGCAGCGGTACACGCCCCGGCTGCGCGCGGCGGTGTACGAGGTCGAGGCAACCGGGCTGGACCGGCTGATCGAGGCCGCCGCCGAGGCCGACGAGCGGCTGTTCCACACCCCGGTGCAGCGGCTGGAGGACTGGCGGCGGCGCTGGGCGGGGCTGCGGTCATGGTTGGCGCCGCCGGGCCCGGAGCAGCCCAGCGAGGCGGACCGGTTGTCGGACGCCACCATCGCCGCGATCGGTGACGTTCTGGCTCTGCTGCGCCGGGTCACCGAGGCGCGACGCGGCGGGGTCAGCCGGGAGTCGCAGTTGCGGCACCTGGCTGCGTGGTTCACCCACACCGGCACCCAGGAGGCCGCGCACGCCCTGTTCGACGTCGTGTTCGGCCTCGGCGCTCCGCGCCACGCCGGGGTGGCGCACCCGGATCCGGAGGCGATCGCCGGCCGGTTGTCGTGGTGGGAGGCGCCGGCGGTGGAGCTGTCCCGCACCCTGGTGACCACCGGCCGGGCACCGGGGCAGGGTCGCGGACGGCCGGCCCGGCTGGACCGGATCGACGACCGGCGGCACCGGCTGCGCGGCGACCAGCTCGCCCGGGAGCGCCGGTTGGCCGACGCGGCGACGGCGCTGGCCGCCGAGGGCGTGGACGGTCACCAGTTGGACGGTTCGCAGACCCAGGTCCTGCTGCGCCTGCTCGACATCGCACTGGCGGCCCGGGTGGGTGGCCGAACCGGGGTGCCGCTGGCAGCCGCCGCGCATGGCGTGCGGCTGACCCTCACCCCGACGCCGGGCCGGTTCACCACGGTGCGAACCGCCGAGGGCCGGCTGCATCTGGACGGGTACACGCTGACGGTCACTGCCGCGCAGCACACCGCGGTCCACCGTCGCGAGCTGGTGCCGGCGTGACCGCGGAAGCGGGGGCGCCGCGGCCGGCGGCGCACCGGTTCGCCGTCGATGTCCCGGAGTTGGAGTTGGCGGACTACCAGCGGGCGGTCCGGCTGATTCTGCGCCATCCGCTGATCACGGCGACCTGGCCCGACGAGCGGGCGCTGCCCCGGGTGCGGCGGTTCGCCGCCACTCTGCGTCGGGATCTCGCCGAGGCGTTCGGATATCGGCTGGAGCTACACGGTGCGACGGCCCGGCTGGTACGGGCGAAGGACCGGCTCGACGGCACCCAGCCGGCGGTGTCGCGCACCGGGCGGCCGTTCGACCGGCAGCGCTACGCGTACCTGTCGCTGTGCCTGGCGGCATTGGGCCGCGCCGGGATCCAGATCGCCCTCAGCGAGTTGGCCGACTCGGTGGCCGGCGACGCGAACCGGATCACCGGCCTGGGGTTGGATCCGGACCACGGCCCGGACCGGCGTGCGTTCGTGGACGCGGTCGGCTGGCTGGAGGAGCGGGGTGTGCTGCGGCTGGCCGACGGCTCCAGCGCCGCCTGGGCCAGTGACCCGGGGGCCGGGGAAGCACTGTACGACGTGGCGCGGGACGTGGTGTTCGCGCTGTTCCGGCCGACCCGGGTGCTGCAGCACGTCGATTCGGTGTCGGTGCTGCTGGACCGAGCGATGAGCAGCAGCGGCAACGCCGAGCGCCGGCAGGCGGCCCAGGCGGCCCGGCGGGCGGTGGTGGAGTCACCGGTCGTCTACCACGCCGACGTCGAGCCGGCGGTTGCCAACCATCTGCGCGGCTCCGCGCTCGCCGCCGACCTGGCCCGGCTGACCGGGCTGCGGGTGGAACGGCGGGCCGAGGGCGTGCTGCTGGTGGACACCGCCGGGTTCACCGCGGAGCGGTTCCCGGGCACCGGCTCGGTGGCGCAGGCCGCGGTGCTGCTGGCGGTGGAGATGGCCGTCCGGGTCGCAGATCCCGACGGCCGCCGGGTCAAACGGCTACCCCCGCCCGACGGGCATGCCCGGCAGCAGGCGCTGGCGAGCCACATCGACACCGGCCTGCCCACGGCCACCCTGGTACGCCTCGACGACGCCGGTCCGGACGAGCCGTGGACCGCCGAGGACCGGGGTGACCACGACGAGGCCGACGGCGCCGGCCGGTTGCCGTTCATCACCGACAGCTTTTTGCGTACCGCCGTCGGGGAGATCCTCCAGCGGTACGGGACCGCGTTCGGGGCCCAGTGGCACGCCGACCCGGACCGGCTGCGCGCCGAGGCGGTCGCGCTGCTGGAACGGTTCGGGGCGGTCACCGCCGTGCCGGGCGGGGTGCTCGTCCGGCCGCTGGTGGGTCGGTACCGCCACACCGTCGCCACGGTCAAGCCCCGCACCACCACCGAAACCCTGTTCTGAGGAAGTCGATCGTGATTGAGCAACGCGCCGCCCGCCGGTTCGCCCCCACCCGGGCCGGGATCATCAACCTGTGGGACTACCGGGACGAGGAGTTCAGCTTCGTCGACGGGTGGCTGGTGCTGCGCGGGCCCAACGGATCCGGCAAGACCAAGGCGCTGGAGGTGCTGTTCCCGTTCGTCCTCGACGGGCGGATCGAACCGCGCCGGCTCAATCCGTTCGCCAGCGAGGACCGGACGATGAAGTCGAACCTGCTCTACCGGGGGCAGGAGGTCACCCACGCGTACGTGTGGATGGAGTTCGGCGACGGCGAACAGTACGTGACCGTCGGCATCGGGTTGCGGGCGCACCGGCACGTCGACCGGGTCACCCGCTGGCACTTCGTGGTCGACGGCCGGGTCGGGGTGGACTTCTCCCTGCTGGACGCCGACGACCGGCCGCTGACCCGCCGCGACCTGATCGACCGGCTGGGCACCGACGCGGTGCGGGACTCGGCGGAAGACTACCGTCAGCTCGTCGACGCCCGGCTGTTCGGCCTCGGCCCGGCCCGCTACGAGCAACTGCTGGACCTGGTGCTGACCCTGCGCAAGCCGCAACTGGCCAAGGACCTCAACCCGGTCGAGCTGTCCCGCACGCTGCAACGAGGGCTGCGCCCGGTCGAGGACCACCTGCTGGTGGAGGCCGCCCGCTCGTTCGACGACATGGAGGCGGTCGCCCGTACCCTTGAAGGACTGGTGGCGGCGGACGCGGCGACGGCCGCGTTCCTGGCGGTCTACTCGACCTATCTGCGCACCCACGCGCGGGCGGCCGCCGACGCCCTGACCGCCCGCCGCGACGCGGTCGCCACCCGGTCAACCGCACTCGGCGACGCCCGTCACGCGGCCGACGCGGCGGCGAAGGCGGAGTCCGCGGCGGGTGAGCGGCTGGGGGCTGTCGAGGGCGAGCCCGGACGGCTCCGCGCCCACCTGGACAGTCTGAAGGCCTCGGCTGCCTACCAGTCCCACGAGCAGCTCGCCGACCTGCAACGGCACGTGCACGACCTGGCCGAGGCGGCCGGGCGGGCCGACGAGGCCGTCGTCGCCGAGGAGAGCGCGGCGGCGCGGCGGCGTACCGAATCAGAACGGGCGACGGTCGCGGCTCGGGACACGCGGACGGCGGCTGACCGGCTCGCTGCCGATCTCCTGCTCGACGCCGAGGCGGCCGGGATCACCTGGAGCGCCGACGACGCCACCCCGGACGACCTGGCGGCCCGGATCACCGCGCGGGCCGCCGCCCGCCGCGACGACGTGCGCGCCGTCCGCGCG
>NZ_RJLN01000106.1 GCF_003725545.1 Micromonospora solifontis | reverse complement strand
ACTGACACCTGAACTAACGCCGCTGGCCGGCACCCCGACAACACGGGGTGCCGGCCAGCGGCGTATCCAGCGAACCTTAAATCCTCATGAAGGCCTTTGCCCTCAAGGGATCCACCTTGGTATGAACCCTCCGGCATCCCGCCCGGCCCGATGGGTCGGGCGCGCTGACCGCTCAGCGCGCCACGAAGGTCCGGAGGTGACATGGACAGCGCCAGGGCGGGCCGATCATCCCTGCGTAGCGCAGGTCTCGCCAGCCGGCCCGCACCTCGCGGCGGCCTGCGGCCGGTCGCCGTCGGCGCGGCCGTGGTCGTGGTGGTCGCGGCGAGCTTCACCCCGCCGGGTCGGGCCGCCATCGCGGGGTCCTTCGCGTTCCTGGAGTTCTTCACCGGAGTGTTCAGTCTGGTCGGTCTGTCGATCACGGTGATGATCGGCCTCGCGGCGACCGACCGGCTGCTCCTGCTGATCCGCCACCGGATCCTGCTGCAACTCGTGCACCGCGCCACCGCGGCGACCGCCATGGTCTGCCTGGCGATCCACGTGACGACCAAGCTGGTGGAGGGCCACGCCCACCTGTGGGATCCGGCGATCCCCTTCCTCGCCAGCCACCGCCCCGTTCAGGTCGGTCTCGGCACGCTGGCCGGCTACCTCATGATCGTGGCCACCTGGACCGGTGTCACCCGCGCCTCGTACGCCCACAGCCAGCAGCCGGGCCGCTGGCGGGTCCTGCACGCCAGCGCGTACGCGGCCTGGCTGCTCGCCCTGATCCACGGGCTCGGGGCCGGCCGGTCCGCCAAGAGCTGGGTGCTGGTCAGCTACGCCATCTGCGTGGCGCTCGTCGCCCTGGCGCTGCTGGTGCGCTTCTTCGTGGCCCTGAGCCGCCGCGCCCACCTGGCCAAGGCGCAGACCATCCGGCGCCTGCGCCCGGTGGGGCAGCCAGCAGCGGCCGACGCGACACCGCTCGCCACGAGCGTCCTCCTCCCCAGCCTCGGCCGGACCGAGTGGGCCGACGTCGAGCCGAGCGGATCGATCCGACCCGCCGAGCCGGCCGTGCCCGCTGAGCCGGCCGCGCGTACCGAACCGGCCGCGCGTACCGAACCGAAGCGGGCTCGGTCCGCATCGCCGGCGGGGCGCGCGGAACCGCCATCGCCGACCGGGCTTGGGGAACCGCCATCGCCGACCCGGGTCAGCCGCGCCAGCGGCTACCGGCCCTACCAACCGCTGCGGGAGGACGGGCCGGTCTCGCCGCCCCACCCCGCCTTGGCCGGCCGGCACGGCACGGAGCCGGCCCGCACGGAGTCACCGGCACGCAACGCGCCACCGGCGCGCCGGGAGCCACCGGCACGACCCGAGCCAATGGCACGCCCCGAGCCGCCGGCACGCAATGCGCCAGCGGCACGCCGCGAGCCACCGGCACGACCCGAACCACCCGCACGCCCCGAGCCGCCGGCACGCAAAGCGCCGGCACGACCCGAGCCGCCGGAACAGCGGGTACCGGGCGCATCCGCTGCCGCGGCCCGCGGCCTCGACGAGACCGCCGAGATCACCGATGAGGAGTTCTGGGCGTACATCCGCAACGAGGTCGGCCGGTGAGAGTTGCCGTCGTCGGGTGCCTCGGTCCGCCCCGCCTGACCGCCGGCCTCGACCGCGCCGAACGCCTGGACCTGCGGATGCACCTGGCCGTGCACGGGGAACTCCGCCCGCTCGATCTGATCACCGCCCTCGACCTCGCCGAACTGATCAACCTGCGGGGCCGCGGCGGGGCCGGCTTCCCGTTCGCCCGCAAACTGGACGCGGTGGCCCGGTCGGCGCAGCGGCGGGAGCTGCCGGTCACCGTGGTCGTGAACGGCACGGAGGGCGAACCCGCCAGTTGGAAGGACAAGGTGCTGCTCACCCGCGCGCCGCACCTGGTGCTGGACGGGGCGGCCCTGGCGGCGCACGCGCTCGACGCCGAGAGCATCGTGATCGGGGTGGCCGACGACGGGGTCGCCACCGGCTCCGTGCTCGCGGCCGTCGCCGAGCGCCGGATGCCGGCGCCGACCCGGTTGGTGACCATGCCGCACCGGTTCATCTCGGGTGAGAGCGGAGCACTGATCCGGGGCATCAACGGGGACGTGCCGATCCCGCCGGGCCGGAAGGGCCGGGCGAGCGATGCCGGGGTGGGCGGCCGCCCCACGCTGCTCTCCAACGCCGAGACGTACGCGCAGCTGGCGGTCGCCGCCCGGCTCGGGCCGTACGCCTTCGGCGAGGTCGGCACCGCCGACGAGCCCGGCACCGTGCTGCTCACCGTGGGCGGGTCCGCCCGCCGGCCGGCCGTGCTGGAGGTGCCGGCGGGCGTACCCCTGCGGGACGTGCTCGACGGCTGCGCCGCGCCGGTCGGGCCCGGCGTGCTGCTCGGCGGCTTCCACGGCACCTGGATCGGCCCGGCGGCGGCCGCGGACGCGGTGGTCTCCCGGGCCGGCCTGGCCGCGGTCGGCGGCACCCTCGGCGCCGGCATCGTCCTTCCCCTCGGCGACGGGACCTGCCCGCTCGGCGAAGCGCGCCGGGTGCTCCGCTATCTCGCCGGCCAGTCGGCCGGGCAGTGCGGCCCCTGCCAGTTGGGCCTGCCCGACCTGGCCCGGGCGATCAGCACGATCATCGACGGCAGCGGCGGCGCCGCGGCCCTGGACCAGGTCCGCGGCGCCGCCGGCGGGGTACGCGGCCGGGGCGCGTGCAGCCACCCGGACGGCACCGCCCGGTTCGCCCTTTCCGCGATCGACACGTTCACCGCGGACATCGCGGCGCACCTGGCCCGGGGCGGCTGCGGCGACCCGGTACGCGGCGTCCTGCCGTTGCCCGAGGGTGAGGACTCGACGGGTGGCCGGCTCGTGGTGGACTGGTCCCGGTGCGACGGGCACGGGCTCTGCGCCCAGCTCGCCCCGGAGTTGATCACGTTGGACGCGAACGGCTTCCCCGCCATGTCCGACGCGCCGGTGCCGCCCTGGCTGGCCGCCGGGGCCCGGAAGGCGATCGCGATGTGCCCGGCACTGGCCCTGCGCCAGGACTCCTGAGCACCGACGGGGGCCGGACGGCCGCCGGGCCGGGCATCCCCGCGCCGACCGTGGGCGTAAACGAAACGGCCCAGCTCATCGAGCTGGGCCGATCATGGTGGGCGATACTGGGTTTGAACCAGTGACCTCTTCCGTGTCAAGGAAGCGCGCTCCCACTGCGCCAATCGCCCGAGAGCGGATTGCGAGCGGACGACGGGATTCGAACCCGCGACCCTCACCTTGGCAAGGTGATGCGCTACCAGCTGCGCTACGTCCGCGTGTCACCGCTTTGCGGCGGCGACGGGAGAACTGTACCCGATGGCAAGATCGCCGGTCGAGCCGACCCGCCGACCCCTCGACCGTCGCGGCCCCGACCTGCGATTGGGCCGGTGACCGGCTGGGTACTGACTTCCATCGACAGCACACCACCATCCCCTGAAGGAGGCTGTCGTGGGAATCGGTACCAGCATCTTCCTGATCGCGGTCGGCGCGATCCTCACGTTCGCGCTCGACGCCAGCATCGGCGGCGTCAACCTCGACGTCATCGGCTGGATCCTGATGGCCGCCGGCGTGCTCGGCCTGATCATGACCACGCTGGTCTGGGGCCGCCGCCGCGAGGTGGTCACCACCTCCGAGCCGGTCGAGTACCGGCGGGTCGAGGAGCGGCGGGACGTCGCCCCGCCGCTATGACGCGTACGTGCGAAGAGGCCGTGTCGATGATCGACACGGCCTCTGTGCTGGTGGGCGATACTGGGTTTGAACCAGTGACCTCTTCCGTGTCAAGGAAGCGCGCTCCCACTGCGCCAATCGCCCTCGTCTACTGCCGAGGTGGAGACGGGATTTGAACCCGTGTACACGGCTTTGCAGGCCGTTGCCTCGCCTCTCGGCCACTCCACCGAGGTTGCCCCCGACATGCGTGGCGGCATCTCCGAGCGGACGACGGGATTCGAACCCGCGACCCTCACCTTGGCAAGGTGATGCGCTACCAGCTGCGCTACGTCCGCGTGCCCCCGGTGTTTTCCGGTGACGGATGAGAACTTTAGCCGAGCCCGGGAACGGTTGCCAAATCGGGGGTCCCTCCCGGGCCCGTCCGGGTGACGCCGGCGCCCCTCCCGGGCTTCCTAGGAGCCTGGGTGGGTGCCGTCGCGCGTCCGGACGGGAAACTGTCCGGGATCCGACTCGCGCCCGGCCGACCGGCCGCATCGGTGACTCCTCGTGGTCAATGGGATGGGCTACGGTAACGGGCGTGACGAGACGCGCCGCCGAGATCCGCCTGGACGCCCTGCTTCGCACGGCATGTGACGTGATCGCGGAGCGGGGGCTCGCCAACACCCGGACGGCCGACGTGGCCGAGGCCGCCGGGGTCAGCCAGGCCCTGGTGTTCTACCACTTCGCCACCAAGGACCGGATGCTCGCGCAGGCCTTCGCGTACGCCGTCGAACAGGACCTGGCCAAGCTCGACGCGGTGGTGCACTCCTCCGCCCCGCCGCTGACCAAGCTGCGCCGGATGCTCCGGCTGTACGCCCCGACCGGCCGCTCCACCTCCTGGTCCATGTGGATCGACGGCTGGGCCGAGTCGCTGCGCACCCCGGAGCTGGAGAAGGTCTCCCGCCGGCTCGACCTGCGCTGGCGGCAGGACCTGGCCGCGGTGATCAGCGCCGGGGTGGCGGACGGCACCTTCGACTGCCCCGACCCGGCCGGTGCGGCGTGGCGGATCAGCGCGGTGATGGACGGTCTCGCGGTGCAGCTCTCGGTGCACGAGCGGGTGATCACCCGGCGGCAGATCGCCGAGTGGATCCGCCTGGTGGCGGCCCGGGAGCTGGGTCTGGAGCCGGCCGCGCTGGACTGACCACCGGGCGGCGGGCCGCCCGCAGCCGGTCCCGGGCCGGCGGGTGGACGTTGGCCAGGTCGAGCTCGCCGCCGTAGTGGGCGAGCACCCGATGGTCCATCACCCGCCGCCAGAGCGGCGGCACCAGCGCGGTGACCACCATGGTGGCGTAGCCGGCGGGCAGCTGCGGCGAGGCGTCGAAGCTGCGCAGCGTCTGGTAGCGGCGCAGCGGGTTGGCGTGGTGGTCGCTGTGCCGTTGGAGCTGGAAGAGGAAGACGTTGGTGACGATCCGGTCGCTGTTCCAGCTGTGCCGGGGATCGACCTTCTCGTAGCGGCCGGCTGCGGTGCGCTGCCGGGCCAGGCCGTAGTGCTCCAGATAGTTGACCACCTCGAGCAGCGAGAAGCCGACCACCGCCTGCAGGGCGAGGAACACCAGCACGCCGGGCCCGAAGGCGACCGCGAGGAGCGCGTAGAGCAGCGCGGTCATCGCCCAGGCGTTGAGCACGTCGTTGCGCCAGGTCCAGGGGGTACGGCCGCGCAGCCGGAACCGGCTCGTCTCCAGCCGCCACGCCGAGCGCAGGCTGCCGAGGACGGTACGCGGCCAGAACGCCCAGAAGCTCTCCCCCAGTCGCGAGCTGGCCGGGTCCTCCGGGGTGGCGACGCGGGTGTGGTGGCCCCGGTTGTGCTCGACGTAGAAGTGCCCGTACGCGGTCGGCGCGAGGGCGATCTTGGAGAGCCAGCGCTCCGCCGTCTCGCGTTTGTGCCCCAGCTCGTGGGCGGTGTTGATGGCGATGCCGTCGACCACCCCGGCGGTGGCGACCAGCCCGGCGGCGGCCACCCAGGACAGCTCGTGCCGGGCCCAGACCGCGCAGCAGAGCACCAGGGCCGCGTACTGGGCGGGCAGCCACAGGTAGGTGAGCCAGCGGTAGTAGCCGTCCGCCTGCAGCGCCGGCACCGCCTCCTCCGGCGGGTTCTCCCGGTCGTCCCCGATGAGCAGGTCCACCGCCGGGATCAGTCCGAAGACCACCACCGGGGTGAGCCACCACGCCCAGGGGGCACCGGTGCCGTGCCAGACCGCCCAACCGACGGCGGGCAGCACGGGGACGAGCAGGGCGAGCGGCCAGAGCGGTTTGCGGGTGTCGCGCCAGGACGTCGGGGCGGCGGCCATCGTCAACCTCCGATCGGTGGACTCGTGCCCCGACTGTGGCAGCCGTCACGCCGTTTTACAAGAGGCGACTTTTTGTAAAGCGGGACTCAATCGCCGCGCAGCAGGCGCCGCATCCGCAGCAGCAGCCCCGCGCCGAGGAAGAGCAGCAGGCCACCGAGGAGGAAGGCGGCCTGGACCACGCCGAACCCGCCCGAGGTGGAGACCGGCCGGCCCGCGGCGGCGGCCGGCGGCTCGACGACCGCATCGTCCTCCGGCGTGGCCTCCGCGGGTTCCTCGGTCACCGGCTCGGCCGTCGCCGGGTCGGTCGGCTCGGCGGTGGCCGCCGTCGGCTCCGGCGCCGCCCGGGTCGGCTCGGCCGCGGCGTCCTCCCCCACCACCTGACGGGTGGCGGTCTGCCGGGCCAGCAGGCGCAGGCTCTGGTCGTACGCCTCGGCGGCGAAGCTCACCCGTCCCCGACTGACGTCCTCGGCGAAGGCCACCCGGTAGCGGGCGGTGACGGTACGGCCCGGGCAGAGCAGGCCCGGGTCCAGTTCCCGGTCGGTCAGCCGGGCCACGTCCCCCTCGGTCCGGATCTCCAGCGGGAAGGAGCCGTTCTCCTCCACCCGGTCCACCTTGACCTGATCCAGCCGCAGCCCGCGCACCTCCAGCAGCATCGACCAGCGCACCTTGACGCAGCCGCCGCCGTCGGACCGGGACACCACCGCGGACAGGGTCTCCACCCGGTCGCCGGCGGTGAACTCGTCCGGCAGGCCGGTCAGCTCGGTGGCGAACGCGGCCGCCGCCCGGGCCGGCACGGCCGCGCCGAGACCCGCCCCGGACAGGCAGGTCAGCACCACCCCGACCCGCAGCACGTTGCGCCACACGCTCACCACCGCCTCGCCCTCCCGTCGGTCGCGTCCACCCCGAACGCTAGGAGCGCCACCGGCGGGCCGGTAGAGGGGCGTGTTCGCACGGATCGCCAAGCGTGGGGGCCGTTATCACGCTCGGTGGTGAACCGGTCACACCCACCCCGCGACACGCCCGGGATCGGCGGCGGCGCGGGTTCCGGCGTACGACAGAATCACCGGATGTCCGACCTGTCTGCGGCCTTCGTCCGGCTGCACGCCCGGCTCGCCCCGGTCGCCTTCGTCCCCGAGGTGCGACTGCACCAGGCCGACGAGCCGATCGGCCTGTGGGAGCTGACCGAGGGCGAGTTCCGCAGCGCCCAGCCGCCACCGTTCTGGGCCTTCGCCTGGGCCGGCGGGCAGGCGCTCGCCCGCTACGTCACCGACCACCCCGGGCTGGTCGCCGGCCGCCGGGTGCTCGACCTCGCCTCCGGCTCCGGCCTGGTCGCCATCGCGGCCGCCCGGGCCGGCGCGGCCGCCGTCCGGGCCGTCGAGGTGGACGAGCGGGCCGTCGCGGCCGTCGCGCTCAACGCCGAGGCCAACGGGGTACGCGTCGATGCCGAACTCGGCGACGTCCTGGACGGCGACGCCGGGGACGCCGAGGTGGTGCTCGCCGGCGACGTCTTCTACAGCGAGGCGATGGCGAAGCGGATGCTGCGCTTCCTGCTCCGGGCCGCCCGGTCCGGGTCCCGGGTGCTGGTCGGCGACCCCGGCCGGGCGTTCCTGCCCCGCGAGCGCTTCCACGAGCTGGCCGGGTACGACGTGCCGGTGACCGAGGCGCTGGAGAGCGTACGGGTGAAGCACACCACCGTGTGGGAACTGGACCCGTCCCCGCCGGGAGCCGCCCGTTAGCGTGTCGCCGTGCTGTTCCGGGGCTGGGGCGAGTCCGTCGACGGGTCGTGGCCGGACGTGGCCACGGTGGTCGACCACGTCGGCGTACCCCATCTGGTGGTGACCCGGCACGCGCTGGTCCGGCGGCTGCTCACCGACCCGGCGACGTTCCGCCCGGACAACGCCCTCGACGCGGTGACCCCGATCCCGGTGGCCGCCCTGCGGGTCCTGGCCGGGCACCGCTTCCGGCTGCCGCCGACGCTGGCCAACAACTCGTCGGCCAGCCACCCGGAGATCCGGGGCATCGTCGCCGACGCCCTGCACCCGGACCGGGTGGCCGCGCAGCAACCCTGGCTGACCGCCCTGGTCCGGCGGCGGGTGGCCGGACTCGCCGCCGCCCTCGACGCCGGCCGGCCGGTCGACCTGTACGCCGAGCTCGCCGCCGACCTGCCGCTGCTGGTGCTGGCCCGGCTGGTCGAGCTGCCGGACGCGCCGGTCGGCGCGGTCAAGGACTTCGCCCGGGCCGCGCTGGAACTCTTCTGGGCGCCGCTGGACGAGGCGCGGCAGCTCGCCCTCGCCGCCGAGGTCGGCAGGTTCCACACCGTGCTGCGCGCCTTCGCCACCACCGGCGGCGGGCTCGCCGCCCGGCTGCGCGCCGCCGGCCACTCCCCCGACGTGGTCGTCGGCGCGCTCTTCTTCCTGCTGGTCGCCGGCCAGGAGACCACCTCCCAGTTCCTCACCCTGCTGCTGCACCGGCTGGTCGGCGAGCCGGAGGTCCGCGCCGGCCTGCGGCGGGGCGAGATCGCCGTCGCCGACGTCGTCGAGGAGGGGCTGCGGCTGGAACCACCGATCGTCACCTGGCGGCGGGTAGCCGCCGTCGACACCACCCTCGGCGACGCCGCCGTACCGGCCGGCACCAGCATCGTGGCGTGGCTGGCCCGGGCCGGCCGGGACGCGGCGGTGGTGGCCGCGCCGGACGAGTTCCGGCCCGGACAGCGCGGCTCCCGCCGACATCTGGCGTTCGGCGCCGGCGCGCACCGGTGCGTGGGCGCGCAACTGGCCCGGATGGAGGCGGCGGTGGTGGTCGCCGAGGCGGCCGCGCTGCTCGACGGCGTGACAGTGGTCCGCGCGCCGTGGTGCCCGGACAACCTCACCTTCCGGATGCCGGACGCGTTCGTGATCGGGCGGGACTGACCGGCGCGGCGTTCCCGCCGCGACCGACCCGACAGTCCCCTCCGTCGCGCCTTTCGAGCTGATGTCGCAAACGACTCACCGGGAGGGGACGCCCGTCGGGACGGCCGACCTTTCGGCCAAAGCGGGGGCCGCTGTCGACGCGGCCCGCTGATGTCGTATCCGACTCAACTCGACAGCCGGGCACGGTGACTCACCCTGACCGTGCTGCTCGCCGGCTGGGCTGCCGCCGCGCCTCGGCCGGTGGGTTCGAGCGAGATCGCCGAGCCTGGCCGGGCGAGCGAAGCAGCGTCCGGCCCGGGTCGACCGGTTGGAAGGACGGCCGGGTCGGTGGCCAGCGGCAGTCGTGCGGACACGGCGAAGCCGCCGGACCGAGGGCCCGCGCCGAGCACGCCCCCGGCGAGCCTGACCCGCTCGCGCAGGGCCCGCTGCCGCCAGCGGAGCCGGCCGAGCAGCCACGGGAACACCCCCGCGAAGAGCAAGCCGAGCACCACCGCCGCCAAACGGCAGCCGGCGGCCGACGGCCACCGCGGCACCGACGAAAGTCAGGGTCAGCCGGCGTCCTCGGCCCAGGCGCGCCAGTCGTCCAGCACGCCGTACAGGGCCGGGGTGAGCCAGCCCGGCGCGGAGCGGCGGAAGACCCCCGGGTCCATCGCGCCGGCGCCCGTCGGCACCGCGCCGAGGAGGTTCGGCACCAGGTCGGACAAGTTGAGCCAGTGCACCAGCTCCGGCTCCGCCGGCCAGGCGCCGATGACCACGCCCGCCGGGATCGCCCGCCGTTCCAGGGCCTCCAGGGTGAGCGCGGTGTGGTTGAGCGTGCCGAGGCCGGCGCGAGCCACCACCACCGCCGGCGCGCCCAGCGACACCGCCAGGTCGGCCACCGTCCAGGGCTCGCCCGACGGCCGCAGCCCCATCGGCACGAGCAGCCCGCCGGCCCCCTCGACGAGCACCAGGTCGTGCTTGTCGGCCTCCTCGCGGATCGCGTCGACGGCGGCGTAGAGCTCCAGCGGCTCCAGCTCGGCCACCCGGGCCGCGGCGAGCGGGGCGAGCGGGTCCGGGTAGCTGGCCAGGGTCCGGCCGGTGGGCGGGGCGGCCAGCCGGGTGATCGAGTCGACGTCACCGGGCTCACCGGTGGCCGTACCGGTCTGACCGGGCTTGACCACCGCGACCCGCAGCCCGGCGGCCTGCGCCGCCGCGGCGATCGCCGCGGTCACCACGGTCTTGCCCACCTCGGTGTCCGTGCCGGTGACCAGCACCGGACCGGTCCAGCCACCCGTCATGGCGCACACTCCACGATCACGTCGAGGGCCCGTTCGAAATCCTGCCGGGCCACGCCGGCGCTGATGGTCAGCCGGAGCCGGGACCGGCTGTCCGGGGTGGACGGCGGCCGGAAGCAGCCCACCGCGACACCCCGGTCCCGGCAGTCGGCCGCCCAGGCGGTCGCCGCCTCCGGGCCGGGCGCGGTGACGGAGACCACCGCCGCGTCCGGCGCGGAGACCGCCAGCCCGGCCGCGCCGAGCCGGCGGACCGCGAGGGCGGCCCGGTCGGCCAGCTCGGCGCGGAGCGCGTCGCCGGCCCGGGCCAGCCGCACCGCCGCCAGCACACCGGCCGCCACCGCCGGCGGCGGGGCGGTGTCGAAGATGAACGTCCGCCCGGTCTCCACCAGGTGCCGGACGAACTCGGCGGGGCCGGCCACCACGCCGCCGGCCCCGCCGAGCGCCTTGGAGAGGGTGGCGGTGATCACGACGTCCGGCTCGCCGGCGAGCCCGGCGGCGGCCACCCCGCCGGCGCCGGCCGGCCCGGTGACGCCGAGCGCGTGGGCGTCGTCGACCAGCAGCAACGCGCCGTGCCGGCGGGCCACCGCGTGCAGCTCCGCGAGCGGGGCGAGGTCGCCGTCGACCGAGAAGACCGACTCGGTGACCACCACCGCGGGCCGGCCGGGCGCGGCGGCGAGCGCCGCGGCGACCGCGGCGACGTCGGCGTGCGGGGTCACCACGGTCTCGGCGCCGGAGATCCGGCAGCCGTCGATCAGCGAGGCGTGGTTGTGCGCGTCGGAGACGAGCAGCGTACGCGGGCGCACCAGCCCTCGGACGGCGGCGAGGTTGGCCAGGTAGCCGGAGGAGAAGACCAGCGCCCGGTCGGCGCCGAGCCAGTCGGCGAGGGCGTCCTCCAGCGCGTGGTGCACGTCGGTGGAGCCGCGCACCAGCCGCGACCCGGTCGCGCCCAGCCCGTACGCGGACAGCGCCCGCGCGGCGGCGGCGGTGACCTCCGGGTGGGTGGCCAGGCCGAGGTAGTCGTTGCCGGCCAGGTCGACCACGGCGTCGCCGGCGACCCGCGGGCGCAGCGTGCGGGTGAGCCCCGCCTTGGCCCGCAGCTCGGCGCGGCGGTCCAGGGCCGCCAGCCAGTCCGCCACCGTCACATCCCTCTCCGCCGATCGTCGCCCCGGAGGGGCACTGCCGCGGGGCGAAGTTACCACCCGACGAGGCGGCCCCGGCGTGGCGCGTACCGGCTCGCCGGAGACACCGACGGGGCCGTTCCGGGGGCCGCACGCGGCCGTTTCCCGGCCCCTGGGCGGCCTTGTAGGGTACGAGCCATGCCAGAGATCCTCGACCAGGCCCGGACCCAGGTGCTGGAGAACGGCGTCGGCCTCGACGAGGCCGGTGTCCTCGCCGTGCTGAACCTGCCCGACGAAGACGTGCCCGCCGCGCTGCAGCTCGCCCACGAGGTGCGGATGCGCTGGTGCGGCCCCGAGGTCGAGGTCGAGGGCATCGTCTCGCTGAAGACCGGCGGCTGCCCGGAGGACTGCCACTTCTGCTCGCAGTCCGGCCTGTTCACCTCGCCGGTCCGCTCGGTCTGGCTGGACATCCCGGCGCTGGTCGAGGCGGCCAAGCAGACCGCGGCGACCGGGGCGACCGAGTTCTGCATCGTGGCCGCCGTGCGCGGCCCGGACGCCCGGCTGATGAAGCAGATGCGCGAGGGCGTGGCCGCCATCCGGGCGGAGGTCGACATCCAGGTCGCGGCGTCGCTGGGCATGCTCTCCCAGGAGCAGGTCGACGAGCTGGTCGAGATGGGCGTGCACCGCTACAACCACAACCTGGAGACCTGCCGCTCCTACTTCCCGAACGTGGTCACCACGCACTCCTGGGAGGAGCGCTGGGAGACGCTGAGGATGGTCCGCGAGTCGGGCATGGAGGTCTGCTGCGGCGGCATCCTCGGCCTGGGCGAGACGGTGGAGCAGCGCGCCGAGTTCGCCGCGCAGCTCGCCGACCTGGACCCGCACGAGGTCCCGCTGAACTTCCTCAACCCGCGGCCGGGCACCCCGCTCGCCGACCGGCCCGTGGTCGAGGGCAAGGACGCGCTGCGGGCCATCGCCGCGTTCCGGCTGGCCATGCCGCGCACCATCCTCCGGTACGCGGGCGGCCGCGAGCTCACCCTCGGCGACCTGGGCACCCGGGACGGCCTGCTCGGTGGCATCAACGCGGTCATCGTCGGCAACTACCTGACCACGCTGGGCCGGCCGGCGACCGCCGACCTGGCGCTGCTCGAAGACCTGAAGATGCCGGTGAAGGCGCTGTCGGCGACCCTGTGAGGTGACCGTGACCGAGCTTGTCGAGCCCGTGGCGCCGGCCGAGCCCGCCGGCGCGGGACGCTGGTGCGATCGGTGCGGCGAGCCGTCGGCCGCCGGCGGGCACGACGCCTGCGCGGCCGCGCGGGCGCTGGAGCCGCCGCGCTACTGCGTCCACTGCCGGCGGCGGATGAAGGTGCAGGTGGTGCCGACCGGCTGGTCGGCGGTCTGCGTCGAGCACGGCGAGATCCGGGGCTGATCGTGCTGCGCGGACGGGCGGTGAGGTTGCGGCCGGTGACCGAGGACGACGTGCCGGCCCTCGCGGCGATCCGGGCCACCCCGGAGGTGCGCCGGTGGTGGCGCGGCGGCGACGACCTGGCCGCGGCGGTCCGCGCCGACCTGGCCGACGACGCGCTGACCGTGTACGCGATCGAGCACCAGGGCCGGCTGGTCGGCGCGATCCAGTGGTACGCCGAGACCGACCCCGACTACCGCCACGCCAGCCTGGACGTCTTCCTCGACCCGGCGGTACGCGGCGCCGGCCTCGGCGGGGACGCCATCCGCACCCTGGCCCGCCACCTGATCGACGAGTACGGCCACCACCGGTTCACCATCGACCCGGCGGCGGCGAACACCGCGGCCATCCGGGCGTACGCGAAGGTGGGTTTCCGCCCGGTGGGCATCATGCGCCGTTACGAGCGCGGCGCGGACGGCCGCTGGCACGACGCCCTGCTGATGGACCTGCTCGCCGAGGATCTCCCGTAGCGGCCCGGCACACCGGGTCGGTCAGCCGTCCCAGATGAGGTGGCCGTCGGGGAGGCGGCGGGCGCCCTCGGCCGGCCGGTGCGGGTTGAGCCGGCCGTCCGGCATGAGGTGCGCCACGGCCACCCCGCGACCGAGGACGGCGACGTCGGCGATCAGCCGCCGGTGGCAGCGCCACCACACGCCCTCGCTGCACATCACCGCGGTGGTCCGCCGCGCCGCGTCGGCGAGCACCTCGTCCAGCGCCGCGTCGAACTCCGGCGTGCGGGTGTGGGCCGCGTACGCCCGGAAGGCCGCGACGGTCCACCAGGTGTCCGGTTCCGGCTCGCCGGCGCGGACGTGCCGGCGGCCGCCGAGGCGGGGCTCCCAGCGGTAGCCGATCCCGCGCTCGGGCAGCCAGCGTTCCAGCGCCTCCCGCCGGACGTCCGGGTTGGTCCGGCTGCCCGGGTAGCGCCGCACGTCCACGACGAGGGTGATCCCCGCGTCGGCCAGCAGTTCGCCTAGCTGGTCCCGGTCGGCGGCACCGTGCCCGACGGTCAGCAACTCGCGCTCCACCGGCTCAGCTTGCCCCGGGTGGCCGCCGACCGCCGGTCAGCCGGGGCGCGACCCACCAATGGGCGTGCCCGGCACCGCTGAGTGCCGGACACGCCCGGGTGGTCGGCGAACGGGGTTGGCCTGGGCCAAGCCCGTTCGTTCCGCTAGCGCTGCAGGGTCAGCACACCCGGCCGCCACGGCAGCAGGTTGTAGTCGCCGCCCGCGGTGGGGTTCTTGCCCTGGTACAGGAACTGCAGGTTGCAGGCGTCGATGGTCTTGGTCTGGTCTGGGTTGGTCCGGACCAGGTCACCGTGGCTGATGTCGTTGGTCCACGTCGCGCCGCTGTTGGCCTTGCCGGCGAAGGGGTTGCTCTCGCTGGCAGCCTGCGGGGTCCACGAACCGCTGAGGCTGTTGGAGGTGAAGGAGCGGAAGTAGCGCCCCTGGCTCCCGATCGCCTCGACGATCATCAGGTACTGGTTCTGGCCCTGGACCTTGTAGACCTCGACCGCCTCGAACAGGTTGTTGGTCGAGTCGGTCATGATCGTCGTGTAGTTCGAGCCGAAGCTGCCCGGGAAGTTTCCGATCGGCATGCTCGACCGGTAGATCTTGCCATTGTCCCCGGCGAAGAACAGGTACATGTTCTGGTCGTCGCCGATGAGGGTCTGGTCGATCACGCCGTACGGGGCGTCGGGGAGGCTGGCGGTGGAGAGCGTCTGTGCCGCGGACCAGCCGTTGGGGTTGGTCGGGTCGCTCGACGTCTTGTAGCTGAACGAGGTCGGTCCCCACTGGTACGCCAGCACCCAGATGTTCTTCGGGGCGAAATACAGCAGCGTGGGCGCCACGGTGCCCTGGCTCATTCCGTTCTGGCCGGCCGAGGCCATGTCGGACCAGTTGGTGAACGGGCTGAAGTTCATCGAGCTGTACTGGCCGCTGCTGTTGACGTACGACCCGTAGACCAGGTGCTTGCCGTTGTAGACCACGTTGGTGAAGTCCTTGAGCGAGACCCAGCCGTTCTGCGGGTTCGCCAGCGCGCCGGTCGACGACCACCGGTAGGTCGACGGGAGCGCGCAGCCACCGGGCGGCGGCGAGGACGGCGGCGTGGAGGTCGGCGGCGCCGAGGTGGTACCGCCGCTGAACTCGGTCCGCCACTGCTGGTTGGCCTGCCCGTGGCAGTCGTACAGCTGGATCTGCTGGCCGTTGCCGGTGCCCCAGACGTCCAGGCAGCGGCCGGACTGCACGCCGCTGATGGTGCCGTTGGAGTTGACGTTCCACTGCTGGTTGGACTGGCCGTTGCAGTCCCAGATGATGATCGCGGTGCCGTTCGCGGTGGCCGCGCCGTTCGCGTCGAGGCACTTGCTGCCGTAGACCATCAGCTGCTTGCTGGCGGTGTACGTCCACTGCTGGTTCGTCTGCCCATGGCAGTCGTAGAGCTGCACCCGGGTGCCGTTGGTCTGCGTGGCGTTGGGCACGTCGATGCACCGGCCCGACTGCACGCCGATGATCCGGCCGGTGCCGCTGCCCGGCGTCGAGGTCGGGCCCGAGGTCGGACCCGAGGTCGGGCTGGTGGTCGGGCTGGCCGCGTTGAGGGCGTTGAGCACCGAGC
>NZ_RJLN01000105.1 GCF_003725545.1 Micromonospora solifontis | reverse complement strand
GCGGCCCGGCGGCCGCCAGGTCGGCGATCCGCCGGTCTGGCGGCCGCCCGGGAGGCCGCCAGACCGGGCGGGGACCGCGCCGGTCAGCGGTGGCCGGCCGTCCACTTCACCAGGCGGTCCGCCTTCCAGGTGTTGACCACCCGGCTGGCCGGTACGCCGCAGAGCGCCGCCCGCTCGCAGCCGAACCGCTGCCAGTCGAGCTGGCCGGGCGCGTGGGCGTCGGTGTTGATGGCGAACCGGCAGCCGGCCTCCAGGGCCCGGCGGATCAGCCGCTTCGGTGGGTCCTGCCGCTCCGGCCGGGAGTTGATCTCGACGGCGACGTCGTGCTCGGCGCAGGCGGCGAAGACGGCTTCCGGGTCGAAGTCGCTCTCCGCCCGGGTACGCGCCCGGTGCCCCCGGTCGCCCGGACCCTTCACCCCCGCCGGCCGGGACGACACCATCCGTCCGGTGCAGTGCCCGAGGATGTCCAGGTGCGGGTTGGCGATCGCGGTGAGCATCCGCCGGGTCATCCTCGCCCGCTCGTCGTTCAGGCCGCTGTGCACCGAACCGACCACCACGTCGAGCCGGGCGAGCAGCTTCTCGTCCTGGTCCAGCGAGCCGTCGGCGAGGATGTCCACCTCGATGCCGGTGAGGATGCGGAAGCCCTTCGGCAGCGCCTCGTTCACCGCCGCCACATGGTCGAGCTGCCGGCGCAGCCGCTCCGCGGTCAGTCCCCGGGCCACCTTGAGCCGGGGCGAGTGGTCGGTCAACACCAGATACTCGTGGCCCAGCTCGACCGCGGCCAGGGCCATCTCCTCGATCGGCGACCCCCCGTCCGACCAGTCGGAGTGGGTGTGGCAGTCGCCGCGCAGCGCGTCCCGCAGCTTCGCCGCGGCCTCGTCCAGGTCGGTGCCCTCGGTGGCGACCAGCCGGCGCAGGTAGACCGGCTCCTCGCCGGCCAGCGACTCGGATACGCAGCGGGCGGTGACGTCGCCGACCGCGGCCAGCTCGGTGAGCTTGCCGGTCCGGGTGCGCTCGGCCACCTCCCCGGCGGGCAGGGCGGCGAGCGCGTTCGCCGCCGAGCGGAACGCCCGCACCCGGTAGGTGGCCTCGTTCGCCTTCTCCAACAGGAACGCGATCCGGCGCAGGTCGGCGATGGGATCCCGGGCAGTCATGCCCTGCAACCTACGCGCCCGGGTCCCCGCCCGCCGGGTGTCGCGCCGGGTGTCGGGAGTGGACGGCGCTCAGCCGCCGCCGCTGGTGGTGGTGGGGGCCTTCGGGCAGCCGTGCTTCTTCTGCCAGCCGGCCACCTCGGTGGCCGGACCCCGGTTGCCGCCCTTCCGCCACGAGTTCAGGTAGGGGGCCGGCCAGACCACGCCCCGCCGGATCCACCAGTCGTCGTGGCCGGTGCACTTCGGGGAGAGCCCGAAGTGCAGGTGGCACACGTTGTTGGCGTTGCCGGTGTGGCCGACCTTGCCGAGCTGCTGCCCGGCGCGGACGCGTACGCCGGTGTCGATGCCGGCGGCGATCGCGCTCAGGTGCGACCCGTAGTAGCGGACCCCGTCATCGCCGAGCAGCGACACCGACAGCCCCCCGTTGTACGGGCCGAGCGGGCCGCGCTTGGAGAACCGGTCCACCCGGCTCACCTCGAGGATCCGGCCGTCGGTGACCGCGACGACCGGCTCGCCGCAGTCGGCGAAGATGTCCGTCCCCGGGTAGACCGAGTGGGTCGGGTGGTAGTCGACGTTGCCCGCCTTCACCGGGAAGACGTGCCGCAGGTTCGTCCGGGTCGGCGAGGGGGCGGCCGAGGTCGGCGCGACGGTGGGTGACGCGGCCGCCTGCCCCGCCGTGGCCAACGCGCCCGGCGTCTGCCAGGAACCGTCCGTGCCGGCCGTCGGGCGGGTGTCGGGAGCGCACCCGGCGATCAGGGCCGGCACGAGCAGCAGCAGGATCGGGTACGCCGAACGCGGACGGCGGCCGATCGATCGCGAGCGCATCCGGACATCCTGGCAGACCAGTACCGTGGGGACGAACGCCGAGCGTCCCGGTCGCGCTGCGTGATGTCGGTACGTGCACGATCCGTGAAGGGAGCAGGGGCCATGAACGGGTGGCAGGCCGTACCCGGGGAGACGCTGCCGGGGCCCGGCCGCCCCGGGCCGCGTACCCCCTCGGGGCTCTTCCCGGCCGGGGCGCCGATGCGGCCGGTCTGGCGCGAGCCGTACCCGGTGACCGGTGCCGGGGTCGCCGTGGGTGCCGTCACGGCCTTCGCCTGGCTGCTGCTGTTCGGCCTGCTCGGGCACGATGTGCCCAGCTACGCCTGGTGGACGGTGATCGCCGGCGGGCTGGCCTGGCTGGCCGCCCTGGTGCTGGTCCGGTACGGCGACCGGGGCGTGGCGACCGGGGTGGCGATCGTCACCGCGGGCGGCTGGAGCATCGCCGCGGCGATCGTCGCGGTCCGCTGGGCGCAGAGCGGAAACTGGCCGCTCTGGTGACCTTCGGTGAGGGCGTCGCTGCGCAGCGAACGCCTCTTGACGTACGCGCGGTGACGGTTCACGCTCGCCGTATGGCCTGGACCACCCCGCCGCGGCTCGACCCGGAGCGGAGCCGCCGCCGCCTGCAACTCCTCGCCGAGTTGGCCGGTGCCCGCACGGTACGGCAGCGCGAACGGCCGCAGCCGGCCCGCACCGAGCGTCTGCGCCAGCTCATCGCCACCCGCCGGCGCGTCGCCGGCTGACCGGCTTTCTCCAGGAACGGCCGGCCGCTTCGGGGCGTTGACCGGTCGCCCGCCGACCCGACCGGTTAACGTGCACGCGTAACGAGTCGGCGTGCTGCCGAGGCCAATTTGGGGGGACCGTGTCGTACTTCGCTGCTGCCGTGGCGCGCGTCGAGGGCGGCTGGACCGCCGACGAGGTGAGCCTGCGGGGCGTCACCGACATCGAGGAGGTCGCCGACCGGCTGCGCGACGTCGAGCCGGACGCCGATCTGTCCCTGCTCTTCGTCGAGGCCGACGACACCTACCTGGTGATCCTGCGCCTGGACGAGGGCGAGGATCTGCGGATCTTCGGTTCGGACTCGGCGTACGCGGAGGAGTCCCAGCTCGGCGCGCTGCTGATCGGCGACCTGAAGACCTCGGTCACCGGCCTGGAGGACACCGAGGAGCCGCGCGCCGCCGGTGGCGACGAGGAGACCGAACAGCCGGCCGTGGACCCGGAGGCCGACCCGGTGGGCGACGCGGATCTCCTCGCCGACCTGGGCATCCCGGCGCAGAAGCTGCTCGCCCTCTGCGGGCACGAGGGCATGATGCCGGCCGACGTGACCGCCGAGGTCTGTCAGGTGCTGGGCTGCGCGGACGAGGTCGAGGAGTTGCGTGAGGTCTGACCCGGCCGGGCCCTGGACCGGCGGCGGCGAGCCGGCCGACGTCACCGACCCGGCGCTGGAGACCGTACGCCCGGGGCAGCCGACCCCCGGCCGGCCGGGCCGGGTCGGACCCGGCGCGGACGAGGGGCTGGCCGACCCGGGCGGCGTGGGCCGCCGGCAGCGGCACGAGCTGTGGATGCGCCGGGCCCTGGAGGTCGCGGTGACCGGCCCGGACACCGCCCCGCCGGAGGACGGCGACGCGGCGGTCGAGGACGTACCGGTGGGGGCCGTGCTCTACGGCCCGGACGGCGCCGAGCTGGCGATCGGGCGCAACGAGCGGGAGCTGACCGGGGACCCCACCGCGCACGCCGAGGTGCTGGCGCTGCGGCGGGCCGCCGAGCGGCTGGGGCGGTGGCGGCTGGACGGCTGCACCCTGGTGGTGACGCTGGAGCCCTGCACCATGTGCGCGGGGGCGATCGCGCTGGCCCGGGTGTCGACGGTGGTCTTCGGGGCCTGGGAGCCGAAGACGGGCGCCGCCGGCTCGCTCTGGGACGTGCTGCGCGACCGCCGCCTCACCCACCGCCCCGAGGTGTACGGCGGCGTCCTGGAGACCGAGAGCGCCGCGTTGCTGCGCGCCTTCTTCCGGTAAGGAGGGGCCCCTTGTTAACGCCTCGTGCGGGTAAAGGGCCCCTTCCTAACACCGCTGGGCGTTCAGACGGGCACGACGGCGGGGCGGAGCAGGGTCTCGGCGACCGCGCGGGCGGCGTCGCTCCACGGGGCGGGGCGCAGGGTCGCCGGGTCGAGCCGGACGATGGCCCGGGTGCCCTCCGCGTAGACCGTGTCGCCGTCGACCGACCGGAACCGGAAGGCGTACTCGGCGCTGCTGGTGCCGAAGTGCTCCAGCCAGAAGTGCACCGCGACCGGGCCGGTCGTGGTGATCGGGGCACGGTAGCGGATGTTGAACTCGCGGACCGCGTGGAACACGTCGGGCGAGCCGCTCCGGCCCTGGAAGCCGTGCCCCCGGTCGGCCCAGTACGGGGTGAGCGCGCGTTCCAGCAGCACCGCGTACCGGGCATTGTGCAGGATGCCGAGGGCGTCGAGGTCGTCGAAGTGCACGGTGACGTGCTCGACGTGACCGAACTGGGTGGGGTCGTTCATCACGGGCCTTCCGTCAGCAGGGTGGGGTCGGGGCACAGCGCCCGCAGGCGGGTCAGCAGGCCCTGGCGGGCGTGCCGGTAGGTGGCCTCCGGCTCCAGCAGCCGGGACCGCATCGCCGCGCTGATCCCGAGCGCGTCGATCTCGTACGCCAACTGCGCGACGTCCAGGTCGGCGGGGAGTTCGCCGAGGTCGACCGCCTCCTGGACGAGGCGTTCGAGCAGCGCGGTCCAGCTGCCGAACGCCGCGGCGAGCCGGTCCCGGACCGGGCCGGGGCGGGCGTTGTACTCGAACTCGGTGTTGGCGAAGAAGCAGCTACCGGGGAGCACCCGGGCGGCGTAGAAGTCGATCCGGGCCTCGTGCAGGGCCCGCAGCCGCCGGACGCCGCGCGGTGCGCGCAGGGCCGGCGCGACGATGCGCTCCTGCCACTGCGCCACGGCCCGCTCGACGGTGGCGAGCTGGAGGGCCTCCTTGGAACGCCAGTGCGCGAACAGGCCGGACTTGCTCACCCCGAGGCGGTCGGCGAGCTGGCCGAGGGAGAGCCCGTCCAGGCCCACCTCGGTGGCCAGCGACACGGCGGCGTCGAGCGCCGCCGTGCGGGTCCGGTCGCCGCGCGCCACGCGTCCGTCGGAGGTCATGAGGGCAGCCTAGCGAAAAAGAGCACGACCGGTCGTATTTATTTTTGTGACCTGGCACGCAGCCGCCCCGCCACCGCGACGGATGGCGGGGCGGCGGAGGACGGTCAGGCGACGACGGTGTCGAGGGCGATCTCCACCATCTGGCCGAAGGTCTGCTCGCGCTCCTGCGAGGTGGTCTTCTCGCCGGTCTTGATGTGGTCGCTGACGGTCAGGATGGTCAGCGCGCGGGCCTTGAACCGGGCGGCGATCGTGTAGAGCGCCGCCGACTCCATCTCCACCGCGAGCACGCCGTAGTCGGCGAGGGCGTCGTAGAGGTCCGGCCGGTCCGTGTAGAAGGCGTCCGCCGCCAGGATCGGGCCCACGTGCATGGTGATCCCGCGCCGCTCGGCCACCTCGACCGAGGTACGCAGCAACCCGAAGTCGGCCACCGGGGCGTAGTCGATCAGGCCGTCGAACCGCATCCGGTTCATGTTCGAGTCGGTGGACGAACCGATCGCGGCGATCACGTCCCGCAGCTGGAGGTCCTCGGTCAGGGCGCCGCAGGAGCCGACCCGGATCAGCGTCTTCACGCCGTACTCGTTGATCAGCTCGTGCGCGTAGATGGAGGCGGACGGCATGCCCATGCCGGAGCCCTGGACGGAGACCTCGACGCCGTTCCAGCGGCCGGTGAAGCCCAGCATGCCGCGGACCGTCGTGTAGCAGCGGGCGTCCTCGAGGTAGGTCTCCGCGATCCACTTGGCCCGCAGCGGGTCACCCGGCATCAGGACCCGCTCGGCGATCTCTCCCGGCTCAGCGCCGATGTGCGTACTCATGGCAAAGATCCTGCCAGGCCGGGCCAGGGGATACCGGTTCGGCGTCCGGACCGGGGGTCCTGTACCCTACTCGGCGGTGGTGTGTCCGAGTGGCCTAAGGAGCACGCCTCGAAAGCGTGTGAGGGTTCACGCCCTCCGCGGGTTCAAATCCCGCCGCCACCGCTCATGAAGCGCCCGGACCCGTTCCGGGCGCTTCTTCGTTCCCGGCGCATCCCCACTCCCGGATCCGGACCCCGGTGTCGACGGCCGCCGCCCGCCGGGCGCGCCGACCGTTCGGCTGACGTCGGCCATTGATCCATTCCTCTAGGGTTGTCGGCACACAGTATGTCGAACGGGGATTCTCTTGCGGCGGAAGACTGCCATTTCGTCCGTTCTCGCGCTCCTGGCCGGGCTGGCACTCAGTGCTCCCGCGCAGGCGGCAGGCGGGGTCCAGTTGATCAACCGGGAGGGCGTCGTCCTCCAGTACGAGCGGGTGACGACGACCGCTCTGCGTCCGCGTCCGGTGTTGGGGAGCGGGGACACCCGTTCGGACTTCGACGGTGACGGCGTCGACGACGTGGCGGCCATGGGAGACCCCTTCTACTCCAGGCTGCCGCTGCCGGAGAACCCGACCGGTGTGGTGACCGTCCGATACTCCTCCGCGCCGCAGGTCGACCACTTCCTGGGTGTCCTGAGTTCCGGCGGAGGCTGTGGCTGTTTCGGCACCGCGCTCGCGGCCGGCAACTTCAACGGTGACCGCTACGACGACCTGGTGATCGGCGACCAGGACGAGGTGGATCCGGGGAACGGGAGGCATGCCGGTGGGGTCTGGGTCATCCCGGGCAGCAGTGGCGGCCTGGTGGTCGGCTCGGCGCGCCACTTCAGCCAGAGTTCCCCGGGGGTGCCCGGTGACCCGGAGGCGTACGACCGGTTCGGTGGGGCGCTCGCGACCGGTGACCTCAACGGGGACGGCCGCGACGACCTGGCGATCGGTGCGTACGGCGAGGCGATCGGCACCAAGACGGACGCCGGTGCGGTCACCGTTCTACTGGGCACCACGACCGGCCTGACGGCGACCGGTGCCGCCTTCTTGAGCCAGGACCAGTCGGCGGTGCCCGGGACGTCCGAGCCCAACGACTATTTCGGCTTCACCCTGGCGATCGGGAGGGTCAACGGCGACCGCTACGCCGACCTGGTCATCGGTGCTCCCCGCGAGGACGACGGCAGCTCCTGGAAGGGCAGCGGCATGGTCACGCTGATGTGGGGGTCGGCCGCCGGGGTGGCCACCACCGGCGCCACCTCGGTCACCGGCGCGGCCCTGCTCGGGGCGATCGACCAGACAGACACCATCGCCTGGTACCTGGGTTCAGCGCTCGCCGTCGGGGACGTCAACGGTGACGGGCTCGGTGAGGTGATCGCCGGGGCACCCGACGCGCAGACCCCGGAGCTCACCGGCGGCCTGGTCCCCGCCTTCACCGGCCGCTCCGCCGGCCTGTCCGCCACCGCCGTCCGGGTCATCACGCAGGACACCTCGGGGGTGCCCGGAACGCCGGGTGGCGGCGACCGCTTCGGGGCGGCGCTGGCGGTCGGTGACGTGACCGGGGACGGTAGGGCGGACGTGCTGGTCGGCGCCCCGGGCGAGACGGTCGGGACGGCGGCGGAAGCCGGCTCGGTCACCCTGCTCAAGGGGTCCGCCGGCGGACTGACCGGCAGCGGCGCGCAGGCGTTCTACCAGGGCCGGTCGGGCGTCCCCGGTGCGGCCGAGCGTGGGGACAAGTTCGGTGCCTCGGTCGCGCTGCTCCACCTCGACCGTCGGGGCGGGCTGGACGCGGTCGTCGGAGCACCCGGTGAGGAGGTGACCGGGGACCTCGCCGGCTACCCGTCCGGTTCGGTGACCCGGTTCCTGGGCGTCGGTGGGCTCGTGCCGCAGTCCGCCATCTGGAGCGGGCTGGGCCTGCGCAGCGACTACGTCTGGCCGGAGCGGTACGGTCTGCGGATCGCCGGACCGCAGAGCGGCGGGCCGCTCTACTGAACCGGTCGCCGCGTCGGAGCGCCCGGGTCCGCCCGGGTGCTCCGACGCGGCGGATCAGCAGGGGCCGTAGCCCTCGTCGAAGAAGCGGCGGGCCCAGTCGGCGTAACCGGCGATGATCTTGCGGACGGTGGTGCCGTCGTGGAGGAAGAGGTACGCCCGGTCGCCGTCGCGGGCGAACAGCCCGTCGAACCGGTACGTCCCCTGTGGAGCCGCCAGCTCGACCGCCGCCGGGTACGCGTCCCGGACCTCGGTCACGGGCGTGCCGACGCTGATCCCCTCGGGCGTGCTCATCGGGTCGTCGAGCCAGAGCAGCACGAGCCGGTCGTCGACGAAGATCGGGCTGACCGACCCGTGTCCGGTCAGCGTCGGGCCGCAGGCGTCCACCTCCGTACGCAGCACCCCGCGCCGGGTCAGTTCCTCCTCGGTGGCGCCGAACTCGGCGTTGCCCAGCCCGTTCAGGCCGACCACCTCCGCCGCCCCGACCGGTCGGGCCGGCACGTCCGGCCCCTGTGGACGGACGCCGCTGCCGGCGATCGAGGCGGCCGCCATCAGTGCGGCAATGAAGCCGAATTGTCGCAGTTTCATGCAATCCCCCAGTCCCCAACGGGACCGGGGCGAAGAGGTTGCTGGTCCGGGTCGGATTGCCGTTGTTCCCACTCCTCGGCCAGCTCGTCCCAGTAGTCGGCGGAGAGTCCGCGCCGGCCGTGGGCCAGCCAGCCGGCCGTGTCCCGTTCCAGGTGCAGGCCGAGTTCGGCGAAATAGTCGATCCAGGGCCCGGGCTCGGCGCCCAGCCGGGCCAGCGCCGCGTTGATCGGCCACTCGCCGCGCGGCCGGTCCAGTGCCCGGTCGAAGCAGGGGCCCCAGCTCAGTTCGCCGCCCAGCCAGACCGCCGCCGCCTGGTGGCCCAGCCCGCCGGAGAACTCCGCCTCCAGGTAGGCCACCGGGCCCTGCCGGGACCAGCCGAGCAGCAGCGCGGCCAGGGCCGGTGACAGGACGAGTCGGAAGGGCTGCTCCGCCGACGGCTCTCCGGTGGCGAAGTCCGGCAGGTCGCCGGTCAGTTCCTGGACCAGTTGCGGGGTGACCGGTAGCAGGGCGAAGTCCTGCCGCAGCGCGGCGAGCACCGCGTGGTCCAGGTCGGCGGTCTGCTCGCGGAGCAACTCGACGTCGGCCACCACCGCGCTGAGCTGGTAACTCATCCGGTCCTCCCGGCGTCCACAGGCTGTGGATAGAACATGTGTACGACGGCGGTCAGTTGTCCACAGGCGGGGAGTCGGTCATCTCGAAGGCCATCACCGTCGCGCCCACCCGGACCGTACCGGGGGCGTGCGGCGGGCGTGCCGCGTCGTGCAGTTCGGTCATGATCGCGTGCAACCGGCCGCAGGCCGCCGCCCAGTCCTCCGGGGAGACCCAGAGTTCGGCGTCGACGGTGACCCCGGCGCTCTCCGGGGCCCGGTGGGCCACCCGGTCCAGCAGGTTGCGGGCCAACGACTCGGCGAGCAGTGCCTGCCCCTCCTGCTGCTCGGTCAGCCAGGGCCCGCACACCGCGCGGTAGCGGCGTTCCTGGCCGCCGCGCCGGCTGCGGACGTCGGCCAGCTCCACCAGGCCGGCCGCGTCCAGCCGGCGCAGGTGCTGGCTGGCGAGGGCATGCGAGATCCCCAGCTCGCGGGCGAGCGCCGCGGCGGACAGCGGCGCGCTCCACAGCAGCGAGAGCATGCGCAGGCGTACCGGGTGGGCCAGCGCGCGCAGGCGCGGATCGGTGGTGCTCACGATCGCCATTGAACCGCACGGCCGGGGTCGAACGACCCCCAAGCATTGACTTGGGGGTCGGCGATGGCGAGAATCGGCCAGCACGGGGGTGCGGCATGAGCTGGGGTACGACGAGAGTGCTGGGCAACCGCGACGCCAGCCGCTACCTGGTGGCGGTGCTGGTGTCCGGGTTCGGTACGGCGGCGATGCTGCTGGTCGCCGGCATCTGGGTGAAGGACCTGACCGGGTCGAGCAGCCTCGCCGGGCTGGTCACTCTCGGCCTCTGGGGGCCGACCCTGGTCGGGCCGCTGATCGGCGTGCTGGTCGACCGGTTCCGCCGCCGGCCCCTGCTGATCGTCCTGCACGTCGCCATGGCCGCGCTGCTGCCCGTGCTGCTGCTGGTCGACACCACCGCCGAGGTGTGGCTGATCTTCGCGGTGACGGTCGGGTACGGGATCAGCTTCGTGCTCATCGACTCGGCCGAGGCCGCGCTGGTGCCGTCCGTCGTCCCCGGCGAGCTGCTCGGCGACTTCAACGGGCTGCGGATGACGGTCAACGAGGGGATGAAGCTGCTCGCCCCGCTGGCCGGTGCCGGGCTCTTCGCGGCGTACGGCGGGCACCCGGTGGTGCTGCTGGACACGGCCACCTTCGCCCTCGCCGCGCTGGTCCTCGCCCTGCTGCGGGTACGCGAACAACCACCGCCGCCGCCCGACCCATGGGCGCGGCAACTCGCCGACGGACTGGGCCACCTGCGCCGGCACGCCGCATTGCGGCACCTCGTCCGCTGCGCCGGGGCGGCGATGCTGCTGATCGGGATCAACGGCGCCCTGGCGTACGCCGTGGTGGACGCCGGCCTGCACCGGCCGCCGGAGTTCAACGGCGTGCTCGGCACGGTGCAGGGCGTCGGGTCGCTGGTCGGCGGCCTGGCCGCCGGAGCGCTGCTGCGCCGGCTGGGCGACCGGCGGGTGACCGCGGTGGCGGTCGCGCTGCTCGCCGCGGGCCTGGCGCTGCGGGCGGTGCCCGCCCTCGCCCCGGTGGTCGCCGGCACGCTGGCGGTCGGGATCGGCGCGCCACTGGTGCTGATCACCGTCTGGACCGCCGTGCAGCGGGAGACCCCGGATACGCTGGTCGGCCGGGTTTCGGCCACCGTCAACACCCTCACCTTCGGCCCCGGAACCCTGGCGGTGCTCGCCGGCGCGGGCGTGCTGGTCCTGCTCGACCACCGGGTGATCCAGCTGGTCGCGGCGGCCGGCGCGCTGCTGCTGGCCGGCTGGGCGCTGCGCGGCGGCCGGGGCACCCCACCCGGAGCCGTCGGCCCGGTCCCGCCGGGCGAGGCGGCGCCCGCCGGGCCGGTGCCGGCGCCCGGTGCCGGGGACCGCGGCTGACGGCGTACCGGAGCGGGGTCCGGACCGGGACCGAGCACCGGCTGCCCGGCAGCCGGCGCGGGGCAGCCGGGCGGCCGCCGGGATGCAATCATGATCCCCGATGCGGCGCGGGGAACCCGCCGCCGTCACGGGGGATGGTCACTAGACGGAGACGGGCAGCCCGGCCCGAGGCCTGGGCCGCCCGTCGAACCGTCCGCCTCCGCCGTCCGGCAGCCGCACCTCGACCCGGCACGGGGGCCGAGGGCCGACACCCTCAGGAGGACGTCAACCATGCAGGACAAGCGCTCCGACCGTCGCCAGTTGCTCCGCGCGGCGGCGGTCACCGCCGGCGCCGCCGTCGCCGCGCCGGCGCTGGGCGGCATCTCACCCGCCCAGGCCGCCGCCCTGGCGTCGACCGGCGCGATCCCCTGGGTCGGCCCCGCCGGCTCCGGGGCCACCTACGAGGTGGACCCGACCGTCGGCGCCCAGGCCGCCATCAACACCGCGCTCGGCAGCAGCAGCCAGAAGGCCGTGTACGTCGCGCCCGGCACCTACACCGTCAAGGCGCCGGTGGTGCTCGACGACAAGCACGCCCTGATCGGTGCCGGCCCGCTGGTCACGATCCTCCGCGCCGGCGCCGGCTTCAGCGGGGCCGGACTGGTCGTCAACCCGCAGTCAGGCACGTACGTCGGCTCGTCCCGCCAGTGCGTGACCGACATCGGGCTGGACGCGGCGCACCTGGTGGCCAACGGCATCAACTTCCAGATGAACGCCACCCCGTCCAGCTACACGCCGGACCCGGCGCCCTGGCTGACCCGGGTCTTCGTCACCCGGACGACCGGCGACGGCATCTACCTCGGCGGCACGTACACGGGCGGTCAGCGTGAGTTCAAGCTGACCGACTGCCGGGTCGAGAACGCGGACGGCTGGGCCTACAACCTCCAGTCCTCCGACGGCTTCGTCAGCGGCTGCTCGGCCCAGGGCTGCGCGGGCGGTGGCTACCTGCTCGGCGGCGGCAACATCAAGATCTGGGGCAGCAAGGCGTACGGCATCGGCGCGGCGGGGGCACCCGCGCCCGCGTTCCGGCTCGACTCCTCCCGCGCCACCGTGGTGGGCTGCGAGGCCCAGGACACCGCTGGCAACGGTTTCGAGATCCTCGGCCGCAACTGCACCGTCTCCGGCTGCACCGCCGACTCGACCGGGGTCGGCAGCAGCGGCACCGACCAGAACTCGGCGGGCTTCTACGTGGGGGCGTCGGTGGTGAGCCTGGAGGGCAGCGCCTTCCAGCGGACCAACGGCGGCGGGAAGTGGATCGTCGCGGGGGCGGGCATGCGGACCGCGCTCTACCTGGCCGGCGGCGTCGACTACCTCTCCGTACGGCTGGTCAGCGGCCCGGACCGGGAGGCGCCGTTCCAGCGCCTGGTCACCGGGACCGTCGGCACCCACTCGTCGGTGTCGGTCATCGGCTGACCGGGGTACGAGGAAGGGCCGGTCCCAGCTGGGGCCGGCCCTTCGTGGTCCCTGGGCGCGGTCACCGGAGCGTCGTGACTCGCGTCGCCCAGCTGACAGATGTATCGATCTTCCCTGGACGCGGCCGGCGCACGAGGTGGCGGGTCGTCGATCGTCACACGGCCGGGTCCCAGGCGATGAGCTGGTCAAAGATGCGACGGTCGCCGTTCATCTCCAGCTTCGGGGAATCCGGCGATATGCGGCCGTAAAAGAACAGGACCAGGTCGCTGGCCGTGCCCCGGGCGGAGACGTCGACCGTGTCCGGATCCTCACCGGCAGCCGGCGCGCCGAGGCGGGCGGCCCATGCGCCGTCGCGGGACAGCCGAAGGCGCCAGGACCGGCCCTCGGTGGCGTGGTAATCGACGACGGCGGGTTCGTGCGGCCAGGCGACATCCGTCGAGCAGAGGGTGAACTGGCAGTCGTCGAAACCGTCGAGGGCGACCTCGTCCGGCAGCGGCTGCGGGTCCCCGACGGCGAGCTGGACATCGTAGGTGTGCACCGCGATCTCGGGAACCTGGCGCCGAGCCCATGCACCGGAGGCTTGCGGTGACTGCGAGTCACCCCACCACGTCCAACAACCGCGGTCCGGGCCGGCCTCGCGCAGCGCGCTCGTCAGTCGCTCGACGGACTCGGTCCACCAGGCCAGGAGAGCCTCGCGTTCCCGAGGCGCACCGGTGCCGTCCTCCCAAGCGGACTTCTCCGGGGGAGCGTCCGCCGGCCCTGCGGCGACGATGGCGGCCGACCTGCGGCGGCCCATGCCCAGGTGCTGCACGAGGTCGAACAGCGTCCACCCCGGACAGCTCGGCACCGGCAGGTCGAGGCTGGGCGCCGCAGCGACCGCGGCGCGGAAGGTGGTCGCCCGTTCGTCAATCAGCCGCAGATGATCAGAGAACGTGAGGAGTTTGCGCACCCCGGCTTTCTATCAGTGTGTTCGACCGGCGGACAGCGAATTTGGACAAGGGAACGCTGCCGGTGCGGCGAGCGCTTCTCCGGCCGAAATGGCGGCACGGCTGTGATGGCAAATGCGGACAGATGCCCTGATCGATCTGCTGCGGCAGCACCGCGAGGAACCGGACGTCGAGCGCGAGATCGCCGTCCGGCTCTGGCGCGATGAGGGCTGGTGTTCGCTCTCCGAGCGGCGAGGCGATCCATCAGGCGACGGACAACGACTGCTCAACCTCGCCGGAGCGCGAGACGGGCGACCGGCAGCCAGACGGGCCGGAACAGGGCAGTGAGACGACAACTGGGACGAGAGCGACCGTAGCGACGACTCAGGGCCGGTCCCCATGGGGGCCGGCCCTGTCGTTTTTCCTGCTCAAGCGAGCGGAGGATACGAGATTCGAACTCGTGAGGGTGTTAACCCAACACGCTTTCCAAGCGTGCGCCCTAGGCCTCTAGGCGAATCCTCCGCGAGCCAGGATACAGGTCCCGGACGGGCGGGCCACCCCACCCTCCCGGAAGATCGACGCCGGGTCGGGTAGGCTTGGCGGCACCCCCCGTGCGGCGTGTATCTCGTGAACCTCCCCAGGGCCGGAAGGCAGCAAGGATAAGCGGGCTCTGACGGGTGCACGGGGGGCCTTTCTGTCTCCGGGTGCCGGTAACGTTCCTGCGGGTCAGGTCACGGGGTGGTGGGTGGTCACCCACGCCCGACCGGCGCAGAATGGCTCGGTCGAGAGGAGGCGGGACGGGTGGCACTGGCCCTTTACCGCAAGTACCGGCCCCGTACGTTCGCCGAGGTCATCGGCCAGGAGCACGTCACCGAGCCGCTGTCGCAGGCGCTGCGCAGCGGGCGGCTGAACCACGCGTACCTCTTCTCCGGCCCCCGTGGCTGCGGCAAGACCTCCTCCGCCCGGATCCTGGCCCGCTCGCTCAACTGTGAGCAGGGCCCCACCCCGGAGCCGTGCGGGCAGTGCGAGTCCTGTCGCTCGCTGGCCACCGACGGAGCCGGCTCGATCGACGTCATCGAGATCGACGCGGCCAGCCACGGCGGCGTCGACGACGCCCGGGAGTTGCGCGAGAAGGCGTTCTTCGCGCCGGCCCGCAGCCGCTTCAAGATCTATGTCATCGACGAGGCGCACATGGTCTCGTCGGCCGGCTTCAACGCCCTGCTCAAGCTGGTCGAGGAGCCGCCGGAGTACGTCAAGTTCATCTTCGCCACCACCGAGCCGGAGAAGGTCCTCGGCACGATCAAGTCGCGGACTCACCACTACCCGTTCCGGCTGATCCCGCCGAAGGTCCTCCGGCCCTACCTGGAGCAGCTGACCGAGGCCGAGGGGGTCAAGGTCGAGCCGGCGGTCTTCCCCCTCGTCGTGCGCGCCGGTGGCGGCAGCGCCCGGGACAGCCTCTCCGTGCTCGACCAGCTGATCGCGGGCGCCGGCCCGGAGGGGGTCAGCTACGCCCGGGCCGCCGCGCTGCTCGGCGTGACCGACTCGGCGCTCATCGACGAGATGTGCGACGCGCTCGCCGCCGGGGACGGCGCGGCCGCGTACGCCACGGTGGACCGGGTCGCCGAGGCCGGCCACGACCCGCGCCGGTTCGCCTCGGACCTGCTGGAGCGGCTGCGCGACCTGATCGTCCTGCAGCAGGTGCCGGACGCCGCCGCCAAGGGCCTGATCGACGGCCCGGACGACCAGATCGAGCGGATGGCCGCCCAGGCCCAGCGGCTCGGTCCGGCCACCCTGTCCCGCTGCGCCGACATCGTGCACAACGGCCTGGTCGAGATGCGCGGCACCACCGCGCCCCGGCTGCTGCTGGAGCTGATCTGCGCCCGGATGCTGCTGCCCGGCGTGGACGACACGACCGGTGGCCTGCTCCAGCGCCTGGAGCGGATGGAACGCCGGCTCACCCTGGGCGGCGGCGAGCTGCCGCCGGCCGCCGTCGGCCCCGCGTCGGTCGCCCTCGCCCCGGAGGTACGCCCGACCTCTCCCGTCCCGACGGCGGCTGCCGC
>NZ_RJLN01000104.1 GCF_003725545.1 Micromonospora solifontis | reverse complement strand
AAGCTGCATCCCATCGCCCGAATCACCCGCAAACCGGATCACCACCCGGTCCAGCCGGCGGGTTCGCTTGCCATTGCTCGCTGCCAGGGTCATGACGGTCCTCCACCGGGTACGGCCGGACGTGCCGGCGTCGCGGCCGGCGCGGCGCGCCCGGAAGGGGGCGGCCTACGCGAGCCACCCCGGTCCGCGTGCTGGGCTGCCGGGCGGAGATCCGCCTGCGCGCGAACGGGCGCCGAGGACAGCGAAGCGCGTACGCGGCGATTGAGCAACCCCTAGCAGAGCATGTGGAATCCGCTCCGGAGGGCACCGGATCCGGGGTGGGCTAGGGGTTCAGCGGCGCGCGATCTCGTCGTTAGCGTGAGCGGCACCCCCTCACATCCGAGCCCGCGCTGCGGAGGTCCACCATGACGGTCACACTCACCGCGCCCCGCGCCGACGAGGCGGTCCGCACCGACGATCGGCACCCGGCCACCCGCCTGGGCCGGCTGCTGGACCCGGGCAGCCTGCTGCCGATGCACCCGGCCGACGACAGCGGCGTGACCGCGGTCCGGGGCCGGATCGGCGGCTTCCCGGTGGTCGCGTACTGCACCGACGCCGGCCGGATGGGCGGGGCGCTCGGCGCGGCCGGCGCGGACCACATCATCGAGGCGATCCGGCTGGCGCTGTGGAAGCACTGGCCGGTGATCGGGTTGTGGCACTCCGGGGGCGCCAAGCTGGCCGACGGCGTCGAGTCGATGGACGGCGTCGGGCGGATGTTCGCCATGATGACCAAGGCGTCCGGTCGGATCCCGCAGATCTCGGTCGTGCTCGGTCCGGCGGCGGGGGCCGCCGCGTACGGTCCGGCGCTCACCGACCTGGTGATCATGTCGGACGCGGCCCGGGTCTTCGTCACCGGCCCGAACGTCGTGCAGAGCGTGACCGGGGAGCAGGTCGACATGGAGTCGCTGGGCGGTCCGGCCGTGCACGCCCGGCGGTCCGGGGTGGCGCACGTGACGGCCGGGTCCGAGGCGGAGGCGTACCTGCGGGCCCGCCGGATCACCGAGCTGCTGGCCCGGCCCGGGCACATCGACGTGGGTGCGGCGGCCGGCGGTCCGGACCTGCGGGCCCTGCTGCCGGAGTCCAGCCGCCGGGCGTACGACGTGCGGCCGCTGGTGCGGCACCTGCTCGACCGGGACGACGACGGGCCCACCTTCGAGGAACTCCAGCCGGGCTGGGCCCGGAACATGGTGGTCGGGCTCGGTCGGCTCGCCGGGCGGACGGTCGGGGTGCTGGCCAACAACCCGCTGCGCAAGGGCGGCTGCCTCGATTCACAGAGCGCCGAGAAGGCGGCCCGGTTCGTGCGGATGTGCAACGCCCTCGGCGTACCCCTGCTGGTGGTGGTCGACGTCCCCGGCTATCTGCCCGGGGTCGGGCAGGAATGGGAGGGGGTGGTCCGGCGCGGCGCCAAGCTGCTGCACGCCTTCGCCGAGGCCGAGGTCGCGCGGATCACCCTGATCACCCGCAAGTCGTACGGTGGGGCGTACATCGCGATGAACTCGCGGTCGCTCGGCGCCAGCCGGGTCTTCGCCTGGCCGGAGGCGGAGGTGGCGGTGATGGGCGCGGAGGCCGCGGTGGGAGTGCTGCACCGGCGGGAGCTGGCGGCGGCGCCGCCGGAGGAGGTGGACGCGCTTCGCGCCCGCCTGGTGGCGGAGCACCGCCGGGAGTCCGGCGGGGTGCGTCGGGGTCTCGCGCTCGGCGTGATCGACGAGGTGATCGAGCCGGCGGACACCCGCCGGCGGCTGGCCGAGGCGTTCGCCGCCGCTCGGCACCGTCGCGGCAGGCACGGCAACATCCCACTCTGAGACCCCGGCCCGGGTACGCGCACCGCCGCCCCGCGTCGCCCGGCGACGCGGGGCGGTCCGGTCGTCAGCGGCGGACGGGAGTCAGCGCCCCGGTCACCACGGCGAGGACCTCCTCGGCCCGCTCGGTGAGATAGAAGTGGCCGCCCGGGAAGTAGCGGACGTCGGTGGGGCCCGTGGTGTACGCCCGCCACGCCTCCGCCTCGTCCCGGGTGACCAGCGGGTCGGCGGTGCCGACCAGGACCGTCAACGGGCAGCGCAGCCGGGTGCCGGGACGCTCCCGGTAGGTCTCGATGGCCCGGTAGTCGGAGCGGAGCGCCGGCAGGATCATCCGCAGCAACTCCTGGTCCGCCAGCAGCCGGTCATCGGTGGCGCTGTGCCGCCGCAGCTCGGCGACGATCGCGTCGTCGCCGCGCCGGTGCAGGTCCTCGACGCGTACCCGGCCCGGTGCCCGGCGCCCGGAGGCAAACAGGTGCAGCAGCGACAGGCCGCGCTCGCGCTCGAGCCGGTGGGCCACCTCGAAGGCGAGGGTTGCCCCCATGCTGTGCCCGAAGAAGGCGGTCGGACGGCCGTCGTCGAGCGGGAGCACCTCGGCGATCCGGTCGGCCAGTTCGTGGATGCAGTCCACCGCCGCCTCGCGGCGGCGTTCCTGGCGGCCCGGGTACTGCACGGCCAGCACCTCGAGGCGCGGCGCGAGCGCCCGGGAGACCGGGAAGTAGAAGCTGGCCGAGCCGCCGGCGTGCGGAAAGCAGACCAGCCGCACCGCGTCCGGCCCCGCGTCGTGGTATCGGCGGGTCCAGACGTCCTGGGAAAAAGCCGTCGTCACCTGCATTCACCGTCCTGGAAATGGGGCCGGCGCTGTCCCGGCCGGGCCGACAACGGCGGTCGGCGTGCCACGCTATACCGCCTCGGCGATTGTATTTGCCGCCGCACACTTGACCGGCCGCCCGCGCCCCTATTTCCGCAGGCCCCACCGCAGGATAGGGGTGCATTACGGGTGCCCAATCGCAGATCCGCCAGCGATGATGAAAGCAGTCAATTCGCAAACATAACCCGCAGGATGGGGGGCAGCGATGACCAGTTCGCCCGAAAACGTCGTCGAGAACACGATCGAGGCGGTGCTCGTCGGCGGACCGAGCGACCTGCCGGCAACCGCCCGGAGTCAGCGACTGCCCTCCGACGGACAGAAGGTGAAGATTCACCACCGAGGCGGCTACGAGCACTTCGAACGAGAGTCGGCCGGCGCGGTGGCGTCCCGGGATCCGGTGGTTTTCCGCTGGACCACGCGTACCCGGGTGGCGGAGTGAGGCCGTCCGTCCAAATGCGACAGAACGCGCGGGTCCCCATCGTTCTGACCTAAGCGCAAATCCCGGCGCAGCACCCGGAGGCCGCCAACGGTCCATTTCCCGCCTGTCGGGCTCGGTGCCGTTGGCCGGAAACCACCCAGTTTGGCAACTCAATGCAGGCGACTCGTCACGCAGCGCCAGGATTGCGGTACCATCTTGGCGCGGTACGGGTTCTTCTTCCCGTTTCGCAACGGTGGAGCACGGCTTCCCGGAACTGTCGCGAACCCGGCCTCGCATAACAGTGATCTGTGCGCGTTCTGGCAGCGGACGACAGGAGACTCCCCGTTGGGAGACCGATTATTGCGGGGGGCGACGGTGAAAGACGGCATTCGACGAGCCATTGACGCAATCCGGGATCGCTACGAGGAACCACTGAGCCTCGACGACCTGGCCCGGTCCGCGATGATAAGCAAGTTTCACTTTCTGCGGACGTTCCGCCGGGTCACCGGGGTCACGCCGGGCCGGTTCCTCTCCGCCGTACGCATCAACGAGGCGAAGCACCTGCTGTCCACCACCACGCTGAGCGTGGCGGAGATCAGCGTCCAGGTCGGCTACGGCAGCCTCGGCACCTTCACCCGCCGGTTCACCGAGTGCGTCGGCCTCTCCCCCACCGCCTACCGTCGAGTGGCCCAGGGTGAGCCGCTCCCCGAGGACGGCGAACCGCGGACGCCGCGGGACCGGCCGACCGGCAGTCTCTCCGGCACCATCCGGGCGGTGCCCCGGGCCGACTCCCCGGTCCTGGTGGGCGTCTTCGACAGCCCCGTCCCCCGGGGGCGGCCGGTCATCTCCGAGCTGGTCGACGAGCCCGGGCCGTGGCTGCTGGACCCGGTGCCGGTGGGACGGTGGTACGTGCTCGCCGCCGCGATCGGACCGGCCACGAGCGACCGGCACCCGCCGTCGCTGCTGGTGGGCATGTCGGACGAGCTGCGGGTCTGCGCCGGGCGGCAGCTGCGGGTCGAGCTGACCATGCGGTCTCCGGACTGGCGATACCCGCCGCTGCTGTCGGTGCTGCCCGGCATCGAGCGGCTCCGCGTGACGGTCTGACGACTGATCCGCCCGGGCGGGCCGGTGGTGCGGCCCGCCCGGAGCGGCGAGCAGGTCAGCGCCGGTCGCAGCGGGCGGCGCCCACCGGGAAGAGCTGGTCCGGAGTGGACTCCATCGCCATGGAGACGTCGTTGTAGAGCTTGTCCGGCGCCGGCGAGTAGAGGTCGTCCCGGCCGATGTGGCGGAACCCGTTGAACAGGTAGGTGCCGGTGAAGACAGCGTGCCCGGTGGTGACCTGAGGGGCGCTGCCGGTGCCCTGGCCGTCCGCGTCGTCGAAGTAGTAGGTGGTGAACTGCTGCGCCGCCGGGTCCCAGCCGTAGACCTGCCGGGCGACGACCCGCTGCGGGTTGGAGGTGCTCGGCAGCTGGAGCGAACGCAGCTCGTACCAGTGACCGCCGAGGATGGACCGCACCGAGAGGTAGGTGGTGTTGGTCATCGTCGGCTGGCCGTGCATCTGGGTGGTGACCAGACACTTCCAGTTGCCGAGCAGGAAGTCGAGCTGGCTCATCTGGGCGGGCGCGGCGGTGGCGGAGCGGTTGACCGCGGCCAGGTCGTCGCCGAGGGCCGGGAAGCTCTCCGGCGCGGCGTTGCCGGGCGCCGCCGAGCCGAGGGCCAGGGCGCCGAGCACCGCCGTCGCGCCCAGCGCCAGCCCGCGGCGCAGCCGCGACCGGGCACCGGCGGGTGCGGCCGCTTTCCGAGAATTCATTCTTCCTCCCGATTCGTGGGAACGGGCGCCGGCGCGGTTCGACCGTCACAATTCCGCTCTTCTCGGGAACGTACGGCCGGGCACGCCGGCGACGTCCGTTCGCCACGATCGGAGGTAAGCAACGGGAACTTTCGGCCGGCACGAAAATGTGTCGAACGGGAACGTAATGGGAGCCGATCCGACGAGTCAAGGCGATCGGCGGCAGAAGGCCGACACCCCGGGCCGGCCGGCGAGCGGGCTGCGGGTGTGACCGCGTGGAACGGCTGCGGAACAGGGGTGAGCAGGGGTTGCGCACCGCCGCCGCGGGGTCGAAGTAGGGGTGCTAGGGGCTATCCCGGCTGATTGCCGATACCTATCCTTGTCGACTGGACAGAGAATTGTCGGAGCCGGCATCCGTCATTTTCGAGACAGTCCGGTTGCGTCCCTGTCCCTCATAAATGTGGAAATGCGTATCCGGGATGGCGTGCCACCTGTCACCGGCCCGTCCACCAGAAGAGGAACGGAAGATGAGGGAAGGCACATGACCCGACCTGACGCCGCGCCTGGAGAGGAATCTGGTCGGCCGTACCCGGTGGCGGTGGTGGGGTTGGCGTGCCGGCTGCCGGGCGCGGCGGAGCCGGGGGCCTTCTGGCGGCTGCTGTGCGCCGGAGCCGGCGCGGTGGGCGAGGTGCCCGCGGACCGGTGGAGCACGGACGGGACGGTACGGCACGGGGCCTTCCTCGACGACGTCGGCGGCTTCGACGCCGACTTCTTCGGTGTGTCGCCGCGTGAGGCGGCGGCCATGGATCCGCAGCAGCGGCTGATGCTGGAGCTGGCCTGGGAGGCGGTCGAGGACGCCGGGACGACGCCCGCCGCGCTCGCCGGCTCCGCGACCGGTGTCTTCGTGGGCGCGATCTGGGACGACTACGCCCACCTCAGCTATCGGGGTGGCCCCGAGCTGGTCACCCCGCACACGGTGACCGGCGTGCACCGCAGCATCCTCGCCAACCGGATCTCCTACCTGTTCGACCTGCGCGGGCCGAGCCTGGCGGTGGACACCGGACAGTCGTCGTCGCTGGTCGCCGTCCACCTGGCGTGCGAGAGCCTGCGCTCCGGCGAGTCCACGGTGGCCCTGGCCGGCGGCGTGAATCTCAACCTGCTCCGGGAGAGCGCGGTCGGCGCCGAACGGTTCGGCGGCCTCTCCCCCGACGGCCGGTGTTTCACCTTCGACGCGCGGGCGAACGGCTACGTGCGGGGCGAGGGCGGGGCGCTGGTGCTGCTCAAGCCCCTGGCGGAGGCGGTCGCGGCCGGGGACCGCGTCTACTGCGTGATCGACGGCTCGGCGGTGGGCAACGACGGCGCGACCGAGGGGTTGACCGTGCCCGGCCGGGAGGGCCAGCAGCGGGTGCTGGCCGCGGCGTACCGCCGGGCCGGGGTGGACCCGGTCGAGGTGCAGTACGTGGAGCTGCACGGCACCGGCACCCGGGTCGGCGACCCGGTGGAGGCGGCGGCGCTCGGCGCCGTCGTCGGCCGGGGGCGCGCCGGTGCCGCCCCGGTGCGGGTGGGTTCGGCCAAGACCAACGTGGGGCACCTGGAGGCCGCCGCCGGCATCGTCGGCCTGGTCAAGCTGGCACTGTGCGTACGGCACCGCGAGCTGCCGCCGAGTCTGAACTTCGACACCGCCCACCCGGACATCCCCTTGGACGACCTCGGCCTGGCGGTGCAGCGGGAGCTCACCGGGTGGCCCCGACCGGACCGGCCGTTGCACGCCGGGGTGTCGTCGTTCGGCATGGGCGGCACGAGCTGCCACGTGGTGGTCCGCGACGCCCCGGTCGACACCGCCGAGGCGGCGACCGGAGACCGGTGGGTGTCGTGGGTGCTGTCGGCGAAGACCGGACCGGCGCTGCGCGCGTACGCCGGGCAGCTGGGGGCGTGGCTGGCCGGGCAGGAGGAGGTGACGCCGGCGGCGGTCGGAGTGGCGCTGGCCCGGCGGAGCCGCTTCCCGCACCGGGCGGTGGTGACCGCCGCCGGCCGGGACGAGTTCGCCGCCGCGCTCGAGGCGCTCGCCGACGGGCGCCCGCATCCGCTGGCTGTGACCGGGGTCGCCACCGACGGCCGGCGCACCGCGTTCTGTTTCACGGGTCAGGGCAGCCAGTACCCCGGCATGGGCGCGGACCTGTACGCCACCAACCCGGTCTACCGGGAGGCGTTCGACCAGGCCTGCGAGGCGCTCAACCCGCACCTGGAACACCGGCTCCAGGACGTCGTGTTCGCCGAACCCGACACCGACCTCGCCGGCCTACTCGACAGCACCGCCTACACCCAACCCGCCCTGTTCGCCCTCCACACCGCCCTCCACCACGTCGCCACCACCCAACTCGGACTACACGCCGACCACCTCACCGGACACTCCCTCGGCGAAATCAGCGCCGCCCACCTCGCCGGCGTGTTGAGCCTGGACGACGCCGCTCTCCTCGTAGCGACCCGCGCCCGACTCATGAACAGCATCACCACCCCCGGCGCGATGATCGCCCTACAAGCCACCCGCGACGAAGCCGAACAGCTGACCGCCGGCCACGACGGCGTCACCATCGCCGCCATCAACACCCCACACACAGCGGTCATCAGCGGCGACCGGGACGTGTGCGAACAACTCGCCAGCCAATGGCGCGACAACGGCCGCAAAGCCACCCAGTTGAAGGTCAGTCATGCCTTCCACTCACCCCACATGGCGGCCATCGCCGACGAATTCCGCACCGTCGCCGCCGGCCTCACCTACCACCCGCCCACACTGCCCGTGGTCAGCAACATCACCGGACAACTCGCCACCACCGACCAACTCACCGACCCCGACTACTGGGTCCAACACATCCTCGCCCCCGTCCACTACGCCCACGGCATCACCACCCTCCACCACCAACACGGCGTCCGAACCTTCGTCGAACTCGGACCGGACGCCACCCTCACCACCCTGCACGTCCAGACGCTGCCGGGGGCGGTCACCGCAGTGCACGTGCTGCATCGCGAACAGCCCGGCGACCGTACCGGCCTCGCCGCCGCGGCGGCGGTGCACACCGTCGACGCCGGTCACGTCTGGCCGGTCGGGGCCGCCCGGTTCGACCCGCCGCACCTGCCGGGCTACCCGTTCCAGCGCCGGCGCCACTGGTTGGACACCACGGCCCAGGCGCAGCGGGCGCGGGTACCGGTTCCCGGGCGAAGCGACGGGGCGGACTCTCCGGCGGGCGCGGACGCGGGCGCGCCAGCGGGCGCAGCCCGCCCGGTCGACGCGGCGGGACCCGTCGAAGCGGCCGGACCGGTCGACGCGGCGGGACCGGTCGACGCGGACGGCGCGGGGGCGTCGGTGGAGGTGTGGTCGCTGCGCGACCGCGTACGCGCCCTCGACGGGCCGGGTAGCCGCCGGCTGGTCCGTGAGGCGGTGCTCGACCAGCTCGCGTTCGTCCTGGGCCATTCGACGGCGGACGGCATCGACCCGGCCCGGACGTTCAAGGACCTCGGCTTCGACTCGCTGATGGCGGTCCGGTTCCGCAACGATCTCGCGGCGGCGACCGGCCTCGACCTGCCGGCCGGGGTCACCTTCGACCATCCGACGCCGGAGCGGCTGGTCGACTTCGTCCACCGGTTGGCGGTCGGTGGCCCGGCGCCGGCGGTGACGCTCGGGGCTGCTGCCCCGGCGGACGAGCCGGTGGTGATCGTGGGAATGGCGTGCCGGTTCCCGGGCGGGGTCGCGACGCCGGAGCAGTTGTGGGAGCTGCTGGTCGACGGCCGGGACGCGATCGGCCCGCTCCCCACCGACCGGGGCTGGGACGTGGAATCCCTCTACGACCCGGATCCCGACTCCCCCGGCACGACGTACGCCCGGTACGGCGGGTTCCTCAACGGGGTCGCGGGGTTCGACGCGGAATTCTTCGGGATCAGCCCGCGTGAGGCGACGGCGATGGATCCGCAGCAGCGGCTGCTGTTGGAGACCGCGTGGGAGGCGGTCGAGCGGGCCGGCATCGACCCGACCGGCCTACGGGGTGAGCGGGTCGGCGTGTTCGTCGGTGCCATGCCCCAGGACTACGGCCCGCGGATGCACGAGGCGTCAAGTGACGTCGGGGGGTACGTGCTGACGGGGAACACGACGAGCGTGGCGTCCGGGCGGATCGCGTACGTGCTCGGACTGGAAGGCCCCGCCGTCACCGTGGACACCGCCTGCTCCTCGTCGCTGGTGGCGATGCACCTGGCGGCGCAGGCGATCCGCACCGGGGAGTGCGACCTCGCCCTCGCCGGTGGCGTCACCGTGATGGCCACCCCCGGCATGCTCATCGAATTCAGCCGCCAACGCGGACTCGCCCCCGACGGCCGGTGCAAGCCGTTCGCCGCCGCGGCCGACGGCACCGGCTGGGGCGAGGGCGCCGGCCTGCTCCTGCTCGAACGGCTCTCCGTCGCCCGGGAACGCGGGCACCGGGTCCTCGCGGTGCTTCGGGGTTCGGCGGTGAACCAGGACGGCGCGAGCAACGGGCTGACCGCGCCGAACGGGCCGTCTCAGGAGCGGGTGATCCGGCAGGCCCTGGCCAGCGCCGGGTTGACCCCGGCCGACGTGGACGCGGTCGAGGCGCACGGCACCGGCACCACCCTCGGCGACCCGATCGAGGCCCAGGCGCTGCTCGCCACGTACGGGCAGCAGCGGCGGGACGACCAGCCGCTCTGGCTCGGGTCGATCAAGTCGAACATCGGCCACACCCAGGCCGCCGCCGGCGCCGCCGGCATCATCAAGATGGTCCTCGCGATGCGGCACGGCCTGCTGCCCCGCACCCTGCACATCGACGCCCCCACCCCCCACGTCGACTGGGACAGCGGCAACGTCCGCCTCCTCGACCAGCCCGTCGAATGGACGCCCAACGGGCACCCCCGCCGCGCCGGCGTCTCCTCCTTCGGCATCAGCGGCACCAACGCCCACGTGATCCTCGAAGAAGCACCCGCCGGGGAACCCACGCCGCTGGTTTCCTCGCCCGCCGCTCCGGCGCCGGAGGCCGAGGTCGTATCGGCGGTCGCCGTCGGCGGCGCGGAGCCGGGGGACCTGCCGGGTGGCGGGTGGGTGCCGTGGCTGCTGTCGGCGAAGACGGGGACCGCGCTTCGGGAGTACGCCCGCCGGCTGCGGGACTGGGCCTCCGGTGTGGAAGACGTCGACCTCGCCGCAGTGGCACACGCCCTGGCCAGCCGCACGGCATTCCCGCACCGCGCCGTGATCCTCGGCCGCACCCTCGACGAGCTGTCCGAGGCGCTGACCGCCCTGGCCGACGGGGGCGAACACCCGAACCTGACCATCGGTGAGGCGAGTGACGGCGGGAAGATCGCATTCATCTACCCGGGCCAGGGCAGCCAATGGCCCGCCATGGCCCACCAGCTCTACCGCACCTCCACCGTCTTCCGCGACAGCATCGACGCGACCGAGGAAGCCCTACACCCACACATCGACTGGTCACTGCGCGACGTCATCCTCGAGAAGCCGGGGGCGGCCAGCCTCGACCGGGTCGACGTCGTCCAACCCACACTCTTCGCCGTCACCACCGCCCTCACCGCCCTCTGGCGGCACCACGGCATCACCCCCCACGCCGTCATCGGCCACAGCCAGGGCGAAATCACCGCCGCACACGCCGCCGGCACGCTGACCCTCAATGACGCCGCCCAACTGATCGCCAACCGAGGACGAGTCCTCACCACCATCGAAGGCACCGGCGGCATGCTCGCCGTCACCGGCCCCACCCCCGACGAACTGAACCACCTACTGCACCAACTCGTGCCCGCACACGCCGCCGACCTGCACCTCGCCGCCCACAACGCCCCCACAGCCTGCGTCCTCTCCGGCACCCCAGCTGCCATCCAAGCCGCCCACACCGCCCTCACCGACCACGGCCACCAAGCCCGGATCATCCCGGTCAGCTACGCCAGCCACTGCCCCCACGTCGACCCACTCCACACCGAACTGACCGCGGTGGCCGTCCAGGCCGAGGCCACCGACACCACCTTCTACAGCAGCACCCGCCAGACCGTGCTCCCCGGCACCGAATTGACCACCGACTACTGGTGGGACAACCTCCGCCACCCCGTCCACTTCCACCCCACCGCCCAACAACTGATCACCGACGGACACCACACCCTCATCGAAATCAGCCCCCACCCACTGCTCACCCCCACCATCGACGACGACATCACCGCCATCCACACCCTGCGCCGCGACACCGACCCCTGGCACACCCTCCTCACCAACACCGCACTCCTGCACACCCACACCACCCACCCCATCACCTGGACCCGGCTACTCCCCCACACCCGGACACACGCCACCCCACCCACCTACCCCTTCCACCACCAGAGCTACTGGCTCGCCGCCGCCCCCACCACCGACACCCACCACCTCGGACTACGACCCAGCACGCACCCGATCCTGCCGGCGGCCCTGGAGTTGGCCGGTACGCCGGACGTGGTGCTGACCGGGCGGCTGGGAGTGGGCGAGCAGCCCTGGCTGGCCGGGCACCGGGTGCTGGGCGCGACGCTGCTGCCGCCGACCGCGACCCTGGACCTGGCCCTGCACACGGCGGACCAGGTGGGTTGCGACCAGGTCGACGAACTGACCGTGCGGGAACCGGTGGCGCTGCCGCCGCAGGGGCACGTACAGGTCCAGGTGACGGTGGCCGCCGACGACGAGTCCGGGCGACGGCCGATCACGATCCACATGGGTACGGCGGCCGACGGCACCGGCCCGGAGGTGGTCTGGCGCCGGCACGCCACCGGGCTGATCTCCTCGTCGGGCGCCCCGGCGCCCCGGCCGGACACCGCCTGGCCGCCGCCCGGTTGGGCGCCGGTCGACCTGGCAGCGCTGCGGGAGCGGGTGACGGCCGCGGGTGGCGAGCCGGCCGCCGATTGGTTGTCCGCCGCCTGGCAGCGCGACACGGAGTTCGCCGCGGAGGTACGCGTCGACAGCCGGGACGGTCACGTCCTGCACCCGGCGCTGCTGGACGCCGCGCTGCGGCTCGTCGCTCCCGGGGAGTCCGGCGGGGACGGCACGGTGGCGTTGCCGGTGTCCTGGTCCGACGTACGGCTGCACGCGGCACCCGCGACGGAGCTGCGGGTCCGGCTGCGCCGGGAGGGCGCGGACGCGTACGTGCTGGCGGCCGTGGACCCGTCCGGCTCCCCGGTGCTGTCGGTGGCGAGGGTGGAGTTCCGCCCGGTACGGGTGGACGACCTGCTCGGCCGCGGCACCGTCCGTGGGCAGTTGTGGCGGTTGGACTGGGCGCCGGTGGCGCTGCCGGCAACGCCGGCCGACACCGACGGATGGGTCAGCATCGGTCAGCCCGTGCCCGGCTGGGACCTGCCCTGCCACCCCGACCTCGACACCCTGCACCACGCCGTCACCGACAACCACATCCCCACACCACCACGGATCGTCCTGCCACTACCGGCACATCACCCCAACGACGACCCCCACGACGTGCCAGCCACCGTGCACGACCGTACCGAACAACTCCTGCACACCCTGCAAACCTTCCTCACCGACCCGACCTGGGGCACCACCCACCTGACCATCCTCACCACCGGCGCCATATCCACCAGCGACCACGACCAGCTCACCAACCTGCCCGCCGCCACCTGCTGGGGCCTGACCCGCACCGCACAAACCGAACACCCCGACCGCATCACCCTCATCGACACCGACGACAGCCCGGACAGCCTCCGCATCCTTCCGGCCGCCATCGCCGCCGGGCAGCCGCAACTGGCCCTCCGGACCGGCACTCTCCGCACGGCCCACCTGATCCCGGACACCCCGTCGTCACCGGGAACCCACCCTGGGCCGGCCCAGAAGCCCACCTCCCGGCCCTTCGATCCCACCGGGACCACCCTCATCACCGGCGGCAGCGGCACGCTCGCCCGGCACACCACCCAGCACCTGATCACCCAGCACGGCGTGCGTCACCTGCACCTCGTCAGCCGCCAAGGACCCCACCACCCCGACACCGCGAGCCTCGTCCACCACCTCACCGGCCTCGGCGCCACCGTCACCATCACCACCTGCGACACCACCAACCGGCCCCAACTCGCCGCCGTCATCGACCACATCGACAACACCCCCCACCCCCTCACCGCCGTCATCCACACCGCCGGCACCCTCCACGACGCCACCCTCACCAACCTCACCCCCCACCAACTCCACACCACCCTCAACCCCAAAGTCGACGCCACCTGGCACCTACACACCCTCACCCGCAACCACCACCTCACCCACTTCCTCCTCTACTCCTCCATCGCCGCCACCCTCGGCACCCCCGGCCAAGCCAACTACGCCGCCGCCAACACCTTCCAAAACGCCCTCGCCCACCACCGACACACCCACCACCAACCCGCCACCAGCCTCAACTGGGGCTACTGGACCGACACCAGCACCATGACCGGCCACCTCGATCAGGGTGACCTCCGGCGCCTCGAGAGCACCGGCATCACGCCGCTGTCGACCCCCCACGCCCTCACCCTGCTGAACGCGGCGCTCACCACCCGCCACCCCGACCCCGTCACCGCCCACCTCAACCCGGCCAACCTCCCCGCGCACCTCACCCGTTCCGCCGCCGTCGTCGCGCCCGGCGCACCGGGCCGGTGGTCGGACCTGCTGCACGACCGGGACGCCACCGAGCGGCGGCGCCTGCTGACGGAACTGATCCGCGGGCAGCTGGCGAAGGCGCTCGGGCACGCCGACGCATCGGGGATCGGGGAGAACCGGGGCTTCCTGGAGCTGGGGTTGAACTCCCTGACCGCGCTGGAGTTCCGCAACCAGCTCAGCCGGCTCACCGGCCTGTCGCTGCCCGCCACCGTCGTCTTCGACCATCCGACCCCGGTCGCGCTGGCCGGATACCTGGCGGAGCAGCTCACGCCGCGGCAGCCCGACCCGGCCGAACTGGCGCTGGCCGAGCTGGACCGGCTGGAGGCCGCGGTACGGGCGTTGAACGGCGACGCCTCGGACGGGCGGGACACCCTGGTCAGCCGCCTGCAAGGGCTGCTGCACCAACTCACCGGCGGGGAACCGGCGCCGGCGGCGTTCGCCGCCGACATCCTCACGGCCACGCCGGAGGAGCTGTTCCACCTGCTCGACCAGGACCTGGACGTTGAACTCACGCAGCTCGATCTCACCGGTGAGGTGGCCACGGATGGCGAATGAGGAGAAGCTGGTCGCGTACCTCAAGCGGGCCACGGCGGACCTGTACCAGACCCGCCAGCGCCTGCAGGAGGTGGAGGAACGCGCCCGCGAGCCGATCGCGATCATCGGGATGGCGTGCCGGTACCCGGGCGGGGTGACCTCCCCGGAGGAGCTGTGGCAACTGCTCGCCGCCGGCACCGACGCGATCGGCGACTTCCCCACCGACCGGGGCTGGGACCTGGCCACCCTGTACGACCCCGACCCGGACACCCCGGGCACCACGTACGTGCGGGAAGGCGGCTTCCTCCACGACGCGGGCGACTTCGATCCCGGGTTCTTCGGGATCAGCCCCCGGGAGGCCCTGGCCACCGATCCGCAGCAGCGGCTGCTGCTGGAGGTGGCCTGGGAGACCATCGAGCGGGCCGGCCTCGACCCGACGAGCCTGCGCGGCAGCTCCACCGGCGTGTTCGCCGGGGTGGTCGCCCAGGACTACGGGCCCCGACTGCACGAGCGGGACCAGGCGCCGGAGGGGATCGAGGGCTATCTGCTCACCGGCAACACGTCCAGCGTGGTGTCCGGGCGGGTGGCGTACGTGCTGGGCCTGGAGGGGCCGGCGGTCACGGTGGACACGGCGTGCTCGTCGTCACTGGTGGCGCTGCACCTGGCCTGCCAGGCGATCCGCAACGGCGAGTGCGACCTGGCGCTGGCGGGCGGGGTGGCCGTGATGACCACGCCGGACAACTTCGTGGAGTTCGCCCGGCAGCGGGGGTTGGCCGGCGACGGGCGGTGCAAGCCGTTCGCGGCGGCGGCCGACGGCACCGGCTGGGGTGAGGGTGTCGGCCTGCTGCTGGTGGAGCGGCTGTCCCGGGCGCGTCGGCTCGGGCATCCGATCCTGGCGGTGGTCCGCGGATCCGCGGTCAACCAGGACGGTACGAGCAGTCAGCTCTCCGCCCCGAACGGTCCCGCGCAGGAGCGGGTGATCCGGCAGGCCCTGGCCAACGCCCGGTTGACCCCCGCCGACGTGGACGCGGTCGAGGCGCACGGCACCGGCACCACCCTCGGCGACCCCATCGAGGCGCAGGCCCTGCTCGCCACCTACGGGCAGCAGCGGCGGGACGACCAGCCACTCTGGCTCGGATCGATCAAGTCGAACATCGGCCACACCCAGGCCGCCGCCGGCGTGGCCGGCGTGATCAAGATGGTCCTCGCGCTGCGGCACGGCCTGCTGCCCCGCTCGTTGCACATCGACGCGCCCACCCCGCATGTGGACTGGGACAGCGGCCGGGTGCGGTTGCTCGACCGGGCGTTGGGCTGGGCGTCGGACGGGCAGCCGCGCCGGGCGGGCGTGTCCTCGTTCGGCATCAGTGGCACGAACGCCCACGTGATCGTCGAGGAGGCGCCCGCGACGGAGGTCGCGGACACCTCGGGGGTCGACACCTGGGACGGGTGGGCGGCGTGGCTGGTGTCGGCCCGGACGGAGCAGGGCCTCCGGGACCAGGCCGGCCGCCTGGTGGAGTGGTTGGCCGGGCATCCGGACGTCGCACCGGCCGCGGTCGCGGACGCCCTGGCCCGGCGTACCCGGTTCGCGCACCGGGCGGTGGTCACCGCCGCCGACCGCGCGGACTTCGTCGCCGCGCTGACCGCCCTCGCGGCGGGCGAGCCGCACCCGCAGCTGGGCACGACGGTGGTGGACCGGGATGGGGCGGTGGCGTTCTGTTTCACG
>NZ_RJLN01000103.1 GCF_003725545.1 Micromonospora solifontis | reverse complement strand
GCCGCGGTGCTGGCGCCCAGCACCGCCCGGGTACGCCCCGCCGACGCCCCGACGCCGCCGCAGACCACCGCGACCGGGCTGCCCCGACGCACCCGGGGCGGTCAGCTCCCCGCCACCCTGCCCACCACCGCCGTGCCGCCCCGACCGGAGGCGGACCTCCTCGACCCCGAGGTGGTACGGGCCCGCCTGTCCGCCCTCGCCGAGGGCGTGGCCAGCGCGATGCGCCGTGCCCCGCACACCACACCCACCGGGAGAACCCAATGACCCCATCCGTGACCGCCGGACTCGACTGGCTGCTGGCGAACTTCGCCGAGCAGGTGCCGGACGTGTCGCACGCCCTCGCGGTGTCCGAGGACGGGCTGCGGCTGGCCGCCTCGCCGGACCTCTCCCCGGATCAGGTGGACCAGCTCGCCGCGGTGATCAGCGGCCTGGCGAGCCTGACCGTGGGCGCCGCCCGACTGATGTCCGCCGGCCGGGTACGCCAGCAGATCGTCGACATGGACGGTGGCGTGCTGCTGGTGATGGCGGTCGGCGAGCGGGCGCTGCTCGGCGTGCTCGCCTGTCCCGGCTGCGACCTCGGCCAGATCGGCTACGAGACGGCCACCCTGGTCCAGCGGGTGGCGGAGGCCCTGGAACCGGCGGCCCGCCAGTGACCCGCCGCCCCCTGCGGTTGCTGGCCGCGCTCCTGCTGGCCGCCGTCGCCGCCGGCTGCGGCGCGGCCCCGGCCGGTCCGCAGGAGTGGCACGGCGGCCGGATCTTCCTCGCCACCGGCAACACCACCGGCGTCTACTACCAGCTCGGTGGCGGCTACGCCGACGTGATCAGCCGGCACCTGCCCGGTTACGAGGCCCGGGCCGAGCCGACCGGCGCCTCGGTGGAGAACATCAACCGGCTGGCCGGCGGGGACATGGAGGTCGCGTTCAGCCTGGCCGACACGGCGGCGGACGCGGTCGCCGGCCGGGGCGCGTTCGACGGGCAGGCGCAGCCGGTCCGGGCCCTCGCCCGGATCTACAGCAACTACACGCACGTCATCGTCCGGACCGACGGCAAGATCGACTCCTTCGCGAAGCTGCGCGGCAAGCGGATCTCCACCGGCTCGCCGAAGTCCGGCACGGACATCATCGCCGGCCGGCTGCTCACCGCCGCCGGGATCGACCCCGACCGGGACATCCAACGGCTCACCCTGTCGCTGCCGGAGACGGTGAAGCGGATGCGGGCGGGCAGCCTGGACGCGATGTTCTTCTCCGGCGGCCTGCCCACCCCGGGCATCAAGGACCTGCTCTCCAGCGCGCCCGGGAAGTTCCGGCTGCTGCCCATCGCCGACCTGATCGAGCCGCTCGCCGTCCGCTACGGCGCCGTCTACACCACGTCGACGCTGCCCAAGGAGGTCTACGGCACGCCCGCCGCCACCCCGACCATCACCGTGTCGAACGTGATCCTGGTGCGCGCGGACATGCCCGACCAGCTCGCGTACGACCTGACCCGGCTGCTCTTCACGTACCAGGGCGAGCTGATCAAGGTGCATCCGGAGGCGGCCAACTTCACCCGGGAGAGCGCGGCGGCCACCGGCCCGATCCCGCTGCACCCCGGGGCCAGCCGCTACTACGGCACCCGCTGAGCGTCAGACGTCGGCGGGGGCGGTGGCGGCCCGGGCCGCGGCGACCAGCCGGCCCGTCTCGGCGGCCACCGCCTCGTCGTCGGCCGGCGTGCCCGGGTCGTAGCGGACCGTCCAGGTCAACCCGTCCACGCCCGGCACCCGGCGGGCGGCGATCCGGCCGGCGCCGCCGGGCACCGGGTGGTGCGCGGTGTACGCCACCGAGCGGGTGACCCGCGCCCGCACCTGGTGCGGCAGGTCACCCGGATCGAGCAGCAGGTAGGTCTCCGCGGGGTGGTCCGCCACGACGAGGTAGCCGTCCCGCTCGGCGACCCGCTCGGCGGGGGTGACGGTGAGCTCCCGGCCGGACCAGACCGCCTTGAGGATGTCGTGCCAGCCGATCCGGTGCGGCCGGCCGGGCAGCCAGAGCCCGAGGTTGCTGGCCACCACCACGCCGTCGCCCTCGCCGTTGCCGGCGGCCGCCCAGGCGAGCACCCGCTCGTCGGGGGCCAGCGGCGGCCGGTCGGCGGGCGGCAGCTTGGGCTTGCGGGTGAAGAGTCCCATCACAGTCCTCCGGCGGCCTGCTCGCGCAGCGCCCGCGCGTGCTGCTCCAGCGAGAGCAGTTCCCCGAAGAGCGCGAAGTACTCGTCCTTGCTGCTCACCGGGTTGATCCGCTGGATCTTCGACTTGAGGTCCCGGATCCGGCCGGTGACCGAGCCCCACTGGAGCCGGGCCATGGTGATCGACACGTACCGGGGGTCGGGCTCGCCGTCGATGCGCAGCGGCTCGACCGCCAGCTCGCCGACGAGCGCCTGGGCGGCCAGGTCCGCGCAGGCGTCCCGGACCTGCTCGATCCAGACCGCGCCGCCGGTGGCCGTCGCCACCCCGCCGGCCGCCGCGATCGCCGCGCGGACCGCCTGGTGCACCGGGTGCCGGTATTCCGCCGCCTCGACCGCGTCGAACATCGGGCCGGCCAGCACCGGCTCCTGCAGGGCCAGCTTCAACGCCTCCCGCTCGACCATCGACTGGGGGCTGTCCACGGTCGGCGTGGCCGGACCGGGCCGGGCCGGGGCGCTCGGCTCGCCGGCCGGCTGGCCGGACCCGGCGGTCAGCACCGCGCGCTGCACCGGCTCGATCTCCATGCCGAGGTCGCCGGCGAGCTTGCGGACGTACTCGGGGCGTTTCTCCCGGTCCTTGAGCTTGGCGACCAGCGGGGCGGCCCGGCGCATCGCCTCCACCCGGCCGTCGACCGTGTCCAGGTCGTACCGGTTGATGACGTGGCGGAGCGCGAAGTCGACAAGCGGCTCGCGGCGGGCGACCAGGTCGCGGATCGCCAGGTCGCCCTTGGCCAGCCGCAGCTCGCACGGGTCCATGTTGTCCGGGCTGACGGCGATGAAGGTACGTCCGACGAAGCGCTGGTCGTCCTCGAAGGCGCGCAGCGCGGCCTTCTGGCCGGCGGCGTCGCCGTCGAAGGTGAAGATGATCTCGCCGGCCCGTTCGTCGCTGTCGAAGAGCACCCGGCGCAGCACGCCGATGTGGTCGGCGCCGAACGCCGTGCCACAGGTCGCCACGGCGGTCGGCACCCCGGCCAGGTGGCAGGCCATCACGTCGGTGTAGCCCTCGACCACGACCACCTTGCCCTGCTTGGCGATCTCCCGCTTGGCCTGGTCGATGCCGTAGAGGACGTGCGACTTCTTGTAGATCGGCGTCTCGGGGGTGTTGAGGTATTTCGGGCCGTCGTCGTCGTCGAAGAGCTTGCGGGCGCCGAAACCGATCACGTCGCCGGTGAGGTCGCGGATCGGCCACATCAGCCGCCGGCGGAACCGGTCGATCAGGCTGCCGGAGCGGGACGGCCGGGACAGCCCGGCGGTGACCAGCTCGTCGTGGCTGAAGCCCTGCTGGCGCAGGTGCTTGGTGAGCAGGTCCCAGGCGTCGGGGGCGAAGCCGCAGTCGTACCGCTCGGCGGCGGCCCGGTCGAAGCCGCGCTGGGCGAGGAACTCCCGGGCGGGCCGGGCGCCGGCCGTGCTGAGCTGCGCGCGGTAGAACTCCACGGCGGCCGCGTGCGCGGCGACCAGCCGCTGCCGCTGGCCCTGCTGCGGCCGTTGCCGGGGGGTGGACCGGTCGTCCTCGACGTACCGGAGCTGGATGCCGGCGCGGGCGGCGAGCCGCTCGACGGACTCGACGAAGCTCAGGTGCTCGGCGTCCATCAGGAACTTGATCGCGTCGCCGCCGGCCCCGCAGCCGAAGCAGTACCAGACGTTGCGGGCCGGCGAGACGTTGAACGACGGGCTCTTCTCGTCGTGGAACGGGCACAGGCCCTTGAGGTTGCCACCGCCGGCCGACTTGAGCGTCACCGTGTCGGAGATGACCTCGGCGATCGAGGTGCGCTCGCGGACCAGCGCGATGTCCTCGTCCCGGATCCGCCCCGCCATCTCCGCCACCTCCTCGGCGTACATCCTGCCCTGCCGGACCGACGATCCGGCCGTCGGGGGGACGGGCGTGTGGCGGACACCGCCGGGCCGCCGCGCCGGGCCGGCGCGGCGGCCCGGCGGTCAGGCGGTGCGGCCGGCACCGCTGGTCGCGTCGCCGATGCGCGGGAACGGCTCGATGGAGAAGACCACCTCGACCGGCACCTCGAAGTACGCGGCGATCCGCAGCGCCAGGTGCAGGCTGGGCCGGAACTCACCGCGCTCCAGGTAGCCGACCGTCTGGTAGTGCACGCCCAGCGCGTCGGCGAGCTGCCGGCGGGAGATGCCCCGCTCGGCGCGCAGCACGGCGATCCGGTTGTGCACGGTCTCGCTCATCGACGCCCTCTCATCCGACCCGCTGCATGGCCCGCTCGCGCCGCGCGGCCACCCGTGAGCCGGACTCCCGGCGGGCCATCCGGCGCAGCACGACCGGGGCCAGGAGCAGCCCGAGCACCGCCCAGGCGGCGAGCACGCCGAGCGTCTCCAGGTGCCGCCAGGAGCCGCCCAGCTCGACCGCGGCCATGCTGTCGGGCAGCAGCGCCGAGCGCATGCCCAACCCTAGCCAGTAGATCGGGAAGACCTGGGCGACGGCCTGCAGCCACCCCGGGTAGCCGTTGATCGGGTAGAAGATGCCGGAGAGCGCGATCAGGCCCATGTTCGGCAGCATGATCAGCCCGAGGTTGCGCGGGTTCTCGATCAGCGAGCCGAGGACCGCGCCCATCGGCAGGGTGGCGACCAGGCCGAGCACCGCCACCCAGAGCAGGGTGAACCAGGCGGAGGCGCTGGTGATCTGCAGCCCGTCCAGGAAGAACAGCGCCGGGACGAGCTGGAGGAGCATGCTCACCAGCGCCACCGTGGACATCAGGGTGATCTTGCCGATCAGGTAGCCGAGCATCCCGTTCGGGGTGGCCTTGGCCCGCAGCAGGGTGCCGTCCTCCCGCTCCATGACCAGCTGCGAGGCGAGCACCAGCATGCCACCGAAGGCCAGCCCCATGCCGAGGGCGCTGGGCAGCGTACGGGCCCCGAGGGAGAACGAGGTGCCCGGCACCGTGGAGCCGCGCATGAAGAACATCGTGACCAGCAGGGCCGCCGTCGGGAAGAAGTAGTTCCACAGGTCCTGGCCGTTGCTGAAGGTGTTGCGCAGCTCGATCACGCCGCGCCGGAGACCGGCCCGGACGGCCGCCATCGTCGGGTTCATCGGTCGCTCCCCTGCTGCCACACCCGGTCGGCCCGGCCGGTGCGGACCCCGGATTCCTCCTCGTAGACCAGCGCCATGTACGCGTCCTCCAGGCTGGCCCGGCGGACCTCCAGCTCCTGCACCTCGTCGCCGTACTGGCGGAGCAGGTCGCGGACGAAGCCGGTGGCGTCGGCGGCGGAGTGCACGAACCGCTCCCCGTCCCGGGTCCAGCGGATCTCCGCGTCGCCGGCGACCCGGCGGGACAGCTCGTCCGGCGAGCCGTCGGCGACGATCCGGCCGCCGGCCAGGATGAGGATCCGGTCGGCCAGCTTCTCCGCCTCGTCCAGGTCGTGCGTGGTGAGCAGGATGGTGGTCTCGTCCAGGTCGGCGAGGCGGTGCACCAGCTCGTGGAACTCGCGCCGGGCGGCCGGGTCGAAGCCGACCGTCGGCTCGTCCAGGAAGAGCAGCTCGGGGCGGCCCACGATGCCGACCGCCACGTCGAGCCGGCGGCGCTGGCCGCCGGAGAGCCGGGCCACCCGCTGCTCCGCCTGCGCGGTCAGCCCGACGGCGTCCAGCAGGTCGTCGACCGGCCAGGGCCGGCGGATCCGGTCGGTGCCGTACGGCGCGTAGAACGCGCCCAGGTGGGTGAGCAGGTCGCGGACCCGCCACTTGCCGTGGTCGCGCCAGGACTGGAGCACCACGCCCATCCGGGCCCGCCAGCGCTCGTCGCCCCGGCCGGGGTCGACGCCGAGGACGCGGACCTCCCCGGCGGAGCGCATCCGGAAGCCCTCGAGGATCTCGATGGTGGTGGTCTTGCCGGCACCGTTGGGCCCGAGCAGGGCGAGCACCTCGCCGCGCCGGGCGGTGAGGTCGACCCCGTGCAGCACGTCGACGGCGCCGTACCGCATGCGCAGGTCGCGGACATCGAGGACGAGGTCCTCGTCGGGTGGGTGGGGAGCCCCGACAACTCCCGGCAGTTCGACCGCAGTCATGCCGCGAAATGTAGCACCTCTACTACACCTCGCGGTACACCCGCTCTCCGTCGCTACGGCTTCCCGCCCTTGCCGATCTTGGCTACGGTGGGACCCCGACCGGGAAGGGGACGCCGGGGATGGCCGACGACACGGAGCTGACCATCGCGCTCGCCGAGTACGAACACCTGCGCGAGCTGAGCCGGGCGGTGCACGACCAGTCCGCCGCCCGGTTCACCTTCTTCCTGGCGGTGGCCTCGGGAGCGACCGCCGTGTCGGCCGGCCTGATCACCACCGGCACACCACCCGGCCCGGTCGGCCCCGCCGTTCTGGCCGGGCTCGGACTGCTGGTCCTGCTGCTGGGCGTCTTCGTCTTCGCCCGTCAGGTGGAGCTGAACGACCGGGGCCGCCGGTACGCGGTCGCCGCCACCGTGCTCCGCACCTACCTGACCCGCCGCGCGCCGGAGCTGGCGCCGTTCATCGTCATGCCGACCCTGGACGACCCGGGGCCGTTCGCGCCCGAGCCGTTCCGCCGGCACTGGTTCCGCGACCTGGTCAGTCAGGCCGGGATGCTCGCCCTGGTCAACAGCGTGCTGGTGGGCCTGGCCGTCGCGCTGGCCGCGCTCGCCGCCGACGCGGCCCGGCTGGCCGGGCCGGCCGCGGCGCTGGTCGTCGCCGCCTCGATCGCGGCGCACCTGCGGATCATCCGCCGCCGGGTGGCGCGTTCGGCCGGGCAGGTCGGCGCCGTGCTCGACCGCCGGTCCCTCACCGTGGCGCACCCCATGCCGGCCGGCGACGAGGCGGCGTAGGCGCTCCGCGCCCTACTGGTCAGGCCGGCAGGACGGCCGACTCCTCCGCCTCCACCTGCGCGTTCCAGGCGGCCTTGGTGGAGCGCCAACCCTCGTCGTCCAGGCCACGCCGCCAGTAGCCGGAGATGGACAGGTCGGCCCGGGGCACCCCGCGCTCGACCCGCAGCAGCCGGCGCAACTCCTTGACGAAGGTGGCCTCGCCGTGCACGAACGCGTGCACCCGCCCGGGCCGGAAGTCCACCGCCCGGACCGCCTCGACCAGTGCCTCGCCCACCGGGCGGCCCGCCCGGTGCAGCCAGTGCAGCTCGACCGCGCCGGGGCTGGCCAGCGGCAGCTCGTCGGCCGGTCCGTCGACCTCGATGAACACCGTGGCCGGGGCGCCGGCGGGCAGCCGCTCCAGCGCGGCGGCGATCGCCGGCAGGGCGCTCTCGTCGCCGGCCAGCAGGTGCCAGTCGGCCGCCGGGTCCGGCGCGTACGCCCCGCCGGGGCCGGTGAAGAGCACCCGGTCACCGGGACGCAGCCGGGCCGCCCACGGCCCCGCCACGCCCTCGTCGCCGTGGTGCACCACGTCGATGGTCAACTCGCCGGCCGCGGCGTCCCAGGCCCGCACCGTGTACGCGCGCAGCCGCGGCCACTGCTCGGCCGGGAAGTCCCGCTTGATGCTGGCCAGGTCCGTCGGGTGCGGGTAGGTCACCCCGTCCGGCGGGAAGACCAGCTTCACGTAGTGGTCGGTGTACGCGCCCACCGGCAGGCCGGCCAACTCCTCCCCGCCCAGCACCAGCCGGATCAGGTGCGGGGTGGGCCGCTCGGTCCGTACGACCGTGGCGGCGGTGACCTTCTTCGGGCGCTCCGTCATGCCACTTAGGCTAGCCTAAGCAGCCCGAGTCCCCCACCACCCGACGCCAACCCCTCAGCCCTCGCCCGGCCACGTCCGCGCGGTCACGCTCCCCTGACCGCCATGGCCACGCTCGAAACTGGATGTGGTGGCCTCGATCGGCCGCGGATGCCATTACATCCCGGATCGAGCACGATCATGCCGGCGTGCGCGGCGGACGGCGGGTGCGGGCGGGTCAGGGGAGCAGCCGGGCGTGCCAGGCGAGGGCGGCCGGGTCGGTGAGGGAGGCGACCTGGTCGATGACCACGCGGAGGCGGGCGGCGTCGTCGGGGGCGTCCCGCCAGAGCGGGGCGAAGACCGGGTCGAGGGCCTCCGGCGCCCGGTCCAGCAGGGCGGCGACCAGGTCGGCGAGGATCTCCCGCTGGCGGGCGTACCGGGGACCGGCGCCGGGACGGCGCATCACGTAGCGCAGGGCGATGCCCTTGAGCAGCGCGCACTGGGCCCGGATCCGGCGCGGCACCACCAGGTCGGCGGCGTACCGGTGGTGCGGGCCGGGGCCGTGGCGCTGCTGGGTGGCGGCCACCACGGTGGCGACGAACCGGCCGGTGAGCACGCTGGTGGTGGTCTTCAGCGCGGCGAGCGCCCGGTGGCTGCCGTCGTACGCGGCGAGCGGGGCGAGCACCGGCTCGGCCAGCAGCTCCGCCAGCACCTCGCCCAGGTCCTCGGGGGCCTCCCCGGAGTACGCGGCCGCCACGTCGGCGCAGAGCGCCCGCCGCTCGTCCGGGTCGGCCAGCAGCGGGCGAAGGCTGACGTACCCGCCGTGGATGCCGTCCTCGACGTCGTGCACCGAGTACGCCACATCGTCCGCCCAGTCCATCACCTGGGCCTCCAGGCAGCGCCGCTCCCCGGGCGGGGCGCCGGCGCGGAGCCAGTCGAAGACCGGGCGGTCGTCGGCGTACACGCCGAACTTGCGCCGGCCGGGGCGGCGCGGCCACGGGTACTTGCTGACCGCGTCGAGCGAGGCCCGGGTGAGGTTGAGCCCGGCGGAGCGGCCGTCCGGGGCGAGCACCTTCGCCTCCAGCCGGGTGAGCACCCGCAGCGTCTGCGCGTTGCCCTCGAAGCCGCCGCACCCGGCGGCGAGGGCGTCCAGCGCGTCCTCGCCGTTGTGCCCGAACGGCGGGTGGCCGAGGTCGTGGGCCAGCCCGGCGGTGTCCACCACGTCCGGGTCGCAGCCCAGCCGGGCGCCCATCTCGCGGGCGATCTGCGCCACCTCCAGCGAGTGGGTCAGCCGGGTACGCAGGAAGTCGTCGGTGCCGGCCGTGTGCACCTGGGTCTTCGCGGCGAGCCGGCGGAACGCCGCCGAGTGCAGCACCCGGGCCCGGTCCCGCTGGTACGGGGACCGCCCGTACCCGGTGTCCTTCGGCTCCTCGGCGACCAGCCGGGCCGCGTCGTCGACGCAGGCCGGGCCGGCCGCGTCGTCAGCACCGCGGCCCACGCGCCACCGTCACTTCCGCGGTCGCAGCACGCAGAATTCGTTGCCCTCGGGGTCGGCCAGCACCGTCCACTCGACGTCGCCCTCGCCGATGTCCACGTGCCGGGCACCCATGTCGACCAGCCGCTCGACCTCCGCCTCCTGGTCGTCCGGGCGCAGGTCGAGGTGCAGCCGGTTCTTGGCCTGCTTCGCGTCGGCGACCGGTACGAAAATTATGGCGGGCAGCTGGTCCGGCGCCCGGCGGATCTCCACCTCGTCCGGCGCGTCGGTGATCACCTGATAGCCGAGCGCCTCCGCCCACCAGTGCGCGAGCCGGGACGGGTCGCGGGCGTCGACGATCAGGTTCTCCCAGACGCTGGACATGCGGCCACCCTTCCCTTGATCGACACGTACGCGAGCGAGCCAAGGTTACGCCCGGCGGCCGAAGATGGCGCGCCCGGCGAGCCCGGGGCCGTCGCCGACGTGAGCGTCGACGGCCCCGGTCGTGTCACACGGATCAGCGCGAGTCGGAGCCGGTGGTGCTCACCGCCGCCCGACCGGCCTCCAGCCGGGCCACGGGCACCCGGAACGGCGAGCAGGAGACGTAGTCGAGGCCGACCTCGTGGAAGAAGTGCACCGAGTCGGGGTCGCCGCCGTGCTCGCCGCAGACGCCGAGCTTGAGGCCCGGCCGGGCGGCCCGGCCCTCCTCGGCGGCGATCCGGACCAGCCGGCCGACGCCGTCCCGGTCGATCGACTCGAACGGCGAGATGCCGAAGATGCCCAGCTCCAGGTAGCGCCAGAAGAACGCCCCTTCGACGTCGTCCCGGGAGAAGCCCCAGCCCATCTGGGTGAGGTCGTTGGTGCCGAAGGAGAAGAACTGCGCCGCCTCGGCGATCTGCCCGGCGGTCAGCGCCGCCCGGGGCACCTCGATCATGGTGCCGATCAGCACCTCGACGCCGCTGTCCCCGACCACCTCGGCGATGATCTTCTCGGCCTCCGCGCGTACCGTCTCCAGCTCCTGGACCGCGCCGACCAGCGGAACCATGATCTCCGGGCAGGCCGACCCGCCGGCCTGGACGACCGCGACGGCGGCCTCGGCGATCGCGCGGACCTGCATGGCGAACAGGCCGGGGATGACCAGGCCGAGCCGGACGCCGCGCAGGCCGAGCATCGGGTTCTCCTCGTGCATCCGCCGGACGGCGGCGAGCAGCGCCTCCTCCTTGGCCACGTCCTCGCCGCGCTCCTGGGCGACCGCCACGTTGACCGCGAGCTGCTCCAGCGGGGGCAGGAACTCGTGCAGCGGCGGGTCGATCAGCCGGACGGTCACCGGCAGGCCGTCCATCTCCCGGAAGATCTCGATGAAGTCCTCCCGCTGCAGCGGCAGCAGCGCGGCGAGCGCGTCCTCCCGCTCCGCGTCGGTGGCCGCGAGGATCAGCCGCTCGACCAGCTCCCGCCGGTCGCCGAGGAACATGTGCTCGGTGCGGCACAGGCCGATGCCCTCGGCGCCGAAGCGCCGCGCCCGCGCCGCGTCCGCGCCGGTGTCGGCGTTCGTCCGGACCAGCAGCCGCCGCGTGGCGTCGGCGTGGGTCATGATCCGGTGTACGGCCCGGACCAGCGGGTCGTCGGCCTGCTCCGGATCGAGGGTGCCCTCGAAGTACTGCACCACCTCGGAGGGCATGACCGGCACCTCACCCAGGTAGACCTTGCCGGTGGTGCCGTCGATGGAGATGACGTCGCCCTCGCTGACGGTCCGCCCGGCGACGGTGAACTTCTTCCCCGGGATGTTGACGTCCAGCTCGTCGGCGCCGGAGACGCAGGTCTTGCCCATGCCCCGGGCGACCACGGCGGCGTGGCTGGTCTTGCCGCCGCGCGAGGTGAGGATGCCCTTGGCGGCGATCATGCCGTTCAGGTCGTCCGGGTTGGTCTCCCGGCGGACCAGGATCACCGGCTCGCCCTCGGCGGCCAGCTCGACCGCCCGGGCGGAGGTGAAGACGACCTTGCCGACCGCCGCGCCCGGCGACGCCCCGATGCCCTTGGCCACCGGCTCGAAATCGTGGTCGAGTTTGAACCGCGGGAACATCAGCTGGGCGAGCTGCGCGCCGTTGACCCGGTGCAGCGCCTCGTCCAGGTCGATCAGGCCCTCGTCGACGAGCTGGCCGGCGATGACGAAGGCCGCCGCGGCGGTGCGCTTGCCGACCCGGGTCTGGAGCATCCAGAGCTTGCCGCGTTCGATGGTGAACTCGATGTCGCAGAGGTCCTTGTAGTGCCCCTCCAGCCGGGCCATGTAGCTGAGCAGCTCGTCGTAGGACTTCTTGTCGATCCGCTCCAGCTCCTGCAGCGGCACGGTGTTGCGGATGCCGGCGACCACGTCCTCGCCCTGGGCGTTGGCCAGGTAGTCGCCGTAGATGCCCTGCGCGCCGCTGGCCGGGTCGCGGGTGAAGGCGACGCCGGTGCCGGAGTCGGGGCCCAGGTTGCCGAAGACCATGGCCACCACGTTGACCGCGGTGCCCAGGTCGGCCGGGATGCGCTCCTGGCGGCGGTAGACCACCGCGCGCTCGGCGTTCCACGATTCGAAGACGGCGCGGATGGCCAGGTCGAGCTGCTCGCGCGGCTGCTGCGGGAACTCCCGCCCGGTGTGCTTGGCGAAGATCTTCTTGTACGCGTCGACCAGCCCGCGCAGGTCGTCGGCGTCCAGGTCGAGATCGTTCGTGGTGCCCTTGGCGCGCTTGGCGTCGTCGAGGGCGTGCTCGAACTCCTCGCCCGGCACCTCGCAGACGGTCTTGCCGAACATCTGGATCAGCCGGCGGTAGGAGTCCCAGGCGAACCGGTCGTTGCCACCGGCCTGCGCGCTGAGTCCTTCGACGCTGCGGTCGTTGAGCCCGACGTTGAGGACGGTCTCCATCATGCCCGGCATGGAGAACTTGGCACCGGAGCGTACGGAGACCAGCAGCGGGTCGTCCGGGTCGCCCAGCTTGCGGCCCATCTCCCGTTCCAGGGACTCCAGGTGCGCCTCGATCTGCCCGGCCAGCCCGTCCGGCTCCTGCCCGGTCGCCAGGTACGCCTTGCAGGCCTCGGTGGTGATGGTGAAGCCGGGCGGGACCGGGAGGCCGAGATTGGTCATCTCGGCGAGGTTGGCTCCCTTGCCGCCGAGCAGGTCCTTGAGGTCCTTGTTGCCCTCGGCGAAGTCGTAGACGTACTTGTGATCGACCGTCTCTTGCGCTGCCACCAGAGCCTCCCACGCGCGCCATTGACACTTAACGAAGGTTCAGTTCGGACATACCCCGAGACCAACCGCCGGTAATCCCGGCGTCGTCAGCGATCGGTGGGCGAAGGTTAAGCGAACATCGAGTGGGCTGGGACCGTTCGGTGACAATCGGCACAACCGTCCGCACTATCCGCGTCCGTACCGGTTTTTGGGAACGCTTCCACGCGCACGATCACGCAACTCCGATTCCTCTCGTACTCTTGACGGCACTGCGATCCGCTGAACCTGACCTTTGCCATATCCCACGCAAATACACCCCCCGGGAGCCGTCGCCATGTCGACCACCTCCACCGCCCCGGCCGAGCCGGGTCCCGAACCGCTCGACCGGGCCGGCCTCGCCACCCGGCAGCCGGCCGCCGCCGACCTGGCCCGCACCGCCGCCCAGCGGGCGAGCGACCTGCTCGCCCCGTCCGCCCCGGTGCGCCTCGGCGACGTGGTACCGGCCCCCGAGCAGGTCACCCCGGACCCCACGGCCGACTACCTGCTGCCCGAGGACGCGGGCATCCGGGTAAGCCTCGACCCGGCCGCCCGGGACGTCGCGGAGCAGCTCGCCGGGTGGCTGCGCCCGGCCACCGGCTACCCGCTCCCCGTCGCCGACGCGGCCGACGCCACGCCGGGCGGCCCGCTGACGCTCACCCTGGCCGACTCGGCGACCCACCCGGCCGGAGCGCCCTCCGCCACCGCCACCGCCGCCGGCGGGGCACCGCTCGCGGGCCCGGCCGGCAGCGGCTCGGAGGCCGGTGCCGGGCTGCCGGGCGGCGGCGACCTGGGCGACGAGGGCTACCTCCTCGAGGTCAGCCGGGACGGAATCCGGATCACCGCCGCCGCCCCGGCCGGCCTGTTCCACGGCGCGCAGACGCTGCGACAGCTCCTGCCCGTGGCGGTCGAGCACCCCACCCCGGTGACCGAACGCTGGGTGGTGCCCGGCGGCACGATCGTCGACCGGCCGCGCTTCGCGTACCGGGGCGCGATGCTCGACGTGGCCCGGCACTTCTTCGGCGTCGAGGACGTGCTGCGGGTGGTCGACCACCTGGCCCGGTACAAGCTCAACCACCTGCACCTGCACCTCACCGACGACCAGGGGTGGCGGATCGCCGTCGATTCCTGGCCCCGACTGGCCGAGGTGGGCGGGGCGACCCAGGTGGGTGGCGGCCCGGGCGGCTGGTACACGAAGGACGACTACCGCCGGATCGTCAGCTACGCCGCCCGCCGGCACGTGACGGTGGTGCCGGAGATCGACCTGCCGGGGCACACCAACGCGGCCCTGGTCGCGTACCCGGAGCTCGCGCCCGGCAAGATCCCTCCCCCGCCGTACACCGGCACCGAGGTCGGCTTCAGCTACGTCGACCCGGCCGACGAGCGGACGTACGACTTCGTCGCCGACGTGGTCGGCGAGGTCGCCGCGCTGACCCCCGGCCCCTGGCTGCACCTCGGCGGCGACGAGGCGTTCAAGGTCAAGGGCGTGGCCTACACCGGCTTCGTCGAGCGGGCACAGCGGATCGTGGCGGACGCCGGAAAGACCGTGATCGGCTGGCACCAGCTCGCCCCGGCGGAGCACCTGCACGGGCGCGTCCTGCAGTGGTGGGGCACCAACGGCGAGGACCCCGAGACCGCCGAGGCGGTACGCCGGGGCGCCCGGGTCATCCTCTCCCCCGGCAACCGCGCCTACCTGGACATGAAGTACGCCCCGGACACCCCGATCGGACACGACTGGGCCGGGCTGATCGACGTGCGGCGCGCGTACGACTGGGATCCGGGCAGCCACATCGACGGCGTACCGGTCGAGGCGGTGCTCGGCGTGGAGGCGCCGCTCTGGACCGAGTCGGTCACCACGCTGGCCGAGGTGGAGTTCATGCTCTTCCCCCGCCTGCCCGCCGTCGCCGAACTGGGCTGGTCGCCCCGGTCGACGCACGACTGGGCGGCGTTCCGGGAGCGCCTGGCCGGGCACGGCCCGCGCTGGACCGCCGCCGGCATCACCTTCCACCCCGCACCCGACGTCCCCTGGCCGGCACCGCACCCCATCCCCACCCAGCGCACCACCACCCCCGCCGACACCCACTGACCGTCTCCTTGATCCACGGGCTGCGGCAAGGGGCGCTGTCCCCGCACGTGGAACACCCCGACCTGCCGCAACCTGAGTCGATCACCGCCTATCCGGGCCCGCCTGCGGCGAATGCCCGGGTCGGCGGGGGGCCCGAAGCCCGGCCCCACTCGGGATGCCGCAACCGGCGTCATCCCGAGTCCCGCGACACACCGCCTTGCCGCAGCCCGAGTCGATCACCGTTCGACGCGATGCGCCGCCGGTCGGGTGGCGCTGGGACGGGTGTCGCGTGGTCGGGTGGCGGGTCGGTCCGTGCAGGTCGCCGAGGTGGGGGTGTCCAGGGCTGTCGGATACCGCCAGATCGGCGATGTCGTGTCCGGTCAAGCGAGCGGCCGGCCTCGCGGGCCGGTCGGGCGGGCCGTTGTGGGGTGAAATGTCCGGCTGTGGTCGAGGGCCGGTCCCGTGGGTGGAACGCTATGGAGGTCACCGGCGCCCGGAGACCTCCATGGCGTTCCACCGACCGGCAGAGCTGCCCCGGGGTGCAGCGGGCCGCCCGGGGTGCGGTGTCCGTGTCAGGGTCGGCTGGTGCCCGGCCAACGGCCGGCGATGTGCCCGGCCACGCGGGCGATGCGCCCGGCCACGCCGGCGATGTGCCCGGCCACGCCGGCGATGTGCCCGGCCACGATCGGTGGTATATCCGGCCACGGCGAGCGGTCTGTCCCGGCCACGGCGGGTGGTGGCGGTCGCGGTGGGCGGTGTGTCTGGTTTCGAAGGGGTGGCTTAATCCGGTTTCGATGGGGTGGCTTGTCCGGATCGCGGGCGGGTGGGATGCCCGGGGACGCCGGTTCGGCTGGTGATGGGGCCGGTGTCGCGTGGTCGGGGCCACCCGCGCGGCGGAATCATGCCGGGGCCGGGGTCGTTGAACATGGCAGACCGCGCGGCAACCACCACCCCCAGGGGTTGGCAGCCCCGGTCGGAATGACCGGCCACCGGCCGTCGTTACCTCCCCCGGACCGCGAACCATCTGGTCCACGAGCCGGTGCGACCGCGGGAATCACCCCCCGCCCCCGGTCGTTACATCCCCGGGCCGCCCGAGCAGGTCACCCCCCGACCGCCGGGCCCACCCACCAGACTTTCCCCCCTTCTCGCGGCACGCACCGCACCCCCTCTTCGCGGGCGCCGCGGAAACCCCCGAATGGAAGGCGTGAACTCATCATGGCTACCACTCTGCTGCGTAAGACCGTC
>NZ_RJLN01000102.1 GCF_003725545.1 Micromonospora solifontis | reverse complement strand
TGCCGGGCCCGCCCTCGGGCGCCGTGCCGGCCGGTGGCGTCACCTTCGGGCCGTGTCCGGTGTGCGGGCCCGGCCCGCCGAGGCGCCCCGGCCCCTCGGCGGCGAGCCGCTCACGGAACCGGCGGAACAGCTCGCCCACCGGGGCGCGTTCCGGACTCACGATGAACCTCCGACGAACGCGGCGACGGCCGCCGCCGCCATGGCCAGGGCGGCCACCCCGGCCCGCTTCCACATCTTCGGCAGATCCCGGGTGGTGACCACCGGGTCCGGTGGCAGGCCGTACACCTCCGGCTCGTCGAGGAGCAGGAAGAACGCGCCGTCGCCGCCGACGCCGTCGGTGGGGTCGTGGCCGTAGAGGCGGGCCTCCGGCACCCCGCGGTCGTGCAGCGCGGCGACCCGCTGCGCGGCGCGTTCCCGCAACTCGTCCAGCGGGCCGAACTGGATGGACTCGGTCGGGCAGGCCTGCGCGCAGGCGGGGGTCATGCCGGCGCCGAGCCGGTCGTAGCAGAGCGTGCACTTCCACGCCCGGCCGTCGCCCTTGCGCTGGTCGATCACCCCGTACGGGCAGGCGGCGATGCAGTAGCCGCAGCCGTTGCAGATGTCCTCCTGCACCACCACCGTGCCGAACTCGGTGCGGAACAGCGACCCGGTCGGGCAGACGTCCAGGCAGGCGGCGTGCGTGCAGTGCTTGCAGACGTCCGACATCATCAGCCAGCGGAAGTCGGTACGCGACTCCGGGCCGGTCGCCCGGCCGGGCGGCTGCGACCCGGGCATGCCGAGGAAGTCCGGGCCGGCGGCCATCCGCGCGGCGGCCTCCGGACGGCCGGGGGGAAGGCCGGGGTTGGTGCCGGTGTCCGCCGCCGTGCCGGCCGCGGCCGCCGCGCTGCCCGGGCTGGCCGCCGCGCCCGTCGGGTCGCCGGCGAACGGCGGGGTGCGGTGCCCGGCCGGGCGGGGCTGCTCGATGAAGGCGACGTGCCGCCACGAGTTGGCGGTCAGCGCGCCGGTGTTGTCGTACGACATGCCGAGCAGGTCGAAGCCCGAGTCGGGGACGCCGTTCCACTCCTTGCAGGCGACCTCGCAGGCCTTGCAGCCGATGCAGACGCTGGTGTCGGTGAAGAAGCCCATCCGGGCCGGTGCCTCGACCCAGCCGGCGTCCGGCGCCGGATCGAGCGGGCCGTACAGGCTGTTGGCCTCGATCATCCGACCTCCCGTTCGGACGCGTCGGTGGTGACGATCGGCGGGCGGCCGCCGGTCAGCCCGGCCCGACGCCGGTAGTCGTCCACCAACTCCAGCAGGGCGGCCCCCGTCGGCCGGCGGCCGGGCCGGATGTCACAGGTGCCGACCTTGCTCTCCTGGATCAGCACGTTCGGGTCCAGCGTGATGCCGAACAGGTCGTTGACCGAGTCGCCGGTGACGATCCCCTCCCGGCCGAAGTGGTACGGCAGCCACACCTGGTGGATCACCCGCCCGTCCAGCCGCAGCGGGGTGAGCCGGTCGGTGACCAGGACCTGCGCCTCGATCGCCGCCCGCCCGCTGATCAGGTGCGCCCAACCGAGGTGCGCCAGGCCCAGCTCGCCCGCCAGCTCCGGGGACACCTCGACGAACATGGCCGGCTGGAGCTCGGCCAGCCGCGGCACCATCCGGCTCATCCCGCCGGCCGTGTGGTGCTCGGTGAGCCGGCTGACCGTGAACACGTACGGGAACACGTCGGTGTGCTCCTGCGGCGGGCTCGGGTTCACCGAGTTCACCGGGTTGTCGTAGACCTTGCGGGTCGGGTTGGCCTGCTGCCCGTACAGCGGGTTGCGCACCGGGGACTCGGCCGGCTCGTAGTGCGTCGGCATCGGCCCGTCCTGCAGGCCGGTCGGCACGTACAGCCAGCCCTTGCCGTCGCCCTGCATGATGAACGCGTCGTCACCGGCGAGCCCCGCGACGCCGGTGGTCCCCTCCGGCGGCCGGTACGTCGGCGGCTTCTTCTTCTCGAAGTCCGGCACGTCGTAGCCGGTCCACTCGCCCTTGTCGGCGTCCCACCACACGTACTTCTTGCGCTCGCTCCACGGCCGGCCGTCCGGGGCGGCCGAGGCGCGGTTGTAGAGGATGCGACGGTTGGCCGGCCAGGCCCAGCCCCACTCGGCGGCCACCCAGTCCTGGTCGTGCCGGGATTTGCGCCGGGCGGCCTGGTTGACCCCGTCGGCGTACACCCCGGTGTAGATCCAGCAGCCGACGGCGGTGGAGCCGTCGTCCTTGGCCTCGGTGAACGACGACAGCGGGCGGCCGGTCGCCACCTCGTACCCGTTGATCTCCTTCAGCACCGCCTCCGCGCTCGGTTCCGCCAGGTCGCCGTGCGTGGGGTAGTCCCAGGTGAGGTCGCGCACCGCGCGGTCGCGGGGCCGGTCCGAGCCGGCCAGCTTCTCCCGGATGACCCGGCCGAGGTGGAAGAAGAACCACAGCTCGGAGCGGGCGTCCGCCGGCGGGTCGAGGGCCTTCTCCCGCCACTGCAGCAGCCGCTGGGTCTGGGTGAAGGTGCCCTCCTTCTCCACGTGCGACGCGGCCGGTAGGAAGAACACCTCGGTCCGGCACTCCTCCGGCACGATCTCGCCGGTCTCCACCTCCGGGCTGTTCTTCCAGAACGTCGCGCTCTCGATCATGAAGAGGTCGCGGACCACCAGCCAGTCCAGGTTCGCCATGCCCAGCCGCTGGGCCTTGCCGTGCGCCGAGCCGACCGCCGGGTTCTGGCCGAGCAGGAAGTAGCCCTTGACCTTGCCGTCGATCATGTTCAGCACCGTCTGGTACGTCCCGTGGTCGCCGGTCATCCGGGGCAGGTAGCCGTAGCAGAAGTCGTTCTCCGGCGTAGCCGCGTCACCCCAGTACGCCTTGAGCAGGCTCGCGCCAAACGCGCGCGCGTCGTCCCAGAAGCCCTTCTGGCCCGGGTGCCGGATGCTGTCCACCCAGTCGGTGAACGTGACGTGGTCGGTGTGGTGCGGCATCGGCAGGTAACCCGGCAGCAGGTTGAACAGCGTCGGGATGTCCGTCGAACCCTGGATGCTGGCGTGCCCGCGCAGGGCGAGCACGCCACCGCCGGGGCGCCCCATGTTGCCCAGCAGCAGCTGGATGATGGCGCCGGTGCGGATGTACTGCACGCCCACGCTGTGCTGGGTCCAGCCCACCGAGTAGATGAGCACCCCGGTGCGCTCCCTGCCGGAGTTCTCCGTCCAGGCCCGCGCCAGCTCGAGGAACTTCTCCTGCGGGATGCCGCAGGTCCGCTCCACCATCTCCGGGGTGTAGCGGGCGAAGTGCCGCTTGAGGATCTGGTAGACGCAGCGCGGGTGCTGCAACGTCTCGTCCCGCTGCACCCGGCCGCCGACCGGCATGCCGTGTGACTCGTGCCGCAGGCCGGCCGCGGTCTCCCGCTCCTTGTGCGCGTTGCGGGTGCCGGCGTTCTGTTCGTGGCCGGCGTACTGCCAGCTGCGGGTCCCGTAGGTGTTGGTCTTCGGGTCGTAGCCGGAGAAGAGGCCGTCGAGGTCCTCGGTGTCGGCGAACTCCTCGCTCACGATGGTCGCGGCGTTGGTGTACGCCAGCACGTACTCCCGGAAGTCCAGCTCGTTGTCGAGGATGTAGCGCACGATGCCGCCCAGCAGGGCGATGTCGGTGCCGGCCCGGATCGGCAGGTAGGTGTCGGCCAGCGCGCTGGTGCGGGTGAACCGCGGGTCGACGTGGAAGACCTTCGCCCCGCGCAGCTTCGCCTCCATCACCCACTGGAAGCCCACCGGGTGGGCCTCGGCCATGTTCGAGCCCTGGATGATGACGACGTCAGCGTTGGCGATGTCCTGCTGGAAGACGGTCGCACCGCCACGACCGAAGCTGGTCCCCAGACCGGGGACGGTGGCGGAGTGTCAAATCCGCGCCTGGTTCTCGATCTGTAGTGCGCCGAGCGCCGTGAAGAGCTTCTTGATGATGTAGTTCTCTTCGTTGTCCAGCGTGGCGCCGCCGAGGCTGGCGATGCCCAGGGTGCGGTTCAGCGGCCGCCCGTCCTCGTCGGTGTCCTCCCAGGTGGCGTCGCGGGCGGCGAGCACCCGGTCGGCGATCATGTCCAGCGCCGTGTCGAGGTCGAGGTCCTCCCACTCGGTCGCGTACGGCCGGCGGTAGCGGACGGTCGTCTGCCGCAGCGGGCTGGTGACGAGGTTCTTGCTGGCCGAACCCTTCGGGCAGAGCCGCCCGCGGGAGATCGGGCTGTCCGGGTCCCCTTCGATCTGGGTGACCCGGCCGTCCTTGACGAACACCCGCTGCCCGCAGCCCACCGCGCAGTACGGGCAGACCGAGCGGGCCATGCAGTCGGCGGTCTCGGTGCGGGCGGTCAGGGCCGCCGACCGGGCCGACTGCGCCGCCGCGCCCCGGCCGAGCGGGTCGGTGCCGGTGAGCTGCCGGTAGACCGGCCACCCCTCGATGAAGGTCTTCAGACCCATCCCGGACCCCCTCCCCCGCTGGCGGAAGCTGACGAACTGAACATTAGGGCAGCCGCCGGGGTCCCGCGAGCCGAGTGCCGGATCAGCTTCCAGGTTTGGCTCGCCGGTGGCTGGCAAAGAGCCGCCGCATGCCAGGGGTCGGGTGTCGCCGGTGGTGGCGAAGCGCCCGGACCCGGCCTGGTGAAGACCCGGCCCCGTTCGCCAACCCCGACGAGGCGACGGACCCCGCCGATGCGGCCCGACCGGGTACCGGCCGGACCTGGTCCGGGCGGCGCGCAGCGCACAAGACAGCGGCGCCCCGGCTCGTGGCCGGGGCGCCGCTGGGCGTCGGTGTGCAGGTCGCCTCTCGGCGAGTGGCGCGACGCGGCTCCAGCCGAACGGTATTCCGCGAGGGCAAATTAGGTGAGGCCCGGGGACACTGGTCACACCGACGCTCTGCACAACGGTACGGGCACCGCCGTTCTTCCACCCCTGTCGGTGACGGCGGTCACCCGATCCTCTACGTCAGTTGTTCCAGTGCTGGGCGACGATGTCGGCGGCCTGCTGCTCCCACTGCGCGTACGCATCCGGGTAGGCCGACACCTGCACGGTCTGCGCGGCCTCGGTCAGCGGCATGTCCTGCCACCCGTCGACCTGCTTCAGACCCTTCTCAAACGCCAGGGTCGCGTACTCCGGGTCGGTGATCTGCTCCGGCGTACCCCAACCACTGGACGGGCGCTGCTGGAACAGACCCAGCGAGTCATGGTCATTCTTCTCGCCCAGGTGCCCCAGGTTCTCCAGCTTCGACTCCTGCAGGCTCGTGGCGATCGAGATCACCGCCGCCCGCTCCGGCAGGCCCGCCTTCTTCGTGGCGGCGATGATCGCCTTGGCGTTCGCGACCTGCTCGTCGTTCAGGGTGATCTTCGACTGGGCGCCCTGCACACCGTGCGGGATCAGCTTGCTCATGTCGGGCTTGTCCGCCTGCATGACCGCGACGGGCTTGGCGTCCACGGGACGGGCGTCGGCGTGAGCGGCGATCGGACCGGCGAACACACCACCGGTGAAAGCCAGACCAGCAATACCAAGAACGCTCTTACGGAAGATCGTGTTCATGGGAAAGCTCCATTCGGGGGTCGGCGCACCATCACCGATGGGGGTCGGCGGGGCGCAAGCACCACGTCAGGCGCTCAAAGTCTCGGGGGGATCCGGCGCGCGGGGCTGGGCCGCTTCGCGGCGCCGGGACCATGTGTAACGACCGGCGACCCGCCATCATTCCGGGCCCGGCCACCTGCCGGCGGGGCTGTCATCCCGCTGGGCGGGGCCGTTGTCTTCCTCGGCCGTACACCGGTGTTCAACGCCCCCGACCCGGCCACCATTCCAGCCGCGCGATGCCCCCGACCACAGGGCCGGAGACCGCGCACACGGGCAAACCGGACAGGCCACCCCACCGAAACCGGACACCCCAGCCACCGTGACCGGACACCGACCTCACCGCGACCCCCCGCCCACCGTGACCCGGGCACGGCACCTTGGGCGACGCCCACGCCACCCGGGCCGGCTCTGCGGTCGGTGGAACGCTATGGAGGTCACCGGACCCCGGAGACCTCCATAGCGTTCCACTCACCGCGAAGGCTGCCGCCCGCGTGATCCGACGCGACATCGCCGAACTGGCGGTATCCGACAGCCCCGGACACCCCACCTCGGCGACCTGCGACCCACCACGCTGCCTGCCGCACGGGGGCGGCCAGCGGCAGCCTGGACACGCCGACCACGCAGCGCGAGTCGATGATGGCGATCCGTCCGGCTCGCGCGGGGTCGGACAGGCGCGGGCGAGGGCGACGCCAGAAACGGGCGTCGGGAAAACGCCGGGCAGGGGTTACCCTGACACCATGTCGGCCGTCACCAGCGCGTACCTCGCCCGCCCGGGGCGTCCCGCCGTGGTGGCCCGCACCCTGGCGGAGCTGACCGGGCCCACCCGGGGCGTGGTCGAGCTGCCGGTACGCCTGATGTGGAGCACCGAGCGCGCCTTCGACCTGGCCGACCCGGACGACCTCCTCTGGATGTACGAGAACGTGCTGCGGGAGACGACCCGGGTCGACGACCTCCGGGCCCTGATCGACGGGCGGACGCTGCGCCGGGTGTGGCGGCGGCTGAACCTGCCGCGGGGCGTGCGCCTGGCGTGGGAGAGCCGGCACCGGGGCCTGCGTACCGCGTGAGCCATCTGCACGACTTCTACCGGGAGGTGGCCCGGGTGGCCCTCGCCGCCGCCGGCCCGCACCGGTTCGTGCTGGGCGGCGGGGTGGCCTGGGCGGTGCACGGCCTGGTCGTCCGCCCCACCGAGGACGTCGACCTCTTCGCCGACGTGGAGGGGGCGGCGGCGGCCGCGGCGGCCGGGGTGCGGGCCGCCCTGGAGCGGGCCGGCTACCGGGTCGTCGACGCGGACCCGGACAGCGACCTGGGCGACCTGTTCGACGGCTTCGACCGGGACATGCGGGACTTCGTGGTGAGCCGGGACGGCCGGCAGATCCGGCTCAGCCTGGCCCGGCTCGACCGGTACCGCAGCCCAGTGGTGATGGACCTGGGCCCGGTGATGGACGTCCGCGACCTGCTCGCCAACAAGACGGCGGCGCTGGTCAACCGGCGGGAGGTGCGCGACTACATCGACGTCTCCGCCGCGCTGGACCGGTACGAGGTGGCCGAGCTGCTGGAGCTGGCCCGGCAGGTGGACCCGGCGCTGGACATCGAGGACGTCCGGGCGGCGGGCCGCTACCTGGACCGGGTGCCGGACCGCCGGTTCACCCGGTACGGGCTGGACGCGGCGCAGATCGCCGAGGTGCGCCGGCGCATGTCGGCCTGGCCGCGCTGAACGTCGCGGCGGCCCGGCGCTCACTTCGTCAGCTTGCCGCCGGTGACGCCGAGGATCTCGCCGGTGACGTAGCTGGACTCCTGGGAGGCGAAGAAGACGTAGGCCGGGGCCAGCTCGGCGGGCTGGCCGGGGCGGCCCAGCGGGGTGTCGGTGCCGAACTGCTTGACCTTCTCCGCCGGCATGGTGGCCGGGATCAGCGGCGTCCAGATCGGGCCGGGCGCCACCGCGTTCACCCGAATGCCCTGGTCGGCGAGGTTCAACGCGAGCGCCTTGGTGAAGTTCGCGATGGCCGCCTTGGTGGTGGCGTAGTCGAGCAGCTGCGGCGAGGGGTTGAACGCCTGGATCGAGCTGGTGTTGATGATCGCCGAGCCCTCGGGCAGGTGCGGGACGGCCATCTTGCACAGCCAGAACATGGCGTACACGTTGGTCTTGAAGACCCGGTCGAACTGCTCGGTGGTGATGTCGAGCAGGCCCTTGTCCTGCGACATCTGGAAGGCGGCGTTGTTGACCAGGATGTCGATGCCGCCCAGCTCGGCCAGCGTCCGCTCGACCAGGTCCCGGCAGTTCGCCTCCTCCCGCACGTCGCAGCGGACGGCCACGCCCTTGCGCCCGGCCTCCTCGACGAGACGCACGGTGTCGCGGGCGTCGGCCTCCTCCTCGTCGCCGAGGTAGGAGATCAGCACGTCGGCGCCCTCCCGGGCGAAGGCGATCGCGACGGCCCGGCCGATCCCGGAGTCACCGCCGGTGATCAGCGCCCGCTTGCCCGAGAGCCGGTCGCTGCCCCGGTACGACTCCTCGCCGTGGTCCGGCTTCGGCCCCATCCTCCGCTCGGTCCCGGGGGCGGACTGCTGCTGGGCCGGCTGGCCCTGCTGCTGGCCGTACTGCTCGGTCGGGTTCTGCTGGGTGTACTGGTCCTCGCTCACCGGGTCTCCCTCATGCCTGCCGTCCTTCTGTGTCCCTGTCCGCGCTACCCCACGACCAGGGACGGAAACGACCGGCAGGTGACCGCGGTGTTACGCGGAGGCGGCCCCTGACGCTGGTGGCGTGAAACACCTCGGGGCGATGTGGCGCGAGTGACACCCGGTCGTTATGGTGCGCAACGGCGCCCACGAGGCGCGTCCACCCCCATGGAAGGGCACCTCATGACCTCCTCCTCCGGCGCCACGCGCCGCCAGGTGCTGGCCGTCGCGGCCGCCGCCGCGACCGCTCCCCTGATCGCCGGCGCACCCGCCGAGGCGAAGCCGAAGACGTCGAAGACCTGGGACCTGACCGTCCTGGGCACCTCGGACACCCACGGCAACGTCTACAACTGGGACTACTACAAGGACGCCGAGTACGACGACAGCAAGCACAACGACGTCGGCGTCGCCAAGCTGGCCACCCTGGTCAACCAGATCCGCGCCGAGCGCAAGGGCAAGGCGACCCTGGTCCTCGACGCCGGCGACACGATCCAGGGCACCCCGCTGGCCACCTACTACGCCAAGCAGGAGCCGATCACCAGCACCGGTGAGACGCACCCGATGGCCAACGCCATGAACGTGCTGAAGTACGACGCGGTCACGCTGGGCAACCACGAGTTCAACTACGGCCTGCCGCTGCTGGCCCAGTGGATCAGCCAACTCGGCTTCCCGGCCCTGGCCGCGAACGCGATCAACGCCAAGACCGGCAAGCCGGCGTTCCTGCCGTACGTCATCAAGAAGGTCTCGCTCACCGGCGAGGACGGCCCGACCATCAACGTCGGCATCCTCGGTATGACCAACCCCGGCGTGGCCATCTGGGACAAGGGCAACGTCGAGGGCAAGCTGACCTTCGCCGACATGATCGCCACCGCCGCCAAGTGGGTACCGGTCATGCGCGAGCGCGGCGCCGACCTGGTCATCATCTCCGCGCACGGCGGTGACAGCGGCACCTCCAGCTACGGCCCCGAGCTGCCGAACGAGAACCCGGTCGCGCTCATCGCCCAGCAGGTCCCAGGCATCGACGCGATCCTCTTCGGCCACGCCCACAACGAGGTGCCGGAGAAGTTCGTCACCAACCTGGAGACCGGCGAGCAGGTGCTCACCTCGGAGCCGTCGAAGTGGGGCCAGCGGCTGACCCGGATGGACTTCACCCTGACCCGGGAGAAGGGCCGCTGGAAGGTGGTCGGCAAGTCCGCGACCACGCTGAACACCAACACCGTGGTCGAGGACCCGGCGGTGCTCGCGGCCGTGCGCGGCCAGCACGCCAAGACCGTCGACTACGTCAACAAGGTCGTCGCGCAGTCCAGCGTGGAGCTCTCCGCCGCCGAGTCCCGGTACAAGGACACCCCGATCCTGGACTTCATCAACCACGTGCAGACCGAGGTGGTCACCGCCGCCCTCGCCGGCACCGCGTACGCGGGCCTGCCGGTGCTGTCGATCGCCGCGCCGTTCAGCCGCACCGCGGTCTTCCCGCAGGGTGACGTGCGGATCCGCGACGTCGCGGGCCTCTACGTCTACGACAACACCCTGGAGGCGGTGGTCATCACCGGCGCCGAGGTGAAGGCGTACCTGGAGTACTCGGCGAAGTACTTCGTCACGCTGCCGGTGGGCGCGACGGTCGACCCGGAGACGATCAACGACCCGACCGTGCCGGACTACAACTACGACGTGATCTCGGGCGTCGACTACGACATCGACATCTCGAAGCCGGTCGGCCAGCGGATCACTCGCCTGGTCCTGCCGGGCACCGACACCCCGGTCGCCGCGGACGCCCAGTTCGTGATCGCGGTGAACAACTACCGGCGCAGCGGTGGCGGCAACTTCCCCGGCATCGTGAAGACCCAGGTCTACAACCAGCAGCAGGAGATCCGCCAGCTGCTGATCGACTGGGCGCAGGCCAAGGGTGTCATCGACCCGGCCGACTTCTTCGTGCCGAACTGGCGGCTGGTCCGCGAGGGCGTGCCGGTCTTCTGATCCGTACCACCTGACGACGGGTCCCGGGTTCCGCACCCGGGGCCCGTCGGCTGTTTCCGGACTCAGCCCGCCACGTGCCGCAGACTCCACTCCTCCGGATCGCCAGCGGGTTCGGGACGGTCCCGGCGGGGGTCCGTCTCGGTCAGCGCCACCCGGTCCTCGGGACGGACCGCAGGGGGCAGCTCGCCGAAGCGCACGTACCGCAGGAACGCGTACTCCTCGTCGGTGAACGACTCGCGTGGCTCGCTCATGACCGTATTGTGCGCCCGCCCGTCCACGGCCGGCATCAACCGGTCCGACCCGGGTATGCCGCCGCGACGACCGTGGACGACGAGAGGACGACCATGCGCGCGGTACGGATGACCGCTCCCGGGGTGCTTGAACAGGTGGAGGTGCCCACCCCGACGGCCGGCCCCGGCGAGGTGCTGCTGCGCGTCGGCGCCGTTGGTGCCTGCCACTCCGACCTGCACATCCTCGACGCCCCGGCGGGGCTCTTCCCCACCCCGATCACCCTCGGGCACGAGATCGCCGGCACCGTCGACGGCGTCGGCGCGGGGGTGGCGGGCTGGTCGCCCGGGGACCGGGCCGCGGTGTACGGGATCATCGGCTGCGGCCACTGCCGGGCGTGCCTGCGCGGACTGGAGAACCAGTGCCGGGTCGTCCCGGTCGGCGGCATCGGGCTCAGCCGCGACGGCGGGCTGGCCGAGCACGTGGTGGTGCCGGCGTCCCGGCTGCTGCACGTGGGCGACATGGACCTGACCCAGGCGGCCCCGCTGACCGACGCCGGCCTGACCCCGTACCACGCGGTCGAGCTGGCCCGGGAGCGACTGCGCCCGGGTACGACCTGCGTGGTGATCGGCATCGGCGGGCTGGGACACATGGCGGTGCAGATCCTGACGGCCACCACCGCCGTACGGATCGTCGCGGTGGACACCAGCGTCGCGGCGCTGGACCTGGCCAGCCGGCTCGGCGCCCACGAGGTGGTGCAGGCCGGCCCGGACACCGTCGAGAAACTCCGGGCGACACTCGGCCCGCCGCCGGACGGGGCGGACGTGGTGCTCGACTTCGTCGGCGCGCAACCCACCCTGGACACCGCCCGGCAGGTAATCGCCACCGGCGGGCAGGTGCTGCTGGTGGGGTTGGCCGGCGGCACCCTCCCGGTACGGCCGGTCGCCGACGAGCCCCCGCCCCTGCCGCTGGAGACCAGCGTCCAGGTGCCGTTCTGGGGCACCCGGGCCGAGCTTCAGGAGGTGATCGCCCTCGCCCGGGGCGGCCAACTGCACGCCGACGTGCAGACCTTCCCGCTGGAGCAGGCGCCGGAGGCGTACGAGGCGCTGCGCCGCGGGGACATCCACGGGCGTGCGGTCATCGTGCCCTGACCGCGCCGGTCAGGGGTGCTGGAGGACGCCGCGCCGCGGCGGCAGCCGCTCCAGCAGGGCGAGCCCGGCCCGGGCCGAGGGCCGGGTGAGGGCCTCGGCGAAGCTGACCTGGCCCAGGCAGAACCGCACGAACAACCGCCAGCCCGGTGGGGTGGCGAGCATCGCGTGGAAGGCGCCCGGCCGCCGTTCGAAGACCCCCAGGAGCCGGTGCCCGGCGCGCATCTCGGGCACCAGCCGCCGGTCCACCTCCCGCGCGTACGCGGCCAGGTCGCCGGCGGCGACCGCCTCGCCGGCCAGGCGGCCGGAGCGCAGCGCGTAGCTGATGCCCTCCCTGCTCCACGGCTCGAGCAGGCCCGCGGCGTCGCCGGCGACCAGCACCCGGTCGCGGCGCAGCGGCGAGTCCACCGCCCGGCAGCGGGTCAGGTGGCCGGAGTCGTGCTCCGGCGTCAACCCGGCCAGGCCCAGCCGGGCCACGAAGTCGCGCAGGTAGGCGCGGGTCCGCTCGCCCTCGCCCCGGCCGGCGATGACCCCGACGGTGAGCCGGTCGCCCTTGGGGAAGACCCAGCCGTACGACCCGGGGACCGGACCCCAGTCCAGCAGCAGCCGGCCACGCCAGCGGTCCTGCTCGGCGGGCGGGACCGGCAGCTCCACCTCCAGCCCCAGGTCGACCTGGCGGAACGTCACCCCGACGTGCCGGGCGGTGATCCCGGAGGAGCCGTCGGCGCCGACCACGGCACGGGCGCGGATCACCTCGCCGTCGGCCAGCCGCAGGCGTACCTCGTCGGGGTCCTGCTCGACGGCGCGGACGGCGACGCCCTCGCGGACCTCGGCCCCGGCGGCGACCGCGGCCGCCCGCAGGCGGTCGTCGAACTCCTCGCGGCGGACCATGGTCAGGACCGGCCCGGAGTGCCGGCGGGTGAACTCGCGTCGCCCGTCGCGGGTGACCGTGATCCGGTCGACGCGGTCGTGGGCGGGCACCTCGATCCGATCGGCGACCTCGGCCAGGGACACCCCGATCAGACCGCCGCCGCAGGTCTTGTAGCGCGGGTGGGTGGCGCGCTCGACCACCAGCGTCCGGACGCCGGCACGGGCCGCGGCATGGGCGGCGGAGAGGCCGGCGGGCCCACCGCCGACGACGACGAGATCCCAGATGATCACCGGTGCAGCCTAGGGCACGGGCCGGCGGGAGCGCCCGCCACGCGCCCGGCCGGAGACCCCCGATCGGGTGGGCATCATCGGACGCCGGCGGGGTAAGCGCCCGACGCAGACCGCCCGCCGGTCGGGCGGTGCACGCCGAGGAGGGAAGCGATGCAGCAGGTACAGCTGTCTGAGGTCGAGGAACGGGTGTACCAGGCGGTGTCCGCGCTGGAGGTACGGGGGCACGTCCCCTACCCTGACCTGATCGCCGAGGAGACCGGGCTGACCGAGGAGGAGCTGCGCGAGCCACTGCACCTGCTCACCGAGCGAGGGCTGCTGCACCGGGAGGACTCCCCGATGTCGGGCCTGGACTTCGGGCCGCGGTGGTGCGCCCGCCAGCTGACCTGATCCCCGCCGTTTGCCCCGCCGGGGGCCGGGTAGCGATCCAGGATGCGTGATCGACGGTCGTCAGGGGGCACGATGAGCGCGGACCGGCCGTCGGCTCCGGCGGAGACCGCCGGGTACGACGGCCGGCGGCGTTGGCAGGCACTCGGGGTAGGCCTGGTCGCCGCGTTCATGACCCTGCTGGATGTCAGCATCGTCAACGTCGCGGTCCCCTCCATCGACCGGGCCCTCCACGCCACCCCCAGCGACCTGCAGTGGGTGCTGTCCGGGTACGCGCTCACCTTCGGCCTGGTGCTGGTGCCGGCCGGACGGTTCGGTGACGCGCGCGGACGGCGGACCGCGTTCGTGGTCGGGGTCGCGCTGTTCACGCTGACCAGCGCCCTCGCCGGGCTGGCCGGCTCGCCGGAGTGGCTGATCGCCGCCCGGCTGGTCCAGGGGGCCGCGGCCGGAGTGGTCAACCCCCAGGTCGCCGGCATGATCCAGCAACTGTTCCGGGGTGCCGAGCGGGGCCGGGCGTTCGGGCTGCTGGGCGCCACCATCGGCATCTCCACCGCGGTCGGCCCGCTGCTCGGCGGGCTGCTCATCCAACTCGGCGGTGAGCAGCACGGCTGGCGGTGGGTGTTCTTCGTCAACATCCCGGTCGGCATCGTCGCCGTGGTACTGGGCTGGCGGCTGATGCCGGCCCGCCCCACCGGCCAGCCGGACCGGCACCGGCTCGACCCGCTCGGGGTGGCGCTGCTCGGCGCCGGGGTGACCCTGGTGCTGCTGCCGCTGGTGCAGCGGGAGCAGTGGCACGGCCCGGCGAAGTGGTTGCTCATCCCGGCCGGGCTGCTCTTCCTGCTGGCCTTCGGGCTCTGGGAACGGCGTTACGCCCGCCATCAGCAGCCCCTGTTCGACCTGCGGTTGTTCGGGCTGCGGTCGTACTCCCTGGGCACGCTGATCGGCCTGGTCTACTTCGCCGGCTTCACCGCGATCTTCTTCATCTACACGCTCTACCTGCAGATCGGGCTGGGCTACAGCGCCCTGATCGCCGGTCTGGCGATCACCCCGTTCGCGCTCGGGTCGGCCGCCGCCTCCGCGCTGGGCGGCCGGGTGGTCACCCGGTACGGCCGGCCGCTGGTCGCCGTCGGGCTGCTGCTGGTGGCGATCGGGCTGGTGACCACCGACCTCGCGCTGCACGGCACCCCGCACGGCTCGGTGCCGCTGCGGACCGCCGTCCCGCTGCTGATCGCCGGCATCGGCAGCGGGCTGGTCATCGCGCCGAACCAGACGCTGACCCTCTCCGAGGTGCCGGTGCCGCAGGCCGGCAGCGGTGCGGGCATGCTCCAGACCGGACAGCGGATCGGCTCGGCCGCCGGCATCGCGGCGGTCGGCGCACTGTTCTTCTCGACGCTGGCCAGCACCCGGGGCGACTGGACCGCCGCGTTCCGGCACTCGCTGCTGCTGGCCACCGGAATCATCGCGGTGGCGCTGGCCGCCGCGATGGTCGACATCGCGGCCGGTCACCGCCGGTCCGGCGACTCTTCCTGACCGGTCGTGGACCCGGCGGCCGGAAGCAGCACGGTGGTGAGCAGTCGGCGGGTCCGGCCGGGGCCGGGCCCGAGGGCCGCGTACTCGGCGAACAGTGCCTGGAGCCGGCTGATGAACTCGACCGTTTCCCCGTCCGTGGCATGGAAGGCATTCTGCCGGTAGCCGGCCAGGTCGCGGCCCAGGTCACCGCCCCCGCCGTCGAGGTAGCGGTCGAAGTCGGCGAGCAGGCCCGCGACGAAGGTGAGGAAGGCCCGGCGATGCTGCTCCGGGCTCATCGACCGGACCGCCGTCGCGTCCACCGAAGCGGCCGCCTCGTCCAACCGGTAGCTGCGCTCGACCGCGCCGCGCACCCGCCGCTCCCCCGCGGTACGCAGGACGCCGTGCTCGGCCAGGGTGGCGACCTGCCGGTACAGCGTCGCCGGCGGGACGTCGGCGAGTTCGGCGCGCAGGTCGGCGGTGGTCAGCGAACGGCCGCCCAGGAAGGCCTGGACGATCCTCAGCCGGACCGGGTGCAGGAGCAACTCCGCGGTGTCGAGCGCCACACGTGGCCCACTTTCATTCTCGATGGTGATAACGTTCTCGTTGTTGAGATTATAGCGACCACCCCTGAGGAGCCGTGATGGCCACCATCGTCGTCGACAGCGACCGGGTCCGGGTGCGGCTGACCACCGCCGAGAAGATCTGGGCGCTGCGGGGTGACCTCTCCTTCCCGCGGGACGCCATCCACGCGGTGACCGTCGAGCCCGACGGGCTGCACGCGACGCGCGGCGTCCGCGCCCCCGGCCTGGGCCTCCCCGGACGACGCAAGGTCGGCACCTGGCGCGGCCGGGCGGGCCGGGAGTTCGTCAGCGTCCGCGCCGGACAGCCGGCCGTTCGGATCACCCTCACCGGCCAGCGGTACGACAGCGTGCTCGTCGGCGCCGACCACGCCGACGCCTGCGCCGAGGCGGTGCGGCATGACCGCTGAACGGGAACTGTCCTTCGACTCCGCCGGGAACCGGCTGGTCGGCACCCTCACCGTGCCCGCCGGCCCCGGGCCGCACCCGGCCGCGCTGCTGCTGCCCGGCTCAGGACCGCTCAACCGCGACGGAGACCACCGGCGGCTGCGGCTGGGCATCCAGCGGGACCTGGCCGCCGCCCTCACCGCCGCCGGGATCGCCACCCTCCGGCACGACCGCCGGGGCGTCGGCGACTCCGCCGGCCGCTTCCTGCGTACCGGCTTCCACGACAACGTGGCCGACGCGCAGGCGGCACTCGCGGCGCTCGGCGCGGCCGACGAGGTGGACGCCGGCAAGCTGTTCCTCGTCGGGCACAGCGAGGGGGCGCTGACCGCGACCGCGCTCGCCGCCCGGGGCGTACCGGTGGCCGGGCTGGTGCTGCTCGCCGGGACCGGCCGGCCCGGCGCCGAGGTGCTGCGGTGGCAGGCCGCCCGGCTGCTGCCCACCCTGCCGCCCCCGGTACGCCTGCTGCTCCGCCTCACCCGCACGGACCTGGTGGCCAAGGTGGCCCGCAACCACCAGAAGATCCTCGCCAGCACCGACGATGTGGCCTGGATCGGTGGGCAACGGATGAACGCGAAATGGATGCGGGAGTTCCTGCGCTACGACCCCCGGCCCGACCTCGCCCGCATCCAGGCGCCGATCCTCGCCCTCACCGGCGCCAAGGACCTGCAGACCGACCCCGACGACCTACCGATCATCGCCGACCACGCGGGCGGCCCCGTGGAGATCCAGGTGCTGCCCGACGTCACCCACGTACTGCGCCGCCAGCCCGGACCGCCGTCGCTCGGCGCATACCGCCGGGAGGTCCGGGAGCCGGTGGACCGGTCGGTCACCGAGCCGGTCATCCGGTGGCTCACCGCCCGGCTCGCCGAACTCCGCCGGGTCTGACGCGCCGCCCTGATCCGG
>NZ_RJLN01000101.1 GCF_003725545.1 Micromonospora solifontis | reverse complement strand
CACGACCTTGCCGGTGTGCTGCGCGGTCGACCCGCACGAGTTGTTGCCGAGCATCCCGCCGATGGTGCAGTGGTTGTGGGTGGAGGGACGCGGCCCGAACTCCAGCCCGTCGGGCGCCAGCAGCTCGTTCAGGGTGTCGAGGACGATGCCCGGCTCCACCAGGCAGGTCCGCGCCGCCCGGTCGACCGCCAGCAGGCGGTTGCAGTACTTGGACCAGTCGATGACCACCGCCACGTTGGTGACCTGCCCGGCCAGGCTGGTCCCGCCGCCCCGGGACAGCACGGGCACTCCGTGCCGACGGCAGACGGCGATCGCGGCCACCGCCGCGTCGACCGTCCGGGGCACCACCAGACCGAGCGGTACCTGCCGGTAGTTGGAGCCACCGGTGGCGTACGCCGCCCGGGAGCCGGCGTCGAAGCGCACCTCGCCGTCCACGTCGGCCCGCAGGTCGGCGGCGAGCGCCGCCAGGTCGACGTCGTGCGCCGGTTCGGGCGGCCGCAGGACCGGCTCGGGCAGCGGGACCGTCGACGCGGCCCGGGCCGCGGTGCCCGCGCCGCGCCGGCTCATGACCGCAGCTCGTTGATCTTGTCGCGGGCCACGGTGGCCAGGGTGGCCATCTTGTTCGGCTGCCCGCGCAGGAACGCCTCGGTGAAGTGCTTGGCCTGGTCGTACTTGACCTTGCCGGGCATCGGCGGCTCGTTCGGGTTGACGTCGCAGTCGACCAGGGCGGGACCGGGGTGGGCGAGGGCCTCGCGGAGCGCGCCGGGCAGGTCCTTCGGGTCGGTGATCTTGGCGCCGTATCCGCCGCAGGCGCGGGCCCAGGCGGCGAAGTCGGCCTCCGGCTGCCGGTGGCGTACCGCGTACTCCGGGTAGCCGAGGACGATCTGCTCCCAGAGGATCTGCCCGTACGAGTTGTTGTTGTTGACGATCACCTTGATCGGCAGCTCGTGCCGGACCGCGGTGAGGAACTCCGCCATCAGCATGGCGAACCCGCCGTCCCCGACGAAGGCGATCACCTGCCGGCCCGGGTACGCGTGCTGCATGGCGACCGCGTACGGCAGGCCCGGCGCCATCGTCGCGAGGTTGCCCGAGAGGTAGAACTCGCGCCCACCACGGATGGTCCAGTGCCGGGCCGCCCAGGTGGCGATGGTGCCGGAGTCACAGGTCAGGATCGCGTCCGAGGTCGCCGCCGCATCGATGCAACTGGCCAGGTACTGCGGCGCGATCGGGTCACGGGAGGCGTCCTCCAGGGCGGTCATGTCCGCCCGCCAGGCGTCGCTCTCCCGCTGGTACCTGGTCAGGAAGGCCCGGTCGGTGCGGGCCTGGAGCATCGGTAGGAGCTGCTGCAACGCCAGTTTGGCGTCGGCGGTGACCGCCGCGTCGACCGGCAGCCGCATGCCGATCAGGCTCGCGTCGATGTCGATCTGCACCACCCGGGCCTGCCCCGGCGACGGCAGATACTTCCCGTACGGGAAGGAGGTGCCGACCATCAGCAGGGTGTCGCACTCCTCCATCAGCTCCTCGCTCGGCCTGGTGCCGAGCAGGCCGAGCCCGCCGGTGGTGAGGGGGTGGTCGTCGGGGACCACCATCTTGCCGGAGAGCGTCTTGACGATCGGGCTGCCCAGCGCCTCCGCCACGGCGAGCACCTCGTCGCGCGCCCGTCGCGCGCCGACGCCCACCAGCATGGCGATCTTCTTCCCGGCGTTGAGCACCTCCGCTGCGCGGGCCAGGTCGACCTGGGTGGCCGGCACCGGCGGCTGCGACACCACCGGGCTGCTGGCGGGCGGCTCACCCGGGCTGACGTGCCGGTACGGATCCTCCCCCGCCGCCGCGACCTGCACGTCGTTGGGGAAGCTCAGGTGGGCGACGCTGCGCCGGGCCAGGGCGTGCCGGATCGCGATGTCGAGCACCCCGGGCATCTGCTGCGGGTTGGTGACCATCAGGTTGTAGGCGTCCGCGACGTCCTGGTAGAGCAGCGGGGTGTGCACCTCCTGCTGGTAGTGCGAGCCGAGCACGGAGGTCTCCTGCATGCCGGTGATCGCCAGCACCGGCACGTGGTCCAGCTTGGCGTCGTACAGGCCGTTGAGCAGGTGGATGGCGCCGGGGCCGGAGGTGGCGGCGCAGACTCCGAGTCGTCCGGTGGCCTTGGCGTAGCCGGTCGCCATGAAGGCGGCCGCCTCCTCGTGGTGCACCAGCACGAAGTTCAGCTTCTCCCGCTGCCGGCGGAAGCCCTCCATCAGGCCGTTGATGCCGTCGCCGGGGAGGCCGAAGACGGTGTCGACGCCCCATTCCACCAGTCGCCGGGCCAGGCTCTCGCCCACGATCTCCTGCACGTCACGCCTCCCGATGTGGAGTTCCGGGTACCTCGGCCCCCGCTGGTGCCGGCCGTGGTGCCGCCGGCGCGGACGGCACCTCGGGCCGTCCACGGCGGGGCGCGCGGGCACCGCCGGCGCGGCCGTCCGGCCCACCCGGCGGCGGTCCACCGCGTCCCCCGTGTCTCGGCAGCTACCCGTGCCCGGAGCGGGCAAACCTCCGATCCGGCCGGATTCCCGGCGTCGGCCCCCGCCGGTGCACGGTTTCCGCCGGACAGCCGGCTCGGGTGGGGATTCGGCGGGTCGGGTCAGCGTCGACGGGACCGGGCCAGCAGGAACCCGACGGCCAGCCCGGCCGCCACGGTGATCACGGCGCGGGGAGTGATCATCGAGCGGAGCCGGGTGAGGCCCGCCCGGGGGTCCACCACCGTCCCCGCGACGTCGCCGGCCACGCCGACGACCAGGTCACCGAGTCGATCCGTGTTCATGCCGCGCCGCCCCTCACCCGCCGGTACCCGCCACCCCGGGCCGCAAACGACAACGGGCCGCCGGCGATTCGCCGGCGGCCCGTTGGTGTCGGAGTCAGTGCAGGCCGACGGGCATCGGCGGCTGCTCCGTCGGCTCGCCGTCAAGCAGGTGCGACGGCTCGCGCCGGCGGGGCAGGAAGGCGACCGGGATGAAGGTGGCCAGCACCAGCGCGAACCCGACCCAGAAGGTGGTGGCGAACGAGTCGGCGGCGAAGGCGAGGCCGCGCTCGATCAGCGCCGGCGGCACCGGGAACTGCTGGGTCAGCTCGGGGTGCTGCTGGGCGGCGATGGCCAGCCCGGCCTCGGTGACGGCCTTGCCGCTCGCCGGGTCGGTCACGCCGGGGATCGGCCGGGAGCCGTTCAGCTCGTTGGTGAGGATCACCGACATCACCGCGGCGCCGACCGAGCCGCCGATCTGCTGGAGGATGTTGACCAGCGTGGAGCCGCGGGCCACCTCGGCGGCGTGCAGCGTCTTCAGCGCCGAGGTCATGATCGGCATCATGGTGGCGCCCATGCCCAGCCCCATCACGAACAGCGCCCCGCAGAGCAGCCAGTACGAGGTGTGCGGGTCGACCTGGGTGAAGCCGAAGAAGCCGGCGGCGATGAGCACCAGCGCGAACGGCACGGTCCGGCCGACCGGCACCCGGTCGGCGAGCATGCCGGCGACCGGCATGGTGAGCATGGCGCCGATGCCCTGCGGGGCCATCAGCAGGCCCGCGGTGAGCGTCGACTCGCCGCGGATCTGCAGGAAGTAGCTCGGGAAGAGCAGGCCGGCGCCCATGAACGCGATGATGAAGACGAACAGGCTCGCCGAGGCGACGGTCAGGTTGCGGTTGCGGAAGAGCCGCAGGTCGAGCAGCGGGTGCTTCGGCTTGAACGAGTAGAGCACGAACCCGATCACCAGCACGGCGCCGATCAGCATGGGCAGCCACACCGAGTTGTCGGTGACCGTGCCGGCCTCGGGCAGCGAGGAGACGCCGTAGAGGAAGAGGGCCAGGCCGGGCGAGAGCATCACCATGCCGAGGAAGTCGAACGACTCCGACGGCTCGGGGGCGTCCTTGGGCAGCGCCAGCCAGGCGTAGCCGAGCGCGATCAGGCCGATCGGCAGGTTGATCAGGAAGATCCAGTGCCAGCTGGCGGTGTCGATGAGCCAGCCGCCGAGGATCGGGCCGCCGATCGGGCCGAGCAGCATCGGGATGCCGAGGACGGCCATCAGCCGGCCGATCCGGTGCGGGCCGGCCGCCCGGGTCATGATCGTCATGCCCAGCGGCATGAGCATGCCGCCGCCGAGCCCCTGGAGCACCCGGTAGCCGATCAGCTCGGTGATGCTGTCGGCGGTGGCGCAGAGCCCGGAGCCGATGGTGAACAGGGCCAGGGCGGTCATGTAGAGGCGCTTGGTGCCGAACCGGTCGGCGGCCCACCCGCTGAGCGGGATCACCGTGGCCAGGGCGAGGGTGTAGCCGGTCATCGTCCACGCCACCCGGGCGTACGACGCGTCGAACTCGGTCTGGAAGGTCGGCAGCGCCACGCTGACGACCGTGACGTCGAGGATCGACATGATCGCGCCGAGCACGACCACTCCCGCCACCTTGAGCACCGCGGCGTCGAGCTTGTCCGACGTCGCGACGGGTTGATGGGTCACGAGCTGTCTCCTGATTCCGGTCCGGTAGGGGGTGGCGGCACCGCGCCCGACAAGGGGGGCGGACGCGGCGAGGGGCGTGCAGCACGCAGACTAACCAGCACCTCGGACGCCCGGCTTCCCGTTTCCGGGGGCTCGTGGCGCGAACCACGCCTCAGTTCGTCGCCCGATATTCGTGGGGACTGATCCCGCGGACGCGCTTGAAGGCGGCGCTGAGCGCGAACGGGCTGCCGTAGCCGACCCGGCGGGCCACCGCGGTGAGCGTCAACCCGGTGTCCCGCAGCAGGTCGGCGGCGAGAGCGAGCCGCCAGCCGGTGACGAAGGCCAGTGGCGGCTCGCCGACCTGCTGGGTGAAGCGACGGGCGAACGCGGCCCGGGACACCCCCACCGCGGCGGCGAGAGCGGCCACCGTCCAGGGGTGAGCGGGATCACGCTGGATCAGCCGGACCGCCGGGCCGACGACCGGGTCGGCGTAGGCGCGGTACCAGCCGGGCGGCCGGCCGCCGGGGCGGGCGAACCAGGCGCGCAGCGCGGCGATCACGAGCAGGTCGAGCAGCCGGTCGAGGACGGCCTCCTGCCCGGGTCGGGCCCGCTCCAGCTCCGCGGCCAGCAGCGGGACGACCGGCGGGTCACCCTCGTCGGCGGTGAGCACCGCCAACGGCGGCAGGGCCGCGAGCAGGCCCGCCCCCACCGCGCCGCTGCTGGCGTACGTGCCGGTTAGCAGCGCGGTGGCGGCGTCCGGCCGGGTGCCCCAGGTACGCAGGCCGAGCGCCATCGAGTCGCCCAACTCGCGGCCGTCGAGCGTGGTGCACCGCTGGCCCGGGTGGATCAGCACCTGCGGCGGGGTCTCCGGCCGGTCGGCGACCGTGTACGGGTCGGGTCCGCGCAGCAGCGCCACGTCGCCGGGGCGCAGCGCCACCGGCGGGCCGCCGTCCGGCAGCACCCAGGCGCCGCCCCGGACCACCGTGGTGACGCTCAGCGGGGCGGCGTCGCACACCCGGATGGACCAGGGCGGATCCATCACGGTACGGAGCAGGAAGGCGTCCCGGGCGCGCAGCCCCCGGAGCACCTCGGCGAGCACGTCCACCCGGCGAGCGTAGACGTTCGCGTATGGTTCCGGGATTTCCGGCCATGGACCGTCCAGCCATCGCCGGGGTGCGATGGGGACATGACGAGACGAGAAGGTGCCCGGTGACCGCGCTACGGGCCGGCGCGCTGCTGCTGGCCACGCTGACCACGGGCCTGATGGCGGGGCTGTTCGCCGGCTTCGCGTACGCGGTGATGCCGGGCCTGTCCCGGGTGGACGACCGGACGTTCGTGGCCACCATGCGGTCGGTCAACCAGGCCATCCTGAACGGCTGGTTCGCGGTCTGCTTCGGCGGCGCCCTGGTCGGCACCCTGGCGGCCGTGCTGCTGCACCTGCCGGCCGGGCGGCGGGCGCCGCTGCCCTGGCTGCTGGCCGCACTGCTGCTCTACGGGCTGGTGCTCGCGGTGACCGCCACGGTGAACGTGCCGCTCAACGACCGGCTCGCGGTCGGGGCCGCCCGGTCCGCCGACCCGGCCCAGTTGCGGGCGATGTTCGAGGCGGCCTGGGTACGCGGGAACCTGGCACGGGCCGTGCTGAACACCGCCGCCCTCGGTTGCCTCGGCGGGGCCCTGCTGGTCGCCCGCCCGGCCGGCTGACCGGCGGCCGGCGCCGTCACGGTCGGCGCCCCGTCCGCAGCTTCGCCATCAACCCGACCTCGGCGGTCCGGGACCGTTCGATGCGCCCGGCCAGCTCGCGCACGCGGGCGCTGGTGCCGGCGCGTACCTGGGCCCGGGCCAGGTCGGCGGCCTGGCGCTGGTGGGTGCCGAGCACGTCGAGCAGGACCGCGTCCACCTGGCCGGGCGGCGCGGCCCGCAGCCGCGCCAGGCCGGCGGCGGCGTCGCTGTGTCCGGTGTGGTCGTGGTGGGCGGCGACGGCCGCCGCCGAGGGCCCGGACTCGCGCAGCCAGCCCCGCATGGTGGACTGCTCGTCGGCCTCGGTGACGTCGATGGCGGCGACGAGGGTACGGAGCTCCGGGTCGGTGGCGCGTTCGAGGCCGAGCCGGACGATCTGCCGGGTCTGGTCGATGTGCGCCGTCATCATGGTGAGGAACAGCAGGTCGATGGGACTCATCGCGGGGTCGCCGGCCGGCGCCGCCGGCCCCGCCGGGGCGGTCGCGCAGCCGGCGACGGCGGCCAGCAGGGCGAGCAGGGCCGCGGTGAGCAGCCGGCGGCCACGGCCACGGCGACCGGCCGGGGCGGGGCGGGTGCCGGGTGCGGCACACCCGGGGTGTGGCCGCACCCGGGCGGTCAGCTCCGCTGCCACAGCGCGGGCACGTTCGGCGGCTCCCAGCCGGGGAGCGCGGTGTGCGCCTGGATGCACCGGTAGGTCAGCCCGTTGTAGGTGACCACGTCGCCGACCCGGTAGGCGGTGCCGGCCGTCCAGGTGCCGGTCGGGGCGGGGCTGGTCGGGGCGGGGCTGGTCGGACTCGCGGTCGGGCTCGGGCTGGGCGGCGGGGTGGTCGGGGGCGGCGTCGGCGACGGGCTCGGCGAGGGGTCGCCACCCGAGCCGATCTGCAGGTCGACGCAGGAGTAGAAGGCGTTGGCGGTGTCGGCGATGTTCCAGATGGCGAGCAGCTTCTGCCGGCCGGAGAAGCCACTGAGGTTGACGGTGTGCGACACGGTCGCGTCGGGCTGGCGGCCGCCGCCGTCGACGACGGCCACCCGGGTGCCGCCGATCCAGTACTCCCAGTTGGCGGTGGCGTGCCGGGCGGTGTTGACCCAGGTGAAGGTGACCGAGGTGCCGACCTGGGTGGCCGGCCAGCCGCGGCTGTCGTCGTTGAGCACGGCGAACTGGGCGATCCCGGCGTGGCAGCTGCGCAGCCCCTTCGGGCCCTCGACGCTCTGCGGCTCGTACTGGATCTGACCGCAGTCGGGAACCTTGTGCTGGGCGCAGAGCGCCTGGCGGCTGGGGGGCGAGGAGACGTATCCGTGGGCCTGGGCGGGGGCGGCGACGGCCAGGGTGGCGCCGACCACGCCGGTGGTGAGCAGCGGCAGGGTGATTCTTCGACGCATGGCGGCAACTCCTTCGGTCAGGGCGGTGGGCGATGCCACGAACATAAATTAAACCTTGTTAACAGTAAAGACTCCTATCTATAAATTAAGCCTTCACGGAGGGTGCCTTGAGTTCGGCCGGACCGGCATGGAATTCTGGTACGTCGATGGCTCGGCTCGCGCGGGGCTGACCCGTCGTCCGGTGGGCAACCGGAGGCCGTACGGCCTTCCGGGCGGACGACGACACCTGGCACGGACACTTCCCTGCCCCGGTCCGCCCACCGCCCGGCTCGCCACGAGCCACCGGCGTCGGCGGGGCGGAGTTCGCCCGACCCCCCGAAGGAACCCGATGAGGATCCCCACCAACTCCCGCGACCACGCCCTGCCCACCCACCCGCCCCGCCCCGGCCGCCGCCGATTCCTCGCCGTCGCGGCGAGCCTGCTGCTGGCCACCGGCGCGCTCGCGGCCCTCGACCCGCCGGCCGCGGGCGCGGCCGTCGACCCGGTCACGGTGACCGTGAACGCGAAGGCCGGGCTGGCCCGCGTGCCCGACACGGCGTTGGGCGTCAACCACGCCATCTGGGACAGCAACCTCGGTACCACCGAGACCTCGGACCTGCTGCGCGCGGCCGGGGTACGGATGCTGCGCTACCCGGGCGGCTCGTACGGCGACATCTACCACTGGCAGACCCACACCGCGCCCGGCGGGTACGTCGCCCCGGACACCGACTTCGACACCTTCATGGCCGCGGCCCGGCGCGTCGGGGCCCAACCGATGATCATCGCGAACTACGGCACCGGCAGCCCGGCCGAAGCCGCCGACTGGGTCCGGTACGCCAACCTGACCAAGAGCTACGGCGCGAAGTACTGGACGATCGGCAACGAGAACTACGGCAACGGCCTCTACGGCTCGGCCTGGGAGGCCGACGACCACCCCGACAAGAGCGCCACCCGGTACGCCGAACTCGTCGTCGAGTACGCCGACGCGATGAAGGCGGTCGACCCGACCATCAAGATCGGCGCGGTGCTCACCATGCCGGCGAACTGGCCCGACGGGCTGACCGCCGGCGACGACCCGGGCCCGTGGAACCAGACCGTGCTCTCCCTCGCCGGACCGAAGATCGACTTCGTGGACGTGCACTGGTATCCCGGCGGCAGCGCGGCGGAGTCGCTCGCCCGGACCGCGCACATCCCCGACGCGGCCTGGCTGCTGCGCCAGCAGCTGGCCCGGTACGCCGGTCCGGACGCCGGCCGGATCGGCATCAGCTTCACCGAGCTCAACGTCGGCACCGGCCAGGACACCCAGCCGGGCGCGCTGTTCCTGGCCGACGCGTACAGCGGGCTGCTGGAGAACGGCGCGTTCACCGTGCAGTGGTGGAACGTCCACAACGGCATCGGCACCGTGTCCGAGGTGGCGGGCCAGACCGACTACGGCGACTTCGGGATGCTCTCCAGCGGCGGCTGCGCCAGCGACGGCACGGTCTGCGAACCGCCGCTGAACACCCCGTTCGCGCCGTACCACGGGCTGTCCATGATGAACCTGTTCACCGGGGCCGGCGGTCAGTTCGTCCGCGCCGGCACCGACCAGCCGCTGGTCACCGCGCACGCGGTCCGCCGGGCGAACGGGGACGTGGCGGTGCTGCTGGTGAACAAGGATCCGGAGCACGAGTACCCGGTGACCATCGACTACGCCGGGTTCAGCCCGTCGGACGCCGCGCCGACGGTCTACCGCCACACCAACGGCGCGTCCGCCGTCACGGAGAGCCGGTCCGGCAGCGCGACCAGCCGGACCCTGCCGCCGTACTCGCTGACCACCCTCGTGGTGCACCCGGCCGGCCCGGTCGCCGGCCACCCGGGCGCGCCCGGTCAGCCCACGGCGAGCGCGGTGACCGACCGGACGGCGACCATCTCGTGGCCGGCGGCCGCGCCCGCGCCGGGCGGCGCGCCGATCGCCAAGTACGAGGTGTACCGGCAGCACGGCGCGGTCAGCGAGCAACTCGGCGAGACCAGCGGCACCACGCTGACGGTCGGCAACCTCGAGCCGGGCCGCCGATACACGGTCAACGTGCTGACCCGGGACACCGCCGGCAACGTCTCCTGGTCCTCCCCGCCGCTGACGTTCGCCACCGGCAGCCCGGCCACCAGCACCTGCGCCGTCCGCTTCAGCAAGGGCGCCGACTGGGGCAACGGCTACGTGGCCACCGTGGACATCGTCAACGACGGTCCGAGCGCGATCGACGGATGGACGCTCACCTGGACCTGGCCGACCGGCTGGCAGCAGGTGAGCAGCGGCTGGAGCGCGAACTGGTCGCAGGCCGGCACGCTGGTGAAGGTCACCAGCACCGACGACAACCGGCGACTCGCGGCCGGCGCGAGCACGAGCGCCGGCTTCGTCGGCGCGTACAGCGGGCCGAACGTGCTGCCCACCGCGTTCAGCCTGAACGGCACCGTGTGCCGGGCCCTGTGACGGCGCCGCCCGTCACCCCCGGCCGGGCGGCCTGAAGTGGCGGCCACCGCCGGCGGAGCCCACCCGGTCCCGCCGGCGGTGGCCGCCGTCGCCGATCCGCCGCCGGTCCACCACGTGCGGACGGACCGTGCCGGCGGCCACCGGCACGGCCTCCGGGCGACGGTCGGGCGACGGGCGGCGCAGCATCGCCAGGATCGGCACGAGCAGGCAGGTGGCGACCACGGCGTCGAGCCAGTAATGGTTGCCGGTGACGACCACCACCAGCAGGGTGACCAGCGGGTGCGCCAGCCAGAGCCAGCGCCACCGCCCGGCGGTCACGGCCACCAGCGCCACCGCGACGGCCAGGGCCCAGCCGACGTGCAGCGACGGCATCGCCGCGTACTGGTTGCTCAGGGTGTCCGCATCGGGCGACCCGTAGACGGCGGGGCCGAACCGCCGTCCGGTGTCGACCAGGCCGGTCAGCGCGGTCATCCGGGGCGGCGCGAGCGGGACCAGCAGGTGCAGGGCCAGCGCGGCCGCGGTCAGCGCGGCGAGGGCTCGGCGCAGCCACAGGTAGTGGCCGGGGCGGCGGACGTACAGCCACACCAGGCAGCAGACGGTGGCCGGGAAGTGCACGTAGGCGTAGTAGCAGTTCGCCAACCGGATGAGCAGGTCGTGGGCGAGCAGCGGCTGCTGCGTGACGGCCTCGCTGGGCAGGTGGAGCAGGCGCTCCAGCAGCCACACGCGTTCCCCGTTGGCCAGTGCGGTGGACGTCCGCCCGGTGACGGCGACGCGACCCGCCTTGTACGCGAGGAACAGCGCGGCGACGAGCGCGAGTTCCCGGGCGGCCCACCCCGTTCGGGTCGCCACGCGGGCCGCTGTGGCCTCGGTCGGGTCCACCTGCTCCTCGATTCGGTCGAGGTCGCCGGGCGGGGCCCGGGCGATCCACGGACCAGGGCCGTCGCCGGGTGCACGGCGACGGCCCTGGTAGGGCGATCCGGCGTCAGCGCCGGACCGGGTCCGGGGTCACCGGCTCCACGGCGACCTCGTCGAAGGCGGGCGCCCCGTCGATCGCGTCGGCCGCCACCGCCACCGACCGGCCGGTGTCGGGCAGGTCGAGGCTGGAGCGGAGGGTGACCGGCTTCAGCAGGAGCGCCGCGAGCACGCCAACCACCGCGATGGCCGCGGAGATCAGGAAGATGTGCCCGGTGGCGTCACCGTACGCGGCCCGCACAATGTGTTCCACCGGCGCGGGCAGGGCGTTGAGGTTCAGGTTGCTCTTGCCGCCGCCCCCGGAGGTGGGGAACCCGGCGGCGGCCAGGTCGTGGGTGATCCGGTCGGTGACCCGGCGGGCCAGCACCGCGCCGAGCACGGAGACACCGATGGTCCCGCCGAGCGACCGGAAGAACGCCACCGAGGAGCTGGCCGCGCCGATGTCCTTGAGCGCGACGGTGTTCTGCACGGCCAGCACGAGGTTCTGCATCGTCATGCCGACGCCGACCCCGACGATGAACATGGCCGCGCCGACCAGAACCAGGGAGGTCTCGTGGTCGATGGTCCCGAGCAGGGCGAACCCGGCGACCAGGATGATCGAACCGGCCACGATGTACGGCTTGATCCGCCCGGTGGCGGTGATCAGCCGGCCGGCGACGATCGAGGAGAGCAGCACCCCGGCCATCATCGGGATGGTGAGCAGGCCGGCCTCGGTCGGGCTGTAGCCGCGGCCGATCTGGAAGTACTGGCCGAGGAAGACCGCACCGCCGAACATGGCCATGCCGACCGCGAGGCTGCCGAGGATGGCCAGGGCGGTGGTGTGCTGCCGGACGATGGCCAGCGGCACCACCGGCTCGGCCGCCCGGGACTCGACCCAGACGGCGAGCGCGAGCAGCAGCACGGCACCGCCGACCATGGCCGCGCTCTGCCAGGAGAGCCAGGCGAACGAGGCGTCGACGAACGAGATCCAGATCAGCAGCACGCTGACGCCGGCCGCGATCAGGGTCGCGCCCAGGTAGTCGATCTTCACGTTGTCCCGCCGCAGGGTGGGCAGGCGCAGGGTGAACTGCAACAGGATCAGTGCGATCACGGCGACCGGCACGCCGACGAAGAAGCACCAGCGCCAGCCGAGCCAGGACGTGTCGACGATGAGGCCGCCGAGCAGCGGGCCGCCGACCGTGGCGAGCGCCATCACGCCGCCGAGGTAGCCGTTGTAGCGGCCCCGCTCCCGCGGCGGGATCATGGCCGCGATGGCGACCTGCACGAGGGCCTGCAGGCCACCGACGCCGATGCCCTGGAAGGCGCGGGCGCCGATGAGCTGGCCGGCGTTCTGCGCGAACCCGGCGGCGGCCGAGCCGGCCAGGAAGACCACGATGGCGACCTGGATCAGGATCTTCTTGTTGAACAGGTCGGCCAGCTTGCCCCAGATCGGCGTGGTCGCCGTGGCGGTGAGCAGGGTGGCGGTGACCACCCAGGTGTACTGGGTCTGCGAGCCGTTCAGCGCGCCGATGATCTTCGGCAGGGCGGTCGAGACCACCGTGCCGCTGAGCATCGCGACGAAGAGCACGAGCAGCAGGCCGCTGAGGGCTTCCAGCGTCTGCCGCTTGCCCATGGGCGCGGCGTCCGCCGTTGCGGTGGGTGCGCTCATCGCGCGTCCTCCAGGTTGTCGTGGTGTGCGAGGGCGACCTCGAGGTCGCGGGTGAACCGGCCGAGCGCGGCGGACAGCGCCGCCACCTCGTCGGGGGGCCAGTCGGCGAGCGCCCGGGTGAGCACCCGGGCGTACCAGTCCCGGGTGTCGGCCAGGGCGGCCCGGCCGGCATCGGTGACGGTCAGCTGACTGGCGCGCCGGTCGGCCGGGTCGGCCCGCCGCTCCACCAGCCCGTCCGCCACCAGGGCGGCTACGGCGCGGCTGACGGTGGACGGGTCGAGCCGGGTGCGCTCGGCCAGGTCCCGGGCGTGGCACCCGGTGGCGTCGATGTGCCGCAGCAGGCCCACCAGGCCGAGCGGGATGGCCGGCCGGTCGGCGGCGCGCCGCTGTTTGAGCAGCCGCACGCCCTTCAGCAGGTCGTGCAGCCGCGAGCCGAGTTCACGGGCGGCGGTGTCCACGGTTCTCCTCCAGGCCGGCGTTGGTTGCCCCAAGCAATCATCAACGAATCTTGCGCAGCAGGCAAGTTTGCCCATTGAGAAGCACGTCACCTATGCTGGGCCCGTGACGGAGGGCAGCGGGCTGCGGGAGCGCAAGAAGGCGGCGACCCGCCGCGCCCTGCACGAGGCCGCCCTGCGCCTCGCCGCCGAGCAGGGGCCGGACCGGGTCACCGTGGAGGCCATCGCGGACGCGGCCAACGTCTCCCGCCGGACCTTCTCCAACTACTTCTCCAGCAAGGAGGAGGCCCTCTTCCACGGCGACACCGCGCGGCTACGCCGGATGCTGGACCTGCTCCACGAGCGACCCGCCGACGAGCCGCCGTGGACCGCGCTGAGCGCGGCCGCCGTGCACCTCGCCGCCGACGTCTACGACGAGTCGGCGATGTCCTGGCTCACCCGGCGACGCCGGCTGCTCGGGCACCCGGGGCTGGTCGCGCACCAGGTCGCCGCGTACACCGCGATCGAGCGGGAGCTGGCCGGCGAGCTGGCCGGCCGCCTCGGCGGCGCGGGCGCGGCGCTGCGCTCGCGGGTCCTGGCCGCGGCCTTCCTGGCCACCCTGCGGGTCGCCGTCCAGCACTGGCTCGAACACCCGGACGGGCCGCTGGTCGACACGCTTCGGGCCGCCCTCGCCGAGGCCGGGCCGGGCCGAACTGTCGCAGGGGGGCGTTAACGTCCGACGTGTGGTCACCGTCGACGACGTCCGGGCGCTCGCCCGGACGCTCCCCCGCACCAGCGAGCACCTGATCCGCGACCGGATCAAGTTCCGGGTCGGCCGGATCGTCTACGTCGCCTTCTCCCGGGACGAGCGGACGATGGGCTTCGGCTACCCGAAGGACGAACGGGACGGGCTGATCGCGGCCGAGCCGGACCTGTTCTTCCTCCCTCCGCCCGCCGACCTGCGCTACCACTGGGTGTGCTGCCACCTCGACCGGCTCGACCATGAGCAGATGACCGAGCTGGTCACGGAAGCGTGGCGGATGGTGGTGCCGAAGTTCCTCGCCCGCCAACGGCTGGGTGACTGAGCCGGCGGGCGGTTCCGAGGTTCGGTGAGAACGGTCTCACGCCGTACGGTCCCGGGCATGAGCAGCACGACGCCGTCCACAGTGATCATCCGGCCCTACCGGCCCGGCGACCACGACGCGGTCTACGACATCTGCGTCCGCACCGCCGACGCGGGCGGGGACGCCCGCGGCAGGTACGCGTCCGACGACCTGATGCCCGACCTGTTCGCCGGCCCCTACCTGCATCTCGAACCGGAGCTGGCCTTCGTCCTGGCGGACGCCGGCCGGGTCGTCGGGTACGTCCTCGGCACAGCGGACACCCCCGGCTTCGTCCGCGCCTACCGGCGGCAGTGGATCCCCCGGCTGGCGCACCGCTACCCCGAGCCGACGACCCCGCCGCACACCCCGGACGAGGAGATGCTCGCCCTGCACCACCACCCCGAGCGGCTGCTCCTGCCGGAGCTGGCGGACTACCCGGCCCACCTGCACATCGACCTGCTCCCCGAGCATCAGGGACGCGGCCACGGCCGGCGGCTGCTGGAGACGTTCCTCGCCGCCGCGGGCCGGGCCGGCGCGCCGGCGGTGCACGTCGGCATGGTCACCGCCAACGTACCGGCGCGCGGCTTCTACGACCGGCTCGGCTTCCACGTGATCCCGGTACCCGACCCGGGACCGCTCACCTACCTGGGCCGGGCGACCACCGGCCAGGGCGGGTGACCGGCGGGGCGGCGGCCGGCCCGCTTGCCGCCCGAATCCGCCCCGCGGCCCGTGCGGCGCTGCGAGACTCGTCCGGTGGAGGGCGAGCAGCGGCGCGGCAGGCTGGGGCCGGCCGTGCCGATCGCCCCGGCCGCCCGCGTGGACAAGTTCGAGGTCTTCTTCGACCTCGTCTTCGTGGTGTCGTTCTTCATCATCACCCGGGCCACCGCGGCGGACGTGACCCTGCGGGAGCTGTTGCACGCGCTGCTGGTGCTCGCCGTGCTCTGGTGGTGCTGGATCGTGCACAGCGTGGTGGCCAGCCGGTTACGCCTCGGCGAGGGCTTCGTCCCGGTGCTGATGGTGATCGGCATGATGGCCCTGTTCACGTTCGCGCTGGCCCTGCCGCAGACCTTCGACGGACTGCACGAGCACGCGGCCGGGCCGATCCTGGTCACGCTCAGCTACGTGGTGATCCGGGCCGTGCACCTGGCGCTCTACGCGCACGCCACCCGCGGCCGGCCGAGCGCCCGCCGCAAGCTCTACCAGTTCATCCCCGAGATCGTGGTCACGACGATCCTGCTCTTCGTCGCGGCACTGGTCCCGCCGATGATCAAAAACACCGACGTGGGGCTGGGGCTGCGGGACGGGCTGTGGGTCGCCGTCGTCCTGATCCAGTACGCCAGCGGGCTGGTCACCGGCACCAGGGGCTGGGAGGTCACCTCCGCGGAGCACTGGACGGAACGCTACGACCTTATCCTCATCATCGCGCTGGGCGAGTCGGTGATCTCGGTCGGCGTCGGCGGCAACCTGCTCGGCAAGCCGGTCACCTGGCCCGCCATCCCGGCGGCCATGATGGGCATCCTGTTCACGGCCGCGCTGTGGTGGGCGCACTTCGACATGATCGGGCCGGCCGCGCGGATCGCGCTGCACTCCGCCCAGGGCCGCCCGCGGGTCGCGATGGCCCGCGACGCGTACGCGTACCTGTACCTGCCGATGATCGCCGGCGTGATCCTGTTCGCCATCGGCGCCGAGGAACTGGTCCGCACCATCACCGACCCGGCGGGCGGGGTCGGTGAACGGGGGCACGGACCGGCCGTACCCCTGCTCTTCGCCGGGGTGATGGTCTATCTGGCCGCGGACATGGCGTTCCAGTGGCGCACCCTCAGGACCATGACGTGGACCCGGGTCGGCGTGCTGCTGGCGCTGGCCGCCGGGCTGCCGGTCGCCGAGCACCTGCCGGCGCTGGCCGCGCTCGGGCTGCTCACCGCGATCTGCGTCGCGCTGGTCGCGGTGGAGCTGGTGCTGCTGGCGGACGCCCGGCACGCGCTCCGCGGGACGGTGTTCGAGGAGAAGACGCATCAGGAGACCAGCGAGGCGGCGTGGCGCGCCCGCTGGCACGACGGCGACCCGGAGCAGGCGACGGAGTGACGCCCCGCCCGTCGCTGACGCGGGCGCGGGCGGGCCGTAGAGTCTCCGCGTGATCGAGATCGACACCGATGTCGAGCTGTTCCACCCGGCCGACCGCGTGTGGCGGGCGCTGACCGACCCGGCGCTGCTCGCCAAGTGGTTCGCCGAGACCACATCGGCGCCGGACGCGCCGGAGCGGCTGCTGCTGCGGACGGCCGGGCTGCCCGGCTTCGACGCCGACGTCGAGGTCGAGGTGGTACGCCGGCAGCCGTCGGAGCTGCTGGTGCTGCGCTGGCGCGAGGGCCGGCGGCGGAGCCTGCTGACCGCCACGCTCGTCCCGGCCGGCCACGGCTGCCGGCTGACCGTCCACGAGTCGCTGGAGCAGGGCGAGTGGGCTGCCGACCGCCGGTTGGAGCACCACCAACAGGCGATCGGCGTCCGGCTGCCCGCCATCCTCGACTGGCTGGCGTTCCAGCACATCGACCTGCGCCGCGCCGAGGGCGGGCTGACCGCCGAGCTGCCGGTGATCCGGCGGCGGACCGGGGCCGGCCGGGGCCGGGCGGTGGTGCTCGGCGGGCTGGTCTG
>NZ_RJLN01000100.1 GCF_003725545.1 Micromonospora solifontis | reverse complement strand
TACGTTACCTCACCGTCTCTGCCGTGTCAAACCGTGTGTCCCGGTCTGTCATGCTTCGTACGGGTCGGCGTCCGCTGAACCCGCGCAGCAGTGAACCGCTGCGCCTGATCATCGGATTTGGCAGAACCGGCCGCTGCGGTCGCCCGCAAGCTCGCCCGGTGCCCTGCCGGTCGACAACCTTACCCGGTCGGTCTCGCTCCGCCAAATCCGCCCTGCGGCGTTTCGACGGGCCCCGCCCGGACCGGGCCATTCGTAGGCACCTGCCTCCGTCCGACCCGGCATCCAGCTGGTTTGGCGCTCCCGGGCTTTCGTCCCGTTTGCCCCGTTCCGCGCTGGCAGAGAGAAAGTTACGCGGCTTCGGGTTTGAACGTCAAATCGACGGGTAGCGTCCCGCGTCACATCATCATCGCGCGGCTATCTTGCCAGCTCAGCGCGGTCATGGATCGGATCGGCACCGTCACGTCCGGCGAACGGCCGGCGGACGACGCCGACGCGTGCGATGTGCAGGGGACAGCACGAACCCGGTCAACCGCTGCGCGTCAGGCGGTGGGGCGACCGCGGCGTGCCGCGAGCCAACCCCGGACGCCGAGGACCCCGACCGTCGTGCCGATCGCCAGCGAAGCGCCGATCAGCAGCGCGTGCACCCAGAGGAAGGACGTCCCGGCGCCCTCGCCCACCGTCCCGGTCGACCACGAACGCGGATCGTTCCAGATCGCGGCCGCGAACCTCGGCCAGATCACCCAGGTCCAGACACCGACCCCGAGCAGAAAGAGCGACCAGCCACGCGACAGCACCATGGCTGGCCAGTATGCCAGCGGCAGCCGGGCGTCGACGCAGGTCAGCGCCGCCGAGGGGGAGCGACGGAGGTACGGAGGCCAGCGCGTACCGGAGGCCGGGTGCCCTGCTGCTGATCCTGCTCGCCCTCATCGCCTGCGGCCTCCGGCCCGTGCCGGGCCGCCGCGTGCCGCTGTACTGCCCGGCGCTCCGGGCCGTCCGCTCAGCACGTGTCGTCGGCCAGGCGCTGGTGGGCGGACGTCCGGCGCGCAGGAGGCGCACCCGGACCGGGGCCGGCTCCAGCTCGTACCTCCGGCGGTTCTCGCTGGAACCGCAACCGGCCCGCGGCGGCCGGTGCGAGGCCGTCGGAGCCGGGCAGGTGTCGGGGGACCGCTGTCCGCGCCAGGACCCGAGGGCCGAGGCTGGCGAGACAGGGTGCAGCGGCCCCCGCACCCGTCGTCGGCAGTGCCTCGGTGCTGCCGCCCGGACGGTCAGAAGCAGGTGACCGCCCCGCCGATGGCCGGGTTCGCCCGGTCGTGGAGGTGGACACCGGCGCTGTCCTCCATCAGGCCGCCCCAGATCACGCAGCCGCCCTGGACGAACGCGTAGATCGGGCCGGCGGCGTAGCGGCGGTCGCCGTCGTCGAGCGCCAACGGGGTCCACTCCGGGTCCAGGTAGACCTGGGTCCTGGTCGGCACGCCGACATACGTGGACTTGAGGGTGACCGCGCAGCCGTACCCGGTGAACGGGTTGTGCAGCAGGTAGACGGTGCCGAGCCGGATGCCGGTGGCGCCGTCGTGGATCGGGTCCTGGTCGACGGTGCGGAAGCCGAGCCCGCACAGCCCTTCCGCGGTGTACGGGTTGACCGCCCCCGCCGCCCGGGCGCCCGTCCCCGCCACCCCGACCAGGATGGCTGCCGTCGCCGCCGCGATTCCGATCCGTCGAACCATGTGCCGCATGTGCGTTCCCTTTCCTCGGTAACGACCGGAAGTGGGGCCAGAATGGCCGGGAGGGCCGGGGAGATCGAATGTGCGCGGCGGACATTCCGGCGCGCCGCCCGGTGTGCCGATCGGCCGGATCAACGGCGCTGACCTGGGAACATGAATTCCGCGGACCGCAGCGCATCGATTATGAGGTATCTCGCAGAATCGGCCGACGATGAACGGGAAATTGCGTCCGCGTTTCCCGGCACAGGCGGCCGGGCATCTTCTGGTCGTCGGAACGACGACATCGGAGGTGTGCTGTGCAGCCGTTCAATCCGTGGGCCTGGCGCGACCCGTCCGCCCTCGCCGGCGGCTACGACCAGACCAGCCCGGAGGAGGTGCCCCGGCAGCGGACGGAGCACGACGGCGGCCCGGACGCACCCGGCCCGGGCACGCCGATCGACCTCACCGGCTACCGGGTCGAGGCCACCGACGGCCGGATCGGCTCGATCGATGCGGCGAGCGAGGACGCCGGTGCGCGCTACCTGGTGGTGGACACCGGCCCGTGGATCTTCGGCAGGAAGGTGCTGCTGCCGGTCGGCACGGTGGCCCGGGTCGACCACCTGGATCGGATCGTGCACGTGGACCGCACCCGGGACCAGGTGAAGGAGTCGCCGGCCTTCGACCCGGACGACTTCGACCGCCCCGAGTACCGGGACCGGGTGGGCAGCTACTACGCCGAGAGCTACCGCCGGGACTGAGCGGGACCCGCGGGACGCGGCGGCCGGGAGTCGCCGCGTTCCTGCGTGCGCGGGGGGCCGTCGAGCGGCTACCGTGTCAGGCATGATCCGGCCGAGCAGGTGCACCCCGGAGACCGTCGACGGTCTCCCGGCGGCTGCCGCTCCGGTCCTCCCGGCCCGTGTCGACGACGGTCGGGAGCAGATCCTCGACGTACTCCGTGCCGGTGGGCTGCGGTTCCGCGCCGGCGGGCGATGGCGGCGCTCGTTCTGACGAGCCGACTCCACTGATCCGGGTCCGAACCCGGGTCGTTTCCGCGCGCCCGCGCATCCCAGCCACCGATCAGCACGAGAGGCGTACCACCATGTCTTCAACACGCATGCTCACCGGGGACCGCCCGACCGGGCGGCTGCACCTGGGCCACTACGTCGGCAGCATCGCCAACCGGGTGAAGCTGCACCAGCGGTACGAGAGCTTCTTCATCATCGCCGACCTGCACATGCTCACCACGAGGAACACCCGCGAGGACATCGAGCAGGTGGCCCGGAACGCCCGGGAGATGGTCACCGACATCCTCGCCGCCGGGGTCGAGCCGGACCGCGCCACCTTCTACCTCCAGTCGGCGATCCCCGAGGTCGGCGACCTGAACACCCTCTTCCAGAACCTGGTCACCGTGCCCCGGCTGGAGCGCGTCCCGTCGCTCAAGGAGATGAGCCGCGACGCCGGCAAGGAGGAGATGCCGTACGGGCTGCTCGGCTATCCCGTCCTCCAGGCCGCCGACATCCTCTGCGTGAAGGGGCAGGCCGTCCCGGTGGGGAAGGACAACGCCGCACACGTCGAGGTGACCCGCGAGATCGCCCGGCGGTTCAACCACCTCTACGGCGAGGCCTTCCCGGTGCCCGAGCTGATCATGTCGGAGACGCCCACCCTGATCGGCACGGACGGCCAAGGAAAGATGAGCAAGAGCAAGGGGAACGCGATCGCGCTCTCCGACGACGCGGCCACCGTGCGCCGCAAGGTGATGGGCATGTACACCGACCCGAACCGGGTCCGGGCGGATGTGCCCGGGACGGTGGAGGGGAACCCGGTCTTCGCGTACCACGACGTGTTCAACCCGGACCGGGCGCAGGTCGAGGAGCTGAAGGCCCGCTACCGGGCGGGTCGGGTCGGTGACGTCGAGGTCAAGGAGGCCCTCGCGGTGGCGCTCAACCGGTTCCTCGACCCGGTCCGGGAGCGGCGCGCCCGGTTCGAGGCGCAGCCGGGCCTGGTCGACGAGCTGATCTACGAGGGCACCGAGCGGACCCGGGCCGAGGTCCGCCGGACCCTCGTCGAGGTCCGCCGCGCGATGGGCCTGACCAGCGCGTACACCCAGATGCGGCGACGGGCCGAGCGCTACCGCAAGGCGGTCGCCACGCCGGCCTGACGATTCGCGTACGCCGGCCGGCCGGTCCGGGGGAAGGCCCTTGCACCGCCCCCGGGCCGGCCGGTTAGGCTGCTGACATGACCAGCTCGCATGCGCCCCTGCCGACGTCCCCCGACGTCCAGCTCGGCGCGCTGCGACGCCGGCGGTCCCGCGACCGCCTGCGCTGAGCATTCCTCTCTGCGACCGGCGGATCGAGCCGCCGGTCATCGCCGATCGTCCTCGGTCCGCCCGCATCCCGTAGTCCGGTGATCCGCGTGCGGCGGATCCGAGCGAGATCGGCGTACCCATGAACCTGGAGAAGTTGCTGACCGACCGGCTGGCGCCGGCGTTCGAAACGGTGGCCGGCGTACCGGTGGATCCGGTCGTGCGGCGCTCGCAGCGCGCGGACTTCCAGTCCGACGCGGCGCTGGCGCTGGCCCGGCGGCTGGGCCGGCCGCCGCGGGCGATCGCCGCGGAGGTGCTGGAACGCGCGGAGCTGGCCGACCTGTGCGCGGCGGCGGAGGTCTCCGGCCCGGGCTTCGTCAACCTGACCGTCTCCGACGAGGCGCTGGGCGGCCTGGTCTCCGCGCTGGCCACCGACCCGCGGCTCGGGGTGCCGGCGGCCGCCGCGCCGGAGACCGTGGTGGTCGACTACTCGGCGCCGAACGTGGCGAAGGAGATGCACGTCGGGCACCTGCGCTCGACGGTGATCGGTGACGCGGCGGCCCGGCTGCTGGCGTGGCTGGGCCACCGGGTGGTCCGGGCCAACCACCTCGGCGACTGGGGCACACCGTTCGGGATGCTGATCGAGCACCTGGTGGACCTGGGCGAGGCCGAGGCGACGCAGGAGCTCTCCATGGGCGACCTGGATTCGTTCTACAAGGCGGCGCGGGCCAAGTTCGACGCCGACGAGGTGTTCCGCGAGCGGTCCCGGCGGCGGGTGGTGGCGTTGCAGGGCGGCGACGAGGCGACGCTGCGGCTCTGGCGGCTGCTGGTCGAGCAGTCCGAGCGCTACTTCCTGACCGTGTACGACCTGCTGGACGTGACCCTGACCGAGCGGGACTTCCACGGTGAGAGCAGCTACAACGACTTGCTCGATCCGGTGGTGGCCGAGCTGGACCGGCTCGGGCTGCTGCGGGAGAGCGACGGGGCGGCCTGCGTCTTCCCGCCGGGCCAGGTGGGCCGGGACGGGCAGCCGCTGCCGCTGATCGTGCGCAAGTCCGACGGCGGGTACGGCTATCCGGCGACCGACCTGGCGGCGATCCGGCACCGGACCGGGACGCTGGGCGCGACCCGGCTGCTCTACGTGGTCGGCCTGCCGCAGCGGCGGCACTTCGAGATGGTGTACGCGGCGGCGGCGCAGGCTGGCTGGCTGGTCCCGCCGGCCCGGGCGGAGCACGTCGGGTTCGGCTCGATCCTCGGGCCGGACGGCCGGATGCTGCGCAGCCGGGCCGGGGAGTCGGTGAAGCTGGTCGGCCTGCTGGAGGAGGCGGTGGCCCGGGCGACCGCGCTGGCCCGGGAGCGGAACCCGGGGCTGGGCGAGGCGGAGGCCGCCGAGGTGGGCCGGGCGGTCGGCATCGGCGCGGTCAAGTACGCGGACCTGTCCAGCGACCGGCACAAGGACTACGTGCTGGACTGGGAGCGGATGCTGGCGCTGGACGGCAACACCGCGCCCTACCTCCAGTACGCGTACTCCCGGATCCGGTCGATCTTCCGGCGGGCCGGGGTGGCGGCGCGGCCGGACGCGGGGATCATCCTCGCCGGGCCCGCCGAGCGGGCGCTCGCGTTCGAGCTGGTCGGGTTCGGGACCGTGGTCGCCGAGGTGGAGCGGAGCCTGGAGTTCCACCACCTCGCCGCCTACCTCTACCGGTTGGCCGCCGCGTTCAGCGCCTTCTACGAGCGCTGCCCGGTGCTGCGGGCCGACGAGCCGGTACGGGAGAGCCGGCTGGTGCTCTGCGAGCTGACCGCGCGGGTGCTCCGGCAGGGGCTCTACCTGCTGGGCATCCGTACGCCGGAGCGGATGTAGCGGGAAATCATCCGTTCGGCGGCACACCCGTCGAAGATCATCAAGCTACGCTCCCGGCATCCGGCGCGTTCCGCGCCGCACCAATCCAGGAGGACCTCTTGGGCCGCAGTCTTTCGGCCGGCGCCCTGGCGACCACCCTCGCGCTGGGGCTGCTGGTCGCCCCGGCCGTTCCGGCCGCCGCCGAGACCAGCGCCGCACCGCGCGAGATCGCCGTCTTCCCGGCCGGCGAGCCGACCGTCCCGGCCCACGAGGCGATCATCTTCGCCGGGGTCACCGGCTTCCTGCACCGCCACGACACCTCGGCCACCTACCTCTGGACCCGGTACGACACCGGCCAGACGGTGCAGGTCCCGGACCTGGCGGGCGTCCCGTACAAGCTGCTCAAGTCCGCCGGCGGTGACCTCGTCGCCACCACGGCGGAGGTGCCGGCCAAGCCCGCGCCGGACAACACGGTGAGCGTGCTCGACCTGTCCGACCAGAGCTGGCAGCAGTGGACCGCACCCGCCGACTACCGGAGCCTCGACGTCTACGGCCGGACGATGGTGGCGGAGAAGTGGGTGAACTACGCGCCGGTCGGGACGGAGCTGCTCACCTTCGCCGCCGACGGCACGGTCGCCAGCAACACTCCGGTCACCCTGCCGGAGGGCGCTCGCGCCAGCAGCGTGGGCGGCGGACTCGTCGGTGACCTCACCTCCGCCGTGGTGTCGTACATGGTCGGCGCCGAGACCCGGGCCGGCCTGCTCGACCTCGCCAGCGCGCGGATCGTCGAGATCCCCGGCGCGACCTACCCCTACGCCACCGGCCGATACTGGCGGATCTCCGGCGACACCGTCGCCTGGTCGTCCGAGACGAACGGCAGCGGCACCTTCCAGCTGTACTCGCGCAGCGGTTTGCTGAGCGGCACCGACACCGGAGCCCGGGTGCTGCGGCCGCCCTACGACAGTTTCGCGCGCTCGGCGATCGTCGGTGACGGCCTGGTCGCCTCGCGTGCCGGGGAGCCGGCGATCGCCGTGCCCGCCGACGGCGGCGCCACGACGACCGTGCTGCCGCGGGTCGACTCGGAGAACACCGCCCTGGTCCAGGCGCCCGACGCCACCGCGCTGGTCGTGGGCGGCTCGGGCGCCGGCGACTGGGCGGTACGGCGGATCAGCGCGCTGCCGGGCCGGACGCCGACCACCACGTCCCTGCTTCCGGTCCGTGACCCGGCGAAGAACGCCGGTCTGCTCTACCACCAGGGCCGGGTCCGGCACGTGCAGAACGAGGTCGTCGGGACCACCGGCCGGACCCAGTACGCGATCTACAACCACCCGCTCGCGAACGGCGACCAGGTCAAGGCCGGCGGCACCGCCTTCGCCAAGCCGCTGGTGCCCTGCGCGCCGGGTGTCGCCTGCGTACGGCTGGCGGAGGGCAACGGGGAGGGCGTGGTCTACGTGTCCCCGGGGGCCGACGGCGCGGCGGACACCCTCTACACGTTCCAGGACGCCCCCTCCAGCTACAGCAGCAGGGCGCTGACCACCCACAACGGGCGGGTCATCGACGTCGGAAACCGGTACATCGTGGTCGACGACGGCACGTCGGACGCCCAGTACCTCGTCGACAACGCGCACGGGGATGTGAAGCAGCTGGGCTCGATCACCGGAGCGGCGCTCTGGTTCGACACCCTGTGGCGGTCCACCGGCACGGCCGGCCAGATCAAGGCGGTGAACCTGGCGACCGACACCACCCGGACGATCTCCACCGGCGCGACGTGCGTGCCGACCGAGCTGCAGACCAGCGCCCGCTGGCTCTACTGGTCCTGCGGGACGGCGGGGCCGGCCGGGGTCTACGACCTGCAGGCCAACCGGAACCTGAGCCTGCCGGCCGGACCGGTGATGCTGGGCGACGGCTTCGTCGTCCGGCACCAGAACGGCGCACTCCAGCTCACCGACTTCCACGACGGCACCGTGCGGGCGCCGGTGAAGCTCGCCGACCTCGCCGCGGGTACGCCGGCCGACGATCGCCGGGTGTCCTGGGCGGTCGACCGGCACAGTGGCGGGGTCGCGTACGTCGACGCGGACAACGCCGTGCACGTCATCGACACCGGCGTACCCGGCACCCCACCCCAGGCCGGCAGCCAGGAGGTGACCTACTTCTTCCATCCCCGGTCCGACCAGACCCCGTGGTACGGGTCGTTCCGGCTGACCCGGCCCCTGTCCGGCTGGGAGATGACCGTCTCCGCCAAGTGGACCGGCGAGGTGGTTCACCGGCGGACCGGCGGCACCGCCCGGGAATTCGTCTCGGACAGCTGGGACGGCAAGCTCGCGTCGGGCAAGCTGGCGCTGAACGGGATCTACCGGTGGACCCTCACCGGCACTGCCACCGGCGGCACCGCGCCGGTGACGGTCGCCGCGGGCGAGCTCCTCGTGAGCTGTGCCAGCTTCGGATTCCGGGAGATGGGCTGCGACGGCGGTGCGTCCCTGCTCGGGGTCAAGTCGACCGGCGAGGCCCACTGGTACGGCACCTACCAGACCGGCACGGTGCCGGGCCGGCTCTTCGACCACGGGTACACCGAAAACTGGTGCCTGAGCTGCAGCGGCTCGGCGCGTACCTCCGCGCTGGTGCCGTTCGGGGACTTCGACGGGGACGCCCTGCCGGACCTGCTGGTCCGGGACGGCAACGGCGGCATGAAGGCGTACCTGGGCAACGGTCAGCTCTCCTTCGGCGGGAGCAGGACGAAGAGCCTCGGTGCGGGGTGGATGATGTACCGGTCGATCCTCGCCCCCGGTGACGTGAACAGCGACGGGCACGACGACATCCTCGGCCTCGACGCGTACGGCAAGTTGTGGTTGTACACGACCACCGGCAAGGGGGGCATCAACCCGCGGGTGCAGGTGGGGTCGGGGTGGAACATCTAGCCCCGGGTCTTCGGCGCCGGTGACCTCAACGGCGACGGCCACGGCGACCTGATCGGCATCGACAGCACCGGGGTGATGTACCGGTACCTCAGCAACGGCAACAAGGGCTGGAGCGGCCGGGCCAAGGTCTTCGCCGGCTGGAACATCTACAACTCGGTGCTGGCCATCGGCGACCTCAACGAGGACGGCCGCAACGACCTGGTCGGCCGTGACGCCAACGGCGTCCTCTGGTCCTACGCCGGACTGGGCAACGGCAGCTTCGCCACCCGGGTCAAGGCCGGCAGCGGCTGGAACATGTACAAAATCATCATCTGAGAGAACCCGCTCCCGCCGACCGCCCCCGGCCGCCACCACGGCGACCGGGGGCGGTTCGTCTCTCCGGCGGCGCTCAGCCCGTCGTCCAGGTCTGCACCTCGACCAGGTTGCCCTCCGGGTCGCGCAGGTAGGCCGAGCGGACGCCCCAGCCGGGCCGGTCGGCGGGCGCGACGACGACCGCGTCCGCCGGCAGCGCCGCGACGGCGGCGTCGACGTCCGGCACGGGTACGACCACCAGGACGCCGCCGTCGCCCCGGCCGATCGGCAGCACCGCCTCGGCGGCCCGCCGGCCGAGCAGGGCGAGCACCGTTTCGCCGGCGGAGTCGAAGCTGGCGTACTCGAAGTCGGCGACGACCTTCTCCGGCTCGCCGAGCAGGCCGGTGTAGAAGCGCAGGGTGGCCGGGAAGTCGTCGGCGACGACGCGGGGATGAACACTCATGCCCCGGACCCTAACCCCATGGGGCGACGCCCCCCGGGTCGCATTCTAAAAAGGTGGGAAACAATCGAAACAAATTGCACCGTACGCACTGTCCTGTAGGGACTTACGGCCCATGGAGACATGGTTCCGGACGGTGTTAGAAAGAGGGCGACAAGGAAATGGCCGGCCGCTCGGCGTGACCACCGTCACGCGGCCGGGCGGAAGTCGGCGACCGCCGGATCCGCTGCGCCGGCCGTTTCGCCGTTCCCACGAGGAAAGGGGTTCAGCCATGCCTGCCATGCTGCGCGCCATCGGTCGCGTCATCACGGCGTTCGCGCTGCTCATCGGGGCTGGAGGTAGCGTCCTGGCGGTCGCCGGTCCGGCGCAGGCCGCCCGGAGCACCGCGTACCAGGTCACCGTGGAAAGGACCGGGGGATTCGCGGGCGTCGACGAGTCGTACACCGTTCTTTCCAGCACCGTCCACCTTTACACCACCGATCTGATGGCGACGGTCAACGGCCGCGAATTCCGTACTCTCGGGTCGGCCTACCGGCCGGCGATCCCGGGTGCCGACCGCTACTCCTACACGGTTTCCGTGGCGTACACGAACGGGCACTCGAAGACCGTCACCACGATGGACGGAGCGGACGCTCCCGCGGTGCTCTGGCAGGTCATCGACCTGACCATGCGGATCACGGCCGACGTGACCGCCACCCGGGCCGGCTGAGCCCGGCCCCGGCCGGCAGGTCGCCGGTCCGTCGGCCTTCCCGCTCGTGACGCATCCCGCGGACCTGGGCCTGACCGTGGCCGAACCGGTGGCGCAGCCGGTCACCGGGGCGTGCGACGGCCAACTGCGGGAGGTGTCGGTCACCTTCACCGTGCGGAACCACAGCACCTACCGCTCCGGCCGCTTCCACCTCGAGTGGCGGGGCGGCGCGTTCCTGCCGAACGGCGAGTACGACTCGCCCTACTGGCTGGACACCCCCGGCGACCCGGCGTCCGGCGGTGGCTACCGCCCGCTCGAGCGGGCGGAGAGCGTCCGGCTCACCTACTCGTTCAAGATCGATGCCTGTGTCACGGACTGGGGCTTCACCACCGACATCCACAGCGACGCCCCGGACCCGGACGACTCGAACAACCACGCGGTCTGGCGGCTCCAGATCGGCTGACCACCGGGGCCGCCCCCGCCTGGCAGGAACGGGCGGCCCCGACGCCCCGCCGGGCGGTCGGTCAGCGCGCGCTGGTGAGGGCGAGGCGGACGCCCAGGCCGATGAGCACCACGCCGGTCAGCCCGTCGACGGCACGGCGTACCCCCGGCCGGGCGAACACCCGACGGAGCCCGGCGACCAGGGTGGCCACGGCGACGAACCAGGCACCGGTGATCGCGACGGCGACCACCGACAGGGTCACCGTGTCGACCAGGCCGGGATCGGCCGGCAGGAACTGCGGCAGCAGCGCGACGAAGAAGACCGCCGCCTTGGGGTTGAGGATGTTGCAGAGCAGGCCGTCCCGGAACGCGGCCCACCGGCCCGGCCGCCGGGCGGCCGCCGCGGCCGGCTTCAGCGGGAGTCCTCCGGCACGCCGCGCCGCGCCGACCGCCCGGAGCCCGAGGTAGGCCAGATAGCCCGCGCCCACCAGTTTGATGACCGTGAAGGCGACGGGTACCAGGGTCACCAGGGCGGCGACTCCGGAGGCGGCGGCGACCGCCCAGCCGAACACCCCGGCGGCGATCCCCGCCGCGGCCAGCGTGCCATGGGTACGGCCCGAGACGGCCGAGTGCCGGACCACCACGGCGAAGTCCGGCCCGGGCGACATTGCGCCGAGCACGATGATCCCGCCGAAGGCGAGCAGTTGCGGGGTGGTCGTCATGGTTCCCCTCCGCCTCGCCGGCCCGGCTCCGTCCTCGATGGAGCGCAGGTGCGGGATCGCCGTCGCCGGACGCCTTCCGTCGGATGTACGTCTGTTGTGGACCGTGACCCTACCGGCCGTAGTCATCGTCGCGGATGCGATGTTAGCCTTCCCCCGGCCAGGCATGATCACGGAAAGCGACCGGGGGACACATGGGGGCCGGCGTTCCGAGCGCGGGAGGCTTGCTGGATCCGGACGGCGCCATGGATCGGTTGGCGGCGTGGAAGGGTCGGATCGACCAGCTCGCGGCCGACACCAAGGCGATGAGCGACCGGCTCCAGGAGTTGCGGGTCACGGTTGCCGACGGCAACGGGCTGGCGGAGGTCACGGTCGACTCCAGCGGGGCGTTGCTCGATCTGCGGCTGGGTTCGCGGATCCAGCGGGTCGCACCCGAGGTCGTCGCCAGAACGATCATGGACACCATCCGGGAGGCGAAGCGGCAGCTCGCCGACCGCTCGCAGGAGATCATCGCCGACACGGTGGGCACCGAGTCGGCCGCGGCGCGGGCCATCGCCGAGCGGGTCGGGCAGCAGCTGCGCGACACCGATGACGCCGGGGACGGCCCCGACGACCAGTACGGTCGGTGGTGAGCGGGATGGCGGACGGTTTCGCGGTCGACGCGGAGCAGATCCGCGCGCACGCCCGCAACGTCGAGGCGGTGCGCGGCCGGTTCGACGCGGTCAAGACCGCCAGCGCGCACATCGCCCAGAACGACGAGGCGTACGGGCTGCTGTGCTCGTGGATGCCCGCGATCCTGGAGGGCCGGCACAAGCGGCAGGACGAGTTGATCGCGTACGTCGAGGAGAACCTGTCGCTGGTCGTGCAGGGGCTGCAGAAGACCGCGGACAACTACGACAACGCCGACAACGACGCGGACAGCACGATCCGCAAGGCGGGTGGCGGCCTGACGAGGTCCGCGTCATGACGGACACGTCGCTGATCGCCGACGTCCAGTCCACCCGCAAGCCCTGGACCGGGGCCGCCCTGGCCGACAGCTTCCAGGGGCTGGTCGACGCGATCCACAGCGAAGGCTGGGTCGACGACCTGATCGCGGGGGCGGCGTTCGGGATCGAGGTCGCCGCCAGCGTGATGGACCCGTTCAGCGCGCTGCTGGCCAACGGCCTGGGCTGGGCGATGGAATACTTCGAGCCGCTGCGGCAGATCCTCGACGAGCTCGCCGGCATGCCGGACGTGGTCGCCTCGCACGCCGCCACCTGGGACAACATGGCCGCGGCGCTGCAGAGCATGGCCACCGACCTGAAGTCCTTCGTGGACGGCGACATGCCGCACTGGCAGGGGCGGGCCGCCACGGCGTACCACTCTCTGATGGAACACAACGTGGAGGCCATCAACGGACTCGGCGGGATCTCCGCCGCGATGGCCGCCGCCACGCAGGCCGCCGGAAACCTGGTGATGTTCACCCGCGACATCGTGCGCGACCTCATCGCCGACCTGGTGGCCCGGGTGATCGTGTGGGCGGTCGAGGCGATCTTCGTGGTCACCATCCCGGTGATCGCCTCGCAGATCGCGGCGGCCGTCGTCAAGTGGGCCGGCCGCATCCTGACCTACGTCATGGCTCTGATCACCAGCCTGACCAACCTCTCGAAGCTCCTGGACGGCTAGGCCCGACGATGGCGAAACCGCACACCCCGCACGGGGGCGGGCACGGCGACGGCCCGAACCCGTCCCGGCCGCACGGCGAAGGCGACGGCGACGGCGACGGCAGCACCCCGTCAGGGCGACGCCGCAGTACCCCCGACGCCCCGGACAACGTCAGCCGGGCGCAGGAGACCGTCGCCACGGAGGCCCGGCAGGGTCGGCCGGGCGGCGAGGAAGGGCAGGGGAAGCCGAAGACCGGGGACGACGAAGGGAACGGGTCCGACTCCACCTCGAACGCCGAGAGCCCGGAGGCGTTCATCAACCACATCATCGACGACCCGAAGTCCGTCGCGGGGAAGTCCGCCGAAGAGATCGCGCAACAGTTCAACGATGCGGGATATCCGGCCACCGTGCAGCAGAGCACGAAGAAGGGCACCTCCGGCAACGCCGTACAGGTGCGGATCCAGGGCCATCCCGAGATCACCAACATCCAGGTTCACCCCGGTGGGGGGCGGCACACCCCGGACGGCTCACCGTACTGGAAGATCTCGACGAGCACGGCTGGCAAGATCTGGGTCATTCCCGACGACTTCCGGGGCGCGGACGACCTGAACGGAAACGTGGTGCGGTATGACGAATAAGGTCATCAAGGTCGACCGGGTGCGCTCGGCCGCCGAGGCCGTGGCGGTCGAGGAACTGGGGGCGAGCCTCGTCGGCGTCGCGCTCGACCCGGATCCCCGGTTCGCGGACGAGCGGGTCGTCTCCCTCGACCTGGCCGGCGAGATCGGCAAGTCGTTGAGCCGGGCGAAGTTCGTCGTGGAGCTGGACTTCAGAGCAGAACCGATCGACGCCCTGCGGAGGGCGGAGGCGCTCAGGCCCGACCTCGTCCAGCCGATCACCGGCACCGTTCCACCGGCCGACGTGCGGGCGGCGTTGAGTCGGGCGGGAATCGGCATGGTCTACGCCGGCATCGAGATCGCTCACGACGACGACCCGTCCTGGGTGCTGAGCCGGTACGCCGACACGCCCGACCTCCGGGCCGACCTCTTCCAGGTCGACGTGCTGCCCGAGTACCGCAACTCCTGGGAGTTCCTGCGGGACGAGGCGCCGGAGTTCGAGGACGAGTTCCAGGTCGAGGACCTGAACCAGCTCGGACGCGACCACCAACTGCTCGCCACGTTCAACTTCACGCCGCACAACGTGGCAGAGATCGTCGCCGCCCTCCCGGCGCTCCGCGGGTTCGCGCTGACCCTCGCCGACCACGCCACCCGCACCGATCTGCACTTCCTGCGCGACGAGGCGGCGCTCGCGGTGCTGCAGGCGCTGCACCGTTCGTGACCGTGCCGCCCGGCAGGCCGGTGTCGGCCACGTGATGCGGCGCCGATCCGGTGGCCGACGCCGGTGAGCGGCTCCCCGCGCAGTGGCGCCGACGTGGTCCGTTGGCCGGACAGTCCCGATGCGAGAAGGGCCCTTGAGGACTGGTGTGCCGTCGCGCCGCCGGTGCCGTACCTGTCGGGCGATCATCTCGACTTCCGCGGCGCGGACCTCAGCGGTCTCGATCTGGTCGGCGCCTACCTGGCCGGGGCCCGGATGTCCGGCTGCCGGTTCGACGGCGCCAGGGGGACCGTGGTCGGTCCGGTCCTGGTCGACGAGCACGGGGCCGGGTCGCTCGACGGCGCCGAACTCGAGACGTGGTTCGCGGCACGGGGTGCGGAGAGCATCCGGGTCCACGTCGCGGCCTGACGACAGCCCCCTGGGCCCCTCCGTCCCGCATGTCGACGACGCGTGGCCGGAAGTCGGCCGGGCGTGTAGGTGCGGTCGATCGCTCACACCCACACGCCCGACCAGGATGCGCCGCGCTCAGAGGGTGAGCACGACCGTGGAGATGCTTCGTGCGCCGACGTTGAGGCTGACCTGTCCTCCGTTCACGCTGGTCGGCTGGCCGGCCGCGTTGGCGTACTGCGAGGTGAGGTAGTGCTCCGCCTTCGTCACGTTCTGCGGCACCTGGATGACGGCGTTGTTGACGGCGCTCGTCGACCGGTTGAGGATCACCAGCGTGATCTTCCCGCCGCCCTGGTATGCGGTCACCTCCAGCGGCGAGGCCTTGGAGCTCTTCGTCAGCGCGACCCGCTGGTAGCCGGGTCGGACGTACTTGGCGTACTGCGAGAACGCGTACCCACGCTTCAGCGGAGCACCCGCGACGGTGCCGTAGGCCGCCTCACCGTCCCCGATGAAGGAGTAGTAGCGCTTGCCGTACCACCAGACGTAGGCGCTCCAGTTGGACTCCATCGACTTGTGCACCGTACGCATGATGTCGTCGAGCGTCTCGTTCCAGACCGCCTGGTTGCTGGGGTCGCCCCAGATGTTGGAGCCGCTGCCGTCGGCCGCGTGCAGGTTCCATTCGGTCATCCACACCGGCTTGTTGTACTGGTCGGCCAGGGAGTACGGCTTCAGCCGACCCGCGGCCTCGGTGCCGTACAGGTGGCCGCCGATGTAGCCGAGGTTGTTCCGGGCGCTCGCGTCGTTCAGGGTCGGGTCGGTGTAGCTGTAGTTCATGTTCACCGCCTCGGCGACCATCAGCTTGGTGTTCTGCACCTTCGCGCCCTGGTCACGTACGAACGTTTCCAGCTCGGTGCCGGACCAGTCCATCGAGTCGTAGTCCGGGTGCCAGTCCGGTTCGTTCTGTACCGAGGTGACATCGATCGTCACACCCTGGTTCCGCATGTACTGGACGTAGTTGTTCAGGTGGTATGCGTAGTCGTCGTAGTATTCGGGCTTCAGCTTGCCGCCGTTGGTCCGGCTGTTGTTCGTCTTCCACGCCGCCGGCGCCGTCCACGGTGACGCCAGGATCTTCACCCCCGACCCGTACGACTTCGCCGTCTTCAAGGCGCTCACCTGGGTGGACCATTCACTGGAGACCGGTGAGATGCCGGTACGCACGATAGACAGACCCAGCTGATTGGGGCCCAGCCCCACCAGCGTCTGCGTCTCGGCCGTCGACCAGGCGCCACCCCAGATCGACACCGCGGCCCCGAACCCGTCGATGGTCTGGTACTTCGTGGTGCTGTTCACGGTGATGTCCGCCGGCCCGGTGGGGGGTGGCGTGGTGGGGGGTGGCGTGGTGGGGGGCGCGGTCGTGGGCGACGTGGTCGGCGAGGTGGTCGGGGCCGTGCCGCCGGTACAGGTCACCCCGTTCAGCGCGAAGCTGGTCGGTGCGGGGTTGCTGCCGGTCCACGAGGCGTTGAAGCCGAACGAGGTCGTGCCGTTGGTCGGGATGGAACCGTTGTAGCTGACGTTCTTGGCGGTGACCGCGGCGCCGCTCTGGGTCAGTGCCGTGTTCCAGTACTGCGTGACCGTCTGGCCGGCGCTGTAGGACCAGGTCAGCGTCCAACTCGTGACCGGATCACCGAGGTTGGTGATGTTGACGTTGGCGCCGAAGCCGCCGTCCCACTGCGACGACACCGCGTAGTCCACCGCACAACCGGCGGTCGCGGCCCCGGCCGGCAGCGCCACGGCGACCGCGGCCGATGCCAGCAGGACAGTGCCGGCCGACACCAAGGCGGCACTGGTCACTCTGGGTCTTCTCATGAGCCTCTCCTCAACTGGGGTGGCCGCTCGAATATCTGGTGAGCGGGTGGCGGCCGGGCCGGCGACGACGCGGCCGTGGAAGGGCGCCTGGCCTCCGGGCGCGCCGTGATCGCCGAGGCGATCGCCCTCGTTCGGACAGCAGGAGGGCCCGCTCTGCGTGGTCCGGTCGGGCTCGGCTGTGCGCCGAGCCCGACCGCTGTCGCACCCCGGGTGGGGTCTCCAGGTGCTGCCGTCAGCGCTGCAGGGTCAGCAGGCCCGGCCGGTAGGGCAGCAGGCCGTAGTCGCCGCCGGAGTTGGTGGCCCGG
>NZ_RJLN01000010.1 GCF_003725545.1 Micromonospora solifontis | reverse complement strand
CACGCTACCCGGTGGTTTCTGCCGTGTCAAACCGGTGTTTCGCGGTTTGTCGTGCTTCCACCCTTTTTCCGGGCACCCCGATTCGACCGACTTCCGTCGGACGTTCCGAGGATTTCAGCAGGACGGCCGCTGCGGTTTCCCGCTCGCTCGTCCGTTTCCCTGCCGGCCGATAACCTTACCCGGTTGGTTCCGCCTCGCCAAATCCGCCTCTCGGCGGATCCGGGGCACCACCCGGCTCTCCGGTCCTGCGCTCCGGCCTCCCAGGTCTTTCGCCTGTTTCGTCCGTTCCGCGCTGGCAGAGAAAAAGTTACGCGCCCAGCGGTTTGATCGTCAAATCCGCTGGGCGCGTCCCGCGTCACACTGTCGACGTACGGCTATTTGCGCAGCTCAACGCCGGCAAAGGAACGCTTGCCGCGGCGCAGCACCAGGTACCGGCCGTGCAGCAGGTCCGCCGGCGACACGGCGGCGTCCACCTCGGAGATCCGGGTGTTGTTCACGTAGGCGCCGCCCTCGGCGATCACCCGTCGGGCCTCCTTCATGCTCGGCACCAGGCCCGACTCCTTCAGCAGGCCGGCGACGTCCGGCAGCTCGTCGAGGTGGACCAGACCGGCCTCGGTCAGTGCCGCGCGCAGCGTCTCCGGCGACAGCTCGTCGAGCGCGCCGCGGCCGAAGAGCGCCTGGCTCGCCGCGACCGCCTGCGCCATCTCCCGCTCGCCGTGCACCAGCGTGGTCAGTTCCTCGGCGAGGGCGCGTTGGGCCAGCCGCGCCTGCGGACGCTCGGCGGTGGCCTTCTCCAACTCCTCCAGCTCCTGCCGGGAGCGGAAGCTGAAGTACCGCAGGTAGCGGGTGACGTCCCGGTCGTCGGCGTTGAGCCAGAACTGGTAGAAGGCGTACGGGCTGGTCATCTCCGGGTCGAGCCAGACCGCGCCGGTCTCGCTCTTGCCGAACTTGGTGCCGTCCGACTTGGTCACCAGGGGCGTGGTGAACGCCTCCACCGGACCGGCGCCGCGCCGGCGGATGTAGTCCACCCCGGCGGTGATGTTGCCCCACTGGTCGGAGCCGCCGTACTGGAGCTGGCAGCCGTGCCGGCGGTGCAGCTCGAAGAAGTCGTTGGCCTGGAGCAGCTGGTAGCTGAACTCGGTGTAGCTGATACCGGTCTCCAGCCGGGCCTTCACCACTTCCCGGGCCAGCATCTTGTTCACCGGGAAGTGCTTGCCGACGTCCCGGAGGAACTCCACCACCGACATCTCGCCGGTCCAGTCCAGGTTGTTGACCAGCTGGGCGGCGTTTTCCCCCTCGTACGAGACGAACGGGGCGAGCTGGTCGTGGATCCGCCGGACCCAGCCCTCGATCACCTCGGGCGGGTTCAAGGTGCGCTCGGCGCTCTCCTTGGGATCGCCGATCTGACCGGTGGCCCCGCCGACCAGCAGCAGCGGCCGGTGCCCGGCGAGCTGGAGCCGCCGCGCCATCACGACCTGCATCAGGTTGCCGACGTGCAGGCTGGGCGCGGTCGGGTCGAAGCCCACATAGAAGGTGGCGCTCCCGCCGTCGAGCAGCGCGCGCAGCTCGTCGAGGCCGGTCGAGTCCTGGATCAGGCCCCGCCACAGCAGGTCGTCGGTCAGGGAGTCCCGCCCCTGCGGGAGGTTGCTGTCGGTCACGGTCACCGATTCTCCCCCATCGCCGGCCCCGGCCCGTACCGGGTTTGCCGACGCGGGCGGCGGCTAGGCTGGCGGCGCCGTCGAGCGCGAGGAGAACCGCCGTGGAGATGCCGGACCTGACCGGGGGCTTCGTCGCCCTGCTGGGGCTGAAGTTCGACGAGGTCAGTGGAGACCGGGTGGTGATCCGCTGGCAGGTCCGCCCGGAGCTGCACCAGCCGTACGGGATCCAGCACGGCGGGGTCTACTGCGCGGTGGTGGAGACGGCGGCCAGCATCGGCGGCGCGCTCTGGCTGGGCGACCAGGGCAAGGTGGTCGGGGTGTCGAACCAGACCGACTTCCTGCGCGCGGTCCGGGACGGCGAGCTGACCGCGGTGGGCACTCCTGTGCACCGGGGGCGCAGCCAGCAGCTCTGGCTGGTGGAGATCACCGACGAGGGCGGCCGGCTGGTGTCGCGCGGCCAGGTGCGGCTACAGAACCTCACCGGCGGCTGATCCGGTCCGGGAACCGCAGCCTGGTCGATTCGCCCGAAAAGAGGTCCGCCGCGCGGATATCGTCGCGTCGATGAGACCACCCACCCCCGATCCGACGTGAGGAAGCTCCTCGCCGTCACCCTGGGCGTCCTGTCCGCCATCGGCGGCTTCGTCGACATCGGCGACCTGGTGGCGGCGAGCCAGGCCGGCGCCCGCTTCGGGATGGCCCATGCCTGGGTGCTGCTCGTCGGCGTCGTTGGCATCTGCGCGTACGCCGAGATGTCCGGACGGATCGCGGCGGTGAGCGGCCGGGCGGTGTTCGACCTGGTCCGGGAGCGGCTCGGGCCGCGGGTGGCGCTGCTCAACCTGGTCGCGTCCTGGCTGGTCACGGTGATCACCCTCGCCGCCGAGCTGGGCGGGGTGGCCCTGGCGCTGCAGCTGGCCACCGGGCTGAGCTACCTGCTCTGGGTGCCGGTGGCCGCGGCGGCGGTCTGGCTGGTGCTCTGGCGGCTGCGCTTCGAGCTGATGGAGCGGATCTTCGGGCTGGCCGGGCTGGCGCTGCTGGTCTTCGCCGTCGCGCTGTTCGCGCTGCCGACCGACTGGGCGCGGCTCGGCCACGGCGCGCTGCACGTCGGCTCCGCCGGTCAGGGCTGGTCGGTGTACTGGTTCGTGGCGGTGGCGCTGTTCGCCTCCACGGTCAGCCCGTACGAGGTGTTCTTCTTCTCCTCCGGCGGGGTGGAGGAGAACTGGAGCACCCGGGACCTGGCCCACGCGCGGTCGAACGTGCTGATCGGCTTCCCGGTGGGCGGGTTCCTGGCCCTGTCGCTGATCGCCGTCGCGGCGGTGGCGTACCACCCGTCCGGAACGTCGCTGGACACCCTCGACCAGGTGGCCCGGCCGGTGGCGACCGCGCTGGGCGGGGCCGGGCTGGCGGCCGTGGTGCTGGCGTTCTTCGCGGTGACCTTCGGCGCCGCGCTGGAGACCGGCCTGTCCGCGGCGTACGCGGCGGCGCAGTACTTCGGCTGGCAGTGGGGCAAGCGGGTCAGCCCCCGGGAGGCGGCCCGGTTCCACAGCGTGCTCCTGGTCAGCGTGCTGCTCGGGGTGCTGATGCTGATGACGACCGTGGACCCGGTGCGGCTCACCGAGTACATGCTGGTGCTCAGCGCGGTGGTGCTGCCGCTGACCTACCTGCCGATCCTGGTGGTGGCGAACGACCGCGGCTACCTGGGCGACCGGGTCAACGGGCGGTGGACCAACCTGCTCGGTGCGCTGTTCCTGCTGCTGATCGTCGCCGCGTCGGTGGCGGCGATCCCGTTGGCGATCATCACGAGGATGGGGCGGTGAGACTTCAGCTGGCCAAGCAACTGCTCGACCGGCAGATCGTCGACGCGGACGGCCGGCTGGTCGGCCGGGTCGACGACATCGCGTTCGCCGTCGACGCGGACGGCCACCCGTACGTGGACTGCCTGCTCACCGGGCAGGGGGCGCTCGGGCAGCGGATCGACGGCTGGATCGGCCGGCTGCTGGTGGCGGTCGCCGACCGGTTCACCGACGACCCGCCGGTGCCGCCGCTGCGCGTCCCGCTGGCCCAGGTCGCCCGCCTGGACAGCGCGGTACGGCTGCGCTGCCCGGCCAGCGAGCTGCCGCCCTCGCCGGTGGAGTCGTGGCTGCGCCGGCACCTGGTCGACCGGATCCCGGGATCGCACCGTGCGAGCGGGTGAGCTGCTCGGCCGGACCGCGTACGACCTGCACGGGCGGCGGCTGGGGCGGGTGGTCGACGTGGTGGTCCGGGGCGGCTGGCCGCCCGACCGGCTGCGGATCACCGACATCATCGTGGCCGGCCACTGGTGGACCCGGGTGACCTCGCGGCTGATCGGGCCCGAGCTGCACCCGTCGGGGCCGTGGCTGCTCCGGGCGGCCGCCCGGGTACTGGGCCGCAGCACCCACCAGTACCCGGTCGACGCGGTGCTGCTCCTGCCGCCGGTGCCCGGCTTCCCGTTCGGCTCGTCGAGCGAGGCGGGTTGACCCGCCGGCTCAGCTCCGGGCCTCGTCGAGGGCCGGGGCGTCGGCCACGTCCTCGGTGTCGTCGGCCCCGTCGGGTCGGTGCCGGCGAGCCCGACGGCGGATCCGCACCTCGGTGATGGCGTGGTGCTCGACCCCGCCGACCGCGAGGTCCCAGCCGTCCACCCGGACGCTCTCCCCCGCCACCGTGGGGATGTGCCCGAGGCAGATCAGCACCAGCCCGGCGATGGTGGTGTAGTCGCCAGGCGGCCGGTTGGGCAGCTCGACGCCGAGGTCGGTGAGGTCGTGCACGGGGAAGGTGCCGGGCAGGACCAGGGTGCCGTCCTCCTCGGTGCGGACCGAGCTGAGGTCCCGGTCGGTCTCGTCGTAGATCTCGCCGACGATCTCCTCCAGGATGTCCTCGAGGGTGACGATGCCGTCCACCGCGCCCCGTTCGTCCACCACCAGGGCGATGTGCTGGCGCTCCGCCTTGAACTGGCGCAGCGCGTCGACCACCGGCAGCGAGTCGGGCAGCAGCATCGGCGGGCGGGTGATCTCGTCGACCGGCCGGTCGTCGGGGACGCCGACCAGGTCGCGCAGGTGGATCACGCCGACCGCGTCGTCCAGGCCGCCGTGCCGGACCACCGGCGCCCGGGAGTGGCCGGTCGCGGCGAGGACCAGCCGGGCGGCCTCCGCGGTCGTGCCGCTGTCCAGGGTGAAGACCTGCAACCGGGGTACGAGCACCGCGCGCAGCTGCCGGTCGGCGATCTCCACGGCGCCGGCGATGATGGTCCGTTGCTCCTTGGTGAAGCCGTGGTTGCCGGCCACGATGTCGCGCAGCTCGTCCAGGCCGATCTCGTCCGGCTGGTGCTGCGGGTTCAGCCCGAAGAGGCGGACCACCAGGTCGCTGGTGGCGCCCAGCGCCCAGACGGCCGGCCGGGTGAAGGCGGCCAGCAGGTCGAGCGGGCGGGCCACGACCAGCGCCCACCGCTCGGCGGACTGCATGGCGATCCGTTTCGGCGCCAGCTCGCCGAAGACCAGGGTGACGAAGGTCAGGGCCAGCGTGACCGCGACGATGGCGACCGTCTCGGCGGCGTCACCCAGCACCCCGAGCAACGGGACGAGCGGCTTGGCCAGGGAGACCGCCGCCGCGGCGGAGGCCAGGAAGCCGGCCAGGGTGATACCGATCTGGATGGTGGCCAGGAAGCGGTTCGGGTCCTTGGCCAGCCGGGCCAGGGTCCGGCCGGCGCGGCTGCCGCGTTCCAGCCGCTGGAGCTGGCTGTCCCGCAGCGAGACCAGCGCCATCTCGCTGCCGGCGAAGGCCGCGTTGACGATCACCAGAACCCCGACCAGGGCCAGTTGGCTCCAGTAGCTCTGCACGCGGTTCTCTCCCTCGACCCGACCCGTCCGGCCGCGGTGGCCGACCGGTCGCCGCCCGGGGCACCGGCCGGCTTAGGGCCCCTCTGTGCCCCGCCGGCCGGCGGCTGAATCCTCCGACGCGCCCGGAGGCGGTTGTTAAAAAGGGGCCCCTGCTATGCACGAGGCGTTAAGAAGGGGCCCTTCCTTGCAGCCCGGTCAGCTGGGCGGCGCGGGCAGGTCGAGGACGTAGGCGTCACCCTCCGGGCGGAAGCCGAGCCGGTGGTAGTACGGGGCGACCATGCCCGGCGGGCTCACCACCCGGCGGAAACCCCGGTCGGTGAAGAGCCGGCTGCGCCGGTAGACGAACTCCCCGGGAGTGAAGTCGCGGAACGGCGGGGTGACGTAGTCCAGGTCGATCTGGGCGATCCCGCCGGCTTCGGCGTGCGACACCACGACGCCGACCACCTCGTCGGCCCGGACCACCAGGAAGGCCGAGCGGTCCCCCGCCGGGTCCCAGCGGAAGTCCGGGTTGAACCGGGCGATGTCGGCCGCGTGCACCCGCAGCGTGTGGGCCAGGAAGGCGTCGCCGGTGCCCACCTCGACCACCTGGTAGGTCTGCTCGTCGTGCCGGGTGCCCAGCAGCTTCCGCAGGTACCAGACGTTGATCACGGCGAGCACCACGTTCAGCCCGACCATCGGCCAGACCTGCACGGCGGCGTTGTAGCCGATCAGGATCAGGCAGCCGACCAGGTTGAGGGCGCGCAGCCGGAGGATGCGCGTCTGCAGCAGGGACCAGACCAGCAGCGCGGAGCCGGCCCAGCCGACGAGTTCCAGCCAGTTCACCCGGGGGAGACTAGTGGTCGCGCTGGTCAGCACCACCGGCGGGCAGCTCCAGCACGTACTCCTCGACCTCCTCGCCCCGGCCGGCGGCGTACCCGGCGTCCTCGCCGATCACGACGAAGCCGCACTTGCGGAGCACGGCGAGGGACGCGGCGTTGTCCTTCGCGGCGCGGGCGTGCACCGGCCGCTGCGGCAGCTCCCGCAGCAGCGCGGCGAGCGCGGCGGTGGCGTGTCCCCGGCCCCACCGGGCCGGGTCGATCCAGTAGCTGACCTCGGTGCGCTCCCCCACCGGGAAGGCAGCCACGTGCCCGACCACCTCGCCGTCGACCATGATCGTGCGGTTGACGATGCGCTCGTCGGCGCGGATCCGGGCCCAGTGCGCGTCGAAGGCGGCGCGGTCGGACGGGTCCTTCGGGCCGAACGCCGCCATCCAGTTGGCCTGCGGGTCCTGCTCGAAGGCGAAGAACACGGGCAGGTCGTCGTCACGTACCGGGCGGAGCCGCACCTCACTGGTCATCGCCGGAGGATACGCGGACCCGCCGACAGGTTCGGGACCTCTGGCCCGGTGCCGGTCCCGTCCGGCCCTGCCGGGCCCGCCGGCCGCCGCGCTACCAAGAAGGAGGAACGACGCAGCCGAGGAGGCCGGACCATGGGCAAGTACGTCTACGACTTCATCGAGGGCGACCGGAGCCGGGCCGACCTGCTCGGCGGCAAGGGCGCCAACCTGGCCGAGATGACCCGGCTCGGACTGCCCGTCCCGCCGGGGTTCACCGTCAGCACCGACGCCTGCCGGGCGTTCCTGGCCACCGGGTCGCCGCCGGCCGGGCTGTTCGAGGAGGTCAACGCGCACCTGCGGGAGATCGAGGCTCGGCTGGACCGGCGGCTCGGCGATCCCCGCGACCCGCTGCTGCTGGCCGTCCGCTCGGGCGGGCGCTACTCGATGCCCGGGATGATGGAGACCATCCTCGACATCGGGCTCAACGACGTCACGGTGGGCGGGCTGGCCGCGCGCAGCGGTGACGAGCGGTTCGCCTGGGACTCGTACCGGCGGCTGATCCAGATGTTCGGCCGCACCGTGCACGGCGTGCCGGCCGAGGAGTTCGAGCACGAGCTGGCGGCGGTACGGGCCACCGCCGGGCCGGGCGGGCCGAGTGCCGGGCAGCTGCGCGACCTGGTCGACACGTACAAGAAGATCTTCGTCCGACACGTCGGGCACGACTTCCCGCAGGCCCCGCACGAGCAGCTCTTCCTGGCCGTCCGCGCGGTGTTCGAGTCGTGGAACTCGGAGCGGGCGCGGATCTACCGGCGGCAGGAGCGCATCCCGGACGACCTGGGCACCGCGGTCAACGTGATGGCGATGGTCTTCGGGAACCTGGGGCCGGACTCCGGCACCGGGGTGGCGTTCACCCGCGACCCGGCCACCGGCGCTCCCGGCGTGTACGGCGACTACCTGACCGACGCGCAGGGCGAGGACGTGGTCGCCGGCATCCGCAACACCCTCCCCCTGCCGGAGCTGGCCCGGCTCGACCCGGTGAGCTTCCGCCGGTTGCGGGAGATCATGGCGACGCTGGAACGCCACTACCGGGACCTGTGCGACATCGAGTTCACCATCGAGCGCGGCCGGCTGTGGATGCTGCAGACCCGGGTCGGCAAGCGCACCGCGGCGGCCGCGTTCGTGATCGCCGCGCAGCTGGTCGACGAGGGGCTGATCACCGCGGACGAGGCGCTCACCCGGGTGACCGGGGCGCAGCTGGCCCAGTTGATGTTCCCCGCGTTCGACCTCGCCGGGGCGCCCGAGCCGCTGACCGTCGGGGTGGGCGCCTCGCCGGGCGCCGCAGTCGGGCGGGTGGTGTTCGACTCGGCCGCCGCCGCGGCCGCCACCGACCCGGTGATCCTGGTCCGCCGCGAGACCAACCCGGACGACCTGCCCGGCATGATCGCCGCGGCCGGGGTGCTCACCTCGCGCGGCGGGAAGACGTCGCACGCCGCGGTGGTCGCCCGGGGCATGGGGCGGACCTGCGTGTGCGGGGCGGAGTCGCTCGACATCGACGCCGAGCGCGGCGAGTTCGTCGTGGGCGACCGGGTGGTCCGGGCCGGCGACGTGCTCTCGATCGACGGCACCACCGGCCGGGTCTGGCTCGGCGCGGTGCCGGTGCAGCCCTCCCCGGTGGCCCGCTACCTCGCCGGGGAGCTGAGCCCGGAGGCGGACGGGCTGGTCGCCGCGGTGCACCGGCTGCTCGGCCACGCCGACGCGGTTCGCCGGCTGGGCGTCCGGGCCAACGCGGACACCCCGGAGGACGCCCGTCGGGCGCGCCGCCTCGGCGCCGGTGGCGTCGGGCTGTGCCGCACCGAGCACATGTTCCTCGGCGAGCGCCGCGAGCTGGTGGAGCGGTTGATCCTGGCCGACGGCCCGGCGGAGCGGGAGGCCGCCCTGGCCGCGCTGCTGCCGTTGCAGCGGGCCGACTTCGTCGGCATCCTGGCCGCGATGGACGGGCTGCCGGCGACGATCCGGCTGCTCGACCCGCCGCTGCACGAGTTCCTGCCCCCGCTGGCCGAGCTGACCGCGCGGGTGGCCCGCGCCGAGGCGCGCGGCGAGGATCCCGGCCGGGACGCCACGCTGCTGGCCGCGGTGCGCCGGATGCACGAGGCCAACCCGATGCTGGGGCTGCGCGGCGTACGGCTCGGGCTGGTCGTGCCGGGGCTGTTCGCCATGCAGGTCCGGGCGGTGGCCGAGGCGGCCGCCCAGCGGATCCGGGCCGGCGGCGACCCGCGCCCGGAGATCATGGTGCCGCTCGTCGGCGACGTCCGGGAGCTCGCCGCGGTGCGGGTCGAGGTCGAGCGGGTGCTCGCCGAGGTCGACGGCGCGCCGGAGATCCCCATCGGCACGATGATCGAGGTGCCCCGGGCGGCGCTGACCGCTGGGGAGATCGCCGCCGAGGCGCACTTCTTCTCCTTCGGCACCAACGACCTGACCCAGACGACCTGGGCGTTCTCCCGCGACGACGTGGAGGGCTCGTTCTTCGGCGCGTACCTAGAGCGGGGCATCTTCCCGGTGTCGCCGTTCGAGAGCATCGACGCGAAGGGCGTCGGGCGGCTGATCCGGCTGGCCGTCGCCGAGGGCCGGGCGGCCCGTCCCGAGCTGACCGTCGGGGTCTGCGGGGAGCACGGCGGCGACCCCGACTCGGTGGAGTTCTTCGCCGAGGCCGGGCTCGACTACGTGTCCTGCTCGCCGTACCGGGTGCCGATCGCCCGGCTGGCCGCCGGCCGGGCCGCCGTCGCCGCCACCACCGGCACGTCCGATTCCCGTTAGGAGGGCAGCGCGATGACCGCGATCTTCAACCCGACCGGGCTCGCCCCGGTGGCGCCGGTCCCCCGGCAGCCGGCGCCGGCCGCGCCGCCGGCCCCGGCACCGCCGCCCGGGCCGGTCGGCCCGGTGCTGGAGCTGCCCGGCACGCCGGCCGCCGCGCTCGTGCCGGTGACCCACGAGGGCCGGCCGATCGGTGCGTTCGTCCTGGACCGGGGGCGGGTGCGGTACCGGCGGGTGGTCGACCCGGACCAGTTCGTCGCGGCCGCCGCCGGGGCGTTCGCCGTCGCCGCCCTCACCGCCGCCGTCGCGGTGGTGGCCCGCCGCCGGCCGCCGGCCATCAACACCGTACGCATGGGACCGGGCGGCTGGGTGAGCCTGCGCGGCGCGCCGGCGCCCGCGCTGACCCCGGACCGGCGGCCGTGGTGGGCCCGGCTGCTGCGGGCCCGCCGGCTGGTGGTCGAGCGCTGACCCGCGCCGGGGTACGCCCCGCGGCGTACCCCGGCCCGGCCCGCCGGTCGGGGCGGCAGGCTGCCGGCCGGCGCGATCGACTCGGGGTGCGGCCGGACCGGTGCCAACCCGCACGCCGAGACCACCGGATGACGCAACCGGGGCGCCCCTCGCCGACCAGCCGGCGTGATCGACTCCGGCTGCGGCAGGGCGGGGTCACCCGGCACGCCGAGAGCACGGGATGCGGCAAGCCGAGGGGCGGTCCTCGACCGGTCGAATCGGTGCCTCGGCGGCCGGGCGGCCGGGTCGTCGCCGAGCGGGATCACCCGGGCGGGGGACGAACCGCACGGCGCATCCCGAAAGAGCCGCAAGGGCCCCGAGAATCGGGGACATGGCCAGCTCCCGGCGTTGTGCCCACCACCGCTACGGCCCCGCCGGCCACGTCCGCGCCCTGGCCGCTGCCCGGTTCCGGGCCGGCGGAGCACGGGTGGTGGGTCCCACGGCGGCCGGGCCACGGGCGCTCGGCCCCACGGCCGCCGCGCCGCTGGCGCTGGGGGCGGCCGCGCTCGGCGCGGTGGCGGTGGGCGCGCTGGCGATCGGCCGCCTGGCCATCCGCCGGGCGGTCATCCGGGAGCTGCGCATCGGCCGGCTGGAGGTGGCGGAGCTGGTGGTCCGGCGGCACGTCGACCCCGGCACGGACCGGCCCCCCGGGGCGCGCTGACGGGCGGCCAGCGCCGGCTGCGGTACGGCGGCTCAGCTCGCCGCGGACGCCGGATAGCCGTACAGGTCGAGCAGGCGTACCCGGGAGGCCTGGAGCCGGTCCACCACCACGGACATGAAGCGGGTGGTGAGCTGGCGGCCCAGCGCGTCGTCGGACTCCATCAGCCGGCGTACCCCGGCGGCGCTGAACTCGACGGCGGTGCTGCGCTGCACGGCGACCGCGCCGAACTGCCAGCGGTACGGCGGGAAGAGCCAGGACCAGCCGAGCACGCCGCCCGGACCGATGCTCTCGATCCCCACGTCGCCGCGGCCGGGCACCGGGAAGTCCAGCGCCACCTCACCGCCGCGGACCAGCCAGAACCGCTCGGCGGACTGGCCGGCGCGGAACAGCCGGTGCCCGGGGTGCCAGACCACCGGGCGGGCGTAGCCGGTCAGCCGGGGCAGCCACTCCTGTGGCAGCCCGGCGAGGAAGGGGTGTTCGCGGAGCATCTCCAGCGGGGTCATCACGCCTCCACGATCGGGTGAGGGACCCGGCAGCGGGCCGGGTCCCTCGTGGGCGGGGTCACTTCTCGGCACCGTGCTCCACGGTGATCGGGATCTCCCGCGCGGTCGGCTCGGTCGTGCCGACGGTCGCGGTGATCTCGAGGATGCCGTTCGCGTACCGGGCCGCGATCGTCTCCTCCTTGACGCCGGCGGGCAGCGGGATGAGCCGGGAGAAGGACCCGTAGTGGAACTCGGAGTGGACCTTGTCCGTGTGGCTCTCCCGGCGGACCACGTCCAGCCGCAGGGTCTCGCCGGTACGCGTGATCCGCACGTCCTTCGCCGGGTCGATGCCCGGCAGTTCGGCGCGGACGACGTACCGGTCGCCGTCGAGGTAGTCCTCGACCCTGATCGTCGGCGCCAGCATCGGCAGCCAGGACAGGTTCGTCCAGTCGAACGGCGCCAGCGCGCCGCCCCGGAACTTGGTGACAGTGGACATCTTCGACCTCCTTGTCGATCGTCCCGACTCCATCCCACTCCCGTACGACCCGGACCGTCAGGGCCGATGGTCCCGGGGTACGCGGGCACAGGGCCTCTGCCGGCCGGCGCACGGCGGGCGGACCCTGGAGGTGGACGAAGGAGGACGTGATGACCGACAGAGCTGGTGCACCGGTTGTCGTGGGTGTGGACGGATCCGCCTCGGCGCTGGCCGCGGTGCGGATGGCCGCCCGGGAGGCGGCGGCCCGGCACCGGCCGCTGCGGGTGGTGAACGCGTTCCTCTGGCCGCTGCTCGGCACCCCGCTGGGTCCGGTCGCTGTCGCGCTGCCCGACGAGGAGGTGCGGCAGGAGGCCGGGAAGCTGGTGGCGGAGGCGGTCGACGAGGCGCACAAGGTCGACGCCGAGCTGGAGGTCACCGGCGCGGTGGTCGACGGCGGTCCGGTCGCGGTGCTGCTGCGGGAGAGCCGGGACGCCGCCCTGATCGTGCTGGGCCATCGGGGCCTGGGCGGCTTCGCGGAGCTGCTGGTCGGTTCGGCGGCGGTGCACCTGTCGGCCCGCGCCGACTGCCCGGTGCTGGTGGTGCGGGACGAGCCGCGCGCCGACGGCCCGGTCGTGGTCGGGGTGGACGGCTCCGCACTCTCCGACGAGGCGGTCGGCTTCGCCTTCGCCGAGGCGGCACAGCGCGGCACCGAGCTGGTCGCCGTGCGGGCCTGGCTCTACCCGGCCGCGGTGGGGGCCCGCGAGGCCTACGGCGACATCATGCCGCTGGTGTACGACCCGGAGAAGCTCCGCGCCGACGAGGAGCGAGGGCTCGCCGAGGCGCTCGCCGGCTGGGCCGAGCGCTACCCGGAGGTCCCGGTGCGGCGGAAGCTGGTCGCGGCCAACCCGGCCCGGGCGCTGGTCGAGGAGTCCACCGACGCGCAGCTGACCGTGGTCGGCGCGCACGGCCGGGGCAGCCTCGGCGCGCTGCTGCTCGGCTCGGTCAGCCACGCGGTGCTGCACCACTGCCGCAGCCCGCTGGCCATCGTCCGGCACCACAAGGGTCGGGCCGCCGCCTGACCCGACCCCGGCTCCGCGCCGGCCGCCGCATCACGGCCGGCGCGAAGCCGCGCCTGGCGCGAAGTCGGAGCGGACGTCCGGTGCTCCGCCGAGACGCCGAGACGCCGAGACGCCGAGACGCCGAGACGTTGGGACGCCGGGACGCCGGCGGGCGGGTCGGGCGCGGCCGGCGCGGCTTCGGCGGGCAAATGCGGTCCGGCCGGGCCGTCGCCGTCGACAATGGCCTGAGCCGAACGGAAGGGATCCCCGATGAACCGACCTGTCGTGGTGGGGGTCGACGGATCGTCGTCCAGCCTGACCGCCGCCGAGCACGCCGCCCGGGCCGCCGTCCAGCGGTCCCGGCCGCTGCACCTCGTGCACGGCTATCTGCACCCGCTCGGCTACGGGGTGCCGCTCAACCCGTACGACCTCGGGGTGCCGGCCCCCACCGAGGCGGCGCAGCAGATGCTGGACCAGCTGGCGGCCGAGCTGGCCGAGCGTCATCCCACCCTGGCGGTGCAGGTCCGCCAGGTGGCCGGCGGTCCCGCCGCCACGCTGGTCGAGGAGTCCCGCCGGGCCGACCTGGTGGTGCTGGGCAGCCGGGGCGTGGGCGGCTTCGCCGGGCTGCTGCTCGGCTCGGTCAGTGGGCAGGTCGCCCAGCACGCGCACTGCCCGGTGCTGGTGGTACGCCCCGCCGAACAGCCGATCCCGGTGGACGGGCCGGTGCTGGCCGGGGTGGACGGTTCCGAGTCGGCGGCGCTCGCCGTCCGGCTGGCCGCCGACGAGGCGGTACGCCGGAACACAGAGCTGGTGCTGGTGCACGTCCGGGCGGCCGAACGCGGCGGCGCGGTGCCGGAGGAGGCGGCCGAGTCGGCGGCCGCCGGGCAGGCGGAGTCGGCGGAGCTGCTGGCCCGGGCGGCCGCCCGGATCCGGTCGGACCATCCGGTGCTGACCGTGGTGGAACGGCCGGTCCGGGCCGCCGCGCCGGAGCAGGCGCTGATCGCGGCGAGCGGGGAGGCGGCCCTGGTGGTGGTCGGGTCGCGCGGTCGGGGCGGCTTCGTCGGGCTGCTCCTCGGCTCGGTCAGCCAGGCGCTGGTGCAGCACGCCCACTGCCCCGTGCTGGTGGCCCACCCGTACGAGCCGGCGGACTGACGACCGATCGGGTCAGGCCGGGTCGCGGCCGGCGAGGAGCTCCTCGAAGCTGGTGGTGAGGGCGAACGGGTCGGCCGGTCCGGTCGCCGCGGGACGGCGGTCCACCTGCTCGGCCAGCTCCGCGCCGGCTCGCCGGATGCGGGCCCGCAGCGCCCCCTCGGCGCCGTCGCCCGACCAGTCCTCCGGGGCGGCGAAGACGGCCGTCGGCACGACCACCGCCCGCAGGTACGTGAACATCGGCCGGACCGCGTGCTCCAGGGCCAGCGAGTGCCGGGCGGTGCCGCCGGTCGCCCCGATCAGCACCGGGCGGTCGGCCAGGGTGTCCCGGTCGACCACGTCGAAGAACGACTTGAACAGCCCGTTGTACGAGGCGTTGAAGATCGGGGTGACGGCGATCAGGCCGTCCGCCGCGGCCACGGTGTCCAGCGCCTGCCGCAGGGCGGCCGGCGGGAAGCCGGTGAGCAGGTGGTTCACCACGTCGTGGGCGTGCTCGCGCAGCTCCACCGGGCGGATCTCCACCTCGGCGCCGCGCCGGACCAGCTCGTCGCGGGCAGCCGCGGCGAGCTGGTCGGCGAGCAGCCGCGTTGACGACGGCTGACCGAGGCCGGCCGAGACGACGGCCAGGGTACGGCGGGTCATCGGGCCTCCTCGGGCGCCTTGCCGGTCACGTCGTCGACGGCCCGGACCGTGCTGTCCGTGGCGCCGCCCGCGGCGGCCAGCAGCGAGGCGTGGGTCGGCGCGTCGGGCACGTGCGCCGGGCGCAGCGAGTCGAACTCCTTGCGCAGCACCGGGACGACCTCCTCGCCGAGCAGGTCGAGCTGCTCCAGGACGGTCTTCAGCGGCAGACCCGCGTGGTCGATCAGGAACAGCTGGCGCTGGTAGTCGCCGACGTACTCGCGGAAGCCGAGGGTGCGGTCGATGACCTGCTGCGGGCTGCCGACGGTCAGCGGCGTCTCCCGGGTGAACTCCTCCAGCGACGGGCCGTGGCCGTAGACCGGGGCGTTGTCGAAGTACGGCCGGAACTCGCGGACCGCGTCCTGGGAGTTGCGCCGCATGAACACCTGCCCGCCGAGGCCGACGATGGCCTGGTCGGCGGAGCCGTGGCCGTAGTGTTCGAAGCGCTGCCGGTAGAGGCCGACCATTCGCTGGGTGTGCTCCTTGGGCCAGAAGATGTGGTTGGCGAAGAAGCCGTCGCCGTAGTACGCGGCCTGCTCGGCGATCTCCGGGCTGCGGATCGAGCCGTGCCAGACGAACGGCGGCACGCCGTCGAGCGGGCGCGGCGTCGAGGTGAACGCCTGCAGCGGCGTGCGGAACCGGCCCTTCCAGTCGACCACGTCCTCCCGCCACAGCCGGTGCAGCAGGTCGTAGTTCTCGATCGCCAGGGGGATGCCGTTGCGGATGTCCTGCCCGAACCACGGGTAGACCGGGCCGGTGTTGCCGCGGCCCAGCATCAGGTCCACCCGGCCGTCGGCCAGGTGCTGGAGCATCGCGTAGTCCTCGGCGATTTTCACCGGGTCGTTGGTGGTGATCAGCGTGGTCGCGGTGGAGAGCACCAGCCGCTCGGTACGGGCGGCGATGTGACCGAGCATGGTGGTGGGCGAGGACGGCACGAAGGGCGGGTTGTGGTGCTCACCGGTCGCGAAGACGTCGAGGCCGACCTCCTCGGCCTTGCGCGCGATGGCCACCATGGCCTTGATCCGCTCATGCTCGGACGGCAGCCGCCCGTTGGTCGGGTCGACCGTGACGTCGCCGACGGTGAAGACTCCGAACTGCATGACCAGCTCCTCGCGTGACGTCCGGACCGCTGCGGCCCGGGATCGCACCGCACAACATACTTGACGAGTCAACTATTCCGTCGGGGCCCCGCCGCCGGGTGGCCCCGCTCACCCGTCCGGCCGTTCAGCGGCGGACGCGGGGCACGTGCCGGCGGTAGGCGCTCACCGTCGGGTCACCGGCCAGCCAGAACCGCCACGGGACGTCGTGCGCCCCGGTCACGCCGACCCGAGGGCCGGCCGTGACCGCCGCCTCCGACACCGCGGCGGCCGGCGGCCGCAGCCGGACCGGACCCTCGCCGAGCAGGTCGGCGCCGTAGACCGAGCGGTCGATGCCGAGGGCCGCGCAGAGTCGGGCCGGACCGCGGGCCAGATCCACGTCCCGGCGTACAGCGGGGCGGCGGGCCCGGGCGAGGTCGAGGCCCTCGACCACCTCACCGGCCCGCAGCAGCACCGCCGACGCCTCCCCGTCCGGGCCGGTGACCACGTTGACGCACCAGTGCATGCCATAGGTGAAGTAGACGTAGGCGTGCCCGGCGGGGCCGAACATCACGGCGTTGCGCGCGGTCCGCCCACGGTGGGCGTGTGACGCCGGATCCCCGGCGGTGCCGGCGTACGCCTCGACCTCGGTGATCCGGACGGTGACACCGTTGCCGGTGAGCCGGCAGCCGAGCAGTCCCCGGGCGGCCGGAACCACCGGGCCGGCGAGGAGGTCGGACAGGGTGGCGAGGTCGGTGCCGGTCACGGGGAAACCTTATCCGGCCCGGAAGATGAGCACGAATTGCTTTCAACGGGCTGTTGACAAGCGCTTGTTCAAGACTGTCTGATGGAGGGCATGGTCACGCTGAACAACGACCCGTTCACCGCTCCGGATGCTGCCCAGGCCCGCGCGCACCGCAACTACGCGGCGCTGATGCGGATCGCCGAACGGCACGCGGGCACGAACGCCCGGCGCCGGCGGTACGCCCACCCCGACGTGCCGGACGCGTACGAGGCGGCGACCCTGGTGATGGCCCTGGCGGGCGGCGCGGAGCTGGAGCCCGGCGAGGAACCGGTCGACCAGGCGGACCTGATGGCCGCGCTGACCCTGATCCCGCACGTCCGCGCCGAGGTGGACGCGCTCGAGACGGGCCTGTTGCAGGCGGCCCGCGGCCGGGGCATGACCTGGCAGGCGATCGCCTTCGGATTGGGGCTGGGCAGCGCCCAGGCGGCCCGGCAGCGCTACGAGCGGCTGACCGTCCGCACCGGCACCGGCGACTGACCCGTCCCCTCCAGCCCGGCACGGCAGTATGCCGGGCACCGGGGCCGGCGTGGGCTGTCGGACCGGCGGGCCAGACTGTCCGGACAACCGCCACGGGAGGACGGAATGACGCGCGAGAAGATGCTGGCGTACTGCCTGGCGAAGCCGGGGGCCTGGCTGGACCGGCCCTGGGAGGGCGACGAGGTGATCAAGGTGGGCAGCCGGATCTTCGCCTTCCTCGGCTCGCCCGAGGGCGAGGCCCGGGTCGGGGTGAAGTGCGGCCCGTCCCGGGACGTGGCCGACGAGTGGCTGCACCGCTTCCCCGCCGACGCGCGCCCCTCCCCCTACATCGGCCGGTCCGGGTGGAACACGCTGCGGCTGGACGGCGGCATCCCCGACGACGAGCTGATCGACGCCGTCGACGGCTCGTACGACGCCGTGGTGGCGAAGCTGCCGAAGCGCGAGCGCCCCACGCCCTGATCGCGGAACATCGGGACCGGGCCGCGGATCAGGCGCTCGCTCGGGCCAGGCTCACCCCGCTGGCGATGATGCCGATGTGACTGAATGCCTGCGGGAAGTTGCCGACGAAGCCACCGGTGGCCGGGTCGATCTGTTCCGACAGCAGACCGAGCGGGCTCGTCCGCGCACACAACGACCCGTACAGTTCGTGCGCCTCGTCGAGGCGCCCCTGCTGGACCAGGTTCTCGACCAGCCAGAAGCTGCACAGCACGAAGGCGCCCTCGTCGCCCTCGATCCCGTCCGGCGCTTCCTCGTGCAGGTACCGGTAGAGCAACCCGTCTCCGGCGGACAGCCGTTGTGCGACAGCGGCGGTGGTGGCGACCATCCGCGGATGGGTGGCCGGGATCACCCGGCGCAGGGGTAGGGCCAGCAGGCTCGCGTCCAGCACACCGCCGCCGTCGAGATGAGCGCTGAGCGTCTGTGCCTTCTCGTCCCAGGACCGCTCGAGGATCACCCGGGTCAGTTCGGCGGCCGCCGCCCGCCACCGTGCCGTCGGTTCGGGCAGGCCGAACCGTTCACCGAGGGCCGCCGCCCGGTCGAGCGCCACCTGACACATCGCGGCTGAGTAGGTGAACACCCGGCCGTCGTTGCGCAACTCCCAGATCCCTTGATCCGGTTCCCGCCACGCCCACTCGGCCGCGTCGGCGAGCCAGCGTAGTCGCGTCCACAGCGCCGGCTGGAGCTCCCCACCCGAGCGCACCCACTGGTCAGCACAGTCGAGCACCTCGCCATAGACGTCGTGCTGGCGCTGATCGGCCGCGCCGTTGCCCCAGTGGACCGGGGCCGAGCCGCGGTAGCCCTCCAGCCCGGGGTCCTCGACCTCGTCGGGCACGGGGCCGCCGTCGAGGGTGTACATGATCCGTGGTTGCCGGCTGCGCTCGAAGGCGTCGAGTACCCAGCCGAGGAACGCGTCCGCCTCGTTCTCGAACCCGATGCGGCGCATGGCGAAAACGCTAAAGGCGGCGTCGCGAACCCAGGCGTACCGGTAGTCCCAGTTGCGAACGCCGCCGATCGGCGCCGGCAGTGAGGACGTGGGGGCGGCGACCATGACGCCGTTGACCCAGTCGTCGCACAGTTTGAGAGTGATCGCCGACCGGCGGACCAGGGGTTCCTGGGGACCGCTGTAGGTGCAGCCGCCCATCCAGCGTCGCCACGCGTCCGCGGTCATCGCCAGCAGGCCCGCGGCATCGAAACAGTGGTGCCGGTGGATTCTGCCCCAGGAGAGAACCAGCTCCAGATGTTCCCCCTCCCGCAGGTCGACGGTGACCGGCAGGCTGGTCAGGGGCCGATTGGCGCGCAGGTGCAGGCGCAGGTCAGGCCGCCGGGCGGAGGTGACCTCCAAGCCGTCGAGCGCGGGGCGGAACTGGCCGCCGTCGCGGGGCCGCAGGTGGACGTCCAGCCGGACGGTGCCGTTGAGGACGCGCGCCGAACGGACGAGTTCGCTGCGGCCGGCCGGTACGTCGTCGGCCAGGTCGGCGCCGGAGCGCACCACGATCGCGTCGGTGATCTGGAGCAGGCCGGTGGCGGTGCGCAGCTCGGTGACGAGGACAGCGGTGTCCGGGACGTAGTGCTGCCGCGCCTCCCGCAACTCCTGGGCGGTGACGGTGAAGTGCCCGCCCCGCTCGGCGTCGAGCAGGCCGGCGAGCACCGGATCGGAGTCGAAGCGGGGTAGGCACAGCCAGGGGATCGAGCCGTCGAGGCCGACGAGCGCGACGGTGCTGCCGTCCCCGATCACGCCCAGGTCCTCCAGACGAAGGTAACCGTCCGGCCGACGCACCGGCCGCAGGGGAGGGTCCAGATCCAGCATGGCGCGCCGTCACCGGGCGAGGATCCGGCCACCGAACAGGGCCAGCGTCTCACCGGTGATGTAGCTGCTGTCCGCGTTGCTGGCGAAGAACAGGAAGGCGGGGGCGATCTCCTCGGGCTGCGCCGGCCGGCCCAGCGGTACGCCGTCGGTCTGGTCGCCGTATCCGGCCATCTGCTCGGGCGTACGGCTGGAGGCGTTCAACGGCGTCCACACCGGTCCGGGCGCCACACAGTTCACCCGGATGCCGCGTGCGATCAGTTCCGTCGCCAGCGACTTGGTGAAGGTGTGAATCGCTCCGTTGGTTTCCGCGTACCCGATGAGCGACGGGTTCCCCTCGAAACCGGCGACCGAGCCGCAGTTGACGATGCACCCGCCAGCTGGCAGGTGCGGCAGCGCCGCCCGCGCCATATAGAAGTAGCCCGACACGTTGGTGCGGAACATGTCGTCCAGATCGTCGTCTGGGACGTCCGCCAGCGACGAATACTGGAACAGGATGGCGGCGTTGTTGACGAGGATGTCCAGCCGGCCGAACTCGGCGACGGTGCGCTCCACGGCCGCGTTGCAGAACGAGGAGTCCTTCACATCTCCGGTCAGCACCAGACAACGCCGTCCCTCCTGCCGCACCAGTTCGGAAACGTGGTCCGCGTCCTCCTGCTCGGCGGGCAGGCAGACGATCGCCACGTCCGCGCCCTCCCGGGCGAACAGGACCGCCACGGCGGCGCCGATCCCACTGTCCCCGCCGGTGATCAGGGCGGTGCAATCGGTGAGTTTTCCGGATCCGCCCAGCGCGGCCGCCTGGTTGCGCGGGCGAGGATCCATGCGGGCGTCCAGTCCCGGCCTCGACTGGGACTGGCCGGGAAATGGCGGCGTCGGCTGCTCCACAACTCTGTTGTTCACTTCGCCCCCTTGAGCTCCGGGCGCGGATCCCCGTTGCCGAACGGCTCAAACCCGCCCGGGATCCGCCAGCGGACCGTGGTTGCGGGGGCACCGGCAGGGAAGGCGTCGGCGATGCGGCGGCTCGACGACAGAGCGCTACCGAGGCGCCCCGCCTGCCCGTGAGGGGCAGACGGGGCGACGGTCAGCGGGGCACGACCCGCTCGGCGGCCCAGTCCCGCCAGCCGGTGAGCTTGTCCGCGGCGGCGGCGAGCTGGTCGGCCACCGGCCCGGGGCCGGTGGAGCCGGGGGTGATCCGGGCGGCGAGGGCGGAGCGCACCGAGAGCACGTCCCGCACCGACGGGTCCAGGTGCGAGCTGATCGCGGCGAGGTCGTCGTCGGACACCTCGTCGAGGGCGCACTCCCGGGCCGCGCAGAGCGCCACCAGCTTGCCGGTGATCTCGTGCGCCTCGCGGAACGGCACGCCCCGGAGGACCAGCCAGTCCGCCACCTCGGTGGCGAGCGAGAAGCCCGCCGGCGCGTCGGCGACCAGGCGGTCGGCGCGTACCGTCATCGTGGAGATCATCCCGGCGAGGGCCGGCAGCAGCAGTTCCAGGGTGTCGACCGCGTCGAAGGCCGGTTCCTTGTCCTCCTGCATGTCCCGGTCGTACGTCATCGGCAGGCCCTTGAGCATGGTGAGCACGCTCATCAGCCCGCCGACCAGGCGGCCGGACTTGCCCCGGGCCAGCTCGGCGATGTCCGCGTTCTTCTTCTGCGGCATGATCGACGACCCGGTGGCGAAGGAGTCGTCCAGCTCCACCCAGCCGAACTGCTGCGAGGTCCAGAGCACCATCTCCTCGCCGAGGCGGGACAGGTGCACACCGATCATCGCGGTCACGAAGAGGAACTCGGCGACGAAGTCCCGGTCGGCGACCGCGTCCATCGAGTTGGCGAAGGACGTCCGGAAGCCCAGTTCCTTGGCCACCACCACCGGGTCCAGCGGCAGGCCGGAGCCGGCGAGCGCGCCGGCGCCGAGCGGGCTGATCGCCGTCCGGTGGTCCCAGTCGCGCAGCCGTTCCAGGTCGCGCAGCAGCGGGTGCACGTGGGCGAGCAGCCAGTGCCCGAAGGTGACCGGCTGGGCGTGCTGGAGGTGGGTCATGCCGGGCGCGGCGGTGTCCACGTGCCGGCCGGCCTGCTCGACCAGCGCCTCGGCCAGCTCGACCAGCCGGGCGGCCACCCCACGGGCGTGGTCGCGCAGGTAGAGCCGCAGGTCGGTGGCGACCTGGTCGTTGCGGGAACGGCCGGCGCGCAGCTTGCCGCCGAGGCTGCCGAGCCGCTCCAGCATGCCGCGTTCCAGCGCGGTGTGCACGTCCTCGTCGTCAACGGTGGGGCGGAACGCCCCGGAGGCGCAGGCGGCCTCCAGGTCGTCCAGCGCGGCCAGCATCCTGCCCAGTTCGTCGGGGTCGAGCAGACCCGCGCCGGCCAGCACCCGGGCGTGCGCCCGGGAGCCCGCGATGTCGTACGGGGCGAGACGCCAGTCGAACTGCACACTCACCGACAGCCGGGCCAGGGCCTCGGACGGGCCGCCGGCGAACCGCCCTCCCCAGAGGCTCGTGCGGTTGGCGGCGGCGCTGTTCTCGGTCAGGCTCTTGTCGTCCACCCCACCCATTGTGCTGTTCGCCATCAGGCGCCACCGAACCGGGCGTCCCGCGCGGCGGCCATCTTGCTGGGCAGGCCCCACAGCTGCACGAAGCCCTTGGCGAGGGACTGGTCGAAGGTGTCGCCGGTGTCGTAGGTGGCCATGCCGAAGTCGTAGAGGCTGGCCTCGGAGCGCCGGCCGGTGACCACGGCTCGGCCGCCGTGCAGGGTGAGCCGCACCTCGCCGGAGACGTGCCGCTGGGCGTCGTCGATGAACGCGTCCAGCGAGTTCCTCAACGGCGAGAACCAGAGGCCGTCGTAGACCAGCTCGCCCCAGCGCTGGTCGACGCCGCGCTTGAACCGGGCCAGGTCCCGCTCGACGGTGACGTTCTCCAGCTCCTGATGGGCGGTGATCAGCGCGATCGCGCCGGGCGCCTCGTACACCTCGCGGCTCTTGATCCCGACGAGCCGGTCCTCGACCATGTCGAGCCGGCCCACGCCCTGGGCGCCGGCCCGCCGGTTCAGCTCCAGGATCGCCTGGTACGGGGTGACCGTCTCGCCGTCGATGGCCACCGGCACGCCGGCGTCGAAGGTGATGACCACCTCGTCGGCGTCGCGCGGCTCTGCCGGGTCGGCGGTGTACGAGTAGAGGTCCTCGATCGGGCCGTTCCAGATGTCCTCGAGGAAGCCGGTCTCGACGGCGCGGCCCCACAGGTTCTGGTCGATCGAGTACGGCGACCTGGCCGTCACGTCGATCGGCAGCCCCTTCTCCTCGGCGAAGGCGATCGCCTTGTCCCGGGTCCAGGCGAAGTCCCGGGCCGGCGCGATGATCTTCAGGTCGGGCGCGAGGGCGCCCAGGCCGACCTCGAACCGGACCTGGTCGTTGCCCTTGCCGGTGCAGCCGTGCGACACGATGGTGCCGCCGTGCTTCTTCGCCGCGGTGACCAGGTGCTTGACGATCAGCGGCCGGGACAGCGCGGAGACCAGCGGGTAGCGGTCCATGTAGAGGGCGTTGGCCCGGATGGCCGGCAGGCAGTACTCGGCGGCGAACTCGTCGCGCGCGTCGACCACCTCCGACTCGACCGCGCCGCAGTCCAGGGCGCGCTGCCGGATCACGTTCATGTCCTCGCCGCCCTGGCCGAGGTCGACCGCGACCGCGACCACCTCGGCGCCGGTCTGCTCGGCCAGGTACGGAATGGCGACGGAGGTGTCGAGACCCCCGGAGTACGCCAGGACGACCCGCTCGGTCATATGGTGTTCCCTTCAACGTTCTCGTCCCGGCGGGCCCATCCGGCGAGCTTGTCGCCGAGCGCGGCCCCGCCGTCGGCCTCGCGGGCCACGACCAGGATGGTGTCGTCGCCGGCGATGGTGCCGACGATCTCGGACAGGCCCGCTCGGTCCAACGCGCTGGCCAGGTAGTGGGCTGCGCCCGGCGGGGTGCGCAGCACCGCGATGTTGCCGCTGGAGTCCACCCCGTTGAGCAGCTCGCGCAGCAGCCGGACGAGTCGGGCCGGCGCGGCCTCGGCCTCCCGCAGCGGCCGGTGGCCGTCCTCGGGGATCAGGTAGACGCCCCGCCCGTCGCCGCCGCGCGCGGTGACCGCCCCCAACTCCTTGAGATCCCGGGAGAGGGTGGCCTGGGTGACCTGGATGCCGTCACCGGCGAGCAGGTCGGCCAGCTCGGTCTGCGAATGGATGGCCTGCTCGCGGATCAGCTCGACGATGCGGGCGTGCCGCGCGGCACGGGTCAGCGGGGCGGTCATGGGTGGGATGCCTCCAGGAGAAACGTCAACAGCGCCTTCTGGGCGTGCAGCCGATTCTCCGCCTGGTCGAACACCGCGCTACGCGGCCCGTCGAGTACCTCGTCGGTGATCTCCTCGCCGCGGTGGGCGGGCAGGCAGTGCAGCACGATCACGCCGGCGGCGGCGTGGCCGAGCAGCGCGTCGTTCACCTGGTACGGCAGGAACGGGGTGATCCGGTCCAGCCCGTCGGACTCCTGGCCCATCGAGGTCCAGGTGTCCGTGGCGACCACGTCGGCGGCGCGGACCGCCTCGACCGGGTCGGTGAGCACCCGCACCGAACCGCCGGTGCCGGCGGCGATCTTCTCGGCCCGGGCCACGATCTCCGGGTCCGGCTGGAAGCCGACCGGCCCGGCGACCCGCACGTGCATCCCGGCGGTCGCCCCGGCCAGCAGGTACGAGTGGGCCATGTTGTTCGCCGCGTCACCGACGTACGTCAGGGTGCGCCCGGCGGTGGCCCCGCACCGCTCCCGGACGGTGAGCAGGTCGGCCAGCAGCTGGCACGGGTGGTACGTGTCGGTGAGCGCGTTGACCACCGGCACGGTGGCGTGCGAGGCGACCTCGGCGATCCGGTCGTCGCCGTGGGTACGCAGCACGATCGCCGCCACGTAGCGGGAGAGCACCCGGCCGGCGTCGGCCAGGCTCTCGCCCCGCCCGAAGTGGGTGACCTGGGTATCCACCACGAGCGGGTGGCCGCCCAGCTCGGCGATGCCGGCGTCGAAGGAGATCCGGGTGCGCAGGCTCTGCTTGTCGAAGAGCACCGCCACCGACCTCGGCCCGGCGAGCGGCTGGTGGCCGAAGCGGTCCGCCTTCATCCGCGCCGCGAGGTCGAGCACCGCCGACTGCTCGGCGGGCGAGAGGTCGTCGTCGCGCAGGAAGTGCCGGATCATGCGGGGACCTCCGTGGTGGTCGGGTCGGCGGAGTCCGGCGCGGGTGCGGCCGGGGTGGCCGCCGGAGCGGGGGCGGCCGCGTCGAGGGCGGCCGGGAGGGCGGCCAGGAGGGCGTCGACCTGCTCGGCCGTGAGGATCAGCGGCGGGGCGAGCCGGACCACGCCCGGCTGCACCGGGTTGACCAGGAAACCCGCCTCCCGCAGGGCGTTCGCCACCGTGCCGGAGACCGGCTGGTCGAGCACGACGCCGAGCAGCAGGCCGGCGCCGCGTACCTCGACGACCAGCGGGTGGCCGAGCGCCTCGATCCCGCGCCGCAGCCGCTCCCCGATCCGCTTGACGTGGTCGAGCAGCCCCTCGTTGGCGATCGTGGCGACCACCGCGAGGGCGGCCGCGCAGCTGACCGGGTTGCCGCCGAAGGTGGTGCCGTGCATGCCGGGCGTCAGCAGCTCGGCGGCCCGCCCGAAGGCCAGGCAGGCGCCGATCGGCAGGCCGCCACCGAGCCCCTTGGCCAGGGTGATGACGTCCGGCTCGACGCCCTCGGCCTGGTGGGCGAACCAGTGGCCGGTGCGGCCGACGCCGGTCTGCACCTCGTCGAGCACCAGCAGCGCGCCGTGCGCGGCGGTGATCCGCCGGGCCTCGGCGAGGTAGCCGGGCGGCGGGACGACGACGCCGTTCTCCCCCTGGATCGGCTCCAGGATCACCATGGCGGTGGCGTCGGTGACCGCCTCGGCGAGGGCCGCGGCGTCACCGTACGGGACGTGGGTGACGTCGCCGGGCAGCGGACGGAACGGGTCGGCCTTGGCCGGCTGGCCGGTGAGCGCCAGCGCGCCCATGGTCCGGCCGTGGAAGCCGCCCCGGGTGGCGACCACGTGGGTGCGGCCGGTCAGCCGGGAGAGCTTGAACGCGGCCTCGTTCGCCTCGGCGCCCGAGTTGGCGAAGAAGACCCGGCCGGGGCGGCCGGCCAGGGCCAGCAGCAGCTCGGCGAGGGCCACCGGCGGCTCGGCGACGAACAGGTTGGAGACGTGCCCGAGGGTGGCGACCTGCTTGGACACGGCGGCCACCACGGCCGGGTGGGCGTGGCCGAGGGCGTTGACCGCGATGCCGCCGAGCAGGTCGACGTACTCCCGGCCGGCCTCGTCGACCACGACGGCGCCGGAGCCGGAGACGAGCGCCAGCGGCGGGGTGCCGTAGTTGTCCATCATGGCCGCGCCCCAGCGCTCGACCAGCGTGCTCATGACGCGATCACCATCGTGCCGAACCCTTCCGACGTGAACACTTCCAGCAGCGTGGAGTGGGCGACCCGGCCGTCGACGACGTGCGCGGCGGGCACTCCCCCGCGCACCGCCCGCAGGCAGGCCTCCATCTTGGGCACCATCCCCGACTCCAGGGACGGCAGCAGTTTCGCCAGGTCGTCGGTGGTGATCTCGCTGACCAGGCTGGCGGTGTCCGGCCAGTCGGCGTAGAGGCCGGCGACGTCGGTGAGGACGACCAGCTTGCGGGCCTGCAGGGCGACCGCGAGCGCGGCGGCGGCGGTGTCCGCGTTGAGGTTGTGCAGCACGCCGTCGGCGTCCGGTGCCACGGTGGAGATCACCGGGATCCGGCCGGCCGCGATCAGGTCGGCCACCGCCGAGACGTCCACCGACTCCACGTCGCCGACCTGCCCGACGTCGACCGCCTCCCCGTCCACGTACGCGGGCCGGCGCACCGCGGTGAACAGGCCGGCGTCCTCGCCGGAGAGGCCGACCGCGAACGGGCCGTGGGCGTTGATCAGGCCGACCAGCTCCCGGCCGACCTGGCCGACGAGGACCATCCGGACGACGTCCATCGCCTCCGGGGTGGTGACCCGCAGGCCGCCCTTGAACTCGCTGGCGATGCCGAGCCGGCCCAGCATGGCGGAGATCTGCGGCCCGCCGCCGTGCACGACGACCGGCTTGAGGCCGGCGTACCGGAGGAAGACCATGTCGGCGGCGAAGGCCCGCTGCAGCTCGGGGTCGACCATGGCGTTGCCGCCGTACTTGACCACGACGGTGGCGCCGGAGAAGCGGGCCAGCCAGGGCAGGGCCTCGATCAGCGTCTCGGCCTTGGCCTGGGCCCGGGTGAGGTCGGCGGTGAGGCTCATGCCCGAGCCCGCCTTTCGTCCCGCGCGGCGTTCCTCGCGTTCACGTCGAGTACGCCGAGTTCTCGTGCACGTACGCGTGCGACAGGTCGTTGGTCCAGATCGTCGCCGCGGCGTCGCCGGCGTGCAGGTCGATCCGGATGGTGACGTCGCGCCCGGTGAGGTCCACCTTGGACCGGTCCTCGGCGGCGGCCCCGCCCCGGCACACCCAGACCCCGTTGACGGCGACGTCGACCTCGTCCGGCTCGAACGCGGCGGCGGTGGTGCCGACCGCGGCGAGGATCCGCCCCCAGTTCGGGTCGTTGCCGAACAGCGCGGTCTTGACCAGGTTGTTGCGGGCCACCGAGCGGCCCACCTCGACCGCGTCGTCCTCGTTCGCCGCGCCGGTCACGTCGATGGCGATCTGCTTGGTGGCGCCCTCGGCGTCGGCGATGAGCTGCTGGGCCAGGTCGTGGCAGGCGGCGGTGACCACGGCGGCCAGCTCGGCCTCGGTGGGCTGGATGCCGGACGCGCCGCTGGCCAGCAGCAGCACCGTGTCGTTGGTGGACATGCAGCCGTCGGAGTCGATCCGGTCGAAGGTGACCCGGGTGGCGGCGCGCAGCGCGGCGTCCAGGGTCTCCGGCCCGGCGACCGCGTCGGTGGTGAGCACGCAGAGCATGGTGGCCATCGCCGGGGCGAGCATGCCGGCGCCCTTGGCCATCCCGCCGACGGTCCAGCCGCTGCCCCGGGCCACGGTGTTCTTGGCCCGGGTGTCCGTGGTCATGATCGCCTCGGCGGCGGCCTGACCGCCGTCCCGGGCCAGGCCGCGGACCGCGGTGCGGACCCCCGGCAGCAGCTTGTCCATGGGCAGCCGCTCGCCGATCAGGCCGGTGGAGCAGACCGCGACCTCGCCGGCGCCGACCATCAGGCGGGGGCTGCTGGCGGTGAGCACGGCGGCGGTGTGCTCGGCGGTGGCGTGGGTGTCCTGGAAGCCGGCCGGGCCGGTGCAGGCGTTGGCGCCGCCGGAGTTGAGCAGCACGGCGCGGACCACGCCGCCGCGCACGACCTGCTGGGTCCAGAGCACCGGGGCGGCCTTGACCCGGTTGGCGGTGAAGACACCGGCGACCCCGGCGTCGGGGCCGTCGTTGAGGACCAGGGCGACGTCGCCGGCACCGCCGGCCTTCAGCCCGGCGGCCACGCCGGCCGCCCGGAAGCCCCGCGGGGCGGTGACGCTCATGGGGCCACTCCAAACCCGGACAGTCCGGTGGTCTCGGGAAGGTCGAACATGAGGTTGGCGTTCTGCACGGCCTGGCCGGCCGCGCCCTTGCCCAGGTTGTCGACGGCGCTGACCACGATCACCCGGCCGGAGTCGACGTCGACGGCGGCCTGGAGGTGGCAGGAGTTCGAGCCGGCCGTGGCGGCGGTGTGCGGCCAGGCGCCCTCGGGCAGCAGGTGCACGAAGGGCGCGTCGGCGTACGCGGCGGCGAGCACCTCGCGCGGGTCGGCGTCGCCGGTCGGCACGGCGGTGACGGTGGCGAGGATGCCCCGCGGCATGGGGGCGAGCACCGGCGTGAAGGAGAGGCTCGTCGCCCCGGTGGCCTGCTTGATCTCCGGCACGTGCTGGTGCGCGCCGACCTTGTAGGGCGACAGGTCGCCCATCACCTCGCTGCCGAGCAGGTGGGCCTTGGCTGCGCGGCCTGCGCCGGAGGTGCCGGAGGCGGCCACCACCACCACGTCGGTGGGGAAGACCGCGCCGGCGGCGATCAGCGGGGCGAGCGCCAGGGTGGTGGCGACCGCGTAGCAGCCGGTGCTGGCCACCCGCTGCGCCGCCGCGATCGCGGCCCGCTGGCCGGGCAGCTCGGGCAGGCCGTAGGTCCAGGCGCCGGCGTGCGCGCCGCCGTAGTAGCGGGCCCAGGCGTCGGCGTCCCGCAGCCGGTGGTCGGCGCCGAGGTCGACCACCTTGACCGGGTCGGGGAGGGCCGCGGCGAGGGCCGCCGACTGGCCGTGCGGCAGCGCCAGGAAGACCAGGTCCGCGTCGGCCAGGGCGGTCGGGTCGGTCGCCCCGAACACCAGGTCCAGCCCGGCGAGCTGCGGGTGTACGGCGGCGACGGGCCGGCCGGCGGAGGAGTGCGCGGTGGCGGCGATGAGGTCGAACTCGGGGTGGCCGGCGAGCAGGCGCAGCAGCTCGCCGCCGGCGTACCCGCTCGCCCCGGCGACCGCAACCCGGATGCCCATGCTTACCTCCGTATGACTATGCAGTCGAGGTTAGCAGTGGATCAGGCTCTCTGCAAGTTCATACAGTGCACCGCATGAATCTACGGTCGGCTCGGCTCGCATTGACGGCCCATTGGGGACCGGTGCTGGGAGAGCGCTCTCACAGCCCCGTTCCGCCGGGTCGAGCGCCGCTCCACCGCGCCCGCACCACCCCGTGCCCGCCAACACCAACGCGGGCTGAAGGAGCGGTCCCTTGCCTACCCGTAGGCGGCCAGTCGCAGATCACCCTGCCGTGCACGGCCTGAGGCGGCAGCGGCGCCACCTGACGACCTCGACTCCAACCGGTCCCGGCCCGAGCGACGGCCGGCGCTGACGGCGACGGCCCGGCGGGAACTCCCGCTGGGCCGTCGCCGCGTACCTGGGGTCGTCAGGCGCCGCGCAGGGTGGCGCCGAAGCGCTGCGCCGCGAGCGCGACCGCCGCGTCCCGGGCGGCCACCGCCTCCTCGACGGTCAGCGTCCGGTCCGGGGCCCGGAAGGTCAGCTTGTACGCCAGCGACTTCCGGCCCGCGCCGAGCTGCTCGGACGCGTACACGTCGAAGAGCCGGACGCCCTCGAGCAGCGCACCGGCCCCCTCGACCAGGGCCCGCTCCACCTCGGCGGCCGGGACCGACTCGTCCAGCACCAGCGCCACGTCGATCAGCGCGGGCGGGAACGTGGAGATGGCCGGCCCGGACACCAGCGGCGCGGCGGGCAGCGCGTCCAGGTTCAGCTCCATGGCGCTGGTCCGGCGGGGCAGCTCCAGCGCCGCCACCACCACCGGGTGCAGCTCGCCCGCGTAGCCGACCGGGGTGTCGTCGACCCGCAGCTCGGCGCAGCGCCCGGGGTGCCAGGGGGCGTGTTCCGCGGCCCGGACGGTGACCCGGTCGGCCGGGATGCCGGCGGCGGCCAGCACCATCCGGCCGGCCTCGACGGCGTCCGCCCAGCCGGCCGCCCGACCCGCGCCCCACCAGCCGGCCGGCTCGATCTCGCCGGCCAGCGCCACCGCGACGTGTCGCGGCTGGTCCGGCACCACCGCGTCGGCGGCGGCGAACTCCTCGTCGGTGGGCCGCCGGTCCACGCCCATCGCCGGCGGGCTGCCGGCACCCGGACGCGGGTGGAAGACCGCGCCGATCTCGTAGATCGCCACGTCCCGCTGGCCCCGGCCGACGTTGCGCTTGAGGATGCCGAGCAGCGGGCCGAGCAGCGTGGTGCGCAGCAGCGGCTCCTCCTCGGACAGCGGGTTGGCCACCCGGACCGCCGGCCGGCGCGGGTCGTCGGCGGGCAGGCCGAGCTGGTCGGCGAGGTCGGCGGAGACGAACGGATGGGCGAGAACCTCGACGTACCCGCGCTCGGCGAGCGACCGGGCGACCGCCCGGCGGCGCACCTGCTGCCAGGTCAGGCCCCGGCCGGCCGGTGCGGTGGGCAGCTCCGACGGCACCCGGTCGTACCCGTCGAGGCGGACCACCTCCTCGACCAGGTCGGCCGGGTCGGTGAGGTCGGGCCGCCAGCTCGGCGGGGTCACGGTCAGCACCTCACCGGCGCCAGCGGCGGGCACGCCGACCTCGCCCGGGTCCTCGCCGAGCCGGTCAGCGCCCCGGACGACCGTGCAGCCGACCTGCTCCAGCAGCTCGACCACCCGCTCCGGCGGGTAGCTCACCCCGATCCGGCGCGACGGCAGGTCCGCCGGCAAGGTGACCGGGGTACGGGGCCGGACGTGGTCGATGTCGAGGATCTCCTCGCCGACCGCGCCGCCGCCGTGCTCGGTGAGCAGCCGTACCGCCTTCTCCAGCGCGACCAGCGCGAGCGCCGGGTCGACGCCGCGCTCCCAGCGCTTGGCCGCCTCGCTGAACAGCTTGTGCCGGCGAGCGGTCCGGCCCACCATCGCCGGGTCCCAGTGCGCCGCCTCGAACAGCACGTTCGTGGTCGAGGCGACGACCTCGCTGGTCTCGCCGCCCATCACCGCGGCGAGCGAAACGGGCCCGGTGTCGTCGCAGATCACCATGTCCTCGGCGACCAGCGTGCGGGTGACGCCGTCCAGGGTGGTCAGCTTCTCCCCCGGCGCGGCGCGGCGGACCACCAGCGGGCCGCTGATCCGGTCGGCGTCGAAGGCGTGCATCGGCTGGCCGAGTTCGAGCATCAGGTAGTTGGTGATGTCGACCGGCAGCGAGATGCTGCGGATGCCGGCCACGGTGAGCCGCTGGGCCAGCCAGCCGGGGGTCTGCGCGGTCGGGTCGACGCCGCGCACCATCCGGGCGGCGAACCGGTCGCAGCCGACGGTGTCCCGCACCTGCACCGGGTAGGCCGGCTCGGCGGTGGCGCCGGGCGCCGGGACGTCGGCCGGGTCGCGGAACGGCACGCCGAGGGCGTGCGACAGCTCTCGGGCGATGCCGCGCACGCTGAGCGCGTAGCCGCGGTCCGGGGTGATCTCCATCTCGACCACGACGTCGTCGAGGCCGACCACCGGGCGGGCGTCGTCGCCCGGCTTCGCCGGAGTGTCCTCGGGCAGCACGATGATGCCCGAGTGGTCGTCGCCCAGGCCCAGCTCCTTAGCGGAGCAGATCATGCCGTGGGAGTTGCGCCCGTACGTCTTGCGCGCGCCGATGGCGAAGTTGCCGGGCAGCACGCCGCCGGGGAGGATCACCACCACCCGGTCGCCGGGGGCGAAGTTGCGCGCCCCGCAGACGATCTCCTGCGGCTCGCCGGTGCCGTTGGCGGCCCCGACGTCCACCCGGCAGAACCGGATCGGCTTCTTGAAGCCGGTCAGCTCCTCGATCTCCAGGACCTCACCGACCACCAGCGGACCGGTGACGGTCTCCCGCAGGTCCACGATGGACTCGACCTCGATGCCGAGGTCGACCAGCGCCTGCTCCAGGTCGCCGGCGGGCAGGTCGGCGGGGAGGTCGACGTACTCCCGCAGCCAACTGACAGAAACTCGCATGACTGTTAAACCACCGTCTCCGTAACTCGTGCCCGGACCGTCTACGCGCCGAACGCGCGGGTGAACCGCACGTCGCCCTCGGCCATGTCCCGCATGTCGCTGACCCCGTGCCGGAACATCACGGTCCGGTCGATGCCCATGCCGAACGCGAATCCGGAGTAGACCTCCGGGTCGATGCCGCAGGCCCGCAGCACCCGCGGGTTGACCATGCCGCAGCCGCCCCACTCGACCCACTGCGGGCCGTCCCGGTGCTCCGGGAACCAGACGTCGAACTCGGCCGACGGCTCGGTGAACGGGAAGTAGTGCGGCCGGAACCGGGTCTTCGCGCCCTCGCCGAACATGGCCCGGGCGAAGTGGTCCAGCGTGCCGCGCAGGTGCGCCATGGTGATGCCCTTGTCCACCACCAGGCCCTCGACCTGGTGGAAGACCGGGGCGTGGGTGGCGTCCAGCTCGTCGGTGCGGTAGACCCGGCCGGGCACCACCACGTAGATCGGCGGCTTGCGGGTGAGCATGGTGCGCGCCTGCACCGGCGAGGTGTGGGTGCGCAGCACCAGGCCGGAGGACTCGGCGCCCTCGGGTGCGGCGATGTGGAAGGTGTCCATCAGGCCGCGCGCCGGGTGGTCGGCGGGGATGTTCAGCGCGTCGAAGTTGGTCCACTCCAGCTCGACCTCGGGCCCCTCGGCCACCTCGTAGCCCATCCCGATGAACAGGTCGCTGATCTGCTCCATCAGGGTGCTCAGCGGGTGCCGGGCGCCGCGCGGCCGCCGGTCGTACGGCAGGGTCACGTCGACCCGCTCCTCGACCAGCACCCGCTCGGCCCGCTTCCGCTCCAGGGTCTCCTGCCGGGCGGCGTACGCGGCCTCGATGGCGCGGCGGGCCTCGTTGACCCGCTTGCCGGCGTCGGCCTTGGCGGCCGGCGGCAACGCGCCGATCTCCCGGCGGGCCAGCGAGACCGGGGCCCGGTCGCCGAGGTGCGCGGGGCGCAGCGCGGCCAGCGCGTCCGGGTCGCCGGCGGCGGCGAACGCCTTCTCGGCGTCGGCCACGGCCCCGGCCAGGGCGTCCGGATCGAGCAGGGCGACCTGCTTCGGGTCGTACGGATCGTTGCGGTAGCTCATGGTGAACGGGCACTCCCTCACGGCGGCGCCGGCCCGCACGGGCGGCTAGGCGAGTCTACGGACGCGCGGCTTCGCCGCAGCCCGCCGGTGGGAGGTACGCAGGGGGAAGGGTCAGACCCGCCGCCCGCCGACACCGGCGGGCTGGCTAAACGAACGCCGTGGCGCGTTCATCATCCGGCTGACTCCCCTGCTCTGTCGCCCGCGCGACCCGTCGGCCGGCGCAGTGCTCTCGCTGAAGCGTACAGGCAGACGGCCGCGGCCGCAGCCAGGTTCAGGCTCTCGGCGCGCCCGTGCAGCGGCACCCGCACCCGGGCGTCGGCCGCCGCGGTCAGGTCCTCGGGCAGGCCGTGCGCCTCGGAGCCGAAGAGCCACGCGGTGGGGTCGGCGAGCCGGCCGGCGTCGGCCAGGTCGTCCAGGTCGCTGTCGCCGTACCCGGTGGTGGCGAGGACGGTGAGTCCGGCGGCCCGCAGCGCGTCGACCACCGCGACCGGGTCGGCGGCGCGCACCACGTCGACGTGGAAGAGGCTGCCGGCGGAGGCCCGCACGCACTTGCCGTTGTACGGGTCGACCGCGTCGCCGGCGAAGATCACCGCGCCCGCGCCGGCCGCGTCGGCGGTGCGCAGCACGGTGCCGGCGTTGCCCGGGTCGCGGATCTCGGCGAGCACCGCGACCAGCCGCGGCCCGCGCGCCAGGGCCTGCTCCAGGGGTACGTCGAGGTGCCGGCAGACCGCGACCAGGCCCTGCGGGGCGACGGTCTCGGTGAGCGCGGCGAGGGCCTCGTCGGTGACCTCGGAGACCGGGAGGTCGGCCCGGGCGGCCGCGGCGGCCAGCTCCGCGTACCGGTCGAGGGCGGCCGGGGTGCCGAAGAGCTCGACCACCGTGCCGGCGCGGGCCAGCGCCTCGCGGACCGCCTGCGGCCCCTCGGCCAGGAACCGGCCGGTGTTGTCGCGGTCCCGGCGGCGGTGCAGCCGGCGGGCCGCGACGACCCTGGGGGTACGCGGGGTGAACGGGCCGGAGATAGCGTCGAGGCGCCTCCCGCGCGATGGTGACGGCATGGGAGACGCCTCGATCTGCTGGTACGGGTGGATCAGGCGGCCTGGGCCGCGGCGCCACCGGTGCCCTCGGCCGCCACGGCGGCGCGGGCCAGCTCGACGATCGCGGCGAACGCCGCGGCGTCGTTGACGGCCAGGTCGGCCAGGATCTTGCGGTCCACCTCGATGCCGGCCAGGCGCAGGCCCTGGATCAGCCGGTTGTAGGTCATGCCGTTGGCCCGGGCACCCGCGTTGATCCGCTGGATCCAGAGCTGCCGGAAGTCGCCCTTGCGGTCGCGACGGTCCCGGTAGGCGTACTGCATCGAGTGCAGCACCTGCTCCTTGGCCTTGCGGTAGAGGCGGGAGCGCTGACCGCGGTAGCCGCTCGCGGTCTCCAGCAGGGTACGACGCTTCTTCTGGGCGTTCACAGCCCGCTTGACGCGTGCCATCTCAACTCCTTCTTCGGTTCAGGTGGCGCGCGTCAGCGGCCGAGCAGCTTCTTGATTCGCTTGACGTCGGCCTTGGCCAGCTCGACCGTGCCGGTCAGCCGCCGGGTCTGGGTGGAGGCCTTCTTCTCCAGGTTGTGGCGGAGGCCGGCCTGCTGGGCAACGATCTTGCCCTTGCCGGTCACCTTGACCCGCTTGCCCATACCCGTGTGGCTCTTCATCTTCGGCATTTGGAACGTCTTCTCCCCTGTTACTCGCCGGTGTTCTCGGCGACTGCGCCGGTCTCGCCGGCTGCTGCGGTCTCGCCGGTCGCCGCGGTCTCACCGGCTGCCGGAGCGGCGGACTCCTCCGCGGCCCGGTCCCGGGGTCCACCGCGGGACGCCGTGGCGGCGACCGCGGAGGCCTTGACGGCCCGGTGCGGAGCGAGAACCATGATCATGTTTCGGCCGTCCTGCTTCGGCGCGGCCTCGACGTATCCCAGGTCCGTGATCTCGGACTCGAGCCGGCGCAGGAGCCGGTAACCCAGCTCCGGGCGGCTCTGCTCGCGACCGCGGAACATGATCGTCACCTTGACCTTGTCGCCGGCCTTGAGGAACCGCACCACGTGACCCTTCTTGGTCTCGTAGTCGTGCGGGTCGATCTTCGGCCGGAGCTTCATCTCCTTGATGACGGTCTGTTGCTGGTTACGCCGCGCTTCGCGCGCCTTCAGTGCGCTCTCGTACTTGAACTTGCCGAAGTCCATGAGCTTGCACACCGGCGGGCGCGCCATCGGCGCAACCTCGACCAGGTCCAGGTCGACGTCCGCGGCCAGCTGCAGGGCGCGCTCCAGCGGGACGATGCCCACCTGCTCACCCTCAGGGCCGACCAGTCGGACCTCACGTGCCCGGATCTGCTCGTTCACGCGTGGTTCGACGCTGATGGGGCCTCCTCGAGTCGAGTCTCCTACGGTGCCGACTCCGCGGGCTCCCGGGCGGGAGCCGACCCGGAAAGCAGAAGGCCCCGGCGCATGCCAGGGCCCGCTCGACCGGTCGGCACGATCCTATGATCGCGCATCCGGGACCGGGACATGCCCGGAACCGGGGACCGGACCCGGCCACCTACAGGGGCGACTCGGGTGGGAGCAGGCGCTCCGCTTCAGGACTGCCCACACGTCGGTGACGGGGGCAGTCTGGTCGACTCCGCAACACTACACCCCCACCCCTGCGCCCCCCAAACCGGGGCCGCGCCGCCGGCGGGGCGAGGTGAGGGGCCTCGTTCCCGGAAATAGTGGTCATCCGCCGCCCGATGACCACTGTTTCCGGGAAACAGCGTCCTCGCCTCCGCCGGAGGATGCTCGGCGGGCGGTGGGGCGGGAGGGTCGCGGGGCGGGGGGCTCAGCGCGGGGTGGCGCCGGAGGCGAGGGTGGCCAGGTGGGCCTGGTGCAGGCGGCGCAGGGCGCGCACGGCCTCGACGGCGTGTTCCTTGTCGGCGGCCTGGAGGGCGACCATCGGGAGCAGGTCGTCGTCGTGCAGCTCCAGGCTGGCCCACGGGGCGCCCCGGTCGAACCGGACCCCGCGGATCACCTCCCAGGGCAGCTCGTACGAGCCGATCACGTTGCGGACCCGGACACCCCGGGCGTCGGCCACCACCCGGGGCCGGGTGAAGAGCAGGATGGCGAGGGCGCCGAAGACGCCCAGCCCGACCATGGCGAGCTGGTCGCCGCGCTGGAAGGTGCCGTACCCGTCGCCGGTGGCGCCGGTCAGCGAGGTGGCCCCCGCGCTGAACACCACCAGCAGCGCGGCTGCGGACACCCAGCAGACCAGCCGGATCCGGCGCGGTCGCACGGTCACCACGGAATCGCTCACGAAACCAGTCTGCCATCCGTCCCGGGCACGGGCTCGGCCGCCACACGGATCGGCGCCCGCCGGCGACGTACGCCGGCCACCAGCACCGCCAGCACGGTGAGCGTCGCGCCGACCAGCACCGGAAGCCGGACCCCGGCGCCCCCGGGCAGCACCGTGTCCAGCAGCAGCGCCCCGCCGAGCTGGCCGGCGACCAGCGCGAGGCCGGTGCGCAGCACCCCGGCGGCACGGACCCCGACCAGCAGGGCGAGCACGATGCTGACGCCGAACAGGCCGCCGACGTAGAGCCACCACTGGGTGGGCCAGCCGGAACGGGTGACCAGCGCGCCGGCCAGCCCCGCCAGGGCGAGGATCGTCGCGGTGCTGACCGCGAAGTTCACCGCCAGCCCGGCGGCCGGGCCCACGGCCGCGGCCAGCCGCCCATTGAGCGCGGACTGCAGCGCCACCGCCAGACCGCCGGCGACCGAGAGCAGCACCAGCCCCACCGCCAGGTCGCCCACCGGCCGGCCGAGCTGGGCCAGGGTCACCGCGGCGATCCCGAGCAGCGCCCCGGCCACCCGCGGCCCGGTGAGCGGCAGCCGGCCCGTGGCGGCCAGCCCGGCCCGGTCGACGGCCAGCCCGCCGAGGCTGCCCCCGGCCACCTGGGCGATCGTGAAGACCGCCACGCCCAGCGCCGGTACCACGAACGGGCCGATCACCACGATCGCCGCCCCGCCGAGCCCGCCCAGATACGCCCACCAGGGCAGGCCGGCGCGCCGCAACCCGGCCAGCCCGGCGCGCATCGACGGCACGGCGGCCAGCCCGAGCAGGACGATCAGGCAGCCGCCGAGGTTGTTGACCACCGCGCCGACGAGCGGGTCGCCGGTCCGCTCCCCCAGCTCGGCGTTGACCACCCCCTGCGCGGCCGAGGCCACCCCGCCCAGGACCACCACGGTCAGGGCGGCCGGGACCGGCAGCGGCCTCACAGCCGGCAGGCGTGGATGTTGGTGACCAGGATGGCCCGGGCACCCAGCTCGTAGAGCTCGTCCATGATCCGGTGCACGTCGTCGCGCAGGACCATCGCCTGCACGGCGACCCAGCCCTCCCGGTGCAGCGGGGAGACGGTCGGCGACTCGATGCCCGGGGTGAGCGAGCTGGCCCGGTCCAGCAGGCCGGCCGGCACGTCGTAGGCGAGCATCACGTACCGGCGGGCGACCAGCACGCCGTGCAGCCGGCGCAGCAGCTGCTCCTGCTGGGCGCAGCCGGGCGCGCCGACCCGGCGGACCAGCACCGCCGAGGAGCGCAGCAGCGGCTCGCCGAAGACCACCAGGCCGGCCTGGCGCAGGGTGGCGCCGGTCTCCACCACGTCGGCGACCACGTCCGCGACGCCGAGGCGGATGGCGTTCTCCACCGCGCCGTCCAGGCGGATCACGTCGGCCTTGACGCCCAGCTCGGCCAGGTGCCGCTCGACCAGGCCGGGGTACGCGGTGGCGATCCGGTGGCCGCCGAGCTGCTGCACCGAGTCGACGTCGTCGGGGCGGGCGGCGAACCGGAAGGTGGCCCGGCCGAAGTTCAGGTCGACGACCTCCTCGGCCGGGGCACCGGAGTCGACGAGCAGGTCCCGGCCGGTGATGCCGACGTCGAGGTCACCCGAGCCGACGTAGGTGGCGATGTCCTTGGGGCGGAGGTAGAAGAACTCGATGTCGTTGGGCTCGTCCCGGCAGACCAGGTCCTTCGGGTCGGTGCGCTGGCGGTAGCCCGCCTCGCGCAGCATCTGGGCGGCGGACTCGGCCAGCGCGCCCTTGTTGGGTACGGCGACACGCAGCATGGGAGTGCTCCTTCGTTCGATCGGATGATCAGCGGACGGGCACTCAGAGATGTCGGTAGACGTCCTTCAGTTCGAGGCCGGTGGCGAGCATCAGCACCTGGGCCTGGTAGAGCAGCTGGGAGATCTCCTCGGCGGCCCGCTCCGGGCCCTCGTGCTCGGCGGCCATCCACGACTCGGCCGCCTCCTCGACGACCTTCTTGCCGATGAAGTGCACGCCCTTGGCGAGCGCGTCGACCGTGCCCGAGCCCGGGGTGCCGGCGGCGGCCTTGGCCTGCAGCTCGGCGAACAACTCCTCGAACGTCTTCACGGAAGGCGATTCTTCCAGCCGTCCCGGGTGACCACGCGCGCCGGGTCCGGCCGCGTCGCCTTCCTCACGGGCGGCCAACCGCGCCAGCTCGCGCTGCGGGAGGTGGCTGGCCGGGCCGCCGGCCACCACCAGCGCCGCCACCCGGTCCGGGTAGGCCTGGGCGAGCAGGTGCGCCGCGACCGCGCCCGAGGAGTGGCCCAGCAGCGCGACCGTGCCGGCCGCCGGTCCCGCGCCCGCCGCCGGCGTCAGCGCCGGGTAGCGGCGCTCCACCTCGCCGAGGTGGCGGTGTCCGGTGGTCGCGGAGACCGCCACCTCGGCGACCCGGAGTCGATCACCCGCCGTCCGGCCACCCCGGGCGGGAGGCCGCGGCGGGCGCACGTCAGGCGAAGCCCACGCGGTGGGTGGTGGCGGCGTCCAGGTTGCGAATGGCCAGGGCGGCGTCCAGTGCCGCCACGGTGGCCGCCCAGCCCTTGTCCTCCGCCGAGCCGGGCAGACCGGCCCGGTCGCGGGCCTGCTCGATGGTCTCCACGGTGAGCACCCCGTGCGCCACCGGCTTGCCCTCGTCCAGCGCGACCCGGGTCAGCCCCTCGGTTACCGACTGGCAGACGTAGTCGAAGTGGGCGGTGGCGCCCCGGATCACCACGCCGAGGGCGACCACCACGTCGTAGCGGCGGGCCATCGCCTGGGCCACCACGGGCAGCTCGACCGAGCCGGCGACCCGGGCCACCACCGACCGGGCGCCGCACGCCTCGGCGGCGGCCACCGCCCGGTCGACCATGTGGTCGGTGAGGTCGCCGTGCCAGCGCGCCGCCACGATGCCGACGGTCAGCCCGGCGGCGTCCACCGCGGTCACGCCCGGCTCCCCGAAACCCGCCATCCCTACGCTCCGATCTCGTCGCCGGCGACCGGGCGGCCCATCGGCGCCTCGGTCACCTCGTCCAGCCCCTCCAGGAGGTGGCCCATCCGGTCCCGCTTGGTCCGCAGGTAACGCACGTTCTCCGGGTTCGACCGGATGGGCAGCCCCTCGCGGCCGCTCACCGTGAGGCCGTAACCCTCCAGGCCGGCCCGCTTGGCCGGGTTGTTGGTCAGCAGCCGCATCGAGCGGACGCCGAGGTCGTAGAGGATCTGCGCGCCGGTGCCGTAGTCGCGCGCGTCGGCGGGCAGCCCCAGGTCGAGGTTCGCGTCCACGGTGTCCCGGCCCTGGTCCTGCAACTGGTACGCCTGCAGCTTGTGCAGCAGGCCGATGCCGCGTCCCTCGTGCCCGCGCACGTAGAGCACCACGCCCCGACCCTCCTGGCCGACCCGGGCCAGGGCGGCCTGCAACTGCGGGCCGCAGTCGCAGCGCAGCGAGCCGAACACGTCCCCGGTGAGACACTCGGAGTGCACCCGCACCAGCACGTCCCGCCCGTCGCCGAGGTCGCCCATGACCAGCGCAACGTGCTCGGCGGAGTCGAAGTCGCTGCGGTACCCCAGCGCCCGGAACACCCCGTACGGGGTGGGCATCCGCGCGTCGGCGACCTGCTCCACCTGCTTCTCGGTACGCCGCCGGTAGGCGATCAGGTCGGCGATGGTGACCAGGGTCAGGCCGTGCTCGGCGCAGAACTTCTCCAGGTCGGGCAGGCGCATCATGGTGCCGTCGTCGTTGACCAGCTCGCAGAGCACCCCGGCCGGACGCAGCCCGGCCAGCCGGGTCAGGTCCACGGCCGCCTCGGTGTGCCCGGGCCGGCGCAGCACCCCGCCCTCGCGGGCGCGCAGCGGCACCACGTGCCCCGGGCGGGCCAGGTCGGTCGGGTCGGTCGACGCGGCGGCGAGCAGCCGGATGGTGTGCGAGCGGTCGGCCGCCGAGATGCCGGTGTCGATCCCCTCCCGGGCGTCCACCGTCACCGTGTACGCGGTGCCCCGCCGATCCTGGTTGGTGTGGTGCATGGGCGGCAGGTCCAGCCGGTCGCACTCGCTCTCGGTGAGCGGCACGCAGATGTAGCCCGAGGTGTACCGGACCATGAACGCGACCAGCTCCGGGCTGGCCAGCTCGGCCGCGAAGATCAGGTCGCCCTCGTTCTCGCGGTCCTCGTCGTCGACCACGACGACGGGCCGGCCGGCGGCGATGTCCGCCACCGCCTGCTCGATGGAGCCAAAGGTGGTGCTCATGCCACGGCCTCCGAGTACGTCGGCGGGATCGGGGTGCGGGCCGGTGGGGTGGCCCGGGAGGTCCGCCACCAGGCGGCCAGGCCGGCCAGGCAGAACCCGCCGTAGACCAGGTACATGGCGGCCGACGGGTAGAAGCCGCCCTGCAGCAGCAGCGGCACGCCGACCGCGTCCACGGCGATCCAGATCAGCCAGAACTCCACCCAGCCGCGCGCCATGCCGTAGGTGGCGAGCAGGCTGCCGACCAGGATCCAGGCGTCCGGCAGCGGCCCCCACGAGCCGAGCGCGGCCAGCACCGGGTACGCGGCCGCGGTGCCGACCGCGGCGGCGGCGAGCAGGCCCAGCCGCTCCCACCAGGTGGCCCAGCGCGGGGTGACGGCCGGCTGCTCCCCGGAACCCGCGCGGCGGTTGCGCGACCAGCGCCACCAGCCGTACACGCTGACCGCGAAGAAGAAGACCTGCCGGCCGGCCTGGCCGTAGAGGTCGTGCGCCTGCGGGGTGGCGAAGACCCCGCCGAGGAAGACGGTGAACAGCAGCGCGTTGCCGATCATGCCGACCGGCCAGGCCCAGACCAGCCGGCGCAGCCCGAACAGCGCGGAGGCGAGGCCGAAGACGTTGCCGACGATCTCCCGGACCAGCACCGGCGAGCCGGCGACGTGGACCTGGGCGTCGAGCAGCCAGCCGAGCGGGCCGGTCATCGGGCACCTCCGGCGAGCCGGTCGCCGAGCAGCCGCTCGACGTACTTGGCGAGCACGTCCACCTCGAGGTTGACCGGGTCGCCGGCGTCCTTCGTACCGAGGGTGGTGAGCTTGAGGGTGGTGGGGATCAGCCCGACGGCGAACCAGTCGTCGCCGACCTCGGCGACGGTCAGCGAGACCCCGTCGACGGTGATCGAGCCCTTCTCCACCACGTACCGGGCCAGGCCGGCGGGCAGCCGGAAGCGGACCGTCTCCCACTGCGCGGCCGGCTCCCGGGAGATGACCTCGCCGACCCCGTCGACGTGGCCCTGCACGAGGTGCCCGCCGAGCCGGCTGTTCAGCGCCGCGGCGCGTTCCAGGTTGACCGGGTCGCCCGGGCGCAGCGCCCCGAGCGCGGTACGCCGCAGCGTCTCCCCCATCACGTCGGCGGTGAAGACGCCGCCGTCGACGTCGACCACGGTCAGGCAGACCCCGTTGACCGCGATGGAGTCCCCGTGGCGGGCGTCCGAGGTGACCAGCGGGCCGCGGATGGCGACCAGCGCGGAGTCGCCTCCGGTCTCGGTGGTCCGGACGACCTCGCCCAACTCCTCGACGATGCCGGTGAACATGTCAGGCCTCCCTCTTCCGGGGCAGCGCGGTGATCCGCAGGTCGGGGCCGACCTGCGTAACGTCGGTGAGCTCCAGGTCGATGGCGTCGGCGATGGTCGTCACGCCCGCGTCGAGCAGGGCGGTGGGGCCGGCGCCGAGCAGCTTCGGCGCGACGTACCCGACGACCTTGTCGACCAGGCCGGCGGCGAGGAACGCGCCGGCCAGCCGGGGGCCGCCCTCCAGCAGGGCGGCCCGGACGCCGCGGTGGTGCAGCTCCGCGAGCAGCGCGGGCAGGTCGACCCGGCCGTCCGGGCCGGCGCCGACCTCCGCCGCGGTGGCGATCCAGGTCCGGGCGGCGCCGTCGCGGACCCGGGCGTCGGCCGGGGTACGCCCCGAGCTGTCCACCACCACGCGCAGCGGCTGCCGGATGGCCAGGGTGCCGTCGCGCAGGTTGCGGGCGGTGAGCCGGGGATCGTCGGCGAGCACGGTGCCCACCCCGGCGATCACCGCGTCGACGGTGCCGCGCAGGGCGTGCACGTCGATCCGGGCCGCCTCCGAGGTGATCCACATGCTGCTGCCGTCGGCGGCGGCGGAACGCCCGTCGAGGGTGGCCGCGTACTTCCAGATGACGTACGGCCAGCCGCGGCGCATCGAGGTGAGCCAGGCGATGTTGCCGGCCTCGGCCTCCTCGGCGCGTACCCCCGTGGTGACCTCGATCCCGGCGGCGCGCAGGGTGGCCGCGCCGCCGGAGGCGACCGGGTTGGGGTCCGGGACGGCGATCACGACCCGGGCGACGCCGGCCGCGATGAGCGCGTGGCTGCACGGGCCGGTGCGGCCGGTGTGGTCGCAGGGTTCCAGGGTGACCACGGCGGTGCCGCCGCGGGCCCGCTTGCCGGCCTGCGCGAGCGCGACGATCTCGGCGTGCGGACCGCCGGCGTACGCGTGGAAGCCCTCCCCGACGATCTCACCGTCCGGATCGAGCAGCACGCAGCCGACCACCGGGTTGGGGCTGGTGGTGCCGAGGCCGCGGGCGGCCAGCGTGATCGCGCGACGCATCGCCTCGTCGACGGAGACGCTCGCCATCGCCTGCCCCTGCCCTCTCGCTCGCCGGTCGCGCGCGGGCGGGGCGGGAAACGGCGGCACGGGTGCCGCGGACAGGCGGCGGCGGAGATCCCGGGGACGGCGCAGCCGACCCCGGGGAGCCCGGACGGCAGCCGATCACCCGGCGGCCGGCAGGGGCCTCCCCGTCCCGCGCGCTGTCTCCCATCCGGACTTTCTGGGGGCGGACGAACCGCTCCCCAACCGTCGGCCCCGGATTCTCACCAGGTCCACCGTCCGGCCGAAGCCGTCCGGGTCGCGGGCTTACCACGGTCGGACCGTGGATCACCGCCGGTTCGGAATTTCACCGAGCCCCGCCAGCGCGTGGTGGGTACACGGGAAGTCTTACACGTTCGGCCGGGGTTGGCGCCACAGAGGCGAGGTACCTCACAGGGAGAACAGGGGTGTCACGGAACGCCCCTACGCCGGTCGACCGCGACGTACGACCCGGGTTGGCTCTTGGCGACCGTTTTCATCTCCGACGCCACCGCGATCGCCTCGAGGGGGTCGGTGAACCGCTTGTCGGCATCCGAGAGGGAGACGCCGATGGAGAGGGTGACCAGGGCGGCCCGCCGGATGTTGCCGCGCCGGTCCTTCAGCTCGACGAAGCCGCGCTCCCGGTCGGTCGGGTCGTAGAGGGCGTCGGCGGCCTTCTCGAAGTCGACCACCGCCCGGCTGGTCAGCGGCCGGATCTGGGCGGGCGTGCAGACGATGACGAAGTCGTCGCCGCCGACGTGGCCGAGGAAGGCCGGCGGCAGCCCGACCGAGACCACCGCCCGGTGCAGGCTGCGGGCCAGGGCGGAGATGAACTCGTCGCCGCGGACGAAGCCGTACCGGTCGTTGACGCTCTTGAACCGGTCGATGTCGATGTAACCGACGGCGTAGTCCACGCCGCTGCGTACCCGGTCGCTGATCTCCCGGCGGATCCGGCTGTTGCCGGGCAGCCCGGTCAGCGGGGAGACCTCCCGGAACTCCTTGTTGCGCCGCAGCGTGGAACTGACCCGGGCGACCAGCTCGGCGGTGTCGAAGGGCTTGACCAGGTAGTCGTCGGCGCCGGCGGCGAGGCCGTTGACCTTGTCCTCGGTCATTCCCTTCGCGGTCAGCATGATCACCGGCAGGGCCGAGGTCATCGGGTCGGCCCGCAGCCGCCGGGTCAACTCCAGGCCGTCGAGCCGGGGCATCATCAGGTCGACCACGGCCAGGTCCGGCCGTTGCCGCTCGATGACCTCCAGGGCCTCCTCGCCGTCGCCGGCGCGCAGCACCTCGAAGCCGTGCAGCCGCAGGTTGAACTCGACGAAGCGGACGATGTCCGCGTCGTCGTCGACGACCAGGATGACGTCGGGTCGGTCGCCGGCGGGGTCCACGTCAGGCCCCGGTCATCGCGCGTTCCGCCAGCCCGCGCAGCCGGCGTACCGCCTCGGCCGGGTCGTCGGCGCCGTACACCGCGGTGCCGGCCACGAAGGCGTCGGCGCCCGCGGCGGCGGCCTGTTCGATGGTGTCGGCGGCGATCCCGCCGTCGACCTCGATGCGCAGCTCCAGGTGGCCGGCGGCGACGTGCCGCCGGGCGGCGCGCACCTTGTCGAGCAGTTGCGGGATGAACCGCTGGCCGCCGAAGCCGGCCTTGATCGTCATGATCAGCAGCGTGTCGAAGCTGGGCAGCAGCTCCAGGTACGGCTCGATCGGGGTGTCCCGGTCGATGGCCAGGCCCGCCTTGGCGCCGGCCGAGCGGAGGTCCTTCGCGAGGGCCACCGGGTCGTCGCAGGCCTCGGCGTGGAACGTGACGTTGTACGCCCCGGCGTCGGCGTAACCGGGCGCCCAGCGGCGCGGGTCCTCGATCATCAGGTGCACGTCGAAGGGCAGCTCGGTGGCCGCGCGCAGGCTCTGCACCACCGGCAGCCCGATGGTCAGGTTCGGCACGAAGTGGTTGTCCATGACGTCCACGTGCAACCAGTCGGCCGCGTGCTCGACGGCGCGGACCTCCCGGGCGAGGTGGGCGAAGTCGGCGGCCAGGATGCTGGGGGCGACGATCGGCGGCGGTACGGTCACCGGGCCAGTGTACGAATGCGGTCATCCACCGGGCACAGCGCGGCACCGCCGGGGACGCGGTGTGATCCGGACGTGACCGTCGGTGCAGAATGCGTCCGTCCGGAGAAGAATTCGGAACAATAAGCCAGCGGTGGCTGGCCGATCGGTCGAAAGGCAGCGAAACTCCAACAGGGACGGTCACGTATGCTGCACGCCCGGTGGCGCAGGACGCCGTAGGGCCGAGGCGACCGGCCGTCATCTCCCGGAAAGGGCGGACGATGCGACGGTGGCTCCTGGCGCTGGCGCTGGCCGGCACGGCGACGGTGGTCCTGGGCGGCTGCGTCCAGCCGCACCGGGCCGACGGCGACCTGACCGACGACTGGCCCGCGTTGCCCGCACCCCGGTTGTTCGTCCCGGCCACCGACGCCTGCCTTCCCCGGATCACCGCCGTGGTGCAGGCCAGCACGTACGAGGCGGTGGACTGCGGCCGCAGCCACCTCGCCGAGGTGGTGCACGTGGGCACCTTCGTCGGGGCCGCCGCGACCGGCGCCCGCCCCGAGCCCGGCTCCCCCGCGCTGCGCGTCGCCCGGGCCGAGTGCGACCAGCAGGCCCGGCAGATCATCGGCGGGGACTGGCACGCCGCCCGGCTCACCATGAACATCGCCCTGCCCACGGTGACCGCCTGGCTGTCCGGAGCGCGCTGGTACCGCTGCGACCTCGCCGAGACCGACAGCATCGACAACACCCGCCCGGTGAACCGGGTCGGCAGCCTGCGCGGCGTGCTGGTCGGCGACAACGCGCTCGCGCACCGCTGCTTCGACCCGAAGCTGATCGGCGACAACCTCAACTACATGGCCCCGGTGCTCTGCACCGAGCCGCACCGGGCCGAGTTCGTCGGCGTCTACGAGGAGCGGGACATGAGCTGGGACAAGTTCACCCGCTCCGCGGCGGAGGTGCACCGGCACTGCATGGCGCTCATCGCGGTCTTCGCCAACGTGCCGAACAACAGCGAGCTGCCGTACCGGGCCGGTTCGATCTTCTACCCGCCGTCGCAGCGCGAGTGGGAGGAGGGCGACCGCGGGGTGCGCTGTTTCCTGTGGAGCGACGACCGGAGGCTGACCCGTTCGATGCGCGGGGTCGGGCCGGAGGGACTACCCGTCATCTAGGCCGTGGTGCCGTATGCTGCACCGCCGTAGCGGTCGACGACGGGGAGGTCGGTGCGATGCGGCGATGGTGGACGGCGACCGCCGTGGGTGTGACGGCGGCGCTGGCGCTCGCCGGGTGCGGGGCTCCCGCCGGCGTGGACCGGGACCTGGCCGACGACTGGCCGGCCCTGCCGGCCGCCGAGACGTTCGTGCCGGAAGCCGGCGTCTGCCACGCCACCATCCAGGACGTCGGCTATCTCAGCGGCTACAACCCGGTCGACTGCGCGGCGTCGCACCGGGCCGAGACCCTGCACGTCGGCACCCTGACCGGCCCGGACGCCGACCGGTCGACGCCGCCGCGGGCCGGGTCGAACGGGGCGCGCACCGCCCGGGCCGAGTGCGACCGGCGGGTCAACACCGCGGTCGGGGCGGACTGGCGCGGCGGCCGGCTGCTGCTGTCGGTGGTCTTCCCCTCGGCGCAGGCCTGGACCGGCGGGGCGCGCTGGTTCCGCTGCGACGTCTCGGAGGTGGCCAGCCTCGACGACGGCAGCATCACCCCGCACAGCGGCAGCCTGCGCGGCGCGTTGAAGGCCGGCTCCCCACTGGCCTTCGGCTGTTTCAACCCCAAGCTGGCCAAGGACGACATCGAGGAGATGCGGCCGGTCGCCTGCACGGCGAAGCACCACGCCGAGTTCGTCGGGGTCTACCAGTTCCCCGAGGTCTCGTACGCGCAGTTCCAGACGTCTTCGGTGCGCGCGCACAAGGCGTGCCGCAGCCTGATCGCGAAGTACGCGAAGGTGCCGGACAACAGTGACATGCAGTACCGCGCCGGCACGATCATCTACCACCCCCTGGAAGAGGAGTGGAAGAACGGCAACCGGGGCGTGCAGTGCTTCCTGTGGCTGTCCGACCGGACGCTGACCCGCTCGGTCAAGGGCGCGGGCAGCAAGGCGTTGCCGATCCGGTGAGCGGGGCGGGCCGGGCCCACCGGCCCGACCCGCCCCGGGAACGCGCCTAGCCGACCTGCAGCGTCACGTCGTCGAGGACGAAGCTGGTCTGCAGGGACGCGTCCTCCACGCCGGTCCACTTCAGGGTGACCGTCTGCCCGGCGTAGCCGGCCAGGTCGAAGGTGCGCTGGGTGTAGCCGGCGGCCTTGTTCAGGTTCGAGTAGGTCGCCAGCGTGGTGCTGCCGACCTGCACGGTCAGCTTGTCGTACGCCGTCGACGTGGTGGTCTCCGACGTGTCGATGTGCAGCCAGAAGGCGAGGGTGTAGCTGCCGCACCCGGCCGGGAGGGTCACCGACTGGGACAGGGTGTCGGTGTGCGAGCTGCCGTACCCGTCCAGCCACGCCTTGTACGACCCGGTCCGGGCCGCCTGGCCGGACGAGCTGGTGATCACGCCCGAGGTCGCGGTCCACGGCGCGGTGCCCGACTCGAAGCTGCTGTTGCCGATCAGCTGGCCGCCCGTGCATCCGCCGCCCGTGCCGGTGACGGTGAGGCTGTAGCTGGCGGTACGGGTGACCGAGCCGGTGCCGGTGACCGTGATGGTGTACGTGCCGGTGGCGGCCGTCGAGGACGCGCTGACGGTCATGGTGGCCGAGCCGCCCGAGGTGACCGAGGACGGGCTGAAGCTCACCGTCACTCCGCTCGGGGCGCCGGACGCCGACAGGCTGACCGTCTGGGCGCTGCCGCTGACGGTGGTGGTGCTGACGGTGGCGGTGGTGGAGCCGCTCCGGGCCACGCTGCCGGAGGTCGGGCTCACCGCGACGGAGAAGTCGTTGGTCGGGGTGCCGCCGACCGCCGTGTTCCAGATCGTGTACGCCACGCCGTCGGCGCTGCGGTTCAGGATGGTCGCGTTGATGTTGCTGGTGGTGTCGCAGGAACGGTGGTAGCACCCGTCGTACGCCGCTCCGGCGGTGCCGCCCCACTTGCTGGCCTGGGCCGACGTCTTGGTGTAGCTGGCGCCGGCCGCGTAGCCGGAGGTCTGGATGCCCGCGTTGGCGAACGAGTAGTCGTCGGATCGGCCGGCGCCCTCGGTGTTCTCCTCCGGCTGGAGGTTGAACGAGTCCCAGTACGCCTTCAGCGGCGCGGCCGTGGCGGAGGTGATCCGGTTGATGAAGTAGCCGCCGTTGGGCGAGGCCACCATGTCGAAGTTGTAGTACGCCTTGATGTAGCCCTTCTGGGTCGAGCTGAGCTGGCCGACGTAGTACTTGGAGCCCTGCAGGCCCTGCTCCTCGCCGTTCCACCAGGCGAATCGGACCCGCTTGGTCATGGCCGGGTTCTGGCTCGCCAGCACCAGGGCGTTCTCCAGCAGGGTGGCCGAGCCGGAGCCGTTGTCGTTGATGCCCGGGCCGGCGGAGACGCTGTCCAGGTGCGCGCCGAACATGATCACTTGGTCGGCGGGGCCCTGCGGCCACTCGGCGATCAGGTTGCTCGCCGGGTAGGTGCAGGTGGTGCAGGTCTGCTCGGTGACGGTGTAGCCGGCCGCCTGGAGCTTCTGCTTCACGTACGCCACCGAGGCGGTGTAGCCGGCCGAGCCGGCCCGCCGGGTGCCGCCGTTGCTGCTGGCGATGCTGTTGAGCTGGGTCAGGTGGGCCTGGACGTTGGTCACCGAGATGTCCGGGGCCGCGGCCGCGGCCAGTGCGGGGACCGCCGGCGCGGGGGCGGCGGAGGCGGAGGTTCCGGCCAGGGTCGCCGTCATGGCGGCGAAGAGGGCGAGCGCGAGGCCCGCGGTCGGGGTGCGACGTCTCATGGAGACTCCTCGTGGGGGTCGGCGGGGTGGACGGGCGGGGGTGGGCGGGACCGTGGGCTCCGGTGGGAGCCCCGGCATCGGCGGGACCGGTGATCGGAACAGTTACATGCATCAATCTATTAGTCAACGGGGTGTCACATCCCAGGTGGACACTCCCCCCGCCGGGATGCCCGGACGGGACGGCGGGGTACCGCGGCGCCGGCGTTCACCCGGCGGGGTTCACCGGCCGACGCGGTCACGTCCCGCCCGGGCCGGCCGACGATCACACCCGGCGCTCCCCGAGGTCAACGCACCCACCCACACCCCCACCCCACCCGGCAAGTTCCGGCACACCCCCACCCCGGGGTTGGGTGATCAAGGGGTTCGCGTCGGGGATCGGCGATTCCGCGACGCGAACCCCTTGATCAACCCGACTGGGGGGTGGGGCGGAGGCGGTCGTGGAGGTCGCGGACCTCGGGGAGGTCGGACCAGTGGTGGGCCAGGCGGGCCCGCAGGCCGCGCAGCTCGTGGGTGATGGTGGCCCGCCCGCTGCGGGCCGCCGCGGCGGCCACCGGCGCCACCACCGCGACGGCGGCGTCGGGTTCGCCGGCGCACGCGTAGGCGTCCGCCAGCCGCACCGTGAGCAGCAGGTACGTCGGACGCATCCGGGCCGGCAGGTGACTCAGTGACCGGCTCGTGGCGTGCACGGCCCGCCGGGCCGTCGCCCGGTCCCCGGTGGCCGCGGCGAGGTCGCGCAGCGCGCCGCCGATCGACGACTCGGCGCGGACCACGCCCGCGTCCCCGGTGAGCCACGGCGCCTCCGCGACGTCCCGGGCGTCCAGCCGGTCCAGCCGCCGGCGGCCGAGCAGCACCTGCCGGAGACACTCATCGGCCGCGCCGGCCAGGCCGTACGCCCGGGCCTGGTAGAGGTGCGACAGGGTGGCCATCCAGCCGCGCTGCCGGTCCACCTCGCCGAGCGCCCGCGCGTACGCCAGCGACGACGCGGCGTCCCGGTCCAGGCGGGTCAGCGTGCAGAAGTCACTGAGCAGGGTGGCCCGCGCGACGGTGTCGGCACCCGCCCCGGCCCAGGCCAGCCCGTGGGCCACCCAGGCCATCCCCACCACGCTCTGCCCCCGCTGCATCCGCAGCCGGGCGGCGAGCTGGGCGTACTGGGCGGCGAGGCGGAGCAGCGCCAGCGGCGACCGGCCGGCCCGGTCGACCACCTCAGCCCAGCCCACCAGCAGGTGCAGGACCCGCTCGATGGAGGAGACCACCTCGGTCGAGACCTGCTCGACCGAGGCCCGGGTGTAGCCGGGCAGCAGCGCGGTCAGGCCGTGGACCAGGTCCGGCACCGCCCGGTCGGGCAGCGCCGCCGGGCCACCCCGGACCAGCCGGGCGAGCGCGGGCAGCAGGTCGTGCGGCCCGGGCACCGGGCAGCCGGCGACGTCGTGCAACGGGCAGGCGAAACCGGCGTACGGCAGGAGGGGCGGCCAGACCGGCACGCCCGGCGCGGCCAGCGCCTCGGTCCCGTCGACCGCCGGCAGCACCGGGAAGAGCGTGGGGTCGGACGGGCCGCGCGGCGGCCGGCCGCGACCGGACGGCTCGGCGAGGGCGGTCAGTGTGCCGTCCGACCCGAGCAGCGCGTCGAGCCGCCGCGGCAGCCCCATCGGCGGCTCCCGCAGCCCGCTCTCCAGCTTGCTGATCACGCTGTAGTGGTAGCCGACCCGCAGGCCGAGCTGGCCCTGGGTCAGCCCCGCCCGCCGACGCCACACCCGCAGCTCGCGGCCGAACTCGGCCCACGGCCGCGCCCCGGGCCCGTCCCCGGCATCCATCCGCCCCTCCCACCCGTCCCGGGCGTCAGGCGCGTCCGGGATCGGGTGGTGCAGGCATACACCAGCGGTCCGAACTGGTCAATCGGGTGCGCCGGGGCGGCTCAGCCCCTGCGGAGCACCGCCAGGAACATGGCGTCGGTGCCGTGCCGGTGCGGCCAGAGCTGCACCGTCGGCCCGTCCCCGAGCCCCGGCATGCCGGCCGGCAGCAGCGGCCGGGCGTCCACGAAATCCACCGGGAAGCCGCAGCGGCGGGCCGCCTCGGTCACCGTCACGTGGGTCTCCACCGTGTGCGGCGAGCAGGTCACGTACGCGACCAGGCCACCCGGCCGCACCGCGCGCAGCGCCGCGGTGAGCAGTTCCCGCTGCAACCGGGTCAGCGGCGGCAGGTCCGCCGGCTGGCGGCGCCAGCGGGACTCCGGCCGGCGGCGCAGCGAGCCCAACCCGGTGCACGGCGCGTCGACCAGCACCCGGTCGAAGTGCCCCTCCGGCAGCTTCGGGTCGGCCCCGACGGTGCGCCCGTCGGTGTTCAGCACGGTGACCGGCAGCCCGCTAGTGGCCTGGGCGACCAGCCGGGCCCGGTGCTCGGCCACCTCGACGGCGGTGAGCCGGGCGCCGCGCTGCGCCGCCAGCGCGCCGAGCAGGCCGGCCTTTCCGCCAGGGCCGGCGCAGAGGTCCAGCCAGCGGCCGTCCGGGCCGTCCAGCGGCGCTCCCGCCAGGGCGTTCGCCACCAGCTGGGAGCCCTCGTCCTGGACGTGGGCCCGCCCCTGCGCCACCGCCGGCAGCTCGCCCGGCGCGCCACCGGACAGATACACCGCGTACGGCGAGAAGGCGCCCGGCGCGCCGCCGACCTCGTCGGCCAGCTCCACCGGGTCGGCCAGGCCCGGCCGGGCGCACAGGTGCACCGGGGGCCGCTCGTTGTCCTCGATCAGCAGGCGGGCGGTCTCGCCCAGGTCGCCGCCGAGCGCCTCGGCGAAGGCCCGCACGATCCACTGCGGATGGCTGTACGCCAGGGCCAGGTGCCCGATCGGGTCGGTCTCGGCCGACGGGGCGAGCTTGTCGACCCAACCGTCATGGTCCCGGGTGGTGATCTCGCGCAGCACCGCGTTGGCGAAGCCGGTGGCCCCCGGGCCCACCGAGCGGACCAGGTCGACGATCGAGGAGACCGCGGCGTGCGCCGGCACCCGGGTGTGCAGCAGCTGGTACGCCCCGATCCGCAGCGCGTCGCGCACCGGCGGGTCGATCCGCTGCACGTCCCGCCCGGCCGCGTCCGTGATGATCGCGTCCAGGGTGCCGGTGTGGCGCAGCGTGCCGTAGGTCAGCTCGGTGGCGAAGGCGGCGTCCCGGCCGGTCAGCCCCTCCTCGCGGAGCATCGCCGGCAGCACCAGGTTGGCGTACGCGTCGTCCCGGTGCACCGCGGCGATCGCCTCGTACGCCACCAGCCGGGGCAGGTCGACGGGGGGCCGTGACGGTCGACGGGCGCCGCCGGAGCGCCCCTCGCGGGCGCCGTCGGCCCGGCGGCCGGTGCGGTCACGGCGCGGGCCGTCGGCGGGCTGACGCCCGGGATCACCCGGCCCCGTCACGCGAACACCTCGCCGGCGGCGACCCGGGCGCCGCGCGCCCAGTCGCTCGCCGACATGGCCTTCTTGCCGGCCGCCCGGACCTCGCCGAGCCGCACCGGCACGGTCGCCGTGCCGGCGAGGACGCGGGACTTCTCGACCAGCAGCTCGCCCGGCTTCAGCTCCGGGCCGTCGGCGACCGGGGTCACCGGGCCGAGCTTGACCCGGTCGCCGCGGAAGGTGGTCCACGGGCCGGGGGCCGGCGTGCCGGCGCGGATCCGCCGGTCGACCGCGAACGCGGGGTCGCTCCAGCGGACCCGGGCGTCCTCGACGGTCAGCTTCGGTGCGAGGGTGACCCCGTCGGCGGGCTGCGGCTCGGCCCGGGCGGTGCCCGCCTCGAGCGCGTCGAGCACGGCCACCAGCAGGCCGGCGCCGGAGTGCGCGAGGCGCTCCAGCAGGTCCCCGGAGGTGTCGGTGGGGCGGATCTCGTCGGTCACCGTGCCGTAGACCGGCCCGGTGTCCAGCCCCTCCTCCAGCTGGAAGACGCTGGCGCCGGTCAGCTCGTCGCCGTGCAGTACGGCGTGCTGCACGGGCGCCGCGCCACGCCACGCGGGCAGCAGCGAGAAGTGCAGGTTGATCCAGCCGTGCCGGGGGATCTCCAGCGCCACCGGCGGCACCAACGCCCCGTACGCGACCACCGGCACGCAGTCCGGGGCCAGATCGCGGAGCCGGTCCAGGAACTCCGGCTCGCGCGGCTTCGCCGGGGTGAGCACCTCGACGCCGTGGGCGTCGGCCCAGGCGCCGACGGGCGAGCGGACCAGGCTGCGACCCCGCCCGGCGGGGGCGTCGGGTCGGGTGACCACGGCCAGCAGCTCGTGGCCGGACGCGGCGATGGCGTCCAGGGCGGGCACGGCGACGGCCGGCGTGCCGGCGAAGACCAGGCGCATCCGGGTCACCGCCCCAGGCCGAACGGGTTGCCGGCGGCGTGCGGGCTGACCTTCACCGTCGGCGGGGCCTCCTGGTCGTACCACTCGGCCTGGCGGATCGCCTTCATGGCCGCCTTGCGGGCGGCCGGGTCGAGCCGGTCGACGAAGAGCACCCCGTCGAGGTGGTCGGTCTCGTGCTGGACGCACCGGGCCATCAGGCCGGTGCCGACGATCTGCACCGGGTCGCCGTAACCGTTGAAGCCCTTGGCGACGACGTTCTGCCGGCGCTTGGTGTCGAAGTAGAGCCCGGGGATGGACAGGCACCCCTCCGGGCCGTCCTGCTCCTCGGAGTCCGGGAACTCCAGCACCGGGTTGACCAGATGCCCGAGGACGTCGTCGACGTCGAAGGTGAACACCCGCAGGCCCACCCCGAGCTGCGGCGCGGCCAGGCCGGCCCCGCTCTGCTCGCGCATCGTGTCGGTCAGGTCGGCGATCAGCCTGCGCAGCTCGGCGTCGAAGTCGACGACCGGGTCGGCCGGCGTGCGCAGCACCGGATCCCCGAACAGACGGATGGGCTGGACGGTCACGCGGGGTGGCTCCTTCAGTGGGACGAGTGGTGCCGTACCAGTCTACGGAGTCGCCCGTGCCGTCCCGGCCGGCGTACCGCGATCGGTGAGCGGCGCCGCCACGTCACCGACGGTGACCGGCAGGGTGGCGTACCCGCGCAGGGTGAGCCGGACCCGGCGCTCGGGCGTCCCGGCCAGCGCGAGCCCGGGCAGCCGGCGCAGCAGCAGCGGGAAGGCCACCCGCGCCTCCAGCCGGGCCAGCGCGGCGCCCAGGCAGTAGTGCGGGCCGGCGCCGAAGGAGAGCGGGTGGACCTGCGGGCGCCACGGGTCGAAGCGGCCCGGCTCCGGGTAGCGGCGGGGGTCCCGGTTCGCCGCGCCGAGCAGCACGATCGTCCAGCTCGCGGCGGGCAGGTCGACCTCGCCGTGCCGGGCCGGGGCGGTGCTCATCCGGGAGGTGAGCTGGACCGGGGAGTCGTACCGGAGCAGCTCCTCGACGTACCCGGGGGCGAACTCGGGGTGCTCGCGCAGCGCCGCCGCCGCGCGCGGGTGGTCGAGCAGCACCACCAGGCCGTTGCCGAGCAGGTTGGTGGTGGTCTCGAAGCCGGCGACCAGCAGCACGACCAGGTTGGCCAGCAGCTCGTCCCCGGAGAGCCGGGCGCCGTCGGAGTCGTGTGCCTGGACCAGCGCGGTGGTCAGGTCGTCGGCCGGGGCCCGGCGGCGTTCCGCGACCAGCTCGCTGAAATAGTCGCGCAGCTCGACGGCGCCCTGGTCGGCCACCGCCAGCTCCTCGGGGGTGATCTCCGGCTCCAGGACGCCGGTCAGGTCGGTGGCCCACCGCCGGAACAGCGGCCGGTCGGCCGCCGGCACGCCGAGCAGCGCGCAGATCACCCCCACCGGCAGCGGGTACGCGAACTCGGCCTGGAAGTCCACCGGCGTCCCGTCCCGGCCCCGGGCGAGCATCGCGTCGATCAGCTCATCGGCCTGGGCGACGACCACGTCCCGCATGGCGGCGATCCGGCGCGGGGTGAACGCGCCGGCGGCCAGCCGCCGCATCCGGCTGTGGTCGGGCGGGTTGGTGCGCAGCATCGACCGGGAGATGGACAGCACGGCCGGGCTCTCCCGCCAGCCCGGCATGAACTGGTCGCGCAGGTCGTCGTCGAGCACCCCGAACCGTGCGTCGCGGAGGATCGCGTCGGCCTCGGCGTAGCCGGTGACCAGGTAGAAGCCCGGCCCGGCCGGGACGACCGGCCCGTGCGCGCGCAACTTCTCGTACGTCGGGTACGGGTCGACCCGTCCCGCCGGGGACATCAGCAGCGCGAGGGCGTCGGCAGGATCCACGATCGGCCTCCCCAGGGATCGGAGACCCTCATCATGCTCCGGTACGCCCGATCCGGCGATCCCGCACGGCCCGGTGGGCGCTCAGGCGCCGGTGCCCGGCTCCCCCGCGAGCACCGTGTCCCCGCCGAGCAGGGCGTGCTCGGGCAGCGGCAGCCGGGTGCCGTGCGCGGCCTCCCAGTCGTGGATCAGGCTGGGGCGGACCTGGGCGGCGAAGTACTCGACCGCGCTCATCCCGCCGACCACCGGCTCGTCCACCTCGGCGACCAGCCGGGCGGGCACCAGCGGGAAGCCGCTCTGCAGGGCCGCGCTGAGCCGGCGGTGCCCGTCGACCACGAAGAAGTACTCCCCGGTGTAGCCGATGGTCAGCGGCTCCAGGGCCTCGTCGCCGGCCTGGGCGACGCCGCCGACGAAGTCGGAGTCCCACAGGCCACGCAGGGCGACGACGTCCTCGGTCGGGTAGACCCGGGCGGGGTCGAGCAGCAGCAGCGGCTGCCCGTCGCGCAGCACGTCCGCGCCGATCCGGCCCTCGTAGACGTCGATGACGTGCGCGATCACCTGCTCCGGGGTGGCCCGGGTGGTGTCGCAGATCAGGTCGTAGTTGCGCAGCCGGGCCTTGTCGACGCCGTACCGCACGATGAACCGGCCGCGCTCGCTCTCGCTGCGCTCCCTGAGCTTGGCCTTCGCCTCCTCGATCGAGGCGTAGCTCTCGGCCGGGCCGGACGGCCGGGCCAGCACCCGGCGGGCCGCCTCGGTCGGCTCGGTGATCATGTGCACCTTGAGCGCGTCGGTGAAGAAGTGCCAGGCCAGCCGCGAGTCCATCACCAGGCGCTCGCCGGAGGCGGCGATGTCCCGCTGGAGCTGGTCGACGTAGCCGTCGACGGCCTGGTCCAGCTCGGCGTGCAGGTTGAGCTGGAGGGCGGTCATCTGCCGCTCCTCGGCCATCTGCCGGTAGAGGTCGCCGACACTGACCCGGCGCATGTTCAGCCGCTTGGCGATCTCGACCGAGACGGTGCTCTTGCCGCTACCGAGGTCACCGTTGAAGACGATCGACTGACGAACGGTCACGACTGGTCCACCCCTGCTCACCGGCTGACTGACATCATCGATTTGGCCTCGGCTCCCCGCGCTGCCGTCCGTGCGCGACCCTCGGGCAACTCCAGCTCGGCGCGTCTGACGCCGCGCCGCGATCTGGAGCCGCCGTTCGCCCGGGCATGACGGGCGATGCTATCACGCAGTGTTCACCCAACCGCCGCACGAGGTGTGCGACAAACCCCTGGTCACGACCCTCCGCGACGGCCCGGATCCGGCACGTCACGGCGCGGGGCGGTCAGAACAGAGCGAGCGGATCGACCTGGAGCCGGACCGGCTCGGCCGCCTTGCGGGCGCTGCGTTGCCCGGCGGCGACGTGCAGCGCCCGGGCGAGGGCGGCCGCCCGGGTCCGGGGCACCCGGACCAGCATCCGTTCCCGCCCCTCGTCCGCGGGCACCGGCCCGAGCACCTCGGCGCCGTCGGGCAGCCGGGCGCCGGCGAGCAGGTCGGCCACCGCCTCCGCCACGCCGGTGACGCTGGCCATCCGGACCGCCGGCGGGAACCCGAGCTCGCGCCGCTCGGCCAGCTCCCGGGCGGCGAACCAGGGAGCGTCCCAGCGCAGCAGCGCCTGCACCGGGGCCAGTCCGCCGTCGGCCACCACCACGACCCGGCCGCCCGCCGGACCCGGCCGGGCCAGCGCGGCGGCGGCCAGCCAGCGGCGCAGCGCCTCCTCCCCCGCCCGCAGGTCGGCGCGGGTGAGCAGCGCCCACGAGTCGAGCAGCAGCACCGCCCCGTAGCCGCCGTCGGCGACCGGTTCGGCCCCGGGGGTGGCGATCACCAGGCCGGCCCCGCCGGGCACGGTGGCGAGCACCTCCTCCCGGCCGGAGGTGCGCACCGGCACGCCCGGGAAGGCCCGCCCGAGTTCCTCGGCGGTCCGCCGGGCGCCGGTGACCGAGGCCCGCAGCCGCCGCCCCCCGCACTCCGGGCAGGCGTACGCGGCGGCGACCCGGCCGCACCAGCGGCAGGCCGGCGCCCCGGCGGCCGACGGCAGGGCGAGCGGTCCCGCGCAGTGCGGGCAGCGGGCCGGGGTACGGCAGTCGGCGCAGGCCACCGAGGGCAGGTAGCCCCGGCGGGGCACCTGGACCAGCACCGGCAGGTCGGCGCGGAGCGCGTCCCGGGCGGTGGTCCAGGCCAGGCTGGGCAGCCGGGCGGAGGCGGCGCCGGGGTCCCGGGCCAGCTGCGGGTCGTCCCCGGTCGGCGCGATGGCCGGCACCCGGGCCCGCAGGGTCGCCCGGTCGGCGACCAGCTCCCGGGCCCAGCCGGTCTCCACCAGCAGTTGCGCCTCGGCGGTGCGGGCGTACCCGCCGACCAGGGCCGCCGCCCCGCCGAGCTGGGCCCGGGTGAGCAGCACCTCCCGCGCGTGCGGGTACGGCGCCCGGGGTTCGGCGTGCAGGTCGTCGCCGTCGTCCCAGATCGCGACGAGGCCGAGCCGGGCGACCGGGGCGAACATGGCCGCGCGGGTGCCGATCACCACCGGCACATCACCGTGCAGCGCGGCGAGGAAGGCCCGGTAGCGGCGGGCCGGGCCCAGCGCGGCGGAGAGCCGGACGTGCCGCCCCGGCCCGAGGACGTCGGTGAGCGCGGCGTCGAGGCGGTCCAGGTCGCGGGCGTCGGCCACCACGACCGCCGCGCCCCGGCCACCGGCGACGGCGGCGGCCACGGCGTCGGCGTACCGGGCGGCCCAGTCCTCGCCCGGCAGCGCGGACCAGACCGCCCGGGGCGCCCGTCCGTCGGTGAGCGCGCGCAGGAAGGCCGGTCCGGCCGGGTAGTCCCGCCAGCCGCGCGGGTCGACCCGGGCGACAGCCAGGCCGGGCGCCCCGCCGGCCCCGGCGGGGGTGCCGGCCTCAGCGGGCGGCGCGGGTCCGGTCTCGGCGGGGTCGGCCGCGGCGGCGATCAGGTCCTTCTCGGCCCGGGCGTGCCGGGGCGGGACGGCGAGCCGGAGCACGTCGGCGAGGCTGCCGGCGTACCGGTCGGCGACCGCGCGGGCCAGCCCGGCGATCTCCGGGGCCAGCACCGGCACCGGGGAGACCACCTTCTCCAGGTACGCCAGCCGGGGATGGTCGGACTCCTCGGCCCGCGCCAGCAACCAGCCGTCGACGAGCTGGCCGGCGAAGCGCACCTTGACGCGTACGCCGGGTTGCGCCGCGGCGTCCAGCTCGGCGGGGACCAGGTAGTCGAACGGGCGGTCGAGGTGGGCCAGGGGCACGTCCACGCAGACGCGGGCGACCGGCGACCCGTCGGCGGGTCGCCGGTCGCCGCGCCTGGTGCCGGTCAGGCTCCCGCGGCCGACTTGAGGTCGGCGGCCCGGTCGGTGCTCTCCCAGGTCAGGTCCGGCAGCTCCCGGCCGAAGTGGCCGTACGCGGCGGTCTGCTGGTAGATCGGGCGGAGCAGGTTGAGGTCCCGGATGATGGCGGCCGGGCGCAGATCGAAGACCTCGGCGACCGCCTTCTCGATCGAGGCGACCGGCACCGTCTCGGTGCCGAAGGTCTCGATGAACAGGCTGACCGGGTGGGCCTTGCCGATCGCGTACGCGACCTGCGCCTCGCAGCGCTCGGCGAGGCCGGCGGCGACCACGTTCTTGGCCACCCAGCGCATCGCGTACGCGGCCGAGCGGTCAACCTTGGACGGGTCCTTGCCGGAGAACGCGCCGCCGCCGTGACGGGCGTAGCCGCCGTAGGTGTCGACGATGATCTTCCGGCCGGTGAGCCCGGCGTCGCCCATCGGGCCGCCGATCTCGAACCGCCCGGTCGGGTTGACCAGCAGCCGGTAGCCCTCGGTGTCCAGGCCGAGGCCCTCCAGCTCGGGGTTGATCACGTGCTCCCGGACGTCCGGGGTGAGCAGCGAGTCGAGCGAGATGTCGGCGGCGTGCTGGCTGGAGACGACGACCGTGTCGAGCCGGACCGGGCGCAGGCCGTCGTACTCGATGGTCACCTGGGTCTTGCCGTCCGGCCGCAGGTACGGCACCGTGCCGTCCTTGCGCACCGCGGCGAGGCGGCGGGCCAGCCGGTGGGCCAGCGCGATCGGCAGCGGCATCAGCTCGGGCGTCTCCGAGCAGGCGAAGCCGAACATCATGCCCTGGTCGCCGGCGCCCTGCGCGTCCAGCGCGCTCTCCGACCCCCCGGTACGCAGTTCGAAGGCGTTGTCCACGCCCTGCGCGATGTCCGGGGACTGCGCCCCGATCGAGACGCTGACGCCGCAGGAGGCGCCGTCGAAGCCCTTCTTCGACGAGTCGTACCCGATCTCCAGGATCGTCTCGCGGACGATGGTCGGGATGTCGGCGTACGCCTTGGTGGTGACCTCACCGGCAACGTGCACCTGACCCGTGGTGATCAGGGTCTCGACCGCGACCCGGCTGTGCGGGTCCTTGGCGAGCAGCGCGTCGAGAATGCCGTCACTGATCTGGTCGGCGATCTTGTCCGGGTGGCCCTCCGTGACCGATTCGGACGTGAAGAGACGTGTCACGGCACTCCTAAGCATGTGAATACTCTTTGAAAAGGTCGCTCGGCGGCAGTTTAGTCACCGTGCTCCTAGCGTGACCCGGGGAACGCGAGGTGACCAACCGTCAGGATTGCTCAGTCAGCCGGGCGACCACGAGGTCCCAGACGGCGTCGGCCAGGTCCTCCTTGGGCTGCTCGGGCAGCCGGTGCACGGACCCGTCCGCCCCGATCACGGTGGCCGCGTTGGTCTCGGCGCCGAAGACCTTGTCCACGCCCACCTCGTTGATCACGATCAGGTCGGCCCGCTTGCGGGCGAGCTTGGCCCGCCCGTTCGCCTCGGCGTCCCCGGTCTCGGCGGCGAAGACCACCAGCACCTGCTCGGGCCGGCGGGATCGGCCCAGCTCGGCGGCGATGTCCGGGTTGGTGACCAGCTCGATGGTGGGCGCGCTGCCGTCGTCCGCCTTCTTGATCTTCCCGGCCGCGTAGGTGGCCGGGCGGAAGTCGGCCGGGGCGGCCGCCATCACCACGGCGTCCGCGTCCGCGGCCGCCGCCAGGGTCGCCTTGCGCAGCTCCTCGGTGGTGCCGACCCGGACCAGGTCCACGCCGGCCGGGTCGGCGAGCGCGACGTTGGCCGAGATCAGGGTGACCCGGGCGCCCCGGGCGACGGCGGCGCGGGCGAAGGCGTACCCCTGCTTGCCGGAGGAGCGGTTGCCGAGGAAGCGGACCGGGTCGAGCGGCTCGCGGGTGCCGCCCGCGGTCACCACGACGTGCCGGCCGGCCAGGTCGGCCGGGGCGGCGACGCCCCGGGCGAGGGCCCGGCGGGCGACCGCGAAGATCTCCGCCGGATCGGGCAGCCGGCCCTTGCCGGTGTCGGCGCCGGTGAGCCGGCCGACGGCCGGCTCGATCACCCGGACGCCCCGGGAGCGCAGCGTCGCCACGTTCGCGACGGTGGCCGGGTGCTCCCACATCTCGGTGTGCATCGCCGGGGCGAGCACGACCGGGCAGCGGGCGGTCAGCAGGGTGTTGGTGAGCAGGTCGTCGGCGAGGCCGTGGGCGGCCTTGGCGAGCAGGTCGGCGGTGGCCGGGGCCACCACCACCAGGTCGGCGTGCTGGCCGAGCCGGACGTGCGGCACCTCGTGCACGTCGGACCAGACGTCGTCGGCGACCGGCCGGCCGGAGAGCGCGGCCCAGGTCGGCGCCCCGACGAAGCGGAGCGCCGACGCGGTCGGCACGACGCGCACCCGGTGGCCCGACTCGGTGAAGAGCCGGAGCAGCTCACACGCCTTGTAGGCGGCGATGCCGCCACCGACCCCGAGGACGATCTCGGCGGTCATCGGCGCGGGTGGGGCTTACGGCTGGTCGGTCGGCTCGGCGGTGAGCAGACCCGCGTTGATCTCGCGCATGGCGATGGAGAGCGGCTTCTCCTGCGGAGTGGTCTCCACGAGCGGGCCGACGTACTCCAGCAGGCCCTCGCCGAGCTGGCTGTAGTAGGCGTTGACCTGGCGGGCGCGCTTGGCGGCGAAGATCACCAGCGCGTACTTCGAGGTCGTCTTCTCGAGAAGCTCGTCGATCGGCGGGTTGGTGATGCCCTCGGGGTTGGTGGCGATGGATCCCACGAATAACCTCTGCGTCTTTGTGCACCGCCCGGCGGCGGTGGCCGCTCAACCGCTCAGGCGCGGTTGGGCCGGAGCCAGGAAGGATGAACCGAGCAAGCCTACCAGTTCCTCCGCCGCGCGCTCGGTGCGGTCGTGCGCCACGGCGTGTGCGAACGCGGCCGCGACGGCCGGGTCCGGCCGGTACGCCGGGGGCGCGAGGAGCACCAGCCGCGCGTCCGGCCAGACGGCCCGGACGGCGAGCGCACCGGGCAGGTCCAGCGGGAGCAGCACGGGCCGCCCCTCGGCGAGTCGGGCGCGGACGGCCTCGCGCGGCACGCCGCGCCGGTACGGCCCGACCCGGCTCCACTCCAGCAGCTCGTCGGCCGCGATCATCCGGTCGAACGCGGCCGGGTCGAGGAAGAGCCGGTCGACCCCGGGCACCTCGCCGGGGCACCGGGGCCGGGTGGTCGCGGGCACGGGCCGCCACACCGACGGAAAACGCGCCCGGATCAGCTCGACGACACTCTCCCGGCCGTCCCCCGAGGGTCCGGTCAGGACAGTGAGCCGAGCCGCCGGGCGCGCCTCGTCATCCGTGCTCACCGCTTGTTTCTACACGCCTGGGGCGCTCAGTTGGCGGCGAACTCTCCAAGCAGAGCCTTGCGCTGCTGCTCGCCCAGGCCGCGCAGGCGACGGCTGTCGGCGATCTTGAGCTTCTCCATGATCTGGGTGGCCCGGATCTTGCCGATGCCCGGCATCGCCTGCAGCACGGCCGACACCTTCAGCTTGCCGACGACGTCGTCGGACTCGGCCTGCTCGAGCACCGTGGCGAGGCTGGTCTTGCCCTGCTTGAGGTCCTCCTTCAGCTTGGCACGGGCCTTGCGGATCTCCGCGGCCTTCTCCAGCGCGGCAGCGCGCTGTTCGGGGGTCAGTGACGGGAGCGGCACCAGTTCTCCTCAGGTCCCTCATGCGGTGGGCGGGGCGCACCACCGCTGCTGTGAAACGTGGTGTCGCTGGCAACCAAAGGGGTCCGTGGTTCCCAGCGCGGGGAAAACTAGCGGTCAACGGAGTTTTCGGCAACGTGGACGCGCGAAGATCAACGTAAAGTGACCGAGCCGTCAGTCAGTCACGAACCGGCCAGGGCGGCCCGGCAGTCGCCCAGCACCCGCTCGGCGGCGGCCCGCAGGGCGGCCACGTCGGGGCCGGCGCTCAGCACCTCCCGGGAGTAGGACGGCAGCACCGAGGGGAGGCTGGAACCGAAGACGGCGCGCAGGTCGGCGGCCGTGGCACCCTGCGCTCCCAGGCCGGGGGCGAGCAGCGGACCGTGCACGGCGGAGAGATCGTGACCGGTGTCACCGATCGTCGCGCCGACCACGAGACCGAAGCTGCCGAGCGGGTCGGCGCCTCGGTTGAGCTGGGAAATCTCGTCGATGACGGTCTGCGCGACGGTGCGCCCGTCGGCCCCGACGGCCCGCTGCACGGCGGCGCCCTCCGGGTTGGAGGTGAGCGCCAGGACGAAGACCCCGCCCCCGTGCGCGGCGGCCAGCTCGAACATCGGCGCGAGCGAACCTACTCCCAGGTAGGGGCTCGCGGTGACCGCGTCGACATACAGCGGGCTGGATGGATCGAGGTACGCCGAGGCGTACGCGCTGACCGTCGAGCCGATGTCGCCCCGCTTGACGTCGAGGAGAACGAGCGCACCGGAGTCCCGCAACTGTCGGATAGTTGACTCAAGGACCCCTACGCCCCGGGAGCCGAACCGCTCGAAGAACGCCGACTGGGGCTTGATCACGGCGACCCGGTCACCGAGCGCCTCCACCACCGTCCGGCTGAATCGCTCCAGTCCCTCGACGTCGTCGGACAGCCCCCAGCCGGCCAGCAGCCCGGGATGCGGGTCGATGCCGACGCAGAGCGGTCCCCGCTCGGCCACGGCCCGGTGCAGCCGGGCGCCGAAGCTCTCCATCGTGTCTCTCCCTCTCTCTGCGCGGCGTCGCGCCGCCTCTGTCCGGCGGATACGCCGCCGGTCGTCTCGTCCCGCCCGCAGCGTTCCAGCGGGGGCGTCGCCGCCCGCTGGGCCGTTAACAGGGGGCCCTTCCTCTACCGAATGCGTTAAGAAGGGGCCCTTCCTTCAGTTCAGCCCGCCTTGACCGCCGCCTCGATGCCGGCCGCGATCCGCGCCACGTCGGCGTCGTCGGTGACGTACGGCGGCATGGTGTAGACCAGGTCGCGGAACGGCCGCAGCCAGACGCCCTGGCCGACCGCGGCGGCGGTGGCCCGGGGCAGGTCCACCTCGTGGTCGAGCTGGACCACCCCGATCGCGCCGAGCACCCGTACGTCGAGCACCCCGGGCACGCCGCGCAGCGGCTCCAGACCGGCCCGCAGGCCGGCGGAGATCCTCCGCACCTGCCCGGCCCACTCCCCGGCCGCCAGCAGGCCCAGGGAGGCGTTGGCGACCGCGCAGGCGAGCGGGTTGCCCATGAAGGTGGGCCCGTGCGCGAGCACCCCGGCCGCGGAGATCCCCCGGGCCACCTCGGCGGTGCACAGGGCGGCGGCCAGGGTGAGGTAGCCGCCGGTGAGCGCCTTGCCGACGCAGAGCACGTCCGGGGCGACCCCGGCGTGCTCGGCCGCGAACATCGTCCCGGTGCGGCCGAACCCGGTGGCGATCTCGTCGAAGACCAGCAGGATCCCGTGCGCCCGGGTCACCTCGCGCAGCACCCGCAGGTAGTGCGGGTGGTGGAAACGCATGCCGCCGGCCCCCTGGACCACCGGCTCGACGATCACCGCGGCCAGCTCGTCGGCGTGCCGCTCCACCGCCTCCACCAGCGCCGCCTCGTACGCCGGGTCGGGCGGGGTGTCGAACCCACCGGGCGGCACCGGCGCGAAGACCTGCCGGGGCAGCACGTCGCCCCAGAGGTGGTGCATGCCGCCCTCCGGGTCGCAGACGCTCATCGGGTGGAAGGTGTCGCCGTGGTAGCCGCCCCGCCAGGTGCCCAGCCGGCGCCGTTCCGGCCGTCCGGTGGCCCGCTGCCACTGCAGGCACATCTTCACCGCCACCTCGACGCTGACCGAGCCGGAGTCGGCGAGGAAGACGTGCTCCAGCCCTTCCGGGGCCAGCTCGACCAGGGTGCGGGCCAGGCGTACCGCGGGCTCGTGGGTGAGCCCGCCGAACATCACGTGGCTCATCCGGCCGAGCTGATCGGTGACGGCGGCGTCCAGCACCGGATGCCGGTAGCCGTGGATCGCCGCCCACCAGGACGACATCCCGTCGATCAGCTCCCGGCCGTCGGCCAACCGCAGCCGTACGCCCTCGGCGCTGTCCACCACGTACGGCGGGCTGGCCGGCGGCAGCGCCGCGTACGGGTGCCACACGTGCCGCCGGTCGGCGGCGAGGATCTCCTCGGGCGTCACGGTCCTCCTTCGTGCCGGGTCAGCGCCGGGCGGCGGCCCGCGCCGCCGCCCGGACCAGGCCCGGGCCGCGGTAGATGAAGCCGGTGTAGAGCTGGACCAGGCTGGCCCCGGCGTCGAACATCCGGGCGGCGTCGTCCGGGTCGAGGATGCCGCCGACCCCGATCACCGGCAGCCGGCCGCCGGTCTCCCGGTGTACGAAGGCGACCACCTCGCGGGCCCGGGCGGCCAGCGGACGGCCGGAGAGGCCGCCGGTCTCCGCGCCGCGCGGCCGGTCGGCCGGGGCGAGGCCGTCGCGGGCGAGGGTGGTGTTGGTGGCGATCACCCCGGCCGCGCCGCGGTCGAGGCAGACCTCCAGCAGCTCGGCGACGGCCGGCTCGGTGAGGTCCGGGGCGATCTTCACCAGCACCGGCTTCTCCCCCACCAGGGCCGCCAGCAGCGCGTCCAGGTGGGACCGGTCCTGAAGGGACCGCAGGCCCGGTGTGTTCGGTGAGGACACGTTGACCGCGAAGTAGTCCCCGTGCTCCTTCAGCGCCCGGTACGAGGCCAGGTAGTCCTCGACCGCCTCGTCCAGCGGGGTCACCTTGGACTTGCCGAGGGAGATGCCCAGCGGTACGCCGAGCGGGCGCGGGAGCGCCGCCAGCCGGGCCGCGAGGGCCTCCGCGCCGGCGTTGTTGAAGCCCATCCGGTTGACCACGGCCTCGCTCTCCCGCAGCCGGAACAGCCGGGGCCGGGGGTTGCCCGGCTGGGCGTGCGCGGTGACCGTGCCGACCTCGACGAAGCCGAAGCCGAGCGCCGGCCAGGCCGGCAACGCGACGCCGTTCTTGTCCATCCCGGCGGCCAGCCCCACCGGGTTCGGGAAGTCCACCCCGAACACGGTGCGCGGCGCCGCCCGGAAGTACCGCCCGCGCAGCGCCGCGAGAGCGACCGGCCGCCGCGACACCGCCGCCAGCCGCCGCAGCGTCCACTCGTGCGCCACCTCCGCGTCCCCACCCCCGATGGAGAACAACCCAGCCCGCACGACCTTCTCGAAGATCACGCCGCCCTCACCCCCGATGCGGTGATCATGAAGTTGACGGCGAAGTCGATCTCCTCGACCGCCGCCAACCTCATGATCGACGCGGACGTGCGGGCGGTCATTCGCCGGACCGGAGGGCGGCGTGGAGGTCCTGGAGGGGGCGGACCTGGAGGTCGCCGCGGATTCTCGCCTCGATGCCCATGACCGCGGCGGCGGCGCCGGGAACCGTGGTGATGCAGGGGATGTCCGCCGTGACGGCGGCGCTGCGGATCTCGTAGCCGTCGGAGCGGGCGCTCGCGCCGGACCCCTGCGGGGTGTTCACCACCAGGGCCACGTCGCCGCCGAGGATCAGCGACACCGCGTCCTCGCCCTGACCCGACTCGTAGTGCTTGCGGATCTGCTCGCAGGCGATGCCGTGCCGGCGCAGCACCTCGGCCGTGCCGGTGGTGGCGACGATCTCGAAGCCCAGGTCGGCCAGGCGCTTGATCGGGAAGATCATGCCGCGCTTGTCCCGGTTGGCGACCGAGACGAAGATCTTGCCGGCGGTCGGCAGCGACCCGTACGCGGCGGCCTGCGACTTCGCGAAGGCCTGACCGAAGCCGGTGTCGATGCCCATCACCTCGCCGGTGGACTTCATCTCCGGGCCGAGCAGCACGTCGATGCCCTTGCCCGACGGGGTGCGGAACCGCTTGAACGGCAGCACCGCCTCCTTGACCGCGATCGGGGCGTCGGCCGGCATGGCGCCGCCGTCCCCGGTGGGCGGCAGCATCCCCTCGGCGCGCAGCTCGGCGATGGTGGCGCCGAGCGCGATCCGGGCCGCCGCCTTGGCCAGCGGCACCGCGGTGGCCTTGGAGACGAACGGCACCGTCCGCGAGGCGCGGGGGTTGGCCTCCAGCACGTAGAGCATGTCGCCCTGCAGCGCGTACTGGACGTTGAGCAGGCCCTTCACCCCGACGCCGCGGGCGATCGCCTCGGTGTAGCGGCGGACCTGGGCCAGGTGCGAGCCGGCCAGGGTGATCGGCGGCAGCGCGCAGGACGAGTCGCCGGAGTGGATGCCGGCCTCCTCGATGTGCTCCATCACGCCGCCGAGGTAGACGTCGCCGTCGGCGTCGACCAGCGCGTCCACGTCGATCTCGATGGCGTCGTCGAGGAACCGGTCGACCAGCACCGGGTGGTCGGGCGAGATGTCGGTGGCCCGCCCGATGTAGTCGCGCAGCGTGGCGTCGTCGTAGACGATCTCCATGCCCCGCCCGCCGAGCACGTACGACGGGCGGACCAGCACCGGGTAGCCGATCTCGTCGGCGATCGCCTTCGCCTCGTCGTACGAGGTGGCCATGCCGTGGGCCGGGGCGCGCAGCCCGGCCCGGGCCAGCACGGCGCCGAACGCGCCGCGCTCCTCGGCCAGGTGGATCGACTCCGGGGAGGTGCCGACGATCGGCACGCCGGCGTTCTTGAGCCGCTGGGCCAGGCCGAGCGGGGTCTGCCCGCCGAGCTGCACGATCACCCCGACCACGCCGGGGCCGCCGGCCGCCTTGCCGGAGGAGTCCTCGGCGTGCCAGACCTCGAGGACGTCCTCGAAGGTCAGCGGCTCGAAGTAGAGCCGGTCGGCGGTGTCGTAGTCGGTGGAGACCGTCTCCGGGTTGCAGTTGACCATCACGGTCTCGTAACCGGTGCCTTCGGCACCGGAACCGGACGCAGCGGCTGTGCCGATCGGGGCGCTTCGCAGCGCCTGCACCGCGTGCACGCAGGAGTAGTCGAACTCGATGCCCTGGCCGATCCGGTTCGGCCCGGAGCCCAGGATGAGCACCTTCGGCCGGTCCGAGGGCGCGACCTCGGTCTCCTGGTCGTACGTCGAGTAGTGGTACGGCGTGGTCGCCTCGAACTCGGCGGCGCAGGTGTCCACGGTCTTGTAGACCGGGCGGACGCCGAGCCGGTGCCGCAGGCTGCGGACGCCGTCCTCGGCGGCCAGCTCGGGGCGGAGCGCGGCGAGCTGCCGGTCGGAGAGGCCGGCCCGCTTGGCCCGGCGCAGCAGGCCGGCGTCGAGCACCGGGGCGTCGACGATCTCGGCGCGCAGCTCCACCAGCGCGGCGATCTGATCCAGGAACCACGGGTCCATCCCGCCGGACGCCTCGGCCACCTCGGCGATCGACGCGCCCAGGCGCAGCGCCCGCTCGACGGTGTAGAGCCGGCCGTCGTGCGGCATGCGCAGCGCGGCGAGGGTGTTCTCCCGGGTGGCCCCCGCCGGGTCCGGGATGGTCCAGAAGCCCGATGACTTGGTCTCCATCGAGCGCATGGCCTTGTTCAGCGCCTCGGTGAAGTTCCGGCCCAGGCTCATCGCCTCGCCGACCGACTTCATGGTGGTGGTCAGCTCCGGGTCGGCGCCGGCGAACTTCTCGAAGGCGAACCGGGGGATCTTCACCACCACGTAGTCCAGGGTCGGCTCGAACGCCGCCGGGGTCTTCAGGGTGATGTCGTTGGGGATCTCGTCCAGGGTGTAGCCGATGGCCAGCTTCGCCGCGATCTTGGCGATCGGGAAGCCGGTGGCCTTGGACGCCAGCGCCGAGGAGCGGGACACCCGGGGGTTCATCTCGATCACGACGATCCGGCCGTCGGCCGGGTTGACCGCGAACTGGATGTTGCAGCCGCCGGTGTCCACCCCGACCTCGCGGAGCACCGCGATGCCGAGGTCACGCAGCCGCTGGTACTCCCGGTCGGTGAGGGTCATCGCCGGGGCGACGGTGACGCTGTCGCCGGTGTGCACGCCCATCGGGTCGACGTTCTCGATCGAGCAGACCACCACCACGTTGTCGTGGCGGTCGCGCATGAGTTCGAGCTCGTACTCCTTCCAGCCGAGCACGCTCTCCTCGATGAGCACCTCGTGCACCGGGCTGGCGGCCAGGCCGGCGCCGGCGATCCGGGTCAGGTCCTCGTCGGTGTGCGCCATGCCGGAGCCGAGGCCGCCCATGGTGAACGACGGCCGGATCACCACCGGCAGGCCCAGCTCGGCGACGGTCTCCCGGACCTCGTCCATGGAGTGGCAGACCCGCGAGCGCGGGGTCAGCGTGGACGGGTCCTCGATACCGAGCCGTACGCCGGCCTTGGCCACGATGTCCTTGAACAGCTGCCGGTCCTCGCCGCGGTTGATCGCGTCGATGTTGGCGCCGATCAGCTCGACGCCGTACTTCTCCAGCACGCCGGCCTCGTGCAGGGCGACCGCGGTGTTCAGCGCGGTCTGCCCACCCAGCGTGGGCAGCAGCGCGTCCGGGCGTTCCTTGGCGATGACCAGCTCGACGAACTCCGGGGTGATCGGCTCGACGTACGTGGCGTCGGCGAACTCCGGGTCGGTCATGATGGTCGCCGGGTTGGAGTTGACCAGGCTGACCCGGATCCCCTCGCTGCGCAGCACCCGGCAGGCCTGCGTGCCGGAGTAGTCGAACTCGCAGGCCTGTCCGATCACGATCGGCCCGGAGCCGATCACCAGAACGTGCTTGAGGTCGGTCCGCTTAGGCATTCTTGCCGCCTTCGATGAGCTCGGCGAAACGGTCGAACAGGTAGTCCGCGTCGTGCGGGCCGGCCGCCGCCTCCGGGTGGTACTGGACGGTGAAGGCGGGCACGTCCTTGGCCCGCAGCCCCTCGACCACGTTGTCATTGAGGCAGACGTGTGACACCTGGACGCCGCCGAACTCGGTGTCGATCACCTGGTCGGGGACGACCGCCCCGGCCTGCGCCCCCGGCACCTGCACGGCGAAGCCGTGGTTGTGGCTGGTCACCTCGACCTTGCCGGTGGCCCGGTCGAGCACCGGCTGGTTGATGCCGCGGTGGCCGTACCCCAGCTTGTAGGTGCCGAAGCCGAGCGCCCGGCCGAGGATCTGGCTGCCGAAGCAGATACCGAACAGCGGGATCCGCCGGGTCAGCACCTCCCGGGCCAGGGCGACCGGACCGACCGCGGTGGCCGGGTCGCCCGGGCCGGGCGAGAAGAAGACCGCGTCCGCCCCGGTGGCGAGCAGGCCCTCGATGGTGGAGCCGGCGGGCAGCACGTGGGTGGTGACGCCGCGGGCGGCGAGCCGGCGCGGCACGTTGCGCTTGATGCCCAGGTCGAGCGCCGCGACGGTGAAGCGGTGCTCGCCCTGCGCCTCGACGACGTACGGCTCGGCGGTGGTCACCTCGGCCGACAGGTCGGCGCCGACCATCTGCGGCGACCGGCGGACCCGTTCGAGGAGGGCGCGCGGGTCGTCGTCGACGCTGGAGATGCCCACCCGCATCGCGCCGCGCTCGCGCAGGTGCCGGGTGAGCGCCCGGGTGTCGACGCCGCTGATGCCGACCACGCCCTCGGCGGCGAGCCGATCCTCCAGGTCGCCGGTGGCCCGCCAGTTGGAGCGGATCCGGGCCGGGTCGCGGACCACGTACCCGGCGACCCAGATCCGACCGGACTCGTCGTCGGACTCGTTCACCCCGGTGTTGCCGATGTGCGGGGCGGTCTGCACCACCACCTGCCGGTGGTAGGAGGGGTCGGTGAGGGTCTCCTGGTAACCGGTCATGCCGGTGTTGAAGACCGCCTCACCGAAGGTCTCCCCGACGCTGCCGTACGCCTCGCCGTGGAAGGTGCGCCCGTCCTCGAGCACGAGGATCGCGGGCCTCCGCTTGGTCATCGAACTGCCTTTCCGTCCAGGACCGTCGGCTCGCCGCGCAGGAAGGTCGCCACGATGCGACCCGGCAGCGTCATGCGGGCGTACGGGGTGTTGCGACTGCGACTGGCCAGCTCCGCCGGTTCGATGACGCGGCGGGCGGCCGGGTCGACCAGGGTCAGGTTGGCCGGGACGCCGGGGGCGGGGTCGAGGCCGTGCCCCTCCAGGCCGGCGATGCGGGCCGGGGCGCGGGACATCCGCTCGGCGATCAGGTCCCACTGCGGACCGAGCACGTCCAGCGCGATGGAGAGCGCCGTCTCCAGGCCGAGCATGCCCGGCCGGGCGTACGCCCACTCGCACTCCTTGTCCTCCACGGCGTGCGGGGCGTGGTCGGTGGCGATGATGTCGATCACGCCCTCGGCCAGCGCCGCCCGGAGGGCCGCGATGTCGTCCGCCGTCCGCAGCGGCGGGTTGACCTTGTAGACCGGGTCGTACGTCTCCGCCTTCTCGTCGGTGAGCAGCAGGTGGTGCGGGGTGACCTCGGCGGTGACCTTGACCCCGCGCGCCTTGGCGTGCCGGAGCACCTCGACGCTGCCGGCGGTGGAGACGTGGCAGATGTGCAGCCGGCTGCCGACGTGCTCGGCCAGCAGCACGTCCCGGGCGATGATCGCCTCCTCGGCGACCGCCGGCCAGCCGGTCAGCCCGAGCCGGGTGGAGACCTCGCCCTCGTGCATCTGCGCGCCCTCGGTGAGCCGGGGCTCCTCGGCGTGCTGGGCGATGACCCCGTCGAACGCCTTGACGTACTCCAGCGCGCGGCGCATCAGCTTCGGGTCGGCCACGCAGTGCCCGTCGTCGGAGAAGATCCGCACCCGGGCCGCCGAGTCGGCCATGGCGCCCAGCTCGGCCAGGCGCTCGCCGGCCAGGCCGACGGTGACCGCGCCGATCGGCTGCACGTCGACCAGCCCGGCCTCCCGGCCGAGCCGCCAGACCTGCTCGACCACGCCGGCGGTGTCGGCGACCGGCGAGGTGTTCGCCATCGCGCAGACCGCCGTGTAGCCGCCCAGCGCCGCCGCCCGGGACCCGGACTCGACGGTCTCGGCGTCCTCCCGGCCCGGCTCGCGCAGGTGGGTGTGCAGGTCGACCAGGCCGGGCAGGGCGACCAGCCCGGTGGCGTCGAGCACGGTGGCGTCCGGCGCGGCCAGCCCCGGGCCGGTCTGGGCCACGACGCCGTCGCGGATCAGCAGGTCGGTCGGCTCGGCGCCGACCAGGCTGACGTTCTTGATCAGGTACGCGGTCACCGGTTGTTCCCTCCGAGCAGCAGGTAGAGGACGGCCATCCGCACGGAGACCCCGTTGGCGACCTGTTCGACGATGGTGGAGCGGGGCGAGTCGGCCACCTCGGGCGTGATCTCCATGCCCCGGTTCATCGGGCCGGGGTGCATGACGATCGCGTGCTCGGGCAGCCGGCGCATGCGCGGCGCGTCCAGGCCGTAGCGGCGGGCGTACTCGCGGGCCGAGGGGAAGTAGGAGTCGTTCATCCGCTCCCGCTGCACCCGCAGCATCATCACCACGTCCACACCGGGTAGAACGGCGTCGAGGTCGTAGCAGACGTCGGTGCCCGGCGCGAGCGCCGCCGCGATGTCGACGGGGATGAGGGTGGGCGGGCCGACCAGGGTGACCTTGGCGCCGAGGGTGGAGAGCAGCAGCACGTTGGAGCGGGCCACCCGGGAGTGCAGCACGTCGCCGACGATCGCCACGTGCAGGCCGGCGAGCCGGCCCAGCCGGGACCGCATCGTGTACGCGTCGAGCAGCGCCTGAGTGGGGTGTTCGTGGGTGCCGTCGCCGGCGTTGACCACCGACCCGTCGACCCAGTTGGCCAGCCGGTGCGGGGCGCCGGAGGCGGGGTGCCGGACGACCACCGCGTCGGCCCCCATGGCCTGGAGGGTGAGCGCGGTGTCCTTCAGGCTCTCGCCCTTGGCCACGCTGGAGCCCTTGGCCGAGAAGTTGATCACGTCGGCGCTGAGCCGTTTGGCGGCCGCCTCGAACGAGATCCGGGTCCGGGTGGAGTCCTCGTAGAAGAGGTTCACCACGGTCCGGCCGCGCAGGGCGGGCAGCTTCTTGACCTCGCGCCCGGCGACGGTGGCCATCTCGGCGGCGGTGTCCAGGATCTGGGTGGCGGTGGCCGCGTCCAGATCGGCTCCGGAGAGCAGGTGGCGGATCATGAGGGGGTCCCCCCGTACAGCTTGACCTCGTCGGCGCCGTCGGTCTCGGCGAGGGTGACCTTGACGCTCTCGGCGAGCGCCGTCGGGATGTTCTTGCCGACGTAGTCGGCGCGGATGGGCAGCTGGCGGTGGCCGCGGTCGACCAGGACCGCGAGCTGCACGGAGGCGGGGCGGCCGACGTCGCTGAGCGCGTCGAGCGCGGCCCGCACGGTGCGGCCGGAGAAGAGCACGTCGTCGACGAGGATCACCCGCTTGCCGTCGATCCCGCCGGACGGCAGGTCGGTCGGGCCGACCGCACGGGTGGCGTGCCGGCGCAGGTCGTCGCGGTAGAGGGTGATGTCGAGCACGCCGACCGGGACGGTCACGTCCTCGAAGGTGCTGATCCGGGCGGCGAGCCGCTTGGCCAGGGGCACGCCCCGGGTGGGGATGCCGAGCAGCACGGTGTCGGCGGCGCCCTGGGTCTTCTCCAGGATCTGGTGGGCGATGCGGTCGACCACCCGCGACACGTCGGCGGCGGCGAGGATCACCTTCACCGAGGGTTGTCGCGGCGGCGACGACTGGGCAGCCGGTGGGTAGGCCACGGCGGACCTCCTTCCCCGCCTCACGGGACGGGTCGTTAAAGGACGTCTGGATGACCGGGCGGACCCCGCGGGGCCCGGACCGGGGCTTCCCGCCACGTTACCAGCGGTCACCGGGCCGGCCGTCGCCGGTACTGACCCCCGGGTCAGGGCGGAGAAATGCGGACAAGTTTCGCGTGGACCCACACCCGGCCCTCTCGAACACTTGACCGCGTGTCGCAATCCCCGTACCGTCACGCTCCGTAGCGATAGCTGGGAGAACCCCGAGCAGCACTGGGAGTGTCCGAATGCCCTCTGAATACGCCAAGTCGCTGGGCGCCCGCCTGCGCTCCATCCGCCAGCAGCAGGGCCTGTCCCTGCAGGGGGTGGAGGAGAAGTCGAACGGGCGGTGGAAGGCCGTGGTGGTCGGCTCGTACGAGCGCGGCGACCGGGCCGTCACCGTGTCCCGCCTGGCGGAGCTGGCCGACTTCTACCGCGTTCCCGTCTCGGAGCTGCTGCCCGACGGCAGCGGGGTGCGTCACGAGCCCACCAGCAAGATCGTGCTGGACCTGGAGCGGCTCTACGACGAGGCCTCCGAGGACCTGGCCTACGTCGCCCGGTACGCCCGGGCCATCCAGCAGCAGCGCGGCGACTACAACGGCCGGGTGCTCTCCATCCGCGCCGACGACCTGCGCGCCCTGGCCATCGTCTACGACGCCTCGCCGTCGGGCCTGATCGAGCGGCTCACCGAGCACGGTGTGCTGGTCGCCGACCCGCGGGCGTTCTTCGCGTCCTGACCTACCGCTGTCGCACACCGAGGGCCCGTGCCGTCCGGCACGGGCCCTCGGTGTCTGTCGCCTCAGCGGGTGGCGTACTCGGCGATCCGGCCGAGCAGGCCGTTGAGGAAGCGCGGCGAGTCGTCGGTCGACATCTGCCGGGCCAGCTCGACGGCCTCGCTGATCGCCACCGCGTCGTCGATCTCGTCGACGTAGAGCAGCTCGTACACGGCGATCCGGGCGAGGTTGCGGTCGACCACCGGCATCCGGTCCAGCGTCCAGCCCTCGGCGTAGCTGGCGATCACCTCGTCGATCCGGTCGAGGTGCGCCGCGACGCCCTCGACCAGGCTCACCGCGTAGCCCAGGTGCTCCGGGCGGGGCTTCTCGATCCGCTCGATGTAGCCGGCGAGCACCTCGACCGGGGGCCGGTCCCGCAGATCGGCCTCGAAGAGCACGTCCAGCGCCCGCTTGCGCGCCTTGCGGCGCGCCGGCATCTGCTGCTTGGGACCCTCGGCCATCAGGCTCGGCCGAGGTAACGGCCGTCGCGGGTGTCGACCTTGATCTTCTCGCCGGTGGTGATGAAGAGCGGCACCTGCACGGTCGCGCCGGTCTCGACGGTGGCCGGCTTGTTGCCGCCGGTCGACCGGTCGCCCTGCAGGCCCGGCTCGGTGTAGGTGACCTCGAGCACCACGGAGGTCGGCAGCTCGATGTAGAGCGGCACGCCCTCGTGGGTGGCGACGGTCGCCTCGGCCTCGGGAAGGAGGTAGTTGGCGGCCTCGCCGACGGTGCCGCCGGGGACGGTGATCTGGTCGAACGTCTCCAGATCCATGAAGACGTAGTCCTCGCCGTCGGCGTACAGGTACTGCATGGTGCGCTTGTCGACGGTGGCGGTGTCGACCTTGGTGCCCGCGTTGAAGGTCTTGTCGACCACCTTGCCGGACAGCACGTTCTTCAGCGTGGTACGCACGAACGCGCCACCCTTACCGGGCTTGACGTGCTGGAACTCGACGACGGCCCACAGCTCGCCGTCGAGGTTGAGTACCAGGCCGTTCTTGAGGTCGTTGGTGGTGGCCATTTCCTGCCTTGATCATCAATTGGCGGACAGACCTGGAAAGTCTACTAGCTGTGTCGAACCGGGGCCGCCGCGCTGCGCGCGGCCCCGACCGGCCACCCCCGCCTACACCTGGCCGGCGTGCCGAACATCACTCAGAGCGACCGCACCGGCCACCCCGGCGGGAAGGAGGCCCGCCGGCGCCGCCGGGCCGATGACGGACAGCCACGAAGGCAGCGAACACCGAACGCAAGCGCCGCCGGGCGCGAACGAGGCGGGCCACCGCCGGGTCGGGCGCGGACGGGGCCGGGCGCGGACGGGGCCGGCTCAGGCGCCGGCGTCCCGCCGGGCCGCCAGGTGGTGCAGGGCCAGCCGGTAGCCGTCCACGCCGAGGCCGCAGATCACCCCGGTGGCCACCGCCGACACCACCGAGTGGTGCCGGAACTCCTCCCGGGCGTGGATGTTGGAGATGTGCACCTCGACCAGCGGGCCGCGGAGCATCGCGCAGGCGTCCCGGACGGCGATCGAGTAGTGCGACCAGGCGGCCGGGTTGAGCACCACCGCCGCTTCCTCGTCGGCCGCCTCGTGCAGCCAGCCGAGCAGCTCGTGCTCCGCGTCGGTCTGCCGGACCACCACGTCCAGCCCCAGCTCGCGGCCGGTGTCCACGCACAGGTTCACCAGGTCGGCGTAACTGGTCACGCCGTAGACGTCGACCTGGCGGGTGCCGAGCCGGCCCAGGTTCGGCCCGTTGAGCACGTACACCCTCATGAGCTGATCTCCCGGTACGCCTCCTGCAGCAGCTCGTCCGGCGGGCCCTCCAGGATCGCCGGGCGGGCCAGCCCGTCCAGCACCACGAACCGCAACGTGTTGCCCCGGGCCTTCTTGTCCACCCGCATCGTGGCGAGCAGCTCCGGCCAGGCGTCCGCGCGGTAACCGGTGGGCAGCCCGAGCGCGCCGACCACCGCCCGGTGCCGCTCGGCGGTGGCCGCGTCGAGCCGGCCGGCCAGCCGGGCCAGGGTGGCGGCGTAGATCAGACCCACCGCGACGGCATGCCCGTGCCGCCAGCGGTAGCCCTCCACCTTCTCGATCGCGTGGGCCAGGGTGTGCCCGTAGTTGAGCACCTCGCGCACCCCGGACTCGCGCAGGTCCCCGGAGACCACGTCCGCCTTGACCCGCACCGCCCGCTCGATCAGCTCCCGGGCCACCGGCCCGGTCGGGTCCAGCGCGGCCGTCGGGTCCCGCTCGACCAGGTCGAGGATCACCGGGTCGGCGATGAACCCGCACTTGACCACCTCGGCCATGCCGGCGGCCAGGTCGGCCGGGGGCAGGCTGTCCAGGGTCGCCAGGTCGCAGATCACCCCGGCCGGCGGGTGGAAGGCGCCGACCAGGTTCTTGCCGGCCGCCGTGTTGATCCCGGTCTTGCCGCCCACGGCCGCGTCGACCATGCCCAGCAGCGAGGTCGCCACCGGCACCCAGCGCACCCCGCGCAGCCAGCAGGCCGCGACGAAGCCGGCCAGGTCGGTGACCGCCCCGCCACCCACCCCGACCACCGCATCGGTACGGGTGAAGCCCGCCTCACCCAACCGGTCCCAGCAGGCCGCGGCCACGTCCACGTGCTTGCCCGACTCGGCGTCCGGCACCTCGATCAGCAGCGGCGACACCCCGGCCGCGCGAACCCGCTCGGCGAGCCCCTCCGTCAGGGCCTTGAGCGGGGGCGCGTGCAGGAACGCCACCCGCTCCGCGCCGGGCAGCAGCCGCGGCGGCGGGTCGAGCAGGTCGCGTCCCACCAGCACCTCGTACGGCCGTTCGCCGCCGACCGGGATCCGGGTCACCTCGTCCATCGCGGGCAGCCTAGCCGAGCGGGCGATGCCCGGGCGGCGAGTGTCCACAACGTGGGGCGGATCGGACGAAACAAGAAGCCGGTCGCGGCCGGACTACGAGCGGGTGCTGGCGTATCCGAGGAACGCGCGCCAGGCGCCGGGGGCGAAGGTCAACACCGGCCCCTGCCGGTCCTTGCTGTCCCGGACCAGCACCCGACCCGGCAGGTTGTCCGCGACCTCCACGCAGGCACCGCCGGTGTCACCGGACCGAGTCGACGTCCGCCAGCGAGGGCCATCGGTGATGGTCATGGGGTCACCTTCAGCTTCGTGATCAGATCCAGCGAGGCCCGCTCGGATACAGCCTCACCCAGCAGGCTATCCCACTTACGCCGGACCAGATGCAACGTGTCCGGGTCGTCAACGACCCTGCCCCGGGCGATGTCTTCCAGGTAGAGAATCTGTTCCCCGTCGGTCAGATCCGCCAGCAGAAGGTTGCCGGTAAGGCCGACGTAGGCGCCAGCCTCGTTGGGGATGACATGGAGGTGGACGTGCGGGAGCCGGGCGATTTCCAGCAGGTGCCCAAGCTGTGCATCCAGGACCGCGGTCCGCCAATCGGCCGGCGCAGCGCACCCTCGTCCAGAATGAAGATGCATTCTGGGGGATCGTCGCGGGTCAGGAACTGCTGCCGCTCCATCCGTACGCTGACCAGCTCGTCCACCTTGTCCGACGGATTCAGGCCGCCGGCCGAGATGATCGCCCGGGCGTACTCCTCGGTCTGGAGCAGTCCCGGGATCAGGCAGGGCTCGAAGGCGCGCAGCCGCGCGGCTTGCGACTCGTAGGAGCGCCAGGTGGCGAACCAGCTCGGCGAGCGTTCCCGGTCGGCCGCCTCCAGCAGCTCGGTCAGCAGGCCACCGGTCTCCAGCACCTGGTCCGCCGCGATCGCGAACTCCCGGGTCGGCCTGCGCCGGCCGGTCTCGATCGCCGCCACCGTGGACGGACTCCACTTGACCAGGCTCGCCATCCGCTCCTGGGAGACGTCCGCACTCGCCCGCGCGGCCTTCAACGCGCGGATCCACATGTCGAAGTCCACCCACGCACTCCCTCTGCAAGCGTACGAACGCGCTCCGTAGTATGCCCCGGCATTCTCCACTGTGGGTGGCAGGCGGTCCAGGGGCTCCCCGGCGGTGCGCGGGAGCGGCGTCCCGCACGGGTCAGGGCTTGAGCAGGGCGGCGATCTCGGCGGCGATCTCCTCCGGGGTACGCCCGTCGGTGACCACGGTCGCGGTCGCCACCTCGGCGTACAGCGGGCGGCGCTGCTCCATCAGGTGCTTGAGCGTGGCGCGCGGGTTGAGCGCAAGCAGCGGCCGCCCGGCGCCCAGGCCGACCCGCTTGACCGCGTCGGGCAGCTCCACCGACAGGTGCACGACGGTGTGCCCGATCAGCGCGGCCCGGTTCTCCTCGGCGAGGACCGCGCCGCCGCCGAGGGCTAGCACCCCCGGGTGCGCGGCCAGCGCCGCCGCCACCGCGGCCCGTTCGAGGGTACGGAAGTGCTCCTCCCCCTCGTCCACGAAGATCTCCGGGATCGGCTTGCCGGCCAGCTCCTCGATGTCGGCGTCGGTGTCCCGGAACGCGACGCCGAGCGTCGCGGCGAGCGCCTCCCCGACGGTGGTCTTGCCGGAGCCGGGCGCCCCGACCAGCACGCAGACCGGCCGGGTGCTCATTTGATCACCAGGTTGTCGAGGTAGCTCGCCAGGTTGCGGCGCATCTCGGCGACCGAGTCGCCGCCGAACTTCTCCACCGCCGCCTCGGCCAGCACCAGCGCCACCATCGCCTCGGCGACCACCGCTGCGGCCGGCACCGCGCAGACGTCCGAGCGCTGGTTGATCGCGGTGGCCGGCTCGCCGGTGGTGACGTCGACCGTGGACAGTGCCCGGTTCAGCGAGGAGATCGGCTTCATCGCCGCCTTCACCCGCAGCGGCTCGCCGGTGGTGATGCCGCCCTCCAGGCCGCCGGCCCGGTCGGTCACCCGGCGTACCCCGGTGGCGGTCGGGATGATCTCGTCGTGCGCGGCGGAGCCCCGGGACCGGGCCTGCTGCCAGCCGTCGCCGATCTCCACCCCCTTGATCGCCTGGATCGACATCAGCGCGGTGGCCAGCCGGGCGTCGAACTTGCGGTCCCACTGCACGTGGCTGCCCAGGCCCGGTGGCACCCCGTACGCGAGCACCTCGACCACGCCGCCCAGGGTGTCGGCGGCCTTCTTCGCGGCGTCGACCTCGGCGACCATCCGGGCGCTGGCCTCCGGGTCGAGGCAGCGCAGCGGGTCGGCGTCGATCCGGACCGCGTCCTCCGGGGTCGGCCGCAGGCCCGGCTTCACGGCGACCGGTCCCAGCTCCACCACGTGCGACACGATGTCGACGCCGAGGGCCTGCTTGACCAGGGCCTTGGCGACCGTGCCGACGGCGACCCGGGCGGCGGTCTCCCGCGCGCTGGCCCGTTCCAGGATCGGCCGGGCGTCGGTGTGGCCGTACTTCTGCATGCCGGCCAGGTCGGCGTGGCCGGGCCGGGGCCGGGTCAGCGGGGCGTTGCGGGCCTGCCGGGCCAGCTCCTCCGGGTCGACCGGGTCGGCGGCCATGACGGTCTGCCACTTGGGCCACTCGGAGTTGCCCACCCGGATCGCCACCGGGCTGCCGATCGTCACGCCGTGCCGCAGCCCGCCGATGATCTCGATCTCGTCCTGCTCGAAGGACATCCGGGCGCCCCGGCCGTAGCCGAGCCGGCGCCGGGCCAGCTCACCGGCGATCTCCCCGGTGGTCAGCTCGATGCCGGCGGGCACCCCCTCGACCAGCGCGACGAGGGCGGGTCCGTGCGATTCACCTGCGGTCAACCAGCGCAACACAGCGGTCAGTCTGTCACGCCCGGTGGCCGCCCCGATGCGCCGCCCGTCCTGTCCCGCCCTGCGGACACGGACGTCCGCAGGGCGAGGCAGGCGGCGGATCAGGCGGTCCGGACCGCGATGATCGACTTGGTCAGGCCGAGCATCCGCTCCGCGCGAATGGTGGAGTCCGGGAAAAGGTAGCGAAGCTCCGCCCGGCCGATCAGCTCGGTGGTCAGCACCTGCCTCATCGCCGCCTCCCAGGACTTGCCCGGCGTGTACGCCAGCGGCCACTTCCGGGCCACCGCCACCCGGGCCGGCACCGGCAGGAACTGCATGCCGGGGGCCACCCAGTGCGGCTCGACCGGGAAGTACCGGTACGGGGTCTGCACCCAGTGCCGGGGAGCCAGCGCCCGGATCGCCTCGGCCATCCGGCGGCGCCGCTCGTGGCCGCCGACGTGCTCCAGCACGCTGTTGCTGAACACCAGGTCGTAGCGGCGGTTCAGGATGGCCGGCGGCAGCTCGCAGGCGTCGGCGTGGTCGGCCTCCGCCCAGTCGGGCAGTTCGGCGGGCAGCGGCTCCAGGTTGACCACGTGCACGTGCTTCGGCCGGACCGGGACCTTCGTCCAGCTGCCCAGCCGGCCGCCGAGGTCCAGCACGGACATCTCGGCCAGGTCGGGGAAGGTCTCCGAGAGCCACATCGCCCGCTTCGCCCGGCGCTTCGCGCCGTACGAGTCCGGGGAGTCGACCAGGCGGAACCGGAGCGCGTGCAGGGATCCCCTGCGCTCGCGGGGGGTCGTGGTGTTCTCGTCGGTGGTGCGGGTGCCGCTCGCCACGGTCAGTTCCCCCAGTCGAAGGTCATGCCCAGCCGGTCGGCGAGGGCGTTGTTATGCGGTGCGTAGTACCGGGTCAACTCGTCCCGGACGGCCGGGTCCATGGCGCTGCTGCGCCGGTCGTTGAACACCTCGTACCGGTCGAGCCGGTACGGCGGCAGGTCGAGGAACTCCAGCACCCGGGCGTACGTGGCGGCCGGCTCCCGGTACAGCGTCTCGCTGGGCAGGATCAGCAGCTGCGCCGGGTCGAACCGGTCCAGCCACGGCTCCAGGTGCTCCAGGTAGCGGCCCCGGGCCCGGTAGCTGTACCAGTCGTAGGCGTTGCTCACGTACGTCGGGTCGGCGATCAGCTTCTCCCGCTCCCCCGCGGTCCGCTCCTCCTCGGCGGCCAGGGCCTCGGCGAAGCCGAGCGGCTCCACCCCCTCGGTGCGCCGTTCCTTCCAGTGCGAGTACGCACGCTCCACCGGGTCGCGCAGCAGCACGATCAGCTTCACCGCCGGGATCAGGTCGGCGACCCGCCCCGGCGCGAGGGGGTGGAACATGTACAGCGGGGCCGCCTCCCCCACCCGGGTCAGCCCGCCGTGCCGGCGTTCCAGGGCCTCCCGCTGCCGGCGGGTCGGGAAGTGCGAGCGGTACCACGCCTCCCCGCGGCTGAAGGTGTCCTCGAAGTAGTGCGAGGTCTTGGTGTTCCAGGCCGGGAAGAGCCGGGGCACGAGCGGGTGCTCCAGCAGGTAGCGCCAGAGCGAGGTGGTGCCGCCGCGCTTGGTGCCGATGATGAGGAAGTCCGGCAGCGGGCGCCGGTCGCTGGTGCGTTCCCCGTACCGGACCAGGGACTCGCGCACCCCGGTCAGCACCGGGGTCGGCACCAGCCCCTTGACCCGGTCCCGCAGCGTCGTCATCGCGTCCTCCTCGTCATCGCGGTCCCCGTCCCAGCAGGGTGGGCACGGCGGCGCGTGCCCGTCGGCGTACCCCGGGGTGCAGCAGCAGCACGACGGCGAGCAGCGCCGCGACCCCGAGGGTGAGGAACAGTCCGGCCACGCCGCGGCCGGCCACCGCGGCGCCCGCGCCGGCCAGCACGGCGGTGCCGGCGGCGGCCAGCACCGCGGTCCGCAGCACGGTACGGGTGACCAGCGGCTCGCCCACCACCCGCCGGGCGGCGGCGGTGGCGATGAGGTTCTCCACCACGATGCCGACGGTCCAGGCGACGGCGGCGCCGAGCGCGCCGTGCGGCGGGATCAGCACCAGCGCGAGCCCGACGTTGAGCAGCAGTCCGGTGGCGGCGGCCAGCAGATGCCGCCCGCTGCTGCCGCTCATCAGCAGCAGGGTCTGCACGATCCCGGTGCCGGAGTTGACCAGCATGGCCCCGGCGAGGACCGCCATGGCCGCGCTGCCGGTGGTGAAGTCCGCCCCGAAGAGCCGCAGGAAGCCCGGCGCGAAGACGGCCAGCAGCAGGTACCCGGGCCAGGAGAGCGCGATGATCACGGCGGTGATCCGCTGGTAGACCGCCGCCGCCTCCGCCGTGCGGCCCTGCCCGAGCAGCCGGGACAGCTGCGGCGCCACGGACACCCGCAGGCCCTGCATGACCAGCAGGCCGGCGAGGGCGTACCGGCCGACCGCGCCGATCACGCCGGCCGCGGCCTGGCCGGCGAGGGCGGCGGTGAGCAGCACGGTCAGCCACATGCTGCTGGCGTCGATCGTCGCCGACGCGGCGCGGGGCAGGGCGAAGCCCCAGAACCCGTGCCAGTCCGCCCGCACCGGGCGCAGCCTCGTCCCGGCCGTCAGCCCGAGCGGGCCGACCAGCAGCGCCACGCAGGCCAGCACCGCCAGCGCGACCGGGGCGAGCCAGCCGGCGAAGGCGACGGTCACCCCGGCGCCGGCGACCAGCGCGGCGCCCACCAGCGCCGGGCGGGCGGCCGGCACCAGGACGTACTGGACGGCGACCAACGCGGCGACCGGGCGGACCGCGCGCACGGCGGCGAGCAGCACGGTCATCGCCACCACGAACGGCAGCCCGGCGAAGGCCAGTCGGAGCAGGTCGTCGCCGTCCGTGGTGCCGGTGTCGAAGAGCACCGGAGCGAGCGTCCCGGAGAGCGCGACGCCGGCCGCCGCCACGGCGACGGTGAGCAGCAGCGTCGGCGCCAGGGCCACGGGCAGCAGCCGGGCCGCGTCGCCGTCCGGCCCACGGGTACGCCGGGGCAACGCCCAGACGAGCGCGGTGTCCGCCCCGGCGCAGCAGAGCACACCCACGATGGCCACCACGCCGATCGCGGTGAACATGGCGCCGGAGCCGGCCGGCCCGAGCCCCCGGACGATCACCACGGTCAGCACGAAACCGAGCAGGCCGTTGACCGCCGCCCCGGCCAGCCCGACCAGCCCGCTGCGGGTGCTGCGGCGCACCTCCCGCTCGCCGCTGGTGGCGGTGGCCACGGTCGGCGTACCCGATGCGGTCATGTCGTCCCCTCCCCCGCCGCCGGCTCGGTGGCCGGTTCCGTCGCCGCCTGCGGCGGCTCCGCCGCGTCCGGCGCGGCTGCCGGAGGGCCGGCGGTGCGCAGCGGGACGGCCGCCACCCCGGTGGCCGAGGCGTCGCGGATCGCCCGGTCCGGGACGGCGGCGCGGCCGAAGCCGCGGGTCCGCCACGGGTTCAGCGGCGCCGGCCGGGACAGGCGGGACGGGCCGAGCGCGGTCCGGTTCACCGGGCCGGCGACGGCGGCCAGCCCGGCGCCCACCGCGAAGAAGATCAGCGACAGGTTCGGGTCGATGTAGGCGTAGACCGGGATCACCACCAGCGCGATCACCGGTACGGTGCTCAGCCAGTGCCCGGCGGGCGAGACCGCGGCGGCCAGCCGCCGGGCGACCAGCACCAGCCAGCTCACGAAGACCAGCAGGGCCGGGATGCCGTGGCTGTAGAGGATCTGCCAGATCAGGCCCTGGGTGCCCAGCGGCTCCTCGGCCAGGGTGGTGTCCACGCTCTTCGGCGCGCCGTAGCCGAGCAGCGGTGAGCGTTGCACCGCCTGCCAGGTCCGCACGTACAGGTCCATCCGGTCGACGTTGGTGTCGGTGCTGCTGACCCGGGCGTTGATCATTTCCTGCACGGGGACGACCAGGCTGACGATCCAGACCAGCAGGACCAGCCCGCCGATCGACACGATCAGCCGGGCGTTGCCCCGGAGCAGGGCGCGCAGCGCCAGGTAGAGCAGCCCGGCGCCGAGGCCGAGGAACATGCCCCGGTTGAGGGTCAGGAACGCCGGCACCACCGACAGCGGCAGGGACACCCACAGCGCCACCCGGAACCGCCCGGTCCGCACCGAGGTCAGGTACGCCAGCACGCACGGCACCAGCAGCGCGTACGCGGTGCCCCAGTTGTTGGTGTACGGGTACGGCGCGGCGGTGCGGTAGATCGGCGTCCGGGACAGCGGGTTGAACTCGTTGGCGTGGACGTGGGTCAACGCCTGGATGTACCGCTCGCCGGCCACCCCGCCGGGCAGGGCCAGCTCCACCGGCGTGGTCAGCGCGAGGGTGGGCACCAGCACGGCCAGCCAGCCCAGCGCCACGATGCCCAGCCAGTACCAGCCGAGCGGGCGCAGCACCCGGTCCCAGGGGGTGCCCTCGCGGACCAGCGTGTACACGTACACGCAGACCACCAGGGCGGTGACCAGGAATCCGTAGCGCAGCCCGAAGGTCAGGTACGCGGTGGCCCGGTCCAGCCGGGTGGCGCTGAGCAGCACCAGGACGAGGAAGACCAGCCAGCAGGCGGTCCCGGCGGGCAGTGGCACCCGGCCGCGGGTCACCAGCAGGGCGAGCAGGGCGACGCCGAACGCCGACCAGCCCAGGTAGAACGCGCCGAGCGCCCACCAGAGCGGCACCAGCGCGAACATCACGGTGAGCGGCCAGACCGGCAGCGGCGGCGGGCCGGGCGCGGGCCGCGCGGCGCCACCGGTCATCGGCCGCGCGGTGGTCCCGGTCGCCCGATCAGACACCCCGCCCCGTCCGCTGGGCCAGCCGGAGCACCCGCTCCCCGGAGAGCAGCCCGAGCACCACCGGCACGGTCACCAGGACGCGCTTCTCGCGCGGGTTGAGCCGGAGCACCCGGCCCAGCTCCCGCACCGCCTCGCGGCGCCGCCGCCCGGAGGCGAGGGCGAAGGCGATCTGCCCGTGCAGCCGGGCCAGCCCGGTCCGGCTGCGGGCCAACTCCGGGTGCTTGTCGATGAGGTAGCGGGTGGCCTCGACGATCATCGCCCAGCGGCCGAAGAAGAACGAGCCGCCGTGCCAGTCCACCACCACCAGCACCTCGGGCACGATCACCACCGGTCCGTGCCCGGCGATCCGCAGCAGCCACTCGTAGTCCTCGCCGTAGCCGCCGGGCAGCTCCTCGTCGACCGGGCCGACCGCGTCCCAGGTGGACCGGGGCAGCAGGATCGTGCTGGAGTGCACCTCCATGATCCGGTCCTCGACGAAGTCGGCGAGGGTCACCTCGACGCTGTCGAGCTGCCGGTCCTTGGCGATGCCCGGCCCCTGCAGCCGGATGCCGCAGCTGACCGCGGCGGCGTCGGGGCGGGCGACCAGCAGCTCCACCTGGCGGCGCAGCTTGCCCGGCAGCCAGTGGTCGTCGTCGTCGCAGAAGGCCAGCAGATCGTGGGACGCCTCGGCGGCCCCGGTGTTGCGGCCGCCCGGCAGGCCCCGGGAGTGGCTGTTGTTGACGTAGCGCAGCGTCCGCCCGGCCGGCACCGGCAGGTCCAGCGGCCGGATGTCGGTGTGGTCGTAGACGACCAGGCACTCCACCGGGCCGGGGTAGTCCTGGTCGAGCACCGCGCCGACGGCCCGCTCCAGCAGCCGCGGGCGGTCCCGGGTGGCCACCACCACGGTCACCGGCGGGTACGCCGCGGCGGCGGGCCGGTCGTGGTCAGTCACGGTGGCCTCCGGTGAGCACGAATCCGAACGGTTCCACGCCGACCGAGCGCAGCCGCTCCACCAGGCGGGTCAACTGGGGCAGCCGGGTCCGGTCGCGGGCGGCCACCAGCACCGCCCGGCCATCCCGGGCGGCGCGTACGCCCCGCTCGTCGTGCAGCGCGGGCGGCGCGTCGAGCAGGGTGAGGCCGTCCGCCGCCGGTGGGGCGTCGAGCGGGACGAGCCGGACCGTGCCCGAGCCGATCCGCAGCTCCTGGCCGTCGGTCCGGGTGGTGGCGCCGGCCGTGGCGGACCGGGCGGTCGGGATGACCTGGGTCTTGTCGTCGGTGGTGGTGGACCGGTAGACCGCGCCGTTCTTCGCGTCGGCGGTGGGGAACGGGCGCGGCTTGCGCACGGCCGGGATCACCGCGGTCTCCTCCGGGTCGCCGCCGCCGGCTGGGGCGGCGACCCCGACGCTGGCCGGGGTGGTCGCCGGGGCGGGCCGCTGCCGGGGCAGCTTGGCGGGGGCCGGCTCCACCGGCGGGTTGCGACGCTGGGCGTCGAGCATCAGCGGGCGGATCCGGTCCAGGCTCTCCGGGGTGACCCCGAGCCGCACCGCGTGCCCGCCGCCGGCCAGCACCGCGGCGAGCCCCGCGGTCACCTGCTCGCGCCCCTCGTCGGTGGCGGAGGAGAGCAACACGAGCGGGCCGCGCTCCGGGCCGTCCACCCAGCGGGCCAGGGCCAGCGCCAGGTAGCGCAGGTCGGCCTCGTCGGGCTCGCCGCCCCGGGTGCGGCGGACGGTGCCGAGCAGCGGCGCGCCGATCGCCGACACCGCCTCGGCGGTGCTGCGCAGCCGCCGGTCCAGCGACTCCCGGACGAAGGCCACCAGCCCACCGAGCAGCAGGCCGCCGAGGACGCCGCCGACGAGGAGCAGCGGGGCGCTGTCCCGGCTGGACGGCACCGGCGTCCGGGCCGCGCTGGTGATCGAGCCGGGGCTGAGGTCCGCGGAAGCGATCTTGGAGCGTTGCTCGGCCAGCGTGGCGAGCTGGTCGTTGAGGGCCCGCAACTGGTCCAGCAGGGCGCTGGTGCGCGGCGACGGGCTGTCCGTCGACTGCTTCTCGGGCAGCGACTTCTGGGTGGTGGTGCGCTGGGCGGTGACCACCGCGATGGTGTCGTCGTACGACTTCAACACCTCCGCGCGCTGCTTCTCGTAGATGCCCCGCCGCAGGTCCAGGTAGCCCTGGGCCGCCCCGTTCGCCCCGTCGACGGCCTCCCGCTCGCTGTGCGCCGCGTACTCGAAGCGCATCACCTGGCCGCCGACCGGGGTCTCCACCTTGAGCGCGTCGGCCACCTCCTCGGTGTCGCGCCCGGTGATGGCGGCGACCTTGTCGATGACCTCGTTGCTGGTGGCGATGCCGCTCTCGGCCGTCATGTTCACCGCCCGGTCGGCGCCCCCGGAGGGCACCGAGAACGGGTCGGTGACCACCGGACGAACCACCACGGCGGTGGTCGCGGTGTAGCTGGCCGGCAGCACGAACAGGTAGACCAGCACCGCCACCAGCACCGACGCCGCCGCGACGAGCACGGTCCGCCACCGGCGTAGCGGGATGCGCGCCAGTTCGGCGAGGCCGACCGGGTGTTGCCGGGCGGTGGCGACGTCGGTCACGTCCATGTGTCAGGTCCTTGCGGGGCGTGAGGGGTGGGTATCCGGCCCGGGCCGGAGAGGGGACCGTGTCGGGGCGGCGAGGTCTCATTGTCGCCGACCGGGCCCCCGGATCGGGAGTCCGTCCCGGGGCCGGTTACCCCGACGGTCCGCCGGCGTCCCGGGGGACGCCGGCGGACCGCCGGTGGGGGTGGATCGTCAGGAGGTGGCGAACCAGAGCGTCCGGCTCGACCAGTCCACCGCGCCGCCGGCCGGCGCGACCTGGACCGCGGCGGCCCCGTCGACGGCCGCCCCGTCGAACGGCACGGTACGCAGCGAGCCGTCCGTCCAGCCGTACACGATCTTGCCGTTGACCCAGGCCAGGCCCCGCACGCTGCCCCAGGCCAGGCCGACGCTGGGCAGGGTGAACTCGGTGCAGCCGACGATGTAGCCGTCCGGCTCCAGGTACCGGAAGAACAGGCTGTTCGTGCCGGACTTCGTGTAGTACATCTTGCCGCCGAGGTAGAAGGCGCCGGTCATGGTCGCCGGCTTGAACCAGTCGTTGTAGCCGCTGCTGACCCACGGCACGCCCACCGAGCCGCCGGAGAAGATCGACACGTCGAGGTAGCTGCCGTTCGGCGCGCCCGCGTCGGTCTTCGACCAGTAGAGCTTGTTGCCGACCGAGAACGACGCCCCGGCCGCGGTGAGGTTCGGCTGGCTGGTGCTGACCGGGGTGCCGAGGGTGGTGCCGTCGAACGGCACCTTGGTCGCCTGCCCGTTGGCCGAGGAGACGTAGAGGTAGCCGGAGGCGGCGGACGGCGCGTTGGTCGCCGCGACCGTACGCCCGCCGGCGAGCGGGAACAGGCCCATCCGGCCGTGGTACTCGTTGCCCACGCCGTCGGAGTCGAAGCCGGCGTACAGGCCGGTGCTGCCCCGCCACAGCTCCCACATGATCGGGCCCCAGGTGGTGGTGCCCGCCGGTGCGCCGGTGCGACCCGGGTTCCAGACCAGCGGCAGGCCGTTGATCGGGTCGAGGGCGCCCAGGCCGAACCGGTTGATCGCGCCGGCGCCGGCCGAGTCGTTGCCGTTGGCGTTGTTGAGCCAGCGGAAGTGCCCGCCGACGTAGACCACGTTGTCGGCGGCCTCGACCGAGGTCACCGAGTCGGTGCCGGTGTAGTTGACCCAGGTGGCGTCGATGCCGGCGCCCCGGTCGGCGGTCTCGAACCGGGCGACCGCGTCGCAGTACGCCCCGGCGCCCCGGCCGCCGTCGGCGATGATGATGAAGTACGTGCCGTCGTCGGAGAAGTCCACGTCGCGGGCGTAGAACGGGAACGCCCAGTCGTAGCAGGGCGCCACGTAGCGCTGGGTGCTCCAGTCGGCCACCGCCGGGGTGCCGGCCAGGTCGACCACCACCACCTGGTTGCGGGCCTGACCGTTGACCTGGGTGAAGTTGCCGACCGCGACCAGGGTCTTGTTGTCCGGCGACACCGCGAGGCCCCACACCAGCTCGCTGCTGGCCCGGGGGACGCTGGCGTCGATCTGGAAGGTCGGGTCGATCGCGCCGGTGCTCGCGTTCAGCCGGGCGAGCAGGGAGTGCTGGGTGCCGTTGACCCAGTGGAAGGCCCCGGCGATGTAGAGCTGGTTGCCGACCACGATGGTGCGCCGGACCAGGCCGCCGTCGCTGCGCCCGGCCCAGCTGGTCACGGTGGCGCCGGTGGTCGGGTCCAGCTCGACCAGGTTCTTGCGGCTGTCCCCGTTCACGGTCTTGAAAGCGCCGCCGACGATGAGCTTGCCGTCGGGGCTGACCGCGAGGGCGTGCACCGCGCCGTCGAGCACCGGGGTGAAGTCCGCCTTCAGCGCCCCGGTCGACCGGTCGTACGCGAACAGGTAGTTGCGGGCCGTCCAGCCCGCGTCGCCCGCCGCCTTCACCGCGGTGAACGACCCACCGACGTAGACGGTGCCACCGATCTCGGCGAACGCCTTGGTGTCGCCGTTCTGCGCGTGCGGGGTGTTGTCCGCCGGGTTCGCCGAGGTGAGCGTGCTGGTGACCGGCGTGAGGTCCGCCGCGCGGGCCGGCGCGGCGAGCAGCCCGACGGCGAGCACCGGAGCGGCGAGTACGGCGCACCACCGCCGCCACCCCGGTCGAGACGTTCTGTGAAGCACGGGTGCCCCCAAAGAGATGATGAGATCACGGGTAGCTTGCTCGGAACGGACATTAGGCACCATCAACCGACCGGTCCGGTCTGGTCGTCCGGGTCGCGTCCCCGGGTCCCGGTGCGGGCGGGCGTCCGGTGTCGACCGGCGGAGCCGGCTGCCGGACCGTCCGCTCCGGTCGGCCCTCACGCGGCCGCCGCCCACTGGAACGGCGCCACCGATCCGGTCGCGGCGACCGTCCAGGCGGCCGCCTCCGCCAGGTCTTCCGCCGTCACGGCGTCCGCCTCCCGGGCCAGGACCAGGCCGCGGCGGTCCAGCTGCCGGGCCAGTTCGACCTGGTGATCGTCGACGTGCTCGGCGTGCCGGCGGCGGCGCGGCACGTAGACGGCCCGGTGACCGGCCCGCAGGGCGCCCAACGCCGAGCCCACCCCGGCGTGGGTCACCACCACGTCCGCCTCCCGCATCGCCTGCTGCATCTCGGCGTACGGAACCTGAGCGCGGGCGCCGGCCGGCATCCGGGGGATCCGGGTCGACCCGACCTGCCAGAGCACCTCCGCCTCCGGCGGCAGCACCTCGACCAGTCGGGCCAGCAGCCGGGGGAAGCTGAACCGTCCGTGGGTGCCGAGGGCGACGACGACCCGGGACACCGGTCGCGGGCGGGCCAGCCGGACGGCCTGGTAGCCGTCGAAGACCGTGCCGCCGTAGCGCCAACGCGCGTCGGCCCAGCCCGGGTACTGGGTGTAGAGCCGGGTCCGGGGCACCCGGGCGACCAGCCGGCCGGTGAGCGACGGGCCCTCGGTGCGGGTGGCGCTCTCGATGTAGTGGCAGTCCAGGCCCCGGCGGGCGGCCGGGACGAAGAACGACATGGCCACGCTGGCACCGGTGCTGACCACCCGGCTGAACCGTCCCCCACGCAGCACCCGGCGCGCGGCGAGCAGGTCGCGGAGCGCGCCGACGGCGTCCCGGGTGGTCGCCGGCGGCACGTGGATGACCTCCTGACCGTCCAGCAGGGACCGGCTCTGCGGTGAGTCGAAGGTCGCCCAGACGCAGTCGCCGGGCAGGCCCAGCCGCGGGTGCAGGTCGTACAGCTCGGCGAGGTGTCCACCGGTGGAGGCGACGAGAAGGGTCGTCACGTCGTTGCCCGACTTCCTTCGAGGGGTGGCAGGGGACGGTCTTCCGGGGTGGCGCGGGGGTCAGGTGCCGGCGGTCACCCGGTCCCGTGCGGCGCGGGTGGGCTCGCTCTCCGGGGGCCGGACCCGGCCGGCGGCGACCAGGACGGTGAGCGTCATGACGCCGGTGAGCAGGGTGGCGAAGACCCACCCGCCGAGCACGTCGGTGAACCAGTGCTTCTCCGCGTAGACGCGGGTGTAGCCCTCGACGGCGACCAGCACGGCCAGCGCGGCGACCAGCCCGATCCGGACCCGGCGCGGAATCCGCCAGGTGAGGGCGACGAACACCAGGATGGTGCCGAAGGTCATCGCCACCCGGGCGCAGCCGCCGGACGGGTAGGTGCCCAGGTCCGTCGGCGGGTGGCCGCGGTCGACCACCCGGGCGAGGATCTCCTGGACGTACCGCTCGACGACGAACTGCAGCGGCAGCGCGACCAGCGGCAGCCACCAGCGGCGCCGGCGCCAGGCCACGGCGAGCGCGAGGGCGGCGACCACGGTCACCCACTTGAGCGGGTACCGGTCACCGAGCGCGGTGACGAACGAGTTGATTCCGGCCCACGGCTCGGCCCGCCGGGCGTGCACGTAGTCGAAGACCGGGTGGTCCACCTGGGGTTCGAGCCGGGACAGGGCCTCGCCGAGGGGCCAGCAGACGGCGACCACGGCGGCGCTGCCGGCGAGCAGCACCACGCCGGCGGCCCCGACCCGGCCGAACGCGGCGGTCAGCCCGGCGACGGCGACCCGCAGCCGGTCGGCCGCCCGGCCCGCCACGACGGCCGGCGCCCAGCGGGCGGCCAGCCAGGGCACTAACAGCGCCGGCACGAGCACGACGAGCACGGCGCAGGCGTAGATGAGGGTCATCGCCGTCCACCGTCCGTGCCCGGCCGGGTGCCGCGCGTCGACCGCACCCGGTCCTCTGCCCCGTCAGCCATCGGCCGACCTCCCCACGCCGCACGGTCCGCGGGCGGTCCCCCACGCCCACGCCGACCGGATCGAACCCGTCACCGCCGACGGGTGGTGATCGAGTGGTGACACCTTAGTGGAGGCCGGCTCATGTTCGGTAGCAGGGGCCGGACGGCCGGGGCATTTCCCCGGATTTGCCGGCCACCTCCCCCGACCGGCCGACCGGGTCACTCCCGGGGCGACCCCAGGCGGTCGGCGAGCACGTGCAGCAGCGCGGGGTGCAGCCGGTCGCTCCAGCCACCCCCGCCGGCGGCGAGTTCGGCGGTCCGCAGCCACAGCTCGACCAGGTAGGCGTCGGCGACGAGGCGCCGGCGGGTCGGGTCGAGGCCGAGCCTGTCGCCGTACCGGTCCAGCACGGCGACCAGGTCCGCGGTCGCCTCCGGCACCGGCCGCCCGCGCAGCGACAGGGCACTCTGGAACGCCTGGTGGGCGAGGTCGAAGCCGACCGGCCGGCCGGGGCCGCTGTTCTCCCAGTCCCAGGCGACCAACCGCCCCCGGTGGGTGCCGAGGTTCCACGGCACCCAGTCGCCGTGCCAGTGGCCGAACTCCAGGGTGGTCGCGCCGTCCCGCTCGACGAGGGCGGCCAGCGCGGCCCCGACCGGGCCGCCGGCCCGCCGGGCGCGGGCGGTGAGGTCGGCCAGGAACGGGGAGCCGGCGAGCGGGCGGGGCGCGGCCGGCGGGCCGCCCCGCCGGGCGACGGCGAGCATCGCCGCCAGCTCCGGGCGGTCCGGCCGGGGCAGCCGGCGCACCCCGGCCGGCATCGGCTCGACCAGGGTCACCGCCAGGTTGCCCCAGGCCAGCTCGCGCAGCAGGCGGGGCACCGCGGGCAGGTCACCCCCGGCGCGGGGCGCCGCGCGCAGCGCGTCCGCCTCCGCGCGGACCATCGCCCGGGTCGCGTCGTTCCAGCCGACCTTCGCGTACGCCCATGCGGCGCCCCGACCGTCGAAGAGCTGCAGGGTCGGCTTGTGGTGCGGGTCGGGCGGCCGGATGCCGATCGCGGCGTGCAGCGGCCGGCCCTCGACCCGGGCCAGATGGGCGGTGAGCAGCAGCTCGGCGGGATCGGCGTCGGTCGGGGCCGCGACGGTGAGCACCGGCATCCGGGCCAGCCCGGTGACCCCGAGCCCGGCCAGTACGCCGACCGCGAGCCGGTTGGCCCGCACCCGGGGCGGCCGGAGCGCGTTGTACGCCAGCGTCGACGCCGCCCCGACCCGGCGGGACGCCAGCGGCAGCAGGAACTTCGCCCGGTCCACCGAGGGCACCACCGCGTACCGGGCGACGGTCCGGTGACCGGGCGGCAGCCCGGCCGCCTTCGCGGCGACGCCGAGCCGGAGCCGCTCGTCGCCGAAGATCGCCCGGGTCACCCAGCCGATGCCGTCCCGCCGGTCCCGTGGGTCGTCCGTCACGCCGCGCCCTCCCCAGTCCCGTCGCACCCTGTGGCGGACACGATAGGGGCCGCCGGCCAGCCACCGGCGACCGGTCAGCGCTGCCAGACCCGGACGTGGTCGACCCGGAAGTCCGCGGGCCACGCGGTGGCCGCGTCGGGCGCTCCGAGCCAGCCGCCGACCTGGAAGTTCAACCGCAGGTTGTACGGCTTGTCGAAGGCCTCGTCGAACCACGGGGTGGTGCTCCGGTCCCGCTGCCAGACCAGCCGGCCGTCGACGTACCAGCGGATCACACCGGGCTCCCACTCGGTGGTGTACGTGTGGAACCCGTCGCCCGGGTACCCGGTCGGGAACTCCCAGCGCTGGTCCTGTTTGACCGGGCTGTAGTCGTAGAAGATCGCCTGGGTGGCGGCCCGGTGGTACGCCGCCCCGCCGGGCAGCTCGACCACGTCGATCTCGCCCTTGCCCCCGTCGTCCGGCCGCAGCCAGAACGCCGGCCACAGGCCCTGCGAGTCGGTCGGCCCGTTGGGCGACTCGGCCCGGACCTCGAACCGGCCGTAGCGGAACGACGCCCTGCCGATGGTGTCCAGGTAGCCCTCGGTGTACTGCCGGGGCTGCCCGGCGCAGACGGTGCTCCGCCGCTGCGCCCGCAGGGTGAGCACCCCACCGGCGACGATCACGTTCTCCGGGTCGTCCACGTTACAGCCGAGGTCGACGTCGCGCGGCTCGCCGTCGCGCACGTTCCACTTCGACCGGTCGATGGTCGGACCGTCGAACTCGTCCGACCAGACCAGCCGCCAGCCGGGCACCCGGGCGCCGGGGCGGTCGGCCGGCGGCGGGGCCGGCGAGGCCACGGGACCGGCCTGCGGCGGTCGGGCGGCGGCGGTCGGGCGAGCCGTGCCGCCCGGCTCACGGCGGTAGCTGACCACCAGCCCGGGCCGCAGCGCGGCGCGCACGTTCTCCCGGGAGGCCCAGTAGATCCGCCGGGGCCAGTCCTCCTGGGTCAGGGCGAGGGTCACCCGGCCGTTGCCGGTGACGGCGGCGGAGACGTCCCACTCGTTGAAGCCCTGGTCGACCCGGTCCCGGGTGGCTAGCGCCGAGCCGAGCACGGGACGCTGCGCCCAGGCGCCGGCGTTGGCGGCGGAGCCCTGCGCGGAGTGCGCCCGGACCCGCGAGGCGAACGGCTGCCAGGCGTACACGCGCAGCACGGCCCGCACGTCCACCGCGTCCGGGGGCAGCCCCCGGACGTTGAACTCCAGCACCGCGTCGCGCTGCCCGTCCGGGTTGCCCTCGCAGAACCGCGGGCAGCTCGCCAGGGTGGTCTTCACCCCGTTGTCCCCGTCCTGCGGGACCCGGGTGACGGTGGTGTCCGCGGTGGCGGCCACCACCAGCGGCGCCACCTCGGCGACGACCCGGGGCAGCGCCACGGCCGTGCCGGCGGCGAGCGCCACGGCCAGCACGCCGAGCAGCACGAGCCGGCGGCGACGGCCGGTGGCCGGTCGGTCGGGCGGGGACGGCGGCTGCCCGGTCACGGCTCCCCCTGTGGTCGGCGACGGGTTGCGTCAGCAGCGTATCGACCGGGCGCAGCCGCCCGCTCAGTCGCGGGCCGCCGCCAGCGCCGCGCGCATCGCGTCGACCGGGGCGGGCACCCCGGTGAACTGCGTGAACTGGCCGACCGCCTGGGCCAGCAGCAGGTCCAACCCGGAGATCACCCGGCAGCCGGCGGCGAGCGCCGAGGCGGCGAGCGGGGTGGGCCAGGGATCGTAGAGGGCGTCGAAGAAGACCGCCCCCGGACGCCAGTCGAAGTTGTCGGCGAGGGGGTCGCCGACCCCCTTCGGCACCGTCGAGATCACCAGGTCGGCGCGGGCGTGCGCCGGGGCGCCGTCCCAGTCGGCACCGGCCAGCGGCACCCCGACCGCGGCGGCCACCGGGCGCAGCTCGGCGATCGCCTCGAGCCGGCGGGCCACCACGGTCACCTCGGCCGCGCCGATCCGGGCCGCCGCCGCGAGCGCGGCGCGGGCGGTGCCGCCCGCGCCGAGCACCGTCACCACGGCGCCCGCCGCGCACCCGGCGGCCGTCAGCACGTCGACCATGCCGGCGACGTCGGTGTTGTCGGCGTACCAGCTGCCGTCGGGGCGGCGTACCAGCGTGTTGGCGGCGCCGACGGCGGCGGCGACCGGCGAGACCTGGTCGGCCAGCGCGAGCGCCGCCTCCTTGCCCGGCATGGTCACCGACAGCCCGGCCCACTCCGGGCCCAGGCCCGCGACCAGGCCGGCCAGGTCGTCGGCCGCGCACTCGATCCGGGTGTACGACCAGCCGGTCAGCCCGGCGGCCGCGTACCCGGCCGCATGGATGACCGGGGAGAGCGAGTGGGCGATCGGCTTGCCGACGACGGCGGCCCTCACGCGCAGTTCGACTTGGTCAGCACGCCGTTGTCGCACATCTGCTTCTGCAGCTTCCGGAAGTCGGCGTCGTTGGAGCCGTAGCCCATCGTGCCCTTCTTGTCGATGGTCATGAAGTAGATCCAGTTGCCCGGTGGCGGGTCCATCGCGCCCTTGAGCGCCTCCTCGCCGGGGTTGCTGATCGGCGTGATCATCAGGCCGTTCACGTCGTGCGTATTGTACGGGTTCTTCAGATCGTGGATCTCGGACTGCTTGAGGACGTCGGAGTCCTTGGGGTTCTTGCCCTGCAACCGCAGCCAGTAGTTGATCGCGCTGTCGATCTCCAGGCAGCGGCAGTGGTACTTGTCGGTGTAGACCCGGTTGTAGATGACCCGGGCCACCTTCGGCATGTCCACGTGGTTGACCGACTCGGCCTGGGCGATGGACGCGGCGATCAGCGCCTCGTACGGGGAGATCCCGCGCTCCTTCTGCACCCTGTCGACGAACTTCATGTCGCCGGTGACCTCGAGGAACTTCTCCACCATCATCGACAGGATCTGCTCGGCGGTGGCCTTCGGCGGGATCTCGTAGGTCGCCGGGTAGAGGAAGCCCTCGACGCTCTTCGGGCCCTTCTTGCCGTCCGTGCGGTTGAACCAGAACGCCGGCACGCCCAGCTTGACCGGGTCCTTGGCGGCCGCCTTGAACTCGGCGACCGGGATCTTGGTCTGCTTGGCGAGCAGGTCGTAGATGGTCAGGCTGATCGTGCCCTCGGGGATGGTCACCCCGTTGACCACCCGATTCTTCGGGTCCAGCAGCATGATCACCGCGTCGGCGGCCTTCATCTGCTTGCGGACCTTGTACCGGCCGACCTGGATGTTCTTGCTGCGGGAGTTGGCGTCGGCGGCCTCGATGAACGCCTTGGTGCTCTTCACCACACCGGCGTCGTAGAGGGTGTTCCCGATGTCGGTGAGGGTGTCGCCCGCCTTGACCTCGACGAGCGCCTCGCCGGTGCCCGGTCCGTCGTAGTCGGGGGTGACGAAGTGGTTCCGGATCCGGTCGAAGCCGATGTACGCGCCGCCGCCGATTCCGCCCAGCAGCACGAGCGCCATGAGCAGGGCGAAGATGGTCTTGCCCCGGCCACCACCGGACCTGCCCTGCCGCTTGCGCACGGCGCCGCGCCGGTGCCGGCCCTTCTCCCCCCTCTCCGCGTCTTCGAAGCCCAGGTCAAGATCGTCGATCATTGCGTCCGCCTCCGCTGTGCGTCCAGCCAGCTCTGCAGAATCTCCACCGCGGCGGCCTGGTCGACCACCGCCCGTTGGCGCTTTCCCCGGACGCCCCGTTCGGCCAGCCTACGACTCGCGACCACGGTCGACATCCTCTCGTCCGTCAGCGTCACCGGAATCGTCCCCATTACATCGGCCAAACGGGCAGCGTACGCCGAGACGTTCGCCGCCGCCGGGCCATGCTTTCCGGCGAGGTTGACCGGCAGGCCGACGACGATCTCGACCGCCTCGTGCTCCTCGGCCAGCCGGACCAGCTCGGCCATGTCGGTGGGCACCCCGTCCGGTGCCGCGGCCAGGTCGCGAGCCAGGGTGACCAGCGGGGTGGCCAGGATGCCGTGCGGGTCCGAGCGGGCCACCCCGACCCGGACCTGCCCGACATCGACCCCGAGACGCACCCCGCGGGACGGTTCAGCCATCTACCGGACACTTCCCCCCGGGTACGGGCCAGGGCGGACCGTACGGTCCGCCCTGGCGTCGATCGGCACGGCCATCACGCCTCGGCGATCGCCTTCTCCACGGTCAGCAGCAGGTTCGGCGCCTCCGCCGCGGGCAGGCCGCCACCCTGGGCCAGGTCGTCGCTGCCGCCGCCCCGGCCGGAGAACGCGGCCTTCACCAGGTCCTTCGCGGTCAGTCCGCGGCCGCGGGCCGCCGGGTTGACCGCCACCACCAGGGAGGCCTTTCCGTTCGCCCGGGCCGCCACCGCGACCACCGCCGGGCGGGCCGGGTCGATCCGGCCCCGGATCTCCTGAGCCAGGGTCCGCACGTCGTTGCCGGCCGCGCCCTCCGGCGCCTCGGTGCCTACGTACGCCACACCCCGCACGTCCTTCGCCCCCGCCGCGAGGCTCGCGGCCCCGCCCAGCACCAGCTGGGCGCGGAGCTTCTCCAGCTCCTTCTCCGCGTCGCGGAGCTGGGTGACGGTCTGCTCCACCCGGTCCGCGACCTGCTCGCCGGGAACCCGGAACAGCTCGGCCAGCCGGGACACCAGCAGGTGCTCGCGGGCCAGGAAGCCGAACGCGTCCATGCCGACCAGGGCCTCGATCCGGCGCACGCCGGAGCCGACCGAGGCCTCGGAGAGGATCTTCACCAGGCCGAGCTGCGCCGAGCGGGCCACGTGGGTGCCGCCGCACAGCTCGCGGGCGTAGTCGCCGACCTCGACGACCCGGACCCGCTCGCCGTACTTCTCGCCGAACAGCGCCATCGCGCCGATCCGGCGGGCCTCCTCCTGGCTGGTGATGAAGGCGTGCACCTCCAGGTCGGCCAGGAGCACCTCGTTGACCTGCTGCTCCACGTCGTGCAGCACGCTCGGCGCCACCCCGGTCGGGGTGTTGAAGTCGAACCGCAGCCGGCCCGGCGCGTTCAGCGAACCCGCCTGGGTCGCCGACTCGCCGAGGAAGTTGCGCATCGTCTGGTGCACCAGGTGGGTGGCGGTGTGCGACCGGGAGATCGCCCGCCGCCGGGACACGTCGATCTCGGCGTACCCGGTCTCCCCGGCGCGCACCTCGCCCCGGACCACCTTGGCCCGGTGCACGATCAGACCCGGCACCGGCTGCTGCACGTCGAAGACCTCGAGCTGGCCGCCGCCGACCGTGATCAGGCCCTGGTCCGGCTGCTGGCCACCGCCCTCGGCGTAGAACGGGGTGGTGTCGAGCACCAGCTCGACGGTGTCCCCCTCGACCGCCGCGTCGACCGCGGCCCCGCCGGCGAGCAGCGCCCGCACCCGGGACTCCCGGTTCAGCTCGGTGTAGCCGGTGAACTCGACCGCGCCGCCGGCGTCCAGCACCGACCGGTACGCCGACACGTCGGTGTGGCCGGTCTTGCGCGCCTGCGCGTCCGCCTTGGCCCGGCTGCGCTGGTCGGCCATCAGCCGGCGGAAGCCCTCCGCGTCGACCTGCAGGCCCTGCTCGGCCGCGATCTCCAGGGTCAGGTCGATCGGGAAGCCGTACGTGTCGTGCAGCTGGAACGCCTTGTCGCCCGACAGCGCCGCCTTACCGGCCGACTTGGTCTCCGCGATCGCGGTGTCCAGGATCGTGGTGCCGGCGCGCAGCGTGGCGAGGAAGGCGTCCTCCTCGGCGTACGCGTACTGGGAGATCCGGCCGAACTCCTCGGCCAGCTCCGGGTACGACGGGGCCATGCAGTCCCGGGCCACCGGCAGCAGCTCGGGCAGCGCCCGGTCCTGGTAGCCGAGGAGACGGACCGCCCGAATGGCCCGGCGCATGATCCGGCGCAGCACGTAGCCGCGGCCCTCGTTGGACGGGGTCACCCCGTCGCCGATCAGCATCAGCGCGGTCCGCACGTGGTCGGCGATCACCCGCAGCCGCACGTCGTCCGGGTGGGACTCGCTGGCCGCGTGGCCGGAGTGCGCGCCGTAGCGCTTGCCGGTCAGCTCGGCGGCCCGGTCCAGGATCGGCCGGACCTCGTCGATCTCGTAGAGGTTGTCGACGCCCTGCAGGATGGAGGCCATCCGCTCCAGGCCCATGCCGGTGTCGATGTTCTTCGCCGGCAGTTCGCCGAGGATCGGAAAGTCCTCCTTGCCGACGCCCGGTCCCCGCTCGAACTGCATGAAGACGAGGTTCCAGAACTCCAGGTAGCGGTCCTCGTCGACCTCCGGGCCGCCCTCCCGGCCGTACTCCGGGCCGCGGTCGTAGTAGAGCTCGGAGCACGGTCCGCACGGGCCGGGGATGCCCATCGACCAGAAGTTGTCGGCCTTGCCGCGCCGCACGATCCGCGCGTCCGGCACGCCGGTGCGCCGCCAGATGTCGTACGCCTCGTCGTCGTCCAGGTAGACCGTGGCCCAGATCCGCTCCGGGTCCAGCCCGAAGCCGCCCGCCTCGACCGGCTTGGTGGCCAGGTCCCAGGCGAGCGGGATCGCCCCCTCCTTGAAGTAGTCACCGAAGGAGAAGTTGCCGTTCATCTGGAAGAAGGTGCCGTGCCGGCTGGTCTTGCCGACCTCGTCGATGTCCGGCGTCCGGATGCACTTCTGCACGCTGGTGGCCCGCCGGTACGGCGGCGTCTGCTGGCCCAGGAAGTAGGGCACGAACTGCACCATGCCGGCGTTGATGAACAGCAGGTTCGGGTCGCTGATGGCGGGCAGCGGAGCGGACGGCACCACGGCATGGCCGTTCGCCTCGAAGTGGGCGAGGTACCGCCGCTTGATCTCCGCCGTCTTCATCGCTGGTGCTCCTCCGGGAAAATCTCTCGATCACCGATGCGCGGGTCCTCCCGCAGCTCGGCGAACTGGTCGTCGTACGCCTCGCCGCGGGCGAAGGCCTCGTGGATCTCCTGCTCGCGCTCGGCCATGCCGACCCGGACGTCGTCCACGAAACTCCGGACCGACTCGACGAGGCTGCCGGCGGACTCGGACAGCCCGCTGGCGATGCCGGCCGGCGTGTACGCCTGCGCGGTGCGGGTCGCCTTGCGCACCACCAGCACGCCCACGGCCAGCCCGATGCCCAGCCAGAACAACCGCCTCATGTTCACATCCCTCCGTTCGGCCTGGTCACCGGTTGGCGCGCTTCGCGGCGCGGCGCCGCTGCTTGATGATGTCGCGGGCCTCGCGCTCGTCCTCCGCGTGCCGGCGGGCGGCCGCGGCCTTGCGCACGCCGTAGCCGAAGGCGGCCACCTTGACCAGCGGGTTCGCCGCGGCGGCGGAGACCACGGCGGCCAGGTTGGCCACGTTGGCGGTGACGTTCTGCGCGTGGGTGGTCATGGTGTCCACCTTGGCCAGCTGGAGGTTGACCCCGTCGAGCGAGGTCTGCACCTGCTCCAGGGCGGTGTTGACGTTCTTCACCGTGGTGTTGACGTCACCGAGCAGCGGCGCGGTGCGGTCATTGAGGTCGTTGATCATGCGGGTCGCCGCGTCCACGGTGTGCCGCAGCCGCAGGATGGGCAGCGTCAGGATCAACACGAGCATCGCGAACGCGATCGCCGCGACCAGCGCCGCGACCTCTCCATAACTCACGCCTGTCCTCCTCGAGCAGTGTCCCGGGGCCCGACGCCCCGGGACGCGCGACCGTCCTACCCACTTCCCCCCACGCCGACCCGTCGGGGTCAACGGGCGCAGCGGAGCCTGCCAGCCCCAGACCCTACCGTCCGTGATGGAGCGCTGCTCACGACGGTGAGGGGGTCAGCTCGCCGAGCGGATCGTCGGTGAGGCTCGGGTACGGATCCTCACCGGTGAGTGACGGATCAGTGCTGGGCTGTGGTCCGGTCCGCTCGTCGTCGATCGCGTTGCGGACCTTCACCGACACCAACGACCCGGTGCACTTCCCCGCTGCGGGCGTGGGAGCCGGGGACGGCGCGGATTGTCCGTCGACCGGCGGCGGCACGCAGGTCGGGTCGCGTACCCAGAGGTCCAGGGTGAGCTCGTCCCGTCGCCAGCAGGTGTAGCTGCCCTTGACGTCCCCCTGCTCCGGGCAGCGGTCGACCTTCCAGCGGCGCCAACCGTCACCGGCCAGGGCCTGCTCGTAGACCTGGGCGGTCTCCTTCCAGGCCTTCTCCGACTCCACCGTCCGCTCCCGCAACCGGCAGTCCTGCAGGCACCACCGGCTGCCGCTGACGTTGTCCACGGTCTTCGTCGCCGCCCAGGAGGGCACGTCGAGCTGGTCGAGGGTGTCGAAGACCGGGTCCCGGCTGAGCGTGCGCAGCCCGAAGTAGAGCGGTACGGCCCCCAGCAGCACCAGGCTGACCAGGGCCAGGATGCCCATCCGCAACCGCCGCCGCTCGCGCATCTGCCGGCGCAGTTCGGACCGGGCGCCCCGCAGGCCGCCGACCGAGCCGGCCGGCGCGCCGGCTCCCCCCGTGGGTACGGCGGCCGGTGCGCCCGGGCCCGGTCGGGTCGCCTCCGGTACGGGCGGGGTGGCCCGCCCGGCCGGTCGCTCGTCGGGTCCGCCGGGGCGGGCCACCGCGGCGGCCC
>NZ_RJLN01000001.1 GCF_003725545.1 Micromonospora solifontis | reverse complement strand
GGTGGGGGCCGGTGCGGTGGCGGCGGGCGCGGTGGCGGTCCCGGCGGGGGTCGGTGCGGGGGTGCCGGCGGTCCCGGCGGGGGCCGCGCCGGCAGCGTCGGGGGCCGGGGAGACACCTGCCTCGGCCGCCGGCGCGCCATCGCCGACCGGGGACCCGCCGCCGACCGGGTCGGCCGGGGCCGGCGTCGTGGCGGAACGCTCGCCGGCGGCGAAGGCGGACCAGGTCGAGGGCGTGACCGAGGCGCCGGGCTGACGCCGCTCCAGCGGCCCCGCGGGCTCCGCCGGGGCGCCGGACCGGTACGTGGTGGCGGTGGCCGGTGCGGCGGGCCGGTCCTCAGCCGGGGGCCGTACGGCCGCGCCGGCGACGCTCACCCGCGCCCGGGCCACCGCGGCGGCTCCCGTCGTCGGGGCCTCCGGCCCGCGCTCGTCGGCACCCGGGTCGGCCGGTCGGTCGCTGGGGTCCGGCGCGGATCCCGGGTGGACCGCCTGCGCCGGAACCTCTCGCTCGCCCATGCTCGCCCCTCCACGGCCACGCTCGCCCCCGGACCGTGGCGTCGGTCGGGAGTGCCTGGATCTCACCGTGCCACATTCCGGCGCGGCAGCACAGTCGGAGTGGACGGTTGGTCAGCTACCGCTGCTCGGAGTGGACGAGGCGCTCTGCACCGTGCTGCTCGACGGGTCGGAGCTGGCGGCGCTGTCGGTCGGCTCGGCGGCGCTGTTGGTCGGCTCGGCGGAGGTGTTCGTCGGGCTCGGGTCGCTGGTCGCCGCGCCGGTCGGCGACGGCGACCCGGACGGGCTCGGCGTCGGCGTCGGCGACTCGCTCGGCGACGGTGAGGCCGACGGGCTCGGGCTGCCGGTGGTCGGCGTCGGCGACGGCGTGTGCGTCGGCTTGGCGGTGCCCGTGGCGGTGGGCGTGGGGGTCGGCTTCGGCGTCTTCGACGGGCTGGGCGTCGGCGCCGGGGTGGGCGTGGCCGGGGCGGGCACGGCGCCGACCACCCGGGTGGCGGCGAAGAGCCGGCTCCACCGGACGCCCGAGATCTTGACGACGTCCCCGGTCCGCGGCGCCTCGACCATCTTTCCGTTGCCGATGTACATGGCGACGTGGTGGATGCTCGTCCAGCTGCTGCTGGAGGCGAAGAAGAGCAGGTCGCCCGGGAGGAGCGCGTTCGGGTCGACGGTCCGGGAACGGGTGGCGTAGTACTGGTCGCGAGAGACCCGGGGCAGGCCGTCGTAGCCGGCCGCCTGGTAGGACGCGAGCATCAGGCCGGAGCAGTCGAAGCGGTCCGGCCCCTCGGCGGCCCACAGGTAGGGGTCGCCGAGCTGGGCGAGGGCGTAGCGCACGGCGGCCAGCGCCGTCGGGTGCGCGACCAGCCCGCTGACGCTCTGGTTGCTCACGTAGGAGCTGCCGAGCTGCTGCTCGGCGGCCTCCGCCCGGCGCTCGATCTCGAGCAGCTGCGCGGCGTTGTCCTTGCGCAGCTGGAGCAGGGCGGCCTCCTGCTTGTGCAGCTCCCCCTCGACCCGGGTGTACTCGGCGACCTTGTCGGCCACCCGCCGCTCGGTCGCGGAGTACGCCTCCCGGGCCATCTGCTCCGCGGCGGTGGCCCGGGCGACCTCGCCGTCGACGGCGGTGGTCGCCCCCTGCGCCTTGTCGCCCCGGGTGATCCGCTGGAGGGCGTCGAGCTGACGCAGGTCGGAGCCGAACTGCCCGGGCGGCAGCGCGGCGTCGGCCTTGACCGCGTCGGCGGCGGCGTTCCTCGCCCGCTCCTGCGCCTGGGCGAGCGCGTCCCGGGCCTGCTGGAGGGCGGCGGCGTCCAGGGCGAGCTGGGCCTGCGCGGCGTCGCGCTCGCCCTGCAGCTGCTCCAGGGACTCACCGAGCTGGGCGACGAGCGCGTCGGCCTGGTTGATCTGGGCGATCAGCGGGCCGTCGCCCGGGGTGGTGGCGCCCGGCGTGGTGCCGAGCCCGCCCGGGGTCTGCCCGGTCAGGCCGGGGATCTGCAGGCTGATCTGGGGCGGCCGGAGCCCGGTGTCGGGAACCGTGTCGGGCAGCGGGTCGGCCCAGGAGGGGGTGGCGATCGCGGCGGCGGCCACGACGCCGAGCAGGGCGGACCAGAGCTTCGGGCGTAGCACCGGAGAGATCACCGGGCCTCCGCGTCGCTGCCGTCGGCCCCGCCTGCTGTCGACCATTCCGCTCCCCGTCCGGTCTGGTGCCTCCCGCGCTGGGTGTGCGCGGTGAACCGGGACGGTACCAGTGTGAGTTCCGCCCCATCATGTCTTACCTCACCGAGCCAGGGATGTCGATGCGCGGAGGGTGACGGTCGACCGGTCGTCCGGTGAAGTGGGTCGCTGCGGTTGACCGGGCCGCCGGCCGGTCGGGGTAGCGACGTACGCTCGACCGGACCGCAGGTGGAAGGGACGTGGCTTTCGATGGACGCCGGACTCAAGCGCGAGCTCGAGGCGAAGGTCTACGCGGGGGAGCGGCTGACCCGCGCCGACGGGATCGCCCTGTACGAGAGCGACGACCTCGCCTGGCTGGGGCGGCTGGCCCACCACAAGCGCACCGAGCTGAACGGCGACCGGGTGATGTTCAACGTCAACCGGCACCTCAACCTGACCAACGTCTGCTCCGCGTCGTGCGCGTACTGCTCCTTCCAGCGCAAGCCGGGGGAGAAGGACGCCTACACGATGCGTATCGACGAGGCCGTCCGCAAGGCCAAGGAGATGGAGGACGAGCAGCTCACCGAGCTGCACATCGTCAACGGCCTGCACCCGACCCTGCCCTGGCGCTACTACCCGAAGGTGCTGCGCGAGCTGAAGGCCGCGCTGCCCAAGGTCAACCTCAAGGCGTTCACCGCGACCGAGGTGCAGTGGTTCGAGAAGATCAGCGGGCTGAGCGCGGACGAGATCCTCGACGAGCTGATGGACGCCGGCCTGGAGTCGCTGACCGGCGGCGGCGCGGAGATCTTCGACTGGGAGGTCCGGCAGCACATCGTCGACCACGCCTGCCACTGGGAGGACTGGTCGCGGATCCACCGGCTGGCCCACGCGAAGGGCATGAAGACCCCGTCGACCATGCTCTACGGCCACATCGAGGAGCCCCGGCACCGGGTCGACCACGTGCTGCGGCTGCGCGAGCTGCAGGACGAGACGGGCGGCTTCCAGGTCTTCATCCCGCTGCGCTACCAGCACGACTTCGTCGACTCGGCGGACGGCAAGATCCGTAACCGGATCCAGGACCGGACCACGATGGCCGCGCCGGCGGAGTCGCTGAAGACCTTCGCGGTCTCCCGGCTGCTCTTCGACAACGTGCCGCACGTGAAGTGCTTCTGGGTGATGCACGGTCTCTCGGTGGCCCAGCTGTCGTTGAACTTCGGTGTGGACGACCTGGACGGCTCCGTCGTGGAATACAAGATCACCCACGACGCCGACTCGTACGGCACGCCGAACACCATGCACCGGGACGACCTGCTGCACCTGATCTGGGACGCCGGGTTCCGCCCGGTCGAGCGGAACACCCGCTACGAGACCGTCCGCGAGTACGACGCGGCCCCGTCGCTGGACGAGCGGCGCGCCGAGCCGCAGCAGGTCTGGGCCTGACCGCGCGCCGATGAGCACCGAGGAGCAGCAGCGTGGCTTCCCCCGGCGGGACGCCGAGGGGCGCATCCTGACCCTGGGCGACCTGCTCGGGGTGAGCCTCGCCGGCCTGGTGATCGGGGTGCTGGCGCTGGTGCTCTTCGAGTGGGCGTTCGCCACCATGGGCGCGGGCGGCTTCGGGCGGACCAACGGCTGGCTGGCCGTCATCCTCCCGGTCTGGCTCTTCTGGGACGACTTCCGGGCGTGGGAGTTCGGCGCGGCCCGGGTGGTGGCGGCGCTGGCCGGGATCGCGCTCGGGGTGCTCGCGGGGCTGCTGGCGGCCGGCCTGGCCGCCGGGCTGCCGCCGCTGGTCTCCGGTGCGCTGGCCGCGACGGCCTTCACCGTGGTCTACGCGGTGGTCTGGTTTCCTGGCGTGCACTGGCTGGCCCGGCGGACGGGCTGAGCCGTGACGGAGAATGGAGTACGAGCTTGAGCGCGGCGGTCAAGTACACGCTGGGCCGGATCGGGTTGTTCGTCGCCGTGCTGGCGGCCCTCTGGTTCGTCGAGATGAACATGTTCCTGCGGCTGATGCTGGCGCTGGTCTTCTCGGCCGCGCTCTCGTTCTTCCTGCTCAAGGGCTGGCGGGACGAGATGGCCGGGGAGATGGCCGAGGCGGCGGAGCGGCGCCGGGCGGAGAAGGAGCGGCTGCGCTCCGCGCTCGCCGGCGACGACGACCGGCCCGCCGACGACGGCGAGGGCGAGCGCCGGAGCTGATCCGGCCGTCCGGCCGGGGAGACGGGGCAGCGACGGTGGCCGATCCCGGCTAGGGTCGCTTCCCGTGTTCGAGAAGATCAGCAGTTGGCGGATGAAGTTCTTCCTCTGGGTCGGCCTGCCGGTCATCGCGGTGCTGGGGGTGGCCTTCGCCGCACCGGACGTGGCTCCGGCGTGGCGGGCGAAGTCCGGGGCCGGCACGCCCGGCACCTTCACCGCCGTCCGCGAGGAGTGCGGCAAGCGGAGCTGCACCTGGCACGGCGACTTCGTCCCGACCGACGGCGGCGCCGCGCGCAGGGACGTCATCCTCTTCGACGACCCGGCGGGCCTGACCACGGGCGGCACCGCGGCGGCCCGCGACACCGGGGCCGGCAAGGGCGTCTTCGCCACCACCGGCGGCAACACCTGGCTGCTGGTCACCGGCTTCACCGTGGGCGGCGCGCTGGCCGCGGTCGCCTGGGTGGTCCTGATCGTCCGGACGGTCCTCGGGCGCCGGCGTCCGGACGAGGACGAGGCCGCCATCGACCGGCTCGCCCGCAAGCCGGTCCAGGGCTGAGGCCGACGGACCCGGCGCGGCCCCCGAGGGGATCGCGCCGGGCCCGTCCGGTCACCAGTTGGTCGAGCCCGGCACGACCGGCCAGGGCCGGTCCGCCGGCTTGATCAGGTACGCGATCCCGCCCGAGCCGCCGGCCACGCTGCCGTTCGCCCGGTGCCGCTTGGTGCGCAGCCAGATCTGCTCGAACTGGGACCGCTTGTAGACGTTGCGCACCGCCTCGTCGGAGGACGAGGCCGGGTCGTTGACGATCACGTCGCCGTCGGCGGTGAAGCCGACGACCACGAACAGGTGCCCGGAGGTGCCGTAGTTCGCCCCGTCCAGCTCCTCGGCCAGGAAGGACTGCGAGGTGACGACCGGGATGCCCGCCTTGATGAAGCGTTCCACCTCGTCCAGCGAGTGCAGCCGGGTGACCCGCGCGTCGAGGCCGGGGAAGCTGGCCGCGTACGCGGTGTTGAACGGCCAGTTGCCGGCGCCTTCGTACTCGTAGTCGTAGGTCATCCGGGCGGCGTGGTCGACCGTGGGGTCGGCGTAGCTCGGGTCGACCCAGGCGGTGTCCTCCGCCGTGGGCTTGCGGCCCCAGTACTCGACCACCATCTCGGTGGAGGTCGGCGAGCACCAGGCCTCGCCACCGTTGTCGTACTCCGGGTACTCACCACGGTGGATGTTCTGCGAGTAGCGGGGCACGGGCAGTTCGGTGCCCCAGGCGATCCCGCCCTTGCTCGGGGTGACGGTGAACCGGTCCGGCACGTTCGAGCTCATCGCGCCAAGCATCCAGACCCGCGGCGAGGCGGCCTGCCCCGGCGCCCGGTAGAGGGTCAGCCGGAGCTGGTACGACCGCAGCAGCACCCCGGCGTCGGCGTCGTCGATGGAGAAGGTGTCGGTCCAGATGGTCGACCAGGGGTCACCCTGTCCGTCCAGGGTGGCCCGCTTGATGTCCTGGTCGCCGGAGGCCCAGCGGCCCATCACGTACCAGGGGGTCTGCGTCCCGGTGTTGTACGTGCCGTGCAGTTCGACCTGGATCCAGGTGCCGGGCGGGGTCTGGGCGTTCCACGAGGCCACCAGTTCGGTGGCGTCGAAGCCGATCCGCTGTTCGGGCGAGGTCCAGGTGGCGTACTCCCAGCTGCGGGTGGTGCCGGTGTGTTCGTCGGTGAAGTCGGTGGTGCCGGCCGGTTGGTCGATGGTGATCCCGGTCCGGTGCCCCGGGATGGCGTAGGTGCCCTGGTGGGTGCCGGTCTGCCAGTCCGGGTACTTCGAGAACTCCTGGAAGGTGATCTGCTCGTCGTGGGCCACGACGGGCAGGTTGTTGTCGGCGCGGGCGGGTGCCGTCACGCCGAACAGGGCGAGTGCGGCGACGCCGGCGAGGGCGACCGCGCGCAGTGCTGGTCTGGCCATGTGAACTCCACAGGTTGACGACATCGTTGCCGTTCACTGTCGCGCCTGGAGGGAAGTTTCGCCAGAGGTCAACGCATGGAAAATCATTGCCGGGCCGGGAATCGCCCCTTCCCCTCCCGTCCGGATGGTCTCCGCTGGTCGTGCGCTACGGTGCTACCGACCAACCCGCAGCGAAGCCGGTGCGAAACCGGCGCTGTCCCGCAACTGTGATGCCCCGCACGGCGTCGGCCTCCGGCCGCCACCGGGAGCGGGGACGAGCCAGGTCGCCTGCGGTCGGTCGCGACACGCGCTCTCGAGGAAGGGCGCCTCGCGGACGGGCCGCCCCGGGCGCTCCCTGTCGGCGAAGCACCACGCTCCTCGACCGACAGGAGGATCGATGTCCAGACGTACCCCCCGGCTCTTCGCCGCCGCCCTCGCGGTCGGCGCGCTTCTCCTCGGCGCCTGCGCCGAGCAGACCTCGACCGACACCCCCGCCGCCGGCAGCGGCTCGGCGGCCGCCACCTTCCCGGTCACCGTCGGCAAGCTGACCCTGGAGAAGCGCCCCGAGAAGATCGTCTCGCTCTCGCCCACCGCGACCGAGATGCTCTTCGCCATCGGCGCCGGCAAGCAGGTCACCGCCGTGGACGACCAGTCGAACTACCCGGCGGAGGCCCCGAAGAGTGACCTCTCCGGCTACCAGCCGAACGCCGAGGCGATCGCCGGCAAGAGCCCCGACCTGGTGGTGCTCGCCAACGACACCAACAAGATCATCGACCAGCTCACCACGCTGAAGATCCCGGTGCTGCTCACCCCGGCGGCGGCCACGCTGGACGACACGTACCAGCAGATCACCGACCTCGGCAAGCTCACCGGTCACCCGGCCGAGGCCGACGCCGTCACGACGAAGATGAAGAACGACATCGCCGCCCTCACCAAGGACCTGCCCAAGCGGGCCGCGAAGCTCACCTACTACCACGAGCTGGGCCCGGAGCTGTACAGCGTCACCAGCAAGACCTTCATCGGCTCGATCTACGCCCTCGCCGGGCTGGAGAACATCGCCGACCCGGCGGACGCCGACGGTAAGCACGGCGGCTACCCGCAGCTCTCCCAGGAGGTCATCGTCAAGGCGAACCCCGACTTCGTCTTCCTCGCCGACACCAAGTGCTGCAAGCAGACCCCGGACACCGTCAAGGCCCGGAGCGGCTGGGCCGGCGTCAACGCGGTGAAGCACAACCAGATCGTCGCGCTGGACGACGACATCGCCTCCCGCTGGGGCCCGCGCGTGGTCGACCTGGTCAAGGCGATCGTCGACGCCACCGCCAAGGTCCCGGCCTGAACCGGACCGTGCCAGCGGAACGCGCCGACCGGCCGGCCGGGACGCCCGAGGCGTCCCGGCCCGCCGGCGTGCCCGCCGCCCCGTCCGGCGGTCGGGTGACGCGCGGCGGGCGGCCGCCGGCCGGACCGGGTGCGACGGTCCGGCCGGCCGGGCTGCGGACCCGCTGGTTGCTCGCCGGCATCGCCGCGGTGCTGGTCGCACTCGTCGCCGGGGTCTCCCTCGGCCCGGTCAGCCTGCCGCCCGGCAGCGTGGCCGCCGAACTGCTCAACCTGCTGCCCGGGGTGCACCTGGACAGCGGGCTCACCGAGCGGGAGATCGCCATCGTCACCGAGCTGCGCCTGCCCCGGGTCGTGCTCGGCCTGCTCGTCGGCGGGCTGCTCGCCCTGGCCGGCGGCTGCTACCAGGGCGTCTTCCGTAACCCCCTCGCCGACCCGTACCTGCTCGGGGTCGCGGCCGGCGCCGGCCTCGCGGTCACCGCGGCCATCACGCTGGGCGCCGGGGCGGGCGGCGCGATCACCGGGATGCCGGTCACCATTCCGCTCGCCGCGTTCGTCGGGTCGCTGGGCGCGGTCGCCATGACCTACGGGCTCGGCGCGGCCGGCGGGCGGGACCGGTCACCGGCGACGCTGATCCTCGCCGGGGTGGCGGTCTCGGCGTTCCTCGCCGCCGGGCAGACGTACCTGCTGCAACGGCACTCCGACAGCATCCAGCAGGTCTACTCCTGGCTGCTCGGGCGGCTGGCCACCGCCGGCTGGCACGACGTCCGGCTGGTGCTGCCGTACTTCGTGCTCACCGCCGTGGTGGTGCTGCTGCACCGGCGCGAGCTGGACGTGCTCTCCGTCGGCGACGACGAGGCCACCAGCCTCGGGCTGCACCCGCAGCGCTCCCGCTACCTGCTGATCGCCGCGGCCTCGCTGGGCACCGCCGCCGCGGTCTCCGCCTCCGGCCTGATCGGCTTCGTCGGCATCATCGTGCCGCACACCGTACGGCTGCTCGCCGGGTCGAGCCACCGGGTGATCCTGCCGCTGTCGATGCTCTTCGGCGGGGCGTTCCTGGCGCTGACCGACGTGGTCGCACGGACCGCCGCCGCCCCGGCCGAGATCCCGATCGGCGTGGTCACCGCGCTGCTCGGCGGCCCGTTCTTCGTCCTGGTCCTGCGCACCTCCCGCCGGGTGTTCTCGTGACCGGGGCCGCCGTGGAGGTGCGGGACCTGCGGGTCGAGTTGGGCGGCAGGCCGATCCTGGCCGGCGTGGACCTGACCGTCGCCGTGGGCGAGTGGGTCACCGTGATCGGCCCGAACGGCGCCGGCAAGTCGACGCTGCTGCGCGCCGTCGGCGGCCTGCTCGCCGCGCCGGGCGTGGTCTCCCTCTTCGGTACGCCGATCCGGTCCCTGCGCCGCCGCGACCGGGCCCGGGTCGTCGCCACGGTGGCCCAGTCCCCGGTGGTGCCGGCCGGCATGTCGGTCCTCGACTACGTGCTGCTCGGGCGCACCCCCTACATCCCGCCCCTGGGCCGGGAGTCGGCGGCCGACCTGGCCGCGGTGCACGAGGTGCTGGACCGGCTCGACCTGATGGACTTCGACCGCCGCGAGCTGGCCACCCTGTCGGGCGGCGAGCGGCAGCGGGTCTTCCTGGCCCGGGCGCTGGCCCAGGGCGCCACCCTGCTGCTGCTCGACGAGCCGACCAGCGCGCTGGACATCGGCCACCAGCAGGAGGTGCTGGAGCTGGTCGACCAGCTGCGCCGCGCGCACGGGCTGACCGTGCTGGCCACCATGCACGACCTCTCCGTGGCCGGCGAGTACGCCGACCGGCTGGTGCTGCTCGCCGACGGCCGCGTGGCCGCCGCCGGCCCGCCGCAGGAGGTGCTCACCGAGGAGCTGCTGTCCCGGCACTACCGCGCCCACGTCCGCATCGTCCAGGGCGACCACGGCCCTCTGGTCGTCCCCATCCGCCCCCGCTGACCCCCCACCCCGCCTCGGCGATCTTGCAGTTCTGGTGGGGATGGACCGGGCGAAAGCCGGCTTACCGCCAACCACAAGTGCAAGATCGGCGCGCGGTTGGGCCTCAGCGGAGGGCGGTGATGTGGAAGAGGGCGCCGTGGGGGTCGCGGAGGGCGGCGGTGCGGCCGGCCGGATTGTCCCGGGGCGGGACGAGGATCGTGCCGCCCAGCTCGGCGGCGCGGGCGGCGATGGCGTCGGCGTCCGCCACCGCGAAGAACACCGACCAGTACGCCGGCAGGTCCCCGGGCAACGGTTCCAGCTGCGGCATCATGCCGGCGACGATCCGGGCTCCGCAGCGCCAGCCGGTGTAGGTGACCGGGCCGGCCGGTCGCTCCTCCGGATGCCAGCCGAAGACCAGCGCGTAGAACTCCTTGGCCCGGTCCGGGTCGGGGGTGACCAGCTCGTTCCAGCACATCGACCCGGGCTCGTTGAACAGCTCGGCCCCGCGCATCGCCATCGGCTGCCAGACGCTGAACACCGCGCCCGCCGGGTCGGCGAGGACCGCCATCCGGCCCTGGTCGAGGACGTCGAACGGGGCGACCACCACCTGGCCGCCGGCGGTCTCCACCCGGGTCGCCACCAGGTCCGCGTCGTCGGTGGCCACGTACGTCGACCAGATCGGCACCTGGTCGGGGCTGGCCGGCGGGCCGGCCCCGGCGACCGCCTTCCCGTCCTTGAGGAAGATCGTGTAGCCACCGGCCGCCGGGTCCGGCGAGACCCGCCCGGTCCAGCCGAAGAGCTGCGGGTAGAACCGCTGCGCGTCCTCCAGCCCCGGGGTGGCCAGGTCGGCCCAGCAGGGCGTGCCGGGCTCGACGCCGTTCACGTTGGCCCCTCTCGCCGGTGGGCGGCCCGGTCGGCGCGCCCTGCCGGCATCGTGGCACCGTCCCGTCGCCCGCCGGGCCGTAATCGGACATTTGCTCAGCTGAAGCGGCGTCCCTCGTCCCGCCGGTACGCCCAGGTGGCGACGGCCGCGAGCAGTACCACCCAGACGCCCAGCATCGCCAGGGCCAGCGGGTCCGGTCGCCAGTCGGTGGCGGCCGCCCACATCAGCTCCACCGCGCCCCGGGTGGGCAGGTAGGGGGCGATGGCCCGGATGAAGCCCGGCGCGTCGTCGGGCCCGGAGAGCAGGCCGCCACCGAAGGCCAGCGGGAAGAAGATCAGCTGCGCGACCACGATCGCCGCCTTGCTCGGCATCGAATAGCCGATGGCCAGGCCCAGCAGGGTGAAGGGCACGGAGATCACCGCGACCGTGCCGAGGGCGATCAGAAAGTCCACCGGCGTGATCGCGGCGGCGGTCGCCACCGCGGCGATCACCACCACGGGCAGCATCGACACGTACGTCAGCACCAGGCCGGCCAGGATCCGCCCGGCGAACCGCGGCAGGGCGCCGGCCGGCAGGGTGCGGGTGTACGGGCTCCACGGCTGCACGCGGTCCTCGGCCACCCCGGCGCCGTACTGGAAGATGTTCGCGGTCAGCACGGAGAAGGTGACCATCGAGGCGGTGGCGAAGGTGGCCGCCTGGGCGTCGTCGCCGGTGAACGGCACCACGAAGAAGATCATCGACGCGGCCGGGAAGAACGCGGCGCCGAACACCGCGACCGGGATCCGAATGATCTCCAGTAGCTGGTACTTGGCGTGGACCAGGGCGAGCGGCATCGGACGGCTCCTAGGCGGTGACGGCCGTCGGCCGGTCGTCGGCGGTGATGGTGAGGAACGCCTCCTCCAGCGAGGTGGGCCGGACCTCCAGCTCCCGGAACGCCACCCCGGCCCGGACCAGGTCGCGGACGAGCTGGTCGGCGTCCGTGGTGAGCAGGTGGGTACGCCCCTCGGCGTGCTCGGTGGAGACCACGCCGGGCAGCGGCGGCAGCTCGTCCGCGATCAGGCTGACCCGCCGTACGCCGACGATCCCCCGGACCGCGTCCACGGTGTCGTCGGCGAGCACCCGGCCGTGGCCGATCACCACCACCCGCTGCGCCAGCGCCTCCACCTCCTCCAGGTAGTGGCTGCTCAGCAGGACGGTCCCGCCCTCGGAGTGGAAGGCCCGGACCGCCTCCCAGAGGGAGTGCCGGGCCTCCACGTCCAGGCCGGTGGTGGGCTCGTCGAGGATCACCAGCCGGGGTCGGCCGATGAAGGCGAGGGCAACCGCGAGCCGCCGGCGTTGCCCCCCGGAGAGCCCACCGGTCTGCCGGCGTACCTGGTCGGCGAGGCCGAACCGGTCGAGCAGCTCGGCCCGGGGCACCGGGTCGGGGAAGTGGGCGGAGACGAAGTCGACCACCTCGCCGACCCGGAGCGTGCCGGGCAGGCCGGTCTCCTGCGGGGTGACCCCGAGCCGCCGCCGACTGGTCGCGTCGCGGGGGTCGCCGCCGAACAGCTCCACCCGGCCGGCGGTGGGTCGGCGCAGCCCGACCAGCAGGTTGATCAGGGTGCTCTTGCCGGCGCCGTTCGGGCCGAGCAGGCCGACCAGCTCGCCGGCGCGGACGGTGAGGTCGACCCGGTCCAGGGCGAGTACGTCGCCGTACCGGCGGCTGACCTGGTCGGCGTGGGCCAGGATCATGGCGGGCTCCTTCGTGGGGGTTGCGGTCCCCGGCTCCTGTCTAGTGCCTCCGCGCCAACCCCGCTGCCCCGCGAAGCGGCGGCGATCACCTACTGTGTATTTCCGTCGCCCGCGTCACGCCGGGGGCGAGCGGCTGTCGACTGGACACTGGGGAGGGTCCCGTGACAAGTCCGAGCAGGAACCTGGACGTGCAACCGGAGGCGCTGACCGCCTTCGCCGCCGCCTCCCGGGACCGGGCGGCCCGGTTCCGGGAGCTGCACCGGGTCTTCAACGACGGGCACGTGCCGCGGCACGCCTTCGGCGTCATGCCGGCGTCGTTCAGCCTCGCCGCCGCATATGCCGAGCAGTTCGAGGCGTGCGTGACCGGGCTGGCGGAGGGCGCCGAGGTGATGGCCGACATCGCCGAGGGGATCAGCGACACCGCGGACGCCTACACCGGCACCGACGTGGGCAACACCGACCTGTTCGCGCCGGGCGCCTGAGGGGGACGCATGAGCACCGAGGCGTTGCAGCGCAACAAGACCTACTTCGAGCAGATCGTGTCGGGCACGCCCGACCCGTTCAAGCCCCTCTCCCAGGCCGTGCTCTGGCCGTTCAACGAGCTGCTGGAGCTGGTCGCCGGTGAACCGGACGACCTGATGCGGGCGGCCCAGCTCGCGCTGAGCACGGGCGAGGCGGTCCGGCAGCTCGCCGGAGACCAGATCGCCGACCGGGCCCGGCTGCGCGGCGCCTGGGACGGCGACGCGGCGGAGAAGTTCCACGCCTCGATGGAGTCCGTCGAGGAGGCCATCGAGGAGCTGGCCAAGGGGCTGGACGGCACCAAGGAGGTGCTGGTCGACGCGGCGAACGCGGCGGTCGACGCGTTCAACCTGCTGGTCGAGCTGATCCTGGAGTTCCTGCTCTGGTTCCTCACCGAGGTGATCATCGCGGCGGTGGCCGCCTTCCTCAGCGCGGGGATCTCGCTGGCCGCCACGGTGGTCCGGGTGCTGGCCCGGCTCGCCACCACGGTCGGTCGGATGGTCAAGATCGTGGCCCGGTTCGCCGAGATTCTCACCAAGCTGGTGACCAAGCTGGAGAAGGTCGCCCAGTTGCTCACCAAGTACCGCAAGACCGTGATGGAGCTGCGCAAGGCCAAGAAGGCGTACCGGGCGTGGAACAAGTCCGGCTACACCAGGGAGGCGTTGCAGTTCAAGCTCAAGCGGACCGCCCTGCTGTTCCCCGGCAAGTACGCGATCAACAAGGTGTCACCGGTGAACGTGCCGGGCATCGGCGGCGCCCTGCTGGACACCGGGGTCGGCATGTACGACGTCTCCGACGGCCACAAGGACCGCAACTACCTGGTCGACGGCACGTACCAGGAGGACCTGGGTCCGTACACCCGGGGCGTGCAGAACGTCTTCGACTCGATCGTGAACTGAGAGGCAGCCATGACGTCCTTCCCCGCCCTGGACCGGATCGAGGCGCTGGCCCGCAACCTGGACGGGTGGCAGCGCGAACTCGGCGCGCGGATGGCCGAGCTGGAGCAGAGCAGCGCCGAGGGGGTGAGCGACTCGGGTCTGGTCACCGTGACGGCCGCCGCCGACGGCAAGATCCTCTCCACCGAGATCAACGCCCGGGCCATGCGGTTCGACTCGTACACCCTGGCCGAGGAGTTCACCGCCGCGGCGAACCGGGCGCAGGAGGCGGCCGCCGCCCGGGTCCGGGAGATCGTCGGCGAGGTGATGGGCAACGCGCCGGCTGCGGAGCGCCGCACCGACGACGACTACGGCTACGACCGATACTGAGCCGATGGACGCGACGGGTTACCGCGACCGGATCGGCCAGCTCGTCGAGCCGGGCGAGCAGGTGCTGTCGTACGCGCAGGCGGAGATCGGCGGCGGGGTCACGCCCCCGCCGCCGCCCGACGAGGTGGCCGCCGACGCGCCCGGCCGGGCCACCGTCACCTCGGTGCTGCTCAACCTGCTCGTCCCGCTGGCCACCTGGGACCGGGGCGACCGGCTGGTGGACCTGATCGGTTGGGGCATCGCCGGCCGGGGCGCCCCCGGCTCGGCCGCCTCCCGGCTGCACCGGGCGGTCAACCCCGCGCGGCCGGACGGGAAGCTGCGGCACACCGTGCTCGCGGTCACCGACCGGCGGTTGCTGGTCTGCGTCACCGGCGCGGTGAAGCTGCTGTCCAACCGGGACGACGACGAGCGCTCACTGGCCGAGACCCGGGTCGCCTGGGCGGCGCCCCGGGCCGAGGTGGCGTCGGCCCGGGTGGGCTGGCACCGGCTCAACCCGAAGCGGCTGCGGATCGACTTCACCGACGGCTCCTGGCTGGCTTTCACCGTGCCGATCGCCGAGTCCGGCGCCCCGCTGCGCGCCGTTGCCGCCGCGCTCGCGGGCTGACCCGCCACGTCACTCGCGTCGCCCCGAGCGGCCCCCTGCTCGCGCTCGAACCAGGATGTAGTGGCATCGCGGCCGGTGCGAGGCCACTACATCCTGGTTACAGCGTGACCTTGGTCAGCCGGCGCTGGCGGTCGTCGGCGCGGCCGGGGCGGCGTCAGGCGGCCAGCGGGTCGGGGAGCGGGTCGCGGTGGAGGACCGCGAGGCGGGAGACGGCCCGGGTCAGCACCACGTAGAGGCGGTGCAGGCCGCGTGGCTCGGCGGCCACGATCGCGGCCGGCTCGACGACCACCACGTGGTCGTACTCCAGGCCCTTGACCAGGGTCGCCGGGACCACCGTGACCCGCGCCGCGGCCGCCACGTCGTCGGCGGTCGCGGTCGCCACTCCCGCCTCGGCGAGGGCGGCGCGCAGCCGCTCCACCGCGTCGTCGGCGGCGATCACGCCGACCGAGCCGTCGTGCGCCAGCGCCGCCCGCACCTCGGCCACCGTCGCCGCGACCAGGTCGTCCACGGTACGCACGGCCAGCGTCCCGTCGCGGCGCAGCGACTCCGCCGGGGGTACGTCGACGGCCAGCGCCGGGAGCAGCCGGTTGGCGAAGGCGACCACCGCCGCCGGCACCCGGAAGCCGACGCTCAGCGGCACCACGACCGCGTCCGGCTTGCCCAGGTGCACCAGGGATTCCCGCCAGTCGGTGGCCGCCCAGGGCGCGGTGCCCTGGGCCAGGTCGCCGAGGAGGGTGATCGAGCCGTGCTCGCTGCGCCGGGCGATGGCCCGGCACTGCATCGGGGAGAGGTCCTGCGCCTCGTCGACCACCACGTGCCCGAAGCCGGCGGCCCGCTCGATCAGCCCGGCCGCCTCGTCGATCAGCACCGCGTCCGCGGCGGTCCACTTGGTCGCCTTCGGGGTACGCCCGGGCTTCGCGGACCGGAGCAACTCCTGCTCCTCGGCGGTGAGCAGGCCGTCGGCGGCGGTGGCGAGCGCCTCGGGATCGGTGAGCAGGGTGTGCAGCAGCCCTTCCGGGGTGAGCGCCGGCCAGACCGCGTCGAGGAAGGCGGTGACCGGCTTGGCCTTGCCCATCCGGCGCAGCCAGGCGTCGCCGGGTGACTCGGCGCGGCGCGCCTCGGACTGGCGTTGCAGCAGCCCCACCACCCGGGCCCGGACCCGTTCCCGGCCGGTCGCGTAGGGCAGCCGCTCCCGGCGGGTCTCCTCCACCACCCGGTGCAACGGGTCGAGGCCGATCCGCCAGCGGAACGAGCCGTCCGACACCATGATCGGCTCGGTGGGGGCGCCGATCCGCCCGTCGACCGCCCGGCGCAGCACCTCGGCCATCCGGGCGTCGTGCTTGAGGGCGGCGACGGCGGGGGCGTCGACGCCGCGTACCGGCACCCGGGCGACCAGGTCCTCCACCGTGGCCTGCTCGACCTCGACCTCGCCGAGGGCGGGCAGCACCGCCGCGATGTACGACAGGAACGCCCGGTTCGGCCCGACGATCAGCACGCCGGACCGGCGCAGCCGCTCCCGGTGCAGGTAGAGCAGGTACGCGGCGCGGTGCAGCCCGACCGCCGTCTTGCCGGTGCCCGGCGCGCCCTGCACGCAGATCGAGTCGGCCAGGTCGGCCCGGACCAGCTCGTCCTGCTCCGGCTGGATGGTGGCGACGATGTCCCGCATCGGGCCGACGCGGGGGCGCTCGATCTCGGCGGTGAGGATCCGGCTGGCCGTGCCCAGCTCCTCGCCCCGGTCCAGGTGCTCGTCCTCGAAGCTGGTCAGCACGCCGGCGCTGAACCCGAACCGCCGCCGGACGGCGACGCCCTGCGGGTCGCGGGCGCTGGCCCGGTAGAACGATCGGGAGATCGGGGCCCGCCAGTCCAGCACCATCGGCTCGCCCAGCTCGTCGGTGACGTGCCGCCGCCCGACGTGGTACTCCCGCCCGGCGTGGTCCGGATCGCTCTCCCCGAAGTCGAGCCGGCCGAAGAAGAGCGGGGTGGTCGGGTCGTCGGCCAGCTCCTTGACCCGGCGGGCCATGTGCCGGCCCAGCTGCTCGGCGGTGTACGCGTCGCCGGCCACCTTGTCGCCGGTGGCGAAGAGGGCCTCGGCGCGCTCGCGCATCCGCGCCAGGGCGGCGCGGGACGCCGCCAGGTGGTCGCGCTCGGCGACGAGTTCGGCGTCCAGGGTCTGTTCTTGGGCGTGCAGGGTCATCCACGTACTCCTCGTCACGGGAAAAACGCTGCCGCTCGCGTTTCCGACCTCGGTCGGCGCGGGACGTCCTGTGCGGTGCTACTCACCACGGCCGTCGGGCGGGACAGAGCAGCTTACTCCGTGCGGCCGGTCGGGCAACCGAATTTCGCCGGGGCGACGGCGGGGCGGGATCATTGGGGGCATGACCGAGGCGCGCCCCGAACAGCACCGGGTGACGATCAGCGACCCGCAGGTGATGCGGGCCCTGGCCCACCCGGCCCGCATGGCGATCATGGAACACCTCAGCACGGTGGAGGGCGGTGCGACCGCCACCGAGTGCGCCGAGATCGCCGGACTGTCGCCGAGCGCGACCAGCTACCACCTGCGGGAGCTGGCGAAGTACGGGCTGATCGAGGAGGCCCCCGGCCGGGGTGACGCCCGGGAGCGGGTCTGGCAGGCGTTCAGCCCGTCGTACTACGTCGAGTCGGGCCCGGACGCCGGCTCCGACGCCCGCGCCGCCGAGGCGGCCCTGGTCGAGGCCCACATGGCCCGGGACAGCCAGCGCGTGCGGGACTGGCTCAAGCGGGCGACGGATGAGCCGCGCGAGTGGTACGAGGCCGCCTGGTTCAGCGACGGCATGCTGCTGCTCACCGCCGAGGAGCTGGTCGGGCTCAACAACGCGATCCAGGAATTGATGGACCCGTACCGGCGACGGTTGCGGACGAACCCGCCCGAAGGCGCCCGAAGCGTCGCCGTGCAGTACCGGGCGCTGCCCGTGGATTGACGACGGGGGATTGCGCAACCCAGGTGTGAAGGAATAACTTCGAAGTATGTCCTTCACACCCGGTTCGTCGCGTTGGTCCGACGTCTGGCTGGTCACCGCCTCCCGCGGCGTCTCCACCTGCGGGGACTTCCTCGCCGCGACCGCCCTCACGCTCGCCCTCCAGTCCGCCGGTGCGGGCGGCCTGGCGGTGTCCGGGCTGATGCTCGCCGCCACCCTTCCGCTGGCGGCGCTCGCCCCGCTGACCGGCCCGCTCGCCGACCGCGTGGACAGCCGGCTCCTGCTGGTGGTCGCGGGGCTCGGCCAGGCCGCCGTCTGCCTCGCGCTGGCGTACGCCGGTCATCCGGCCCTGGTCATCGCGCTGGTGGCGCTGCTCGCGGCGGGCCTCGCGGTCACCCAGCCGGTGCTCTCGGCGTTGGTGCCGGCCATGGTCCGGGCCGAGGACCTGCCTCGGGCCGCGGCGCTGAACCAGACCGCCGGCACGCTCGGCGCGCTGGCCGGTCCGGCGCTGGCCGGGGTCCTGGTCGGTGGTTTCGGCGCCCGGCTGCCGCTGCTCCTCGACGCCGCCAGTTACCTCGCGCTGGTCGCGGCCGGGCTGCTGATCCGGACCCGGCGGGGTGGCGGCCGGCGACCGGCGACGATCCCCGGCACGCCCACCGCGTCCGCGGCCGGCTGGCGGCTCCGCCGGGACCCGCTGCTGGTCGCGATGATCACCACCATCGCCGGGGTGATCGCCGCCGTCGGGGCGATCAACGTGGTCGAGGTCTTCTTCATCCGCGAGACCCTGGGCAGCTCCGCCACCATGTACGGCCTGGTCACCGGCGCGTGGACGCTCGGCATCCTGGTCGGGGCGTGGCTCTTCGCCCGGGCGGCGCGGCGGCTGGTTGACGACGGTCGGCTGCTCGTCGGTTACCTCGCCCTGCTCGCCGGGTGCTGCCTGATGATCCTGCTCTCCGCCGCGGTGCCGTCCGCACTGCTGCTGGTGCCGGTCTGGCTGCTCGGCGGGGTGGGCAACGGCGGCGCGAACGTCTTCGACAACGTGTTGCTGGCCCGGCGGGTGCCCGAGGCGTCGCGCGGCCGGGCGTACGCCGCGCTCAGCGCGTCCGTCCAGGGCGCCTCGATGGTCGGCTTCCTGCTCGGCGGTCTCCTGCTGGAGGCGGCCCCGCCCCGCCTCCTGGTCGCCGGCTGCGGCGTCGCCGGACTGCTGGTGATCGCCCTGGTAGTTCCCACGGTCGTCCGGGCCGTCCGGGCCGGGCGGACGACGGCGGGCGTGGCTGCGGACGAACCGGCCACGCCGCCCGAGCCCACGCGAGCGACCGAGGTGGCGGAGGACCCGGCGCCCGGTGCGGAGTTGGCCACTCCGGCGCCCTCCCGCTGAGCCGGGTCCGGGGGGCGGCGATACGGTCGGGGGCATGGCTGACCGCATCGCTCGCCCCCGCGTCGGGCACATCCAGTTCCTCAACTGCCTGCCGATCTACTGGGGGCTGATGCGGTCCGGCACCCTGATCGACGTCGACCTGCACAAGGACTCGCCGGACCGGCTGAACGCCGCGCTGGTCGCCGGTGACCTGGACATCGGGCCGATCTCGCAGGTGGAGTACCTGCGGCACGCCGACGAGCTGCTGCTCCTGTCGGACCTGGCGGTCGGCAGTGACGGTCCGGTGCTCTCGGTCAACGTGGTCTCCACGAAGCCCCTCGCCGAGCTGGACGGGGCGCGGGTGGCGCTCGGCTCCACCTCGCGTACCGGGGTGCTGCTGGCCCAGCTGCTGCTCCGGGAGCGGTACGGCGTCCGGCCCGAGTACTTCCGCTGCCCGCCGGACCTGACCCAGATGCTGCTGGAGGCCGACGCCGGCGTGCTGATCGGCGACGTGGCGCTGCGCGCCCTCCACGAGGCGCCCGGCAAAGGCCTCGAGGTGACCGACCTCGGGCAGGCCTGGCGGGACTGGACCGGCTTGCCGATGGTCTTCGCCGTCTGGGCGGTCCGCCGGGACTTCGCCGCCGCCCACCCCGGTGTGGTCAAGGAGGTGCACGAGGCGTTCCTGCGCTCCCGCGACCTGTGCCTGGCCGAGCTGGACCAGGTGGCCGAGGCGGCGGCCCGCTGGGAGACGTTCGACGCGGCGACCCTGGCCACCTACTTCCGCACCCTCGACTTCTCCCTGGGTGAGCGGCAGGTGGCCGGGCTCCGGGAGTTCGCCCGCCGGGCCGCCGCGATCGGCGAGGTGCCGGCCCTGCCGGCGAACGGGCCGGAGTTCTTCCAGGGCTGACCGGCCGTCCGGGACGAACCGGCGGGTGGGATCAGGTGGCGTCGCGGAGCAGCGCCTCGGTGACCCGTTCGCAGGCCTTCATGCCGTAATCCCAGCTGCCGGTGGCGCTGAACGGGGTACGGACCATCACGCCCATCGTCCAGGTGTCGCCGATCGCCAGGCAGTTGACGTGGTATTCCCGCTCCTTCTGCCGGTCGATCCAGCCGTTCTTGATGGCGATCTGCTTCTGTTCGGCGGCGGGGAAAGCCTTACGGATGCCGAAGTCGCCGTCACCGCGGACCAGCCGCATCTCGTTGAGCAGCCACTTGGTCCACTTCGGCCCGGCGGCCCGGCCGTCGTCGATGCAGAGGCCGAGCCGCGCGGTGTCCCGGGGCGACAGCATCGTCCGGCTCCAGCCGCCGTCGCTGGCGACCTTGCTGTCGGTCAGCTTGCAGATCGAGATCAGCCGCTTGATCGAGGCCGAACCGCCCACGCTCTCGTAGAACTCCTGCGCCTTGGTGTTGTTGCTGTCGCGAATGATCTGCGTGGCGTCGTCCAGCTTCGCGTCGCTCGGGGTCTTCCCCGCCTCGGCGCTCCGGCGCAGGTAGTCCGCGACCACCCAGGCCTTGATCATCGAGGCGGTGGTGCTGGTCTCGTTCATGTTCGCCGAGCCGATGATCTTCCCGGTCCGCTTGTCCAGCACGGCCCAGGAGTACCAGCCCTTGATGCCGAGACCGTCGAGGTCCTGGGCCTGGAACGGCAGCGGCTCCAGCGAGGGCGAGGGCGACGGCGACGGCTGGGTACGGGTGCTCCGGTCGGTGGGCGTACCGGTGGACCGGCCGCTCGCGTTGCCGGTGTGCGAGGCGGCGGTGGGGCGGAACGGCGAGCCGGGCACGAACTGGAGCGAGACCAGCACCAGCCCGACCAGGATCACCGCGACCGCGCTGTAGGTCAGCGTGCGGTGGTCGCTGCCCGGCCGGCGGCGGGTGCCCGCCATCAGAGCTTCCCGACCGGCTGCTGCGGCACCTTGAGCGCGGCGCCGGGCTGCGGGGTGACCAGCTGGGTGGCCACGCTGGCGCAGACCTTCGCGCCGTACGACAGGCTGGTGCTGGCCGGGTAGCGCATCATCACCGCGAGGCTCCACTTGTCGGTGACCGCCAGGCAGTTGACGTGCCAGTTGTTGTCGTAGACGAGCTGGGTCCAGCCGTTCTTGATGCTCACCGGGCCCTGCGCCTTGATTTCGGCGGGCAGGCCGTCGATGATGCCCCACTTGCCGCCGCCGGACTTCTGCTGCTGGACCTTGACGCTGCCCCGGACGTTGGCCATCTCGTTCAGGACCCACTTGGTCCACTTGGGCCCGGCGGCCTTGCCGTCGGCGATGCAGTCGCCGAGCCGGACCGCATCCCGCGGGGACATCCTGGTGAAGCTCCACCAGCCGTTGTACATGGCGGGGGCGGGCGGTCCGCTGCGCTTGGTGTCGGTGAGGCCGCAGATCTTGATGGCCCGCTGGATCACCGGGTCCGGCTTGCCGTTCGGCTGCGGCTTGTAGGACCCGCCGGCCGCCTGGTAAACGGCGTTGGCCCCGTCGTCGTTGCTGTCCCGAATGGCCACACTCGCGGCCTTCTTGAGCGCGGCCGTCGGCTGCTTGTCGCCGAGCTGGCGCAGGTAGTCCGAGACGATCCAGGTCTTGAGCATCGACTCGGTGGAGTTGGTCTGGGCCATGTTCTTGGCGCCGCTGATCTCGCCGGTGGTCCGGTCCATCAGCGCCCAGGAGAAGAACTCGCCCTTGAAGTTCACCGAGACCGGACCGGCGGCCAGGGTCGGCGGGGGCGGCGTGCTGGGGGGCGGCGCGGGCACGTTCTCCGTGCCGCCGCCGATGCCGCCGAGGCTGGGCAGCGCGTCGCCGCCGGAGAGGCGGGCGTACGCGGCGGGCACCAGCATGCCGCCACCGAGGAGGACCGCGACGATGGCGAGCACCAGGGTCACGCGAGGTCGCATGAGTGGGCGAACTCCAGATGTCTGGCCGGGGGGACCGGCTGTTCCGAATGGGTACGGCCTGATCGCCGAGGCCGGGGGAGATGGCCTGGAACTCGGTGGCGATCGTCAGCAGCCGATCGGTGTGCCGGGCGAAGTCTACTTCCGGACCGGCCCGATGCCAGCACCCGGCGGCCGGCGACTCGCCATGAAGGCGGGACAATAGCCCTCTTTGCCGTGCTTGGGAGGATTCACCTTTCCCGCGTGGCCGACGTCACACAATTTCCGCAGGTCAGGCCGGTTGACCGTAAGCCGTCATCCGGTGACGGACGGTACGCCGGGAAACCTGTTACACCCTCTGGTGTCATCGGGCGCGAGCTGTAACACTGGCCTCATGTATGGCAACGACTTCGCCGCGCCCGAGGACGGCCCGGGCGGCGGCCTGCTCGGCGAGGTGGAGGCGGCGGAGGCGGCGCTGCGGGAGGCCGCGGCGCGGGCCCGGCGCGGTGGCCCGGCCCCGGACGAGGACCTCGACGGGTACTTCACGGACGTGATCGACGCGGATCAGAAGATCGAACCGCGGGACTGGATGCCGGAGGCGTACCGGAAGACCCTGATCCGGCAGATCGCCCAGCACGCGCACTCCGAGATCATCGGGATGCAGCCGGAGGGGAACTGGATCAGCCGCGCCCCCTCGCTCAAGCGCAAGGCGATCCTGCTGGCCAAGGTGCAGGACGAGGCCGGCCACGGCCTCTACCTCTACGCCGCGGCCGAGACCCTGGGCGTCAGCCGGGACGAGCTGGTCCAACTGCTGCTCGACGGCCGGCAGAAGTACAGCTCGATCTTCAACTACCCGACCCTGACCTGGGCCGACGTGGGCGCGATCGGGTGGCTGGTCGACGGCGCCGCGATCGTCAACCAGGTCCCGCTCTGCCGCTGCTCCTACGGCCCGTACGCCCGGGCGATGATCCGGGTCTGCAAGGAGGAGTCGTTCCACCAGCGGCAGGGCTACGAGATCCTGCACACCCTGGCGCACGGCACCCCGGCGCAGAAGGCGATGGCCCAGGACGCCGTCGACCGCTGGTGGTACCCCTCACTGGCGATGTTCGGTCCGCCGGACGGCGACTCGACGCACAGCGCCCAGTCGATGGCCTGGAAGATCAAGCGCTTCTCCAACGACGACCTGCGGCAGCGCTTCGTGGACATGTGCGTCGGGCAGGCGGAGGTGCTCGGCCTGGCCCTGCCCGACCCGGAGCTGCGCTGGAACGACGAGCGCCAGGCGTACGACTACACCCAGCCCGACTACGACGAGCTGATGCGGGTGATCAAGGGCGACGGCCCGTGCAACCGGGAGCGGATGGCGCACCGGCGCCGCGCGCACGCCGAGGGCGCGTGGGTACGGGAGGCCGCCGCGGCGTACGCGGCGAAGCAGAAGAACAAGGAAAAGGTGGCAGCGTGAGCGAGCGCAGCGAGCGAACCGACCAGCTCAGCGCGAAGGATCCTTCGCCTTTGTGGGAGGTCTTCGTGCGGGCGCGGCGCGGGCTGTCGCACACCCACGTCGGCAGCCTGCACGCCCCCGACGCCGAGCTGGCCCTGCGCAACGCCCGGGACCTCTACACCCGCCGCCAGGAGGGCGTCTCCATCTGGGTGGTGCCGGCGAGCGCGATCACCGCGTCCAGCCCGGACGAGAAGGACGCCTTCTTCGACCCGGCCGCCGACAAGGTCTACCGCCACCCCACCTTCTACGAGGTGCCGGACGGGGTGGCGCACCTGTGAACACCTTGTTCGACTTCACCCTCGCCCTCGGCGACGACGCGCTGATCGCCGCGCAGCGGCTCGGCGAGTGGACCTCCCGCGCGCCCGAGATGGAGGAGGACGTCGCGCTGGCCAACATCGCCCTCGACCAGCTCGGCGCGGCCCGCCTGCTGCTCACGTACGCGGGCGAGCTGGAGGGCGCCGGCCGGGACGAGGACGCGCTGGCGTACCTGCGCGACGACCGGGAGTTCCGCAACTGTCTCCTGGTGGAGCTGCCCAACGGGGACTTCGCGGTCACCATGGCGAAGCTGTTCTTCCTGGCCGCCTACCAGCTCCCGCTCTACACCGCGCTGGCCGGGTGCGCCGACGAGCGGCTCGCCGCGATCGGCGCGAAGGCCCGCAAGGAGTCCGCGTACCACCTGGACCACGCGGCGCTCTGGGTGAAGCGGCTCGGCGACGGCACCGAGGAGTCGCACCGGCGCATGCAGGCGGCGGTCGACCAGGTGTGGCCGTACACCCACGAGCTCCTCACGGCGGACCCGGCGGCGCCGGTCGACCCGGCCACCCTGCGGGCCGACTTCGACGCCACCGTCTCCGCCGTGCTGGACGAGGCGACCCTGACCCGCCCGGAGACCCGGTGGACCCCGGGCGGCGGACGGGACGGCGTGCACACCGAGCACCTCTCGTACCTGCTGGCCGAGATGCAGGTGCTGCACCGCGCCCACCCGGGGGCCCGCTGGTGACCACGCCGAGGGAGGCCGTGGCGGGGGTGGTGGACCCGGAGATCCGGGTCATCACCATCGACGAGCTGGGCATCCTGCGGTCGGTCGAGGAGGACCCGGCCACCGGCCGGATCGTGGTCACCATCACCCCCACCTACACCGGGTGCCCGGCGATGGACGTGATCCGGGCGGACATCCGCCGGGCGCTCGCCGCCGCCGGCCACCCCGACGCCGAGGTCCGGACGGTGCACGCCCCGGCGTGGAGCACCGACTGGATCTCGGAGCGCGGCCGGGCCAAGCTGGCCGCCGCCGGCATCGCCCCGCCCGCGTCCGCCGCCCGCGGCGGCAACGTGGTGCCGCTGACCCTCGCCGTGCGCTGCCCCCGCTGCGGCTCGCCGGAGACCGAGCAGGTCAGCCGCTTCGGCTCCACCGCGTGCAAGGCCCTCTGGCGCTGCCGCGCCTGCTCCGAACCCTTCGACCACCTGAAGGCGCTGTGACTGTCACCATCACCCGGCCGATCCGTCGCCGGCCGGCCTTCCACCCGCTGCCCGTCGCCGCCGTCGACCGGCTCACCGACGACGCCGTGGCGATCACCTTCGCCGTGCCCGAGGAGCTGCGGGAGACCTTCGCGTTCTCCGCCGGCCAGCACCTCACCGTCCGGCGTCCCGCCGGGGACGGGCCCACCGGCGCCACCGGCGCGGGCGGCGAGGACGTGCGGCGGTCGTACTCGATCTGCTCGACCCCGGACGAGCTGGCCCGGCACGGCCGGCTGCGGATCGGGGTGCGGGAGATTCCCGGCGGCGCCTTCTCCGCGTACGCCTGCGGCGCGCTGCGCGGCGGCGACACCGTCGAGGTGCTGCCCCCGCTCGGGCACTTCACCTCGGCCTTCGCGCCGGACCGGGCCCGGCGCTACGGCGCGGTGGTCGCCGGTTCCGGGATCACCCCGGTGCTCTCGCTGGTCGCCACGGCGCTGTCCGTCGAGCCGGCCAGCACCTTCACCCTGGTGTACGGCAACCGGACGGCGAACTCGGTGATGTTCGCCGAGGAGCTCGCCGACCTGAAGGACCGCTACCCGACCCGGCTGCACCTGGTGCACGTGCTCTCCCGGGAGCAGGGCGAGTCGCCGCTGCTCTCCGGGCGGATCGACGCCGAGCGGCTGACCCGGCTGCTGGACACCGTCGTCGGCGAGGGCGTCGAGGAGTGGTTCCTCTGCGGCCCGTACGCCATGGTGCTGGACGCCAAGGCGGTGCTCACCGGCCGGGGGCTGCCCGAGGCGGCGGTGCACACCGAGCTGTTCCACGTCGACGCGCCGCCGGAGCCGGTCCGCCGCCCGGCCGACGAGCCCGGCGCCGGCGCGGAGGTGACCATCGTGCTGGACGGACGCTCGTCGAGCTTCACCATGGGCCGGGACGAGCGGGTGCTGGACGCCGCGCTGAAGGTCCGCGGCGAGCTGCCGTACGCCTGCAAGGGCGGGGTCTGCTCGACCTGCCGGGCCAAGGTGGTCTCCGGTGAGGTGACCATGGCCCGCAACTACGCGCTGGAGCCGGACGAGGTGGCCGCCGGGTACGTGCTGACCTGCCAGTCCAGCCCGGTCACCGACAAGCTCACGGTCGACTACGACGCCTGAGACACGGTCCCGCCCTTCCCCTCGCGCGGCGAAGGGCGGGATGACTTTGGTGCGCCTACGAACTTGATGTCGCAGACGACTCACCGCCGCCGGGGTGGTGCGGCCCACACTCCGCGTCCCGCGCCACCCCGGGGCTGAGTCGTCCACGTCATCAAGTTCCTAGCGGCGCCGCGAGATGGGCCGCCTCCCGGCGGCGCTCCTCAACCGTTCTCGCCGAGGCAGAGCAGCAGCTCCCGCGAGTCGCGCTGCTCGGTGTAGCTGGCCACCGTGCCGGGGAACTGCGCGCACCGGGCGTCGTCGGCGCTGTCCTCGACCTTGCCCACCACGACGTAGCCGGCAGTCGGGTCGCCGCAGTCGACCACGCTGACATCCGGGCTCGTGCTCGGCCCGTCGGCGCGGACGCAGTCGCCGACCTCCGCGTAGGACGGGTCGGTGGAGATTCCCCAGGCGACCACGCCGGCGATCGCCACCGGCACGAGGAGGCCGAGTGCCGCGGCCCGCTGGAACACGGGCCGGCCGGGCACCGCGGGCGGGACGGGTGGTGGGTTGGTGAAGGGTGCGGTCACGACTCTTCCCTGGGAGAAGCCTGAGAGGACACCGCACCATAGGTGAGGATCGGCGCCCGCGGTGTCCCGTCGATCCGGCGAACCGGGCGTCGCCTTCGTCACCTACGACCGGCCGCTCCTGGACGCGGCCAAGCGGGTCGGTCTGCCGGTGGCCAGCCCCGGCATGGCCTGAGCCGGCCGGTGGGGCGTCCGTCACCCGGGGGTGGAGTGGCGTGCCGGCGTCCGGAGGGGCGACGTAGGCTCGGGAACGTGACGGTGAGCCGGGAGATCGACGACATCCTGCAGCGCGGCGCGGACGGCGGGCGGATCACGCCCGAGGAGGCCCTGCTGCTCTACACCGAGGCGCCCTTCCACGCGCTGGGCGAGGCGGCGGACGCGGTGCGCCGGCGGCGCTACCCGGACAACATCGTCACCTACCTGATCGACCGCAACATCAACTACACGAACGTCTGCGTGACGGCGTGCAAGTTCTGCGCCTTCTACCGGGCGCCGAAGCACAAGGAGGGGTGGACCCACCCCACCGAGGAGATCCTGCGCCGGTGCGGCGAGGCGGTCGAGCTGGGCGCCACCCAGGTGATGCTCCAGGGCGGCCACCACCCGGACTACGGCGTGGAGTACTACGAGGAGCTGTTCTCCGCGGTCAAGAAGGCGTACCCGCAGCTCGCCATCCACTCGATCGGCCCGAGCGAGATCCTGCACATGGCCAAGGTCTCCGGCGTGAGCCTGGACGAGGCGATCGCCCGGATCAAGACCGCCGGGCTGGACTCGATCGCCGGCGCCGGCGCCGAGATGCTGCCGGACCGGCCGCGCAAGGCGATCGCGCCGCTGAAGGAGTCCGGGGCCCGCTGGCTGGAGGTCATGGAGCTGGCGCACCGGCAGGGCCTGGAGTCGACCGCGACCATGATGATGGGCACCGGCGAGACCAACGCCGAGCGGATCGAGCACCTGCGCATGATCCGCGACGTGCAGGACCGGACCGGCGGCTTCCGGGCCTTCATCCCCTGGACGTACCAGCCGGAGAACAATCACCTCAAGGGCCGCACCCAGGCCACGACCATGGAATACCTGCGGCTGATCGCGGTGGCCCGGCTCTTCTTCGAGACGGTGCCGCACCTGCAGGCGTCCTGGCTGACCACCGGCAAGGACGTCGGGCAGCTCGCCCTGCACATGGGCGTGGACGACCTGGGCTCGATCATGCTGGAGGAGAACGTGATCTCCTCCGCCGGTGCCCGGCACCGCTCCAACCTGCACGAGCTGATCGGCATGATCCGTACGGCCGACCGGATCCCGGCGCAGCGGGACACCCTCTACAACCGGCTCGCGGTGCACTGGACGCCGGCCGACGACCCGAGCGACGACCGGGTGGTCTCGCACTTCTCCTCGATCGCCCTGCCGGGCGGCGGGGCCGGCCGGGCGCTGCCGCTCGTCGAGGTCAACTGAGCCGATAGGTCTCCCTCGATCGTCCGGGGGAGGTTCACGGTGGACGTTCGGCGGGTATCGCCCAGCGAACGGCGGTGATGGGCGGCGCGGCGCGGCGCCGGCGACTAGTGTCCGGTGCGGCCTGTCAGCCACGCCTCACCGGAGCGCCCATGACCCCGCACCGTCGATCGACGGCCCGGCTCGGTGCCGCCGTCCTCCTCGCCACCGGTCTCGTCCTGCCGGCGGCGCCCGCCCACGCCGAGGAGTCGGTGGTCGACATCGCCGTCGATGTCGTCGGCACCCGGCTCGCCGCCGGCACCACCGACAAGATCGCGGTGGTGAAGGTCAGCAACCACGGCACCGTCACGCCCGACCTCATCGCGATCGACTACACCGCCCGGGACTTCGACTACTCGAAGGTGCGGATCGACCCGCTGCTGGACGGCTGCGACGTCGACGGCGACGAGAAGGACGACCAGTGGAACTGCCCGCTGCGCGGGGACCAGATCCCCGGGCCGGGCGAGACCGTCGAGGTGCCGCTGCTGGTCTTCAAGACCACCGACAAGCTGACCGAGCCGTACCGGACCACACTCGCCGTCGGCGTGGTGCCGTGGAACGAGGGCAAGCCGCTCACCGACGCCAACCCGGCGGACAACGCCGACGAGTACGAGGTGGAACTGTCCACCGAGAACGGCGCCGACCTGACCGTGGTGGCCCCCGACATCAAGCGGGAGATCTCCCTCGAGGACGCCCGTGCGGGCAACCTGGCGGGCGCGCCGCTGAACCCGGGTGACAAGACGGTGGTCCTCGCGTACCTCGACAACCAGGGCGACTCGGTGATCAGCAACATCACCCTGAGGATGACCGTGCCGAAGGGGGTGACCTTCGACGGTATCCAGAGCGAGGAGTGCGGATTCAGCGACGACAAGCGGAACTTCCTGTGCCCGGTGGACGCCGAGTTGGTGCCGCACGAGCCGGTCGTGGTCATCCTTCCCGTGACGGTCTCGGCCGGGGTCAAGGCGCCGGTGACCCTGTCCGGCGGAACGGTGTCGGTGTCCGTGGGGGTGGACAACGGCCCGCCCAGCGAGGGGCAGCACAGCGCCCTGCCGTGGTTCCTGCACAAGGCTTCCGTCGGCTCGGCGCTCCGCCGGGAGATAGACGAGAGCGACAACGCGGATGACTTCGCCGTCGTCGTGACCGCGGCCGCCGCCGGCGGTGGCGGTGGCGGTGGCGGTGGTGACACGGGCGGTGGCCAGGACGACGGACTGCCGGTGACCGGCCCGAAGGCCGGGCTGATCGGTGCGATCGGGGCTTTCGTGCTGGCCGCGGGCACCGTACTCTTCCTCACGACGCGGCGGCGCCGGGTGCTCCTCGTGACGCCCGGTGACGAGAAGCCGACTGACTGAGGATCGTCCTCCATCGGCCCATGAGGGCCGTTCACATAACGCACGGCAGCAGGGGCGGGATGGTCGCACCATTCCGCCCCTGCTGTGTCCACCGTCCGGACGAGACGAACGACATTCACCGACGTGCCTCTGGCGTGGCGTGACGTCGCTTCGGTACCGTCCCTCCGTCCCGCAACCACGTGCGCGTACGTCCGCAACCTCGCGCACGTCCCTTACCCCGGGGGATTCATGACTTTCACCCATCGTTCAACCCTGGCCCGGGCCGGCGTCGTGGCGCTGCTCGCCGCCGGCGGCCTCACCGCCGTGGCCGCGCCGGCGCACGCCGCCGACCAGGCCGACCTCCAGCTGATCCCGCTCAGCTACCAGCTGGCCAAGGGCGTCAAGGAGGCCAAGGCCAAGCCGTTCAAGTTCCAGGTGGACAACACCACGGGCACGGTCGACGCCAAGGACGTCCGGGTCACCGTCGAGACCAAGGGCCTCAAGGACAAGAAGGTCGGCGTCCTCGTCCCCGCCGGCTGCGACACCGACGGCACCCGGTTCAGCTGCCTCCTCGGCGACCTGGCCGCCGGCACCACCGAGGACTTCGGCATCCCGCTCTTCTCCACCGGTGGCAAGGGCGCCGGCGGCACGCTGGTGGTGACCATCAGCGCGGCCACCGCCGACCCCGACCTGGAGAACAACACCGTCGAGCACGACATCACCGTCACCAAGCCCGGCTACGACCTCACCTCCTGGGTGCAGGACGTGTACGCGGACGTGACGGTCGACGCCGACGAGGCCGGCGAGTCGGGGCTGCGGCCGGTCAAGCCGGGTGAGACCGCGCCGCTGGACTGGGCGGTCTACAACGACGGCAGTCGCAAGGCCACCGGCCTCGCGTACGGCATCTTCCTGCCGGCCGGCGTCAGCTTCGCCGAGCTGCCCGAGGGCTGCGCCGAGCAGGTGCTGGGCGGCCTCGCCCAGGCGTACTGCGAGGACAGCGGGGTGGTGCTGCGGCCGGGCGAGTACTACACCGCCGACGTGCGGGTGAAGGTCGGCGCGGAGGTGACCGAGCCGGTGCTCCGCCCCGGTTTCTTCTTCGCCGAGGGGCTGGACGCCGTAGCGGGCGTGCCGGCCGAGCAGCCGCAGGTGGCCAGCAAGGCGCAGCGCAAGACGTTCAGCGAGGCCGACGACGGCGACAACGCCGCCCAGTTCGACGTGTTCGTCGACCTGACCACGCAGCCCAGCCCCGAGCCGACTCCGACCCCGACGCCGTCGGCGGAGCCGACTCCCGGCGGTACGCCGACCGCCCAGCCCACCGCGAGCCCGACCACCGGTGGCGGCGCCGGTGGTGGCGGCGGCCTGCCGGTGACCGGTGTGCAGGCCGGACTGATCGGCGGGATCGGCGCGGCCGTCCTGCTGGCCGGTGCCGTGCTGATGGTGCTGTCCCGTCGACGCCGCGTGGTCGTGGTGGCCCCGGGCGACGAGACGTCCGACGACTGACCGGTGACCGACGAGGGGCGGGATGGCTGACCATCCCGCCCCTCGGCGTACCCGGGGGCCGCCGGTCGGGGACCGGCTGGCAGAGTGGAGGGGTGAGCCGTACCCCGCAGGGCCAGCGCGCCAGCCTGGACAAGCAGCCGCACGAGGTCGCCGCGATGTTCGACGGCGTGGCCGCCCGCTACGACCTGACGAACACGGTGATGACCGCCGGTCGGGACCGGGCCTGGCGGCGGGCCACCCGGGAGGCGCTCGGCCTGCGCCCGGGGGAGCGGGTGCTGGACGTGGGGGCGGGGACGGGCGTCTCCACCGAGGAGTTGAGCCGTTCCGGCGCGTACGCGGTCGGCGCCGACCTCTCCCTCGGCATGCTCCAGGCCGGCCGCCGGACCCGGCCGTACGTGCCGCTGCTGGCCGGCGACGCGCTGCGGCTCCCCTTCCCGGACGCCACCTTCGACGCGGTGACCATCTCCTTCGCGCTGCGCAACGTGGTCGACACCCGGGCGGCGCTGCGCGAGTTCGCCCGGGTGACCCGCCCGGGCGGCCGGCTGGTGATCTGCGAGCTGAGCCATCCGGCCAACCCGTTCTTCCGCACCGCGTACCTGTCGTACCTGATGCGATGGCTGCCGGCCGCCGCCCGGGTGGTCTCCAGCAACCCCGACGCGTACGTCTACCTGATCGAGTCGATCCGGGCCTGGCCGGACCAGGCCGCCCTGGCGGCGCTGATCGAGGAGGCCGGCTGGGGGCGGGTCGCGTGGCGGAACCTGACCGGCGGGCTGGCGGCGCTGCACCGGGCGATCCGGGACTGAGGCCGACAGCAGGGGATAACCTGCTCTTTTCGTGAATATCCGTTTTTCGTCTACTTTGCCCCGTAGGCTCGCCCGCATGACGGGACCAGACCAGGCGGCCACGGACGACGACGCCGCCGAACTCATCGCCCAGCTGAAGGAGCTGGCCGGCGCGGATCCCGCCGACGTCCGTCAGGTGGTGGCCGAGGTGCTGGCCGCGCTCGACCGGGCCGCCGGGGGCGCGCTGCGCGAGCACCTGCCCGAGACCATCCGGGTCGATGCCGGCCTGGGACCTGCGAAAGCGGCCCAGCCGTGACGTCGAAATGGACCCCGACCGGCACGTTTCCGGGAAGTTAGGTACCCCTCACCACCTAGTCGTATGACCCCGGTCATAGACTCCAACCCGATCGGCTTGTGAAGCATTTCACGAGCATGCGGGAGGAGGCGCAGATGACCGCGGTGGAGAACGACGCCGACGTGATCGTCGTGGGCGCCGGTCCCGGAGGATCGGCAACCGCGTACCACCTGGCGCGGCACGGCGTGCGCGTGCTGCTGCTGGAGAAGACCGAGTTTCCCCGGGAGAAGGTCTGCGGCGACGGGCTGACCCCGCGCGCCGTGCGGCAGCTCATCCGGATGGGCGTGGACACCTCGCCCGAGGCCGGCTGGCTGCACAACAAGGGCCTCCGGGTGATCGGTGGCGGGGTACGCCTGGAACTGGACTGGCCGGATCTGGCCAGCTTCCCCAACTACGGCCTGGTCCGGACCCGGCTCGACTTCGACGACCTGCTCGCCCAGCGGGCCGTCGCCGCCGGGGCGAAGCTGCGGACCAGCGTGAACGTGATGGGTCCGGTGCTGGACGCGGACGACCGGGTGATCGGCGTGCAGGCCGAGGTGGGGCCGGAGAAGGAACCCGCCACCTTCCACGCCCCGCTGGTGGTCGCCGCGGACGGCGTATCCGGCCGTTTCCCGCTCGCCCTCGGCCTGGCCAAGCGGGAGGACCGGCCGATCGGCGTCGCCGTCCGCCGCTACTACCGCTCGCCCGCCAAGCACGACGACGACTACCTGGAGTCGTGGCTGGAGCTGCGGGCCAAGGGCAGCGACGAGCTGCTCCCCGGCTACGGCTGGATCTTCGGCCTCGGTGACGGCCGGGTCAACGTCGGTCTCGGCGTGCTCAACTCCTCCGCCGCCTTCGGCCGGACCAACTACCGGCGGCTGCTCACCGACTGGCTGGCCAACACCCCCGAGGACTGGGGGATGACCGACGAGACCAACGCGGAAGGGCCGACCCTCGGCGCCGCGCTCCCGATGGGCTTCAACCGGGTCCCGCACTACACCCGCGGCGTCCTGCTGGTCGGCGACTCCGGCGGCATGGTCAACCCGTTCAACGGCGAGGGCATCGCGTACGCGATGGAGTCCGGCGAGCTGGCCGCCGAGGTGATGGTGCAGGCGCTCGCCCGGCCCGCCGGCGCGGAGCGGGAGCGGGCGCTGATGGCGTACCCGCAGGAGCTCAAGGCGCGGTTCGGCGGCTACTACCGGCTGGGCGGGATCTTCGTGAAGCTGATCGGCCGGCCGGAGGTCATGCGGCTGGCCACCAAGCACGGCATGCCCCACCCGATGCTGATGCGCTTCGTGCTCAAGCTGCTGGCCAACCTGACCGACCCCCGGGGCGGGGACGCGATGGACCGGGTGATCAACGCGATGACGCGGGTGGCACCGGCCGTGTAGGACCACCGGCCCGGGGTCCATGACGGCCCCTGGGCAGGACAAAGATCGACCCCGCCGACCGAGGTCACGAGGGACGTGAATAGTGTGATTTTCGCCAACCACCGAGGCCAGGGAAGGACGAGCAGGAGACCACGATGACGCTCTCTCCTTACGCACCGATCATCGGGCTGTTCGCCCTCGCTGCGGGGTTCTCGCTGTTCTCCGTGGCCGCCGCCCGATTCGCCGGTCCCCGGCGACTGAACAAGGCCAAGCTCGAGGCGTACGAGTGCGGCATCGAGCCGAGCCCGCAGCCGGTCGGCGGTGGCCGGTTCCCGATCAAGTTCTACCTCGTGGCGATGCTCTTCATCGTCTTCGATATCGAGATCATCTTCCTCTACCCCTGGGCGGTCTCCTTCGACGCCCTGCCGATCTTCGGCTTCGTGGAGATGGTCCTGTTCATCGTCGCGGTCTTCGTCGCGTACGCCTACGTCTGGCGGCGCGGCGGCCTGGACTGGGACTGAGGGAGGCACGCGAATGGGTATCGAGGAGAAACTTCCCGCCGGCGTCCTGCTCACCTCCGTGGAGAAGCTGGTCAACTGGTCACGGAAGTCGTCCGTCTGGGGCGCGACCTTCGGCCTGGCCTGCTGCGCCATCGAGATGATGGCGGCCGGTGGCCCGCACTACGACATGGGCCGCTGGGGCATGGAGGTCTTCCGCGCCTCGCCCCGGCAGGCGGACCTGATGATCGTGGCCGGCCGGGTCAGCCAGAAGATGGCCCCGGTGCTGCGCCAGATCTACGACCAGATGGCCGAGCCTCGCTGGGTCATCTCGATGGGCGTCTGCGCCAGCAGCGGCGGCATGTTCAACAACTACGCGATCGTGCAGGGCGTGGACCACATCGTGCCGGTCGACATGTACCTCCCGGGCTGCCCGCCCCGGCCCGAGATGCTCATCGACGCGGTCCTCAAGCTCCGCGAGAAGATCATGTACGAGCCGCTCGGCCCGAACGGGCGGAAGATGCTCGAGGCCCGCAAGGAGCGCGGTGACGTGCCCGTGGTGCCGTACGGCTCGATGCCGTCCTCGTACCGCAGCGACAAGGCCCGGCGCGCCGAGTGGACCAAGGCGGTCCGCGAGGGCCGCGAGGAGCAGCTGCGGATCGAGAACTGGATGAAGGCGCAGAACCACCTCCACGCACACGGGGGCCCGAAGTGAGCAACGACAGCAACAGCACCGGGGGCGTACCGGTCCCGGTGACGCCGGCCGGCGCCAGCAGCACCGCCCCGGCCGAGTACCCGCCGGCCAGCCCGGCCGGGCGCGGCATGTTCGGCGTGCACGGCAGCGGCGACGTCTCCGGCTACGGCGGCCTGGTGCGGCCGCGCAGGCCGATCGAGGAGAGCCCCCGGCCGTACGGCGGTTACTTCGACGAGGTCCGGGACGCGCTGGAGGAGGCGTACCCCGAGTTCGGCGACGCGATCGAGAAGGTCGTGGTCGACCGGGGCGAGCTGACCCTGCACGTCCGGCCGGAGCGGATCGCCGAGGTCTGCCAGGTGATGCGCGACGACCTGGCGCTGCGCTTCGAACTCTGCTCCTCGGTGTCCGGCGTGGACTACCTGGGCGCGGACGGGCGCCGGCTGCACGTGGTCTACCAGCTCACCTCGATGACCTACCGGCGCCGGGTCCGGCTGGAGGCTGCGGTCTCCGCCGAGGACCCGCACCTGCCGAGCGTCACCGGCGTCTACCCGACCGCCGACTGGCAGGAGCGGGAGACGTACGACATGTTCGGCGTCGTCTTCGACGGCCACCCCGCCCTGACCCGGATCCTCATGCCGGACGACTGGGAGGGGCACCCGCAGCGCAAGGACTACCCCCTCGGCGGCGTGCCCGTCGAGTACAAGGGCGCGGAGATCCCCCCGCCAGACAAGCGGAGGTCTTACCAGTGACCACCTCGAACTACGCGACCGAGCGCGAGACCACCGAGGGCAAGGTCTTCACCGTCACCGGCGGGGACTGGGACCAGGTCGTCTCCGGCACGGACCCGATCAACGACGAGCGGATCGTCGTCAACATGGGTCCGCAGCACCCGTCCACGCACGGCGTGCTCCGGCTGATCCTGGAGCTGGAGGGCGAGACGGTCCGTGAGGCCCGCTCGGTCGTCGGCTACCTGCACACCGGCATCGAGAAGAACCTGGAGTTCCGCAACTGGGTCCAGGGCTCGACCTTCGTGACCCGGATGGACTACCTCTCCCCGCTGTTCAACGAGACGGCGTACGCGCTGGCGGTGGAGAAGCTGCTCGGCATCACCGACGACATCACCGAGCGCGCCACCACCATCCGGGTGCTGATGATGGAGCTCAACCGGATCTCCTCGCACCTGGTCTGGCTGGCCACCACCGGCATGGAGCTGGGCGCGATCAACATGATGTTGTACGGCTTCCGCGAGCGGGAGTACATCCTCGACATCTTCGAGACCATCACCGGCCTGCGCATGAACCACGCGTACGTGCGGCCGGGCGGGGTGGCGCAGGACGTGCCGGACGAGGCGATCGCCAAGATCCGCGACTTCCTCAAGCTGATGCCGAAGAAGCTCAAGGAGTACGAGGACCTGCTCTCCGGCCAGCCGATCTGGATCGAGCGCACCAAGAACGTGGCGGTGCTCGACGTGACCGCCTGCGTCGCGCTCGGCGTCACCGGCCCGGTGCTCCGTTCCGCCGGTCTCGCCTGGGACCTGCGCAAGACCATGCCGTACTGCGGTTACGAGACGTACGAGTTCGACGTCCCCACCCACACCGACGGCGACGTCTGGGGCCGCTACCTGGTCCGGCTCGCCGAGATGCGCGAGTCGCTGAAGCTGGTCGAGCAGGCGCTGGACCGGCTCAAGCCGGGCCCGGTGATGGTGTCCGACCGGAAGATCGCCTGGCCGGCCCAGCTGGCCATCGGCGTCGACGGCATGGGCAACTCGCTGGAGCACGTCGCCAAGATCATGGGTCAGTCGATGGAGTCGTTGATCCACCACTTCAAGCTCGTCACCGAGGGCTTCCGGGTCCCGCCGGGCCAGGTGTACGTCGGCATCGAGTCGCCCCGCGGCGAGCTGGGCGTGCACGCGGTCTCGGACGGCGGCACCCGGCCGTACCGGGTGCACTACCGGGAGCCGAGCTTCGTCAACCTGCAGGCCCTCCCGGCGATGGCCGAGGGCGGCCTGATCGCCGACGTGATCGCCGGTGGCGCCTCGCTGGACCCCGTGATGGGCGGATGTGACCGATGAGCGTTTTCACTGAAGAGACCCGGGCCCGGGCGCGGGAGATCATCGCCCGCTACCCGGCGGACCGGTCCCGCTCGGCCCTGCTGCCGCTGCTGCACCTGGTCCAGTCCGAGGAGGGGTACGTCTCCCCGGCCGGCGTCGAGTTCTGCGCCGAGGTGCTCGGCCTGAACAAGGCCCAGGTCGGCGCGGTGGCCACCTTCTACACCATGTACAAGCGCAAGCCCACCGGTGACTACCTGGTCAGCGTCTGCACCAACACGATGTGCAACGTGCTGGGCGGCCAGGAGGTCTACGACACCCTCGCCGAGCACCTCGGCGTCGGGCACGACGAGACCACCGGGGACGGCAAGATCACCCTGGAGCACGCCGAGTGCCTGGCGGCGTGCGACTACGGCCCGGTGATGACCGTCAACTACGACTTCTTCGACAACGTCGACGCGCAGACCGCGGTGGGCGTGGTCGACGAGCTGCGCGCCGGTGGCCGGCCGATGCCGACCCGGGGCGCCCGGCTCTGCACCCTGAAGGAGATGGCGATCCAGCTCGCCGGTTTCGCCGACGAGCGCGAGGGCGCGGTGGCCGACGGCGGGCCCGGCGAGCCGAGCCTGCGCGGGCTGCGCCTGGCCGAGCAGCACGGCATCTCGGTGCCGGGCTACGACCCGAACACGCCGATCCGCAGCAAGGCCGAGGCCGACAAGGCCGCCGCCGAGGCGAAGGCGAAGGCCGAGGCCGCGAAGCCGGCCCCGGCGCCCGAGCCGGCCAAGGCGGCCTCCGGCAGCACCGCGCCCGACGTCAAGGCGCCGGACGCCAAGTCGCCGCAGGTGCGTACCGCCGAGACCCGGCAGCCGGACGCCGGCACGGCCGTCCCGGACGCCCCGGGCACCAAGGTCCCGACCGACGGTGCGCCGCCGGCGCCCCGCGACGCGCAGGCGGCCGAGGCGGCCGGCGCGGCGGCCAACCCGCCGGCCGGTGACGCCAAGCCGGCCGGCGACGACGCCGGTGCGCAGCAGCGCAACCTGAAGGAAGCGGAGGCCGGGGCGGGCGCGAACGGCGCGGGCCCGGCGGTCGCGAGCGAGACGGGGGGCCAGAAGTGACCACTCCTCGGCCGGAGACGCTGGCCAAGCTGACGCCGGTGCTGACCAAGCGCTGGCTGTCGCCGGACGCCTGGCGGATCGGCACCTACGAGAAGCTGGACGGCTACGCCGCCCTGCGCAAGGCGCTCAAGGCCCACCCGGACGACCTGATCCAGCTGATCAAGGACTCCGGGCTGCGCGGCCGCGGCGGCGCCGGCTTCCCGACCGGTCTCAAGTGGGGCTTCATCCCGCAGGGCGACGGCAAGCCGCACTACCTGGTGGTGAACGCCGACGAGGGCGAGCCGGGCACCTGCAAGGACCTGCCGCTGATGACCCACGACCCGCACTCGCTGGTCGAGGGCGTCATCATCGCCTCGTACGCGATCCGGGCCAACCGCGCCTACATCTACATCCGCGGCGAGGCGGTGCACGCCGCCCGCCGGCTGCGCAACGCCGTTCAGGAGGCGTACGCCAAGGGCTACCTCGGGAAGAACATCCTCGGCTCCAGGTTCGACCTGGACCTGGTGGTGCACTCGGGCGCCGGGGCGTACATCTGCGGTGAGGAGACCGCACTGCTGGACTCGCTGGAGGGCTTCCGGGGCCAGCCCCGGCTGCGCCCGCCGTTCCCGGCGACCCACGGCCTGTACGCCAGCCCGACCGTGGTCAACAACGTGGGCACCATCGCCAGCGTGCCGTACATCGTGCTGGGCGGCGCCGACTGGTGGAAGACCATGGGTACGGAGAAGTCGTCCGGCCCGATGATCTACTCGCTCTCCGGCCGGATCGCCAACCCGGGCCAGTACGAGTGCTCGATGGGGGTCACCCTGCGCGAGCTGATCGAACTGGCCGGCGGCATGCAGCCCGGGCACAACCTGCGGTTCTGGACCCCGGGCGGGTCGTCGACCCCGCTGCTCACCGCCGAGCACCTGGACGTGCCGCTGGACTTCGAGGGGGTGGCGGCGGCCGGCTCGATCCTGGGCACCACGGCGACGCAGATCTTCTCCGACCAGGACTGCCCGGTGTACGCGACCTACCGGTGGATGGAGTTCTACCACCACGAGTCGTGCGGCAAGTGCACCCCGTGCCGCGAGGGCAACTACTGGATGGCCCGGATCTACCGGCGCATCCTGTCCGGCCACGGCACCTACGAGGACCTGGACACCCTGCTGGACACTTGCGACAACGTCCTGGGCCGCGCGTTCTGCGGTCTGGGTGACGGTGCGACCAGCTCGGTGACCTCGTCGCTGAAGTACTTCAAGCAGGACTACCTCGACTACATCGAGGGACGTACCGCGCCGAAGCTCTCCGACAAGCAGCTGGTTGGAGCCCACTGATGACGGACGTAGCCAAGCCGACCGAGACCGTCACCCTCACCATCGACGGCGTCGAGGTCACCGCGCCCAAGGGCACGCTGCTGATCCGGGTCGCCGAGCAGCTGGGGACCGAGATCCCGCGGTTCTGCGACCACCCGCTGCTGGCCCCGGCCGGTGCCTGCCGGCAGTGCCTGGTGGAGGTGGAGGGCCAGCGCAAGCCGGTCGCCTCCTGCACCCAGACCGTCGCCGACGGCATGGTGGTCCGGACCCAGCTCACCTCGCCGGTCGCCAAGAAGGCGCAGGCGGGGATCATGGAGCTGCTGCTGGTGAACCACCCGCTGGACTGCCCGATGTGTGACAAGGGCGGTGAGTGCCCGCTGCAGAACCAGGCGATGTCCACCGGCCGGACGGACTCGCGGTTCCACGAGCACAAGCGGGAGTACGTGAAGCCGCTGGAGATCAGCACGCAGGTGCTGCTCGACCGCGAGCGCTGCGTGCTCTGCCAGCGCTGCACCCGGTTCTCTGAGGAGATCGCCGGCGACAAGTTCATCGACCTGATGGGCCGGTCGTCCGCCGAGGAGATCAACATCTACCGGGACGACGCTTACGGCGAGGAGGGCGACGAGGGGGACGTCCCGTTCAACTCGTACTTCTCCGGGAACACGGTGCAGATCTGCCCGGTGGGCGCGCTGACCGGCGCGCAGTACCGGTTCCGGGCCCGCCCGTTCGACCTGGTCTCCACCCCCAGCGTCTGCGAGCACTGCTCCGCCGGTTGCGCCCAGCGCACCGACTGGCGGCGCGGCAAGGTGCTGCGCCGGCTGGCCGGCGACGACCCGGCGGTGAACGAGGAGTGGAACTGCGACAAGGGCCGCTGGGGCTTCCAGTACGCCCGGGCGTTCGACCGGCTCACCACCCCGCTCGTCCGCGACGAGCGGACCGGTGAGCTGCGCGAGGCGTCGTGGAGCGAGGCGCTGACCCGGGCCGCCGAGGGGCTGCGGGCCGCCCGGGACGGCGGGCAGGGCTCGGCGGTGCTCACCGGCGGCCGGCTGACCGTCGAGGACGCGTACGCGTACGCCAAGTTCGCCCGGGTCGCGCTGCACACCAACGACGTCGACTTCCGGGCCCGTCCGGTCTCCCGCGAGGAGGCCGACTTCCTGGCCAGCAACGTCGCCGGGGTCACCGACGTGACCTACCCGGACGTGGAGAACGCGCCCGCGGTGGTGCTGGTCGGCCTGGAGCCGGAGGAGGAGTGCCCGATCCTCTTCCTGCGGCTGCGCAAGGCGTACCTGAAGAAGAAGCTCACGGTCTACGCGATCGCGCCGTTCGCGACCCGCGGCCTGGAGAAGCTCGGGGCCAAGCTGGCCCGGGTGGTGCCCGGCGAGGAGGCCAGCGTGCTGGCCGAGCACGCCACGGTGGCCGAGGCGCTGGGCCAGCCGGGGGCGATCCTGATCGTCGGCGAGCGGCTCGGCGCGGTGCCGGGCGGGCTCTCCGCCGCGGCGGACATCGCCCGGCGTACCGGGGCCAAGCTGGCCTGGGTGCCGCGGCGCGCGGGTGACCGCGGCGCGGTCGACGCGGGCTGCCTGCCCAACCTGCTCCCCGGCGGACGGCCGGTCACCGAGCCCGCGGCCCGCGCCGAGCTGGGCGAGGCGTGGGACATCCCGGCCGGGGTGATCCCGAGTCAGGCCGGCCGGGACACCGACGCCATCCTCACCGCGGCCGCCAACGGTCAGCTCGGCGCCCTGGTGGTGGCCGGCGTCGATCCGGCCGACCTGGCCGACCCGCGCCTGGCCGAGCAGGCCCTCGACGCGGTGCCGTTCCTGGTCAGCCTGGAGCTGCGGATGAGCGCGGTGGCCCGCCGGGCGGACGTGGTCCTCCCGGTCGCCCCGGTGGTCGAGAAGGCCGGCAGCTTCCTGGACTGGGAGGGCCGGTTGCGCACCTTCGAGCGGGTGCTGGAGACGGACGCGATGAACGACGGCCGGGTGCTCGACGCGCTCGCCGCGCAGCTCGACGTCCGGCTCGGCACCGGCGACGTGATGAGCGTCCGCCGTGAGCTGGGCTCGCTGCCGCCGACCCGGGTCGACCGCCCGGGCGCCCCGGCGGTGGAGCCGGAGGCCGTGCCGCAGCCGGGTGCCGGGGAGGCCGTGCTGGCCACCTGGCACCAGCTGATCGACCTGGGCAGCCTCACCGACGGCGACGAGCACCTCGCCGGGACCGCCCGCCCGCCGGTGGTGCGGCTCGGCAAGGGCACCGCCGAGGCGATCGGGGTGGCCGACGGCGACCCGGTGACCGTGGGCACCGAGCGCGGTGCGGTCACCCTGCCGGCGGCGATCACCGAGATGCCGGACGGCGTCGTCTGGCTGCCGACCAACTCACCCGGCTCGACCGTCCGGCGCAGCCTCGGCGCGACGTCCGGGGACGTTGTCAAGGTTTCGGCCGCTGCGGTGGCCGCGGACGCGGCCGGTCGTCCGGGTCCGCTCCTCAACGCTGGGGGTGTTCGATGAGCCCGGTCCTCGCGGCCGCGCAGGATCCGACGCTGGCCGACTTCGGCAAGGACCCGTGGTGGCTGGTCCTCATCAAGATCCTGTTCGCCTTCGTCTTCGGCCTGCTGGCCACGCTGCTCGGCGTCTGGTTCGAGCGTCGGGTCGTCGGCCGGATGGCCGTGCGGCCCGGCCCGAACCAGGTCGGTCCGTTCGGCCTGCTGCAGACGCTGGCCGACGGCCTGAAGATGGCCTTCAAGGAGGACATCCTCCCGCGGGCCGCCGACAAGGTCGTCTACTTCTTCGCGCCGACCATCTCGGTGATCTGCGCGGTCACCGCGCTGTCGGTGGTGCCGTTCGGGCCGAAGGTCAGCATCTTCGGGCACTGGACGCCGCTGCAGGTCACCGACGTGTCGGTGGCGGTGCTCGTCCTGCTGGCCTGCTCCTCGATGGGCATCTACGGCATCGTGCTCGGCGGCTGGGCCTCCGGCTCGACCTACCCGCTGCTGGGTGGTCTGCGGTCCAGCGCCCAGATGATCTCGTACGAGGTCGCCATGGGGCTGAGCATCGTGGCGGTGTTCATGACCGCCGGCACGATGTCCACCAGCGGGATCGTCGCCGCCCAGGCGCACGGCTCGAAGCTGGACGTCCTCGGCTGGAACGTGACCGCCCCCGGCTGGTACGCGATCCTGCTGCTGCCGAGCTTCGTCATCTTCTTCATCGCCACGGTCGGTGAGACCAACCGGGCGCCGTTCGACCTGCCCGAGGCGGAGTCGGAGCTGGTCGCGGGCTTCATGACGGAGTACAGCTCGCTGAAGTTCGCGCTCTTCATGCTCTCCGAGTACGTCTCGATGGTGACCATGTCCGCGGTCACCACGACGCTCTTCCTGGGCGGCTGGCGGGCCCCGGCCCCGATCACCACCTTCTGGGCCGGCGCCAACTCCGGCTGGTGGCCGATGCTCTGGTTCTTCGGCAAGGTGCTGATCCTGGTCTTCGTCTTCGTCTGGCTGCGGGGCACCCTGCCCCGGCTCCGGTACGACCAGTTCATGCGCTTCGGCTGGAAGGTCCTGCTCCCGATCAACCTGGTCTGGATCCTGGTCCTGGCCGGCCTGCGCTCGATCGAGGACTGGCAGACCCGGGACCGGCTGGTCGCCACCGGCGTCGGCGCGGGCGTCCTGCTGCTGGCCACGCTCTTCTGGCCGAGCCGGAAGAAGGAGCCGAAGCCGCCGCTGCAGGAGCAGGTCAACAGCCGGCCGCACGGCAGCTTCCCGCTGCCACCGATGGACCTGCAGGTACCACCGAGCCCGCGCACCAAGCGCGTGGTCGCCGAGCGGGAGCCGGCCAACGTCGTCGCCGGCCCGGACTCCAGGGAGGTGTGACGTGGGCGCGATCACCGGAACGTTCAAGGGCTTCGGGGTCACCTTCTCGCACATGTTCAGGAAGGTCGTCACCACCGACTACCCGTTCAAGCCGCCGGTCTCGGCGCCGCGCTACCACGGGCGGCACATCCTCAACCGGCACCCCGACGGGCTGGAGAAGTGCATCGGCTGCGAGCTGTGCGCCTGGGCCTGCCCGGCCGACGCGATCTACGTGGAGGGTGGCGACAACTCCGAGGAGCAGCGCTTCTCCCCGGGCGAGCGGTACGCCAGCGTCTACCAGATCAACTACGCCCGCTGCATCTTCTGCGGGCTCTGCATCGAGGCCTGCCCGACCCGTTCGCTCACCATGAGCAACGAGTACGAGCTGGCCCGGGACAACCGGCAGGATCTGATCTTCACCAAGGAGCAGCTGCTCGCGCCGCTGCTGCCCGGGATGGAGCAGCCGCCGCACCCGATGCGGCTGGGCGAGAGCGAGAAGGACTACTACGTCGGCGGCCTGACCAACCCGGGTACCTCGGCCGGCGCCGAGCGTTCGCCGATGGGGCCCGGCCGGTACCAGGTGGACGAGCACCCCGGCGTGACGTTCCCGGGCGCCGAGCAGGCGGCCCAGCGGGCGGCGGCAGGCAAGGGAGACACGGCATGACCACGCAGACGGTGCTCGCCGAGGCGGCCTCGGTCGGCGGCGGCGAGGCGGTGACCTTCTGGATTCTCGCCCCGCTCGCCCTGATCGGCGCGATCGGCATGGTGTGGGCCCGCAACGCGGTGCACTCGGCGCTCTGGCTGGTGCTGACCATGCTCTGCCTGGGCGTGTTCTACGTCCTCCAGGCGGGGCCGTTCATCGGCATGGTGCAGATCATCGTCTATACCGGCGCGATCATGATGCTCTTCCTGTTCGTGCTGATGCTGGTCGGCCGGGACTCCTCCGACTCGCTGATCGAGACGCTGCGCGGGCAGCGTACGGCGGCGATCGTGCTGGCCCTCGGCTTCGCCGGGCTGGTCGGCACGGGCCTGTACCGGGCGCTGGACGGCGTCCGGGCGGTCGGCCTGGACAAGCCGAACGGCGAGGGCAACGTGCAGGGCATCGCCCGGCTGCTCTTCACCAAGTACGTCTTCGCCTTCGAGCTGACCTCGGCGCTGCTGATCACGGCGGCCGTCGGCGCGATGGTGCTGGCGCACGTCGAGCGGCGCAAGGCGGACCGGATGGACCAGATCGCCACCATGAAGGCCCGGTTCCGCCCCGGCAACTACCCGGGCCCGAAGCCCGGCCCGGGTGTCTTCGCCACCTCGAGCTCGGTGGCCACGCCGGCCCGGCTGCCCGACGGCAAGCTGAGTGAGCGGAGCATCCCGGAGATCCTGCCGGCGCGGGAGCTGACCGCCGAGGAAACCTCCCTGAAGGGGACGGAAAAGAAATGAGCAGCTTCTTCTCGGTCGAGCCGAACTACTACCTGGTCCTCGCCGCGGTGCTCTTCACCATCGGCGCGGTCGGGGTGCTGGTCCGGCGCAACGCGATCGTCCTGTTCATGTGCGTCGAGCTGATGCTCAACGCGGCGAACCTGACGCTGGTCACCTTCAGCCGGATCAACGGCGACCTGAACGGCCAGATCATGGCGTTCTTCGTGATGGTGGTGGCCGCGGCCGAGGTGGTGGTCGGACTCGCGATCATCATGTCGATCTTCCGGACCCGGCGCTCGGCCAGCGTCGACGACGCCAACCTGCTGAAGTACTGAGGGGCCGACGGTGGAAGAGACTGTGCATTTCGCGACGGCGAACGGGATGCTGGGCAGCGTCTGGCTGCTGGTGGCCATCCCGCTGGTCAGCGCGGCGATCCTGCTGCTGCTCGGCCGGCGGGCCGACCGGTGGGGCCACTGGCTCGGCGTGGCGGCCATCGGCGCCGCCTTCGTGCTCGGCCTGACCTACTTCTTCCAGCTCCGCGGCCTGGAGAACAAGCAGGTCCAGCTGAGCCTCTGGCAGTTCATCACGGCCGGCGATCTGAAGGTGGACTTCGGTCTGCTCTTCGACCCGCTGGCCGCGGTCTTCGTCCTGCTGATCACCGGGGTGGGTTTCCTGATCCACCTGTACGCGGTGGAGTACATGGCGCACGACGAGGGCCGGCGGCGGTTCTTCGGGTACTTCAACCTGTTCGTCGCCGCGATGCTGCTGCTGGTGCTCGGCAACAACTACGTGATGCTCTACTTCGGCTGGGAGGGCGTCGGTCTGGCGTCGTACCTGCTGATCTCCTTCTGGTACGGGCGGCCGAGCGCGGCCACCGCCGGCAAGAAGGCGTTCCTGATGAACCGGGTCGGTGACGCCGGCCTGGCCATCGGCATCTTCGTCCTCTTCGCGCAGCTCGGCAGCACCCAGTACGAGGACGTGTTCAACGGGGTCGGGGCACTCAGCCAGACCACCGTGCTGGTGCTCGGCCTGCTGCTGCTGCTCGGCGCGACCGGCAAGTCCGGCCAGTTCCCGCTGCAGGCGTGGCTGCCGGACGCGATGGAGGGCCCGACCCCGGTCTCCGCGCTCATCCACGCGGCCACCATGGTCACCGCGGGCGTCTACCTGATCGCCCGGTCGAACCCGATCTTCTCGGCCAACAGCACCCTGCAGCTGGTGGTGGTCAGCGTCGGCGCGATCACCCTGCTGATGGGCTGCCTCATCGGCGCGGCCAAGGACGACATCAAGCGGGTCCTGGCCTGGTCCACGGTGAGCCAGATCGGCTACATGTTCCTCGGCGTCGGCCTCGGCGGCGCGGCGTACGCGCTGGCCATCGTGCACCTGCTGGCGCACGGCTTCTTCAAGGCCAACATGTTCCTCGGCGCCGGCTCGGTGATGCACGGCATGAACGACCAGGTGGACATCCGCCGCTTCGGCAACCTGTCGAAGTACATGAAGGTCACCTGGCTGACCTTCATGATGGGCTGGCTGGCCATCATCGGCATGTTCCCGTTCTCCGGCTTCTTCTCCAAGGAGCCGATCATCGTGGCCGCGTTCGAGCGGGAGGGCTGGACCGCCTGGCTCTTCGGCATGGCGGCGCTGCTGGGCGCCGGGCTGACCGCGTTCTACATGACCCGGCTCTTCGTGCTCACCTTCCACGGCCCGAAGCGGTGGACCGAGGACATCGAGCACCCGCACGAGTCGCCGAAGCTGATGACGGTCCCGCTGGTTCTGCTGGCGATCGGTTCGGTCGTGGCCGGCTTCCTGCTCGCCACCTCGGTGCCGGACTGGCTGACCGCCACCGCCGGCCTGGGCGGCGAGCACGCGGAGCACGAGCCGGTGCTCGCGCACTGGCTGCTCACCACGCTCTCGCTGCTGGTGACGGTGCTCGGCGCCGGGCTGGCCTGGTTCCTGTTCCGCAACGGCACGGCCACCGAGCCGCAGCCGGCCGGCGTGCTGGTCACCGCCGCCCGCCGCAACCTCTACACCGACGCCTTCAACGAGGCGGTCTTCGAGAAGCCGGGCATCTTCCTCACCCGGGCGCTGGTCTTCCTCGACAACCGGGGCGTCGACGGGCTGGTCAACGGCCTCGCCGCTGCGGTGGGCGGGGGCTCCGGGCGGCTCCGGCGGCTGCAGACCGGCTTCGTGCGGTCGTACGCGACCTCGATCCTGACCGGCGCGCTGCTCGTGGTGGCGGCGTTCCTGGCGGTGCAGGCGGGGTGGCTGGCGTGATCGACCTGAACGCGGCCGCCCCCGCCGGCGGGCCACGCAGTCACGACGGAGGTAAGGCCGAATAATGTCCAACTTCCCGTTCCTCTCGGTGCTGACCGTGGCACCGCTGGTCGGCGCCCTGGTCGTGGCCCTGCTGCCGCGTCGCCGGCCGGACCTGGCCAAACTGGTGGCGTTCGGCTGGTCGCTGCTGGTGCTGGTGCTGTCGGTGATCATGTGGATCGCCTTCCAGGCCGACGGTGACCGGTTCCAGTTCCGCGAGTCGTACGCCTGGATCCCGAACTGGGGCGTGAACTTCACCTTCGAGGTGGACGGCATCGCGCTGGTCATGCTGATGCTGATCGCGATCCTGGTGCCGCTGGTGATCCTCGCGTCCTGGCACGACGCCGAGCAGTCCAAGCGCTCGGTGCCGGTCTACTTCGCGCTGCTGCTCGTCCTCGAGTGCACGATGATCGGCGTCTTCGCGGCCGCCGACGTCTTCCTGTTCTACGTGTTCTTCGAGGTCATGCTGGTGCCGATGTACTTCCTCATCGGCAGCTACGGCGGCCACCAGCGGCAGTACGCGGCGGTGAAGTTCTTCCTCTACTCGCTGGTCGGCGGTCTGTTCATGCTCGCCGCGGTGATCGGCCTCTGGGTGGTCGGCGGGAAGACCTTCGACTGGCAGGCGCTGAGCCAGGCGGAGTTCGCCACGGACACCGCCCGCTGGCTCTTCCTCGGTTTCTTCCTCGCGTTCGCGATCAAGGCGCCGTTCTTCCCGTTCCACACCTGGCTGCCGGACGCCGGTGGCGCGGCCCCGGCCGGCGCGGCGGCGCTGCTGGTCGGCGTGCTGGACAAGGTCGGCACCTTCGGGATCCTGCGGTACTGCCTGCCGCTCTTCCCCGAGGCGTCGCGGTGGTTCGCCCCGTGGGCGCTGGCGCTCGGCGTGATCGGCATCATCTACGCCGCGCTGCTGGCGGTCGGGCAGAACGACCTCAAGCGGCTGGTGTCGTACACCTCGATCGCGCACTTCGGCTTCATCGGGGTCGGCATCTTCGCCTTCACCACCCAGGCCGGCACCGGCGCGGTGCTCTACATGCTCAACCACGGGCTGGCCACCGGCCTGCTCTTCCTGGTGGTGGGCATGCTGATCGCCCGCCGCGGCTCGGCGCTGATCAGCGACTTCGGTGGCGCGGGCAAGCTGGTTCCGCTGCTGGCCGGGGTGCTCTTCTTCGCCGGTCTCGCCTCGCTGGCGCTGCCCGGCACCGCGCCGTTCGTCTCGGAGTTCCTGGTGCTGATCGGCACGTTCACCACCAACAAGCCGGTCGCGGTGATCGCCACGCTCGGCATCATCCTGGCCGCGGCGTACGTGCTGTGGATGATCCAGCGGACCACCCAGGGCACCCTCAACCCGACCCTCACCGAGGTCGACGGCATGCGCCGTGACCTGACCCTGCGCGAGAAGATCGTGGTCGCCCCGCTGATCGCGCTCATCGTGCTGCTCGGCTTCTATCCGAAGCCGGTCACCGATGTCATCAACCCCGCCGTCAAGGCGACCATGCAGGACGTGGGTCGGACCGACCCCGCGCCGGCGGTCGGCACCGTCCAGGAGGCCGCGAAGTGAGTGAACTGAAGCTACCGTCGCTCGACTACGCGGCGCTGGCTCCCATCCTGATCCTGTTGGGCGCCGCGCTGGTCGGCGTCCTGGTCGAAGCGTTCGTGCCCCGCCGCCTGCGTAACGGGGTGCAGCTCGCGCTCGCCCTGCTGGCGGTGCTCTCGGCGCTGACCATGGTGATCCTCAACGCCGACGACCGGCTGCTCACCGCCGGCCAGGCCATCGCCGTGGACGGGCCGGCGCTCTTCCTGCAGGGCGCGATCCTGATCCTGGCCACGATGGCCCTGCTGCTGATCGGGGAGCGCTCGGTGGAGCGGGGCGGGGCCTTCGTGGCCCACGCCGCGGTCACCGCGGAGTCGCCCGACGACCGGCGGCAGGCCGAGGGGGCGGGCGGCACCACCGAGGTGTACCCGCTGGCCACCTTCGCGATCGGCGGCATGCTGATCTTCGTGGCGGCGAACGACCTGCTCACCATGTTCATCGCGCTCGAGGTCTTCTCGCTGCCGCTCTACCTGCTCTGCGCGCTGGCCCGCCGCCGGCGGCTGCTGAGCCAGGAAGCGGCGATGAAGTACTTCCTGCTCGGCGCGTACTCCTCGGCGTTCTTCCTGTTCGGTGTGGCGCTGATCTATGGCTTCACCTCGGGCATCCCGGGCCGGACGGCCGGCGTCGACTTCGCCACCATCCACGCGGCGGTGGCCGACTCCCCGGCCAGCCGGACGCTGCTCTTCGCCGGCATGGCGCTGCTCGCCATCGGCCTGCTCTTCAAGGCCGCCGCCGCGCCGTTCCACGTCTGGACGCCGGACGTTTACCAGGGCGCGCCGACCCCCGTTACCGGCTTCATGGCCGCCTGCACCAAGGTGGCGGCCTTCGGCGCCCTGCTGCGGGTCTTCCACGTCGCCTTCTCCGGGGCCTCCTGGGACTTCACCCCGGTGCTCGGCGCGGTGGCGGTGCTGACCATGCTGGTCGGCGCGGTGCTGGCGGTGACCCAGACGGACATCAAGCGGCTGCTGGCCTACTCGTCCATCGCGAACGCCGGCTACCTGCTGGTGGGCGTGCTGGCACCGAGCAAGGACGGGCTCTCCGGCACGATGTTCTACCTGGTCGCGTACGGCTTCTCGGTGATCGCCGCGTTCGCCGTGGTGACCCTGGTCCGGGACGCCGACGGCGAGGCCACCCACCTGTCCCGCTGGGCCGGGCTGGGGCGGCGTTCGCCGTTCTTCGCGGCGATCTTCACCTTCATCCTGCTGGCCTTCGCCGGTATCCCGCTGACCAGCGGGTTCACCAGCAAGTTCGCGATCTTCGCCCCGGCGCTGGACGCGAACCAGGCCTGGCTGGTGATCGCCGGCGTGCTGACCAGCATGGTGCTGGCCTTCCCGTACCTGCGGGTCGTGGTGATGATGTGGCTCTCCGAGCCCGGGGACGCCACCCCGACGGTCACCGTGCCGGGCGCGCTCACCTCGGCGGCCCTGGTCATCGGCGTGCTCGCCACGCTGGTCCTGGGTGTCGCCCCGGCGCCGCTGCTCGACCTGGCCAACGGTGCCGCCGAATTCGTCCGATGACTTCAGGTCGTTCCCGCCGGGGGCCGGTACGCGTTGCGTACCGGCCCCCGGTCGTATCCCCCTCATCGGGCAGGTCGAACGGGTGTGGCATGGTTGGAGGCGTGATTCCGGCTGGCGAGCGTTCAGGTGCCACCGGCCCCGGCGGTGGTCCGGGCCCGGAGGGCACGGGTCAGTTCGGCGCGCTCGGCCTGCACCTCGCCGATCCGCGCGTCGAGGCATCCGTGCTGGACATCCTGGAGCGGGTCGAGACCGACCTGCGGGCCAGCGTGGCCAGCGCCGACCCACTGGTCACCGAGGCGGCCCGCCATCTGGTCGAGGCCGGCGGCAAGCGGTTCCGTCCGCTTCTGGTCGCCCTCGGCGCCCAGTTCGGCGACCCGACCGACGACCAGGTCGTACCGGCCGCCGTGGTGATGGAGCTCACGCACCTGGCGACGCTCTACCACGACGACGTCATGGACGAGGCCGCGGTGCGCCGGGGTGCCCCGAGCGCCAACTCCCGCTGGACCAACTCGGTCGCCATCCTGGTCGGCGACTACCTCTTCGCCCGGGCCGCGGACATCGCGGCCGAGCTGGGCCCCGAGGCGGTACGCCTCCAGGCGCGCACCTTCGCCCGACTGGTGCACGGGCAGATCGCCGAGACGGTCGGCCCGCGCGGCACCGACCCGGTCGCGCACTACCTGCACGTCATCGCCGAGAAGACCGGCTCGCTGATCGCCACCTCGGCCCGCTTCGGCGGCATGTTCGGCGGTGCGTCCCCCGAGCACGTCGAGGCCCTGGCCGGGTACGGCGAGACCATCGGGGTGGCCTTCCAGCTCTCCGACGACCTGCTCGACATCGCCAGCGAGTCGGACCAGTCCGGCAAGACCCCCGGCACCGACCTGCGCGAGGGGGTGCCGACCCTGCCGGTGCTCTACGCGCTGGGCTCGGACGACTCGGACGCCGCCAGCGTGCGGCTCCGGGAGATCCTGGCCACCGGCCCGCTGGTCGACGACGCGCTGCACGCCGAGGCGCTCGGCCTGCTCCGGGAGTCCCCGGCCCTCAAGCGCGCCCGGGAGACCGTTCGCAGCTACGCCGAGGACGCCCGCGCGCGACTCGCCCCGCTGCCGCGGATCCCGTCCCGCCGCGCCCTCGAATCCCTCTGCGACCACATCGCCGACCGCACCAGCTAACCCCCCACCCCCACCCCCACCCCCACCCCGGCCCTTCGTGGTCGATCATGAAGTTGACGGCGATGTCGATCTCGTCCAGTGCCGCTAAGTTCATGATCAACGAAGTGGGCGCGGGTTCAGGGGCGGGTGAGGAGGCGGGCGCCGAGGAGCATGAGGGCGGCGGCGGCGAGCATGGCGGCGGCCGCCGTGGACCACATGGTGGGGTAGCCGAGGGTGTGGGCGACGGTTCCGAGGGCCAGCGGGCCGAGGCAGCCGCCCGCGTAAACCCCGGTCTGGGTGATCGAGGTGGCCGCGGCCGGGGCCTGCGGGTGCAGCCGAACCACCGCGAAGTTCAGCAGGCCGGGCCACGCCCAGCCGAGGCCGAAGCCGAGCACCACGCCGGCGACCAGCGGCCCCGGGCCGGTCAGCGCGAGCAGGACCAACCCGAGCGCGCCGACCAGGAGCATGCCGGCGATCAGCGCCACGTGCCCGCTCTCCCGGCGGTCGGCGAGCCAGCCGGTGCCCACCCGGGCCGCCACGCAGACCGCGCTGCCCAGGGTCAGGGTGAGGCCGGCCAGCGCCGGGGAGAGCCCCCGGCCGGCCGCGGAGTCCACCACGAAGGTGCCCAGCGCGTTCGCGGCGGCGGCGGCCAAGGTGGCGGCCAGGCCGACCACGACCAGCGCCACCGTCGCCCGTCCGGCCCGTCGGGGCGCCGGGCGCCGCGCTGCGGCACGCTCCGGCGTCGGTACGGCCGGCAGTGCGGCCAGGGCCGCCCGGCGGCGGCCACGAACGCCCAGCGCCAGCCGGCGGTCAGTGCGATGGTGGGCACCGCCGCACCGGCCAGCAGCGTGGAGACCGGGATGGCGGCCTGCTTCACCCCGAACGAGAGGCCCTGCCGGTGGGTGGGGACGTGCCGGGCCAGGGCGGCGTTGCTGGCCAGCTGGCCGAGCGCGTTCGCGGCGGCGCTGAGCCCGAGCAGCGCGACCAGCACCGGGTACGACCGGGCCAGTGCCGCCACGGCCAGCAGCGAGCCGGCGGAGAGCAGGATGCCCGCGCGGGCCACCAGGGCGCTGCCGTAGCGCTCCACGAGCGCGCCGGAGGGCACCGAGGCGAGGGCGCTGATCCCGAAGTACACCGAGACGGCCAGACCCAGGCCGGCGGGGGAGAAGTGCAGGTCATGGCCCATCTGCACGGCGAGCCCGCCGACCAGGAAGACGGGCAGGACGCGGGCGATCGTGGTGGCGATGGCGCCCGCGCTGACCCGGACGGTACGCCGGGCCGCGGGAGGCGAGGGGTGCAACGCGGTGTCGGTCATCGTCAGGCAAACCTACGCCGGACACGTTTTGGCAGCTGATCGCGTCTGTCGGTGCACGGCCCGCGCCCGGTGATCTGGCATCCTCGATCCGAACAGGCATTTCGCACTCGGCCTGTTTTTCATATGGTGTAAGTCCCCGGCGGCGGAGGTGGTTGTGCGCGACCCCTTGGCGGAACCTTCGGACCTGATCCGCAGTGTCTCCCGCGCGCTTCGAGTGCTCGAGTCGGTCGGCCGTGCGCCGAGGGGACTCACCGTCAAGCAGATCGCCCGCCGCTGCGAGCTGACCGTGGCCACCACCTACCACCTCGTCCGCACCCTGGCCTACGAGGGCTACGTGATCCGGCGGGAGGACGGCACGTACATCGTCGGGCTGGAGGTGGCCGACCGGTACCGGGAGCTGGTGACCGCGTTCCGGGGGCCGCCGGCGGTCGGGGAGTCGCTGCGGCGGGCCGCCGTGGACACCGGCTGGAGCCACTACCTCGGGCGGTTCGTCGGGGGTCAGGTGGCGGTCACCGCCGTCGCCGAGGGGCCGCGCTCGCCTTACCTCGAGGACCTGGTGCCGGGCTTCGACGAGGGCGCGCACGCCACCGCCCTCGGCAAGAGCCTGCTGGCCACCCTCACCGCCGAGCAGCGCTTCCGGTACCTGCGCGAGTACGGCATGCGCCCGTTCACCAGCGCCACCCTGACCACGACCGAGGCGTTCGAGGCGGACCTGGCCGCGGGCGACCGGCGCGGGATGCAGTTGGAGCTGGGCCAGTTCCGGCAGGGTGTGGCCTGTGCGGCGGTGCTGGTCACCCCGGACAAGGACATCGAGCGCCGGGTGGTGCTCGCCTGCGCCCTGCCGGCCAGCGAGATGATGACCTCCGCCCGGGTGGTCCGGGCCAAGCTGCTCACCGCCGCCCGGACGATCGCCGACGGCATCGCCGCCGAGCCCTGACGCCGCGGCCGGTTCGGTCCGGCCTGCCCGGCGACGAGTTGCGGCAGACCGGGCCGTCGAGCCGCGCCGATACGGCGAGATGCCGCAATCCGCGTCCGCGGCCGGGATCGGAAGCGCCGGAGGGCCCCTTCCCGGGCGGGGAAGGGGCCCTCGGGGGCGGTCCAGCGCCGGACCGCCAGGGGGAACGTCAGCTGCCGACCGGGCCGCCGTTGACGCGCCAGGTCACCACCACGCCGGGCTTGGCGAAGTCGCCGTCGGGCCAGGTGGACACCGGGTTCTCCACCGACGCGCCGGTGATCTCGCCCGGGTGCTGGACGGCGACGAAGACCGACCGGTTGTCCCGGGTGATGAACGGGCCGCAGGTCTCCGCGCCCACCGGCACGGTGAGGAACTGCTTCAGGTGACCCCGTTCCGGGCCTTCGATCGCGGTGGCGAAGAGGCCGTCGTTGCTGCCCAGCGCGTTGCCGTCGGTGGCGATCCAGAGGTTGCCGGTGGCGTCGAAGGCGACGTTGTCCGGGCAGGAGATCGGCGAGACCTTGGCCTTGTCGTACCCGGCGAAGTGGGTCGACGGGTCGGCCGGGTCGCCGCAGACGATCGGCAGCGACCAGGCGAAACTCTCGCCGGTGTGGTCCCCCCGGTCCTCGACCAGCTCCAGGATCTGCCCGTGCTTGTTGAGGTTGCGCGGGTTCGCCTCGTCGGCGGCGGCCTTGCCGGCCTTGCCCCGGTCGGTGTTGTTGGTCAGCGCCACGTACACCTTGCCGGTGAGCTGGCTGGGCTCGACGTCCTCCGGCCGGTCCATCTTGGTCGCGCCGACCCGGTCGGCGGCGAGCCGGGTGAAGGTGAGCACGTCCGCGGCGGTCATCCCGTCGACGTACGAGCGGTTGCCGCTGACCAGCCTGATCCACCGGCCGCGCCCGTCGAACGCCCCGTCGGAGGGGAGCTTGCCGGTGCCGTCGATCTCGCCGGCGCTGTTGCCGGCCAGTGCCGCCACGTAGAGCGTGCCGGACTCCAGCAGGGTGCGGTTGTGCTTCCGGGCCACCCAGGAGCCGCCGGGCATGAACTTCTTGTCCGAGACGAACTTGTACAGGTAGTCGAACCGCTCGTCGTCGCCCAGGTAGGCCACCACGTGCCCGTTCCCGGCCACGATGACGTTGGCGCCCTCGTGCTTGAACCGGCCCAGCGCGGTGTGCTTGCGCGGGCGGCTCTCCGGGTCGAACGGGTCGATCTCCACAATCCAGCCGAAGCGGTGCGCCTCGTTGGGATGCTTCGCCAGGTCGAAGCGCTCGTCGGCGCGGTCCCACTTGCGGCTGCCGCTCGGGTAGCGCACGTCGGTGGGGATGCCGTACCGGGCCAGCTTCGGCTTCAGCTCCTCGGGCGCGCCGTCGCCGCCGACGAAGTACTGGTTGAAGTTCTCCTCGCCGGAGAGCACGGTGCCCCACGGGGTGACCCCGCCGGCGCAGTTGTTCAGCGTGCCGACCACCGTACGGCCCGTCGGGTCGGCGGCGGTGCGCAGCCAGGCCGAGCCGGCGGCCGGTCCGGTCAGCTCGAACGTGGTGGCCAGCGCGGTGACCCGCCGGTTGTACGGCCGCCGGCCGTGACTCACCGGCCGCCACTGTCCGGTGCCGGCCACCCGCTCCAGCTCCACCACGGACATCCCGTGGGCGGCCATGGCCACCCGCAGCTGCTCCACCGAGAGCGCGTCCTGGCCGGTGAAGCCGGGGAACATCAGGTCCTCGTTGGTGTACTCGTGGTTGACCACGAGCAGCGCCCGCTTCCGGTCGATCGGCAGCACCCCGACGAAGTCGTTGTTGTAGCCGAACTGCCGGGCCTGGGCCGCGGCGGTCTGGTGATGGAGGTCGAACTCGGGGGCGCCGGGCACCACCGGGTCGCCCCACTTGATGACGACGGCGTGGTCGTACCCGTTCGGCACCACCAGCGTGTCGAGCTTGTTCGGCGGGATCGGCCGGAAGGTCAGCGCGCCGTTGCCCATCCCGCCGGTCGGCGCGGCCGCCGCCGCGGCACCGGCCAGCGCGCCGGCGACGGTGCCGCCGAAGCCGAGCACCAGGGCGCCGACGGCGCCCGCGCGGACCACCCCGCGGCGGGACACCTCGGCCTCGACCAGGTCGCCGAAGTACGGGTTCGCCGAGGTGTTGGGCACCGGGTGGTCGCAGGCGTTGCCGCACCGGTATTGGCAGGTCATCGCATCGCGGGTACCGTGCCGGGGCGCGCCGAGCAGCGGAAGCAGCCGGGGACGTTCAGTCATGGGTGGGGCCTCCCGATCGGACGTCGGTGGCGCGCCCGGGCGTCGGCGCGCGTACCGGCCGGACGCTGCCAGGGCGCGATGAGCGGCCGCCGGCACGGAGCTGAACCGGACGTGAACAGCTGCGGCGTGACCTGCGGCTGAACCGTTCGGCGTCACGGCACGTATGGATGAGCGAACGCATCGCTGGTCTCGCCGCCGGAAGCGAGGTATCCGCCATCAGCGACCACGACGCCCAACTGCTGCGCGCGTTGCACGACGAGCACGCCGACGCGCTCTTCGCGCACGCCCTCCGGCTGGTCAACGGTGACCGGTCGCGCGCCGAGGACCTGGTGCAGGAGACGCTGCTCCGGGCCTGGCGGCACCCGGAGTCGCTGGATCCCCGGCGCGGCTCCGTCCGCGCCTGGCTGTTCACCACCGCCCGGAACCTGGCCATCGACGCCTGGCGGCGCCGGTCCACCCGGGTCGGCGAAATCTACACCGACGAGCTGCCCGAACCTGCCGAGACGGTCGACGAAGCGGAGCGCGCGGTGGAGGCGTGGACGGTGGCCGAGGCGCTGAACCGGCTCAGCCCCACCCATCGGGAGGTGCTGGTGGAGTGCTTCTACCAGGGGCGGTCGGTGGCGGAGGCGGCCGCCCGGCTCGGCGTACCGCCGGGCACGGTCAAGTCCCGCACCCACTACGCGCTGCGGTCACTACGGTTGGCCCTGGCCGAGATGGGGGTGACCGGATGACCCGCTGCGAGTTCGCGCACGACGACGGCGCGTACGTGCTGGGGGCCCTCGCCCCTGCCGAGCGGGCCGCCTACGAGCGGCACCTGGCCGGCTGTGCCGCCTGCCGGGAGGCGGTCGCCGAGATCGCCGTCCTGCCCGGCCTGCTCGGCCGGCTCGACCCGGCCGGGCTGGAGCAGTTCCTGGAGGTCGGCCCGGAGGCCTCCCGGGTGCCCGCGCTGCTCGACGCCGCCCGGCAGCGGCGGCGCCGCGAGCGGTCCCGGTCGCGGCGGCGGTACGCGTTGACCGCGCTCGCCGCGGCCGTGCTCGCCGTGCTGGCCGGCCTGGGGGCGGCCCAGCTCCGGCCGCCGGCCGCCCCGCCGTCGCCGCAGGTGCCACTGGTCGCCATGCGTCCGGTGGCGGGCAGCGTGCCGGTGCACGCCGAGATCGGACTGACCGACACCGCGTGGGGCACCGAGGTCACCATGCACTGCGGGTACGACCGCCGGGCCGGTCACCGCGAGGCGTACACCTTCCGGTTGGTGGCGCACGGCCCGGACGGCGCGACGGAGCAGATCGGCTCGTGGCTGGCCGCCCCCGGCGACGACCTCCGTTTCACCGGCGTCACCCACTTCACCCGCGGCGAGCTGGTCGGCCTGGAACTGCTCCGCGCCGACGACACCCCGGTCCTCGCCTACGACCTCCGGTGAGCCTCAGCCGACCGGGGCGGGGGCCGCAGCGGCGGCGCGGGCCGTGGCGCGGGTGCGGCGGGCCTGGCGGACGGCGTCGGTGGTGAAGACCACCAGGGCGAGCCAGACCAGGGCGAAACCCGCCAGCCGGGCCGGTGGCATGGGCTCGTGGTAGATCAGCACGCCGCAGCCGAGCTGGAGGATCGGGCCGACGTACTGCAGCATGCCGAGGGTGGAGAGCGGCAACCGGTTCGCCGCCCCGGCGAAAAGCAGCAGCGGGATCGCGGTGACCGCGCCGGCCAGCACCAGCAGCAGCGTGTGCCCGACGGAGACGTGACCGAAGGTGGACGTGCCCTGGCGGGTCAGCCAGGCCAGGTAGCCCAGTGCGGGCAATGCCAGCACCGCCGACTCGACGAAGAGGCCCTCCGCGGCCGGCAGCCCGAGCCGCTTCTTGACCAGCCCGTAGCCGGCGAAGCTGAACGCCAGGGTGAGCGCCAGGTAGGGCAGCCGGCCGTAGTCGACGGTCAGCACCGCCACCGCCACCCCGCCGATGCCGAGCGCCACCCACTGCGCCGGGCGCAGCCGCTCGTGCAGCAGGAAGACCCCGATCAGCACGATGACCAGGGGGTTGATGAAGTAGCCGAGAGCGGTCTCCACCACCCGGTCGGAGTTCACCCCGTAGATGTAGGTGCCCCAGTTGACCGCGATCAGCGCGGCCGCCGCGGTGATGCCGGCCAGCGCGCGGGGCCGGCGGGCCAGGGCGCGCAGGAAACCGATGTTGCGCAGCGCGGCCAGCACGAGGGCGACGAAGACCACCGACCAGACGATCCGGTGCGCCAGGATCTCCACCGGCCCGGCCGGCCGGAGCAGCTTCAGGTAGATCGGGAAGAAACCCCAGATGAGGTACGCGCCGAAGCCGTACAGGTAGCCGAGGCGGGTCTGGTTCACGCCTCCACCGTAAGTGGTGAAGAGGCGTGTTGCTCCTTTCCAGTGACCTGGCTCACCCGCTGGTCGAGCTGCATCCAGCGGTCCGTTTCGACCGGGCCGAAGCCGACCTTCGCGTACACCCCGTGGGCGTCGGCCGTGGCCAGCAGGATCCGGCGTACGCCCAGCTCGGCCAGGTGGTCGCGAACCGCACCGGCCAGCCAGGTGCCCAGGCCGCGACCCCGCTCGCCCCGGTCCACGTACACGTCGCAGAGCCAGGCGAAGGTCGCCCGGTCGGTGACCACCCGGGCCACCGCCACCTGCCGCCCGTCCGCCGGCCGGTAGACCCCGAAGCCGATCGAGCCGGCGAAGGCGCGCTCGACCGTGTCCCGGTCCCGGCCGAGCGCCCAGTACGCGTCGGTGGAGAGCCACCGGTGCACCCGGTCCAGGTCGAGCCGGGCCGGGTCGGTGCTGAGCTGATAGCCGTCGGGGCGGGTCAGGGTGAACACCCGACCGACGCTACCGCCGGCTCCCGGACTCCTCGCCAGCCAATTCCCGCCCGCTGGCCTCCCGGCGGCTCAGGCCGGCAGCGGCTTGACCCAGCGGTGGCACTGCGGCTGCTCCCGGTAGCCGGCCGCCGCCCAGGCCCGCCGGCCCAGCTCGTTGTCGTCGAGCACCATGGCGTCGGCACGCCGGCCGCCGAGCCGGGCGAGCCGCCGCTCGGCAGCGGCCAGCAGGGCGCGGCCGATGCCCTGCCGGCGGCGGTCCGGGTGCACGGCGAAGCGGTAGAGGTGGGCCCGCCAGCCGTCCCAGCCGGCGATCAGCGAGCCCACCAGCACGCCCTGGTCCACCGCCAGCAACAGCGCCTCCGGGTCGCGTGCGAGCAGCAGCCGCACCGCCTCCGCGCTGTCGTGCCGGTCGGTGTCCTCGGCCGCGTACCGCCAGAAGGCGAGCACCGCCTCGACGTCACCGCTCGTCCCCGGCCGGATCTCGTAGCCCACTCCCTGCTCCATGCTCGGCGATTGTGGACCGCCGCCGGGCCCGGCCGGCGGCGGTCGCCGGGCGTCCCAGCTGCCGGGCGTCAGTCGCGGTCGAGGATCGCGCCGAGGATCCAGGTCACGATGCCGACGAAGAGCGCGCCCAGCACCGCGGCCGGCCAGAAGTTGTCCACGTGGAACGGCAGTCCCGCCTCACCGGCGATCCAGCTGGTGAGCAGGAACAGCAGGCCGTTCACCACCAGCGCGATCAGGCCGAGGGTCAGCAGGTAGAAGCCGCAGCCCACGGTCTTGATGATCGGCTGGAGCACGGCGTTGACCACACCGAAGATCGCCGCGACCAGCACCAGCGTGATCACCGTGTCGGTGGCCGAGTCCGAGTCCAGCTTGATGCCCGGGATGAGCAGCGTGGCGAGCCAGAAGGCCACCGCGGTCGAGGCGAGCCGGATCAGAAGGCCCTTCAGAAAACCCATGGCGGGGATCGTGCCATGCCGCGGCGACCCGCGGGAACCCGTGTCGATCAACTCAGCGGCGACTCGGCCGACCGACCAGCTGCGATTCGATCGGCGTCGGGGAGAGCAGTGCCCAGCGCAGCGCCCGCCGGTTGACCACGGCCACCATGTCGTCGCGGATCCGGGTCAGCCACTCCGCCGAGCCGCCGAGGCCGAGCGCGGTGCCGGCCAGCGCCGCCTCGGCCGGATCCAGCGGCTGCAGGATCGCCAGATCGGCGCGGGCCAGCGTCGCCGAGTCCACCGGGGTCAGCTCGTCCCGGACCACCAGGACGGACTGCCAGGCCGCCGCCGGCCCGACCTCCGCCGGCACCGGGCCGGCGTCGACCACCAGCAGCAGCGGTTGCAGCGGCGAACCCGGCGCGCCGCCCACCGGACGTCCGGGCGGGATCAGCGGCACCGCGCCGCCCGGCGCGCCCACCCCGCGGACGAACGGCTCCCACGCCCGCGGCCGGGCCGTCTGCACCACCACCCGGGCGCCGAGCGCCAGCGCGCGCAGTGCCAGGAGTTGCGCGGCGCGCACCCCGCCGACCAGCAGCAGCCGGGTCGTGCCGGGGCCGAAGAGGCGTACGGTGACCGCGCCGCCGTGCCGGTTGGCCCCGACCATCAGCCCGGACTCGCCGACCGACAGCTCCAGCCCGTTCAGCTCCGCGCCGGCCACCTCCTGGCCGCCCGGTGCCACGGCCAGCGGCAGGGTGGCGGTCAGCCCCGCCAGGTGCTCGCCGTCGAGCCGGCGGACCTCCGCGCCCAGATCGCCGACGAGCCGGCGCAGGGCCCGCTCGGCCACGGCCAGCTCCGGACCGGTCCAGGCGGCCAGGCGTACGGTCAGCTCCGCCGGAACCGGCGCGGTGTCGGTGCCGGCGCGCGGACCGACGCAGAGTGCGACGGTGGTGGCGGTGGCCGGCAGCGCCAGCAGCCGGGGCACCAACCGCCGGCCCGCGTCGGTACGCGGTTCCGGCCACCGCCGCAGCCGGTAGGTGACCTGGACGAGCCCGCCCGCCGTCACGGCCGGCCAGGACTCGCGGACCGGCGCCCCGACGTCGTGGTGGGCCAGTTCGGCGACCACCCGCAGCGCCGCCGGCCCGCCCAGCGGGCGGCCGGCCAGCGGACCGAGCCGGCGGACGATCCGGCGGACCGCGCCGGCGAGCGCCCGCCGCAGCTCCTCGTCCGACCAGCCGTCGACGCGGAGCATCCGGACGGCGAGCACCGCCCGGACCCGTCCCGCCAGCCGGCCGTCGGTCAGCTGCCGGTAGGACGTGCCGGCCGTGCCGGCCCCGGCCGCCGGTGCCGGGGCGGGCGAGGCGGAGAGCAAAAGTTGGAGCCGTGCCGGTGGGCTCTGCGGCCCGGGTGGAGCCAGCAGCGAGAGCGGCGCGGGCAGGGCTCGCGGGCCGTCGCCGAGCAGGTCGGCGGGCTCACCGATCTCGACCAGCGCGGTGATCCCGGCCGGGTCGTCCAGCACCGCGGCGGGGGTGCCGGCCAGCTCGGCGGCGTGCACCGACGATCCCGGGGCCACCAGCTCCAGCAGCGCGGCCGGCCCCGCGGCGGCTGGCAGGGCGCGCCGCCGGGTCAGGTGCCTCAGGCCGACCAGCAGCCATTCATGGAGCCACCGGCCGCGCCAGCGGACCCAGGCCCCGGGCAGCAGCAGGATCGCCAGCAGCAGGGCCGCCGCGGTCACCGGCACGCCCCGGCCGGCGGCCGCCACCAGCGCGGCGACCGCCACCTGTGCCGCCACCACCTGACCGGCCCGTACGACGGACGCGGGGCGCGGCCCCCGTGGTGGTGGGTGGGGAGTCGCCGGTGCCGGGCGCCCGGTCGCCGTCGCCGTCACCGCGCCTCCTCCCGGGTCCGCCGCGTGACGTTGCCGTGGCTCATCGTAAGCGGTCATTGTCCACAGGGGAGGCCCAGGGGGTAGCAGAACCGGAGTCGGGCGGCTACCGTCAGCGACGAGTTCCGCCGAGCGCGCCCGTCCCCGCCCCCCGTTTCCGGTCGCGCGCTCCGGCGGCGTCCACGGTGGTCGTTCCGGCGGCCAGCCACGACCGAGGAGACGAGGTGACGTCCGGGGTGTCCCAGACCCAGGCAGAAGCCGCGGTGATGCAGCAGACCGCCGCGAAGTTCGAGCAGGTGGATCAGTCGTTGCAGACGATGCTCAGCGGCCTGATGGCCGAGCTGGAGGTGTTGCAGCAGGCCTGGCGTGGCGCCGGCGGCCGTTCGTTCGAGCAGGTCAAGCAGCAGTGGGTGCAGGATCAGGCGGCGTTGCAGCGGGCCCTGCGGGAGACCGCGAACGCGATCCGCACCGCCGGGACGCAGTACGACGTCTCGGACGCCGACGCCGCCACCCGGGTGAGCGGGACCAACCGCGGCATCCAGCTGCCGCTCTGACGACGAGAGGACGGATCCGATGGACCACGGTGTGCTGGTCGTGAACTTCGCCGCGCTGCAACAGGCCGGCGCGGACATCCAGAAGGCGTTGAACACCCTCGACAGCCAGCTCGGGCAGCTCGAGCGGGACGCCGCGCCGCTGGTGGCGAGCTGGTCCGGCGCGGCCCGCGAGGCGTACGAGCAGCGCCAGTCCCGGTGGCGGGCCGCCTCGCAGGACCTCCAGGCCATGCTGCGCGACATCAAGCTGGCGGTGGAGGACTCCGCGGCCGACTACCTCGACACCGAGAAGCGCAACGCCAACCTGTTCCAGTGACCCCGGCGGCGCCCGGCCCGGCGTGGTTGAGCTGATCAAGGGGTTTGCGTCGCCGTGCGCGGACAGCCGGACGCAAACCTCTTGATCAGCCGGCGGGCGCGGCGGCGGGTGACCGGGTGGGTGGGTCAGGCGGGGTCGGCGGGGCGCCAGCGGCGGCGGGCGCCCCGAGGCAGCACCACCGCCAGCAGCGCCACGACGGTGGCTGCCGCGCCGGTCACGCCCGCCACCAGCAGCGCCCGGTCCCGGGCCGCCAGCCGTCGCGTCCGCTGCGCCGCCCCGGCCGGATCGGGCCGCTCCACCGCCAGCGCGGCCCGCTGCTCCGGCCGGGCGGCCACCGGACCGGGCGACTCGACGACGGCCCGGTACGGGTTCAGCACCCCGGCGCCGTATCCGTCGCCGCGTCCCGGTGCCGGATCCGTGCCGGCCACGATCCGCCCGGCGACCTCGGCGGCGCTCAGCTCCGGGCGGTACTGCCGCAGCAGGGCCGCGGTGGCGGCCACGAACGGCGTCGCGTAGCTCGTCCCCTCCGCCCGCTGGTGGCCCTGCCCGGGCGCGGCCATCAGCACGTCGCTGCCCGGGGCCACCAGGTCCACGTACGGGCCGGTCTGGGAGAACGGGGCGCGGGTGCCGTCCGCCCCGATCGCGCCCACCCCGAGCACCCCGTCGTACGCGGCCGGGTACGGCCGGGGGTCACCGCCGTCGTGCAGGTTGCCGACCGCGGCCACGACCACCACGTCCCGGCGTACCGCGTAGGCGATCGCGTCCCGGACCGCCGGGTCGTCCGCGTACAGCACGACGGAGAGGTTGAGGACGTCGGCGTCGTGGTCCACCGCCCAGCGGACGGCCCGGGCGAAGCCGGCCGCGCCGACCGTCCGCCCCGACTCCCGGCCCTCGACGACCTGCTGCTCGCTGACCCGTACCGGCAGGATGCGGGCACCGGGGGCGAGCCCCCGGAACGCCACGCCGGGGCGGCTGCGCGCCGCGATGATGCTCGCCACCCCGGTGCCGTGTCCGGCGCAGTCCCGGGTGCCGTCGCCGCCCCGGTCGAGGAAGTCGGCCCCGTCGAGCACCCGCCCGGCCAACTGCGGGTGGGTACGGTCCACGCCCGAGTCGATCACCGCGACGACCACCCCCGTGCCGTCGGCGAGCGGGCTGAGCCGGTCCGGCGCGTACCGTTGCTGGGGCCACGGGGTGGCCGCGACGGGGCGGGCCGGCGCCGGTGGCGAAGCACACCCCGACGGCGCCCGGGCCGCCGCCGGTGCGGCCGGCACTGCGGCGGCGACAATGGTGACCAGGGCGGCCAGGACCGGGTGTGCGGTGGGCCGGAACATCGACCGCCTCCGTAACGTGTCGGCTCCGGAACGGGATGTTAGCGCCTCACGCGACCGGCGGCGGACCGGTGATGGCCAGCCATTGTGATCTTGTTACCACCTTGTAGGTTGTAGGCGATGCCTGTGGCCTGCGCGCGGAAGGAGAGGTGGCCGTGACCGAATGGGAGCCGGCCACCGAGGCCGAGGCGGCGATGCGGGACGCCCTGCGTGCGCAGGACCAGCAGCTCTACTTCCGCATCCTGACCAGGGTCGATCTGCTGCTGCCGGTCGCCGGGCCGGCGCCCGCCGGGCCCGCCGCGGCCGGCTGGGGGACCTGGACGACCGGCGGCCGGACACACGTCCTGGCATTCACGTCCGTCACCGCGATGCGGGCCTGCCTGGGCGGCGACGCGGGAGCCACCCGCCGCGTCCCGTACGCCGACCTGGCCGCCGGCTGGCCCAACCACGAGTGGTGGCTCGCGGTCAACCCCGGCCTGCCGATCGAGGGTTACCTGCCCGCCTGGTTCGTGGCCCAGCTCTCCCGGGGCGACGTCCGGTTGCCGGGGCGGACCATGGGGGCCCGCGCCCGGTTGGAGCGGGTGGAGAAGGCCGCCCGGCCCCGTCCCGACGCGCCGGGCCGGGACGTTCCCCCGGCCGCCGTTCCCCCGGCCGCCGTTCCGCCGCAGGCCGGCGCGTCGACCGGCCAGGCGCCGTCGGCCCCCGCCGGTCGAGTGCCGGGCGAGCCCGCCACCGTGCCGTTCCCGGCGGTGCCGGGCACGCCGACGCGCGCCCCGGTCCCCGGCCGGGCCGAGCCGTCGGTGCCACCGGCGGTCCCCCGTCGCCCGGACCCCGCGAACGGTCAGCTCACCGCGGAGCGCCTGGCGCGGCTCGGTCCGCGCGAAGTGGACGAGGGCGCCACCCGCGACGGGTGGTCCGGGCGCGTCACCAGCGGCGATCCCGCCCGCCGTGCCGGTGACCTCGCCGCGCCCGTCGAACGCGTCGCCGACCGCCCCGACCCGGGGCCGGCCCCGGACAGTCTCGCCGGCTGGGTCAGCGACCTGCGGCGGCGCCAGGACGAGCCGGATCCCTTCGACACCGCGGCCCGCTCCGGCACGCCCAACGGCCGATCCGCCCCGCCCCCGGCCCGGTCGTTCTTCGAACCCGCCTCGGGCCGGACCGCCCGCCGTCCGTCCCCGCTGGACCAGCCGCACCAGGCCGGTGACCGGGCCGTCCCGCCGTCCCGGTTCGCCCAGGGCACGCAACCGTTCCCCCGCCGCCGGCCGCTGCACGAGCCGGTGCCGGAGGATCCCACCCAGGCGTTTCCCATGGACGCCGCCGAGGCCACGCCGGCGCTCGGCCCGAGCCGGCCGGAGGAACCGCCCCGGCCGTTCCGCCCTGCGCCGCCACCGGCCTCGGCGGCTGAGGCCACCCAGGCGTTGCCTCGGCGCCGCCCCCAGGCCGGGGACGCCTCCGACGTGGACGAGCCCACCCAGCCGATCCCGGCAGGGGACGACCGGTCCGCCGTACCGCCCGAGGCGGAGGAACTGCCCCCGTCGATCGCCGAGCCGGTGTCCGGGCCGCCCGCCGGGCGTCGGGGCTTCTCACCGATCGTCATCGAGGGCACCATCATCGAAGCCCGCGACCTCACCGGGCCGGTGGAGGCGCCGACGGCCCGCGCGGGCGCCGGCGCGGGTCCGGTGGTCCCCGAGGCGTACGCGGTGCCCACCGTTCCCGCGGCCGCCTCGGCGATGGCCACCGCGACGGCGCCACCGGCGTACGGGGCGGACGGCGAAGGCCATGCCGAGCCCTGGGCGGGCCCCGCCGAACCCACCGTGCCGTTCCACATCGACCCGGCCGCCCGGGAGAGCCGGTCCGAGCCGACCGTTCCGGCGGCCCGCCCCGCCGAGACCACGGACGTGCCGGCGTCGGCTGCCGAGCCGACCGCGCCGCTGTCCGGCGGCTCCGCCACGGCGGACCGGCCGCCGTTCGAGCCGGTCGCCCCGACCGGCGAGCCGACCGAACCGTTGCTCGACGCCTCCGCCTCGGCGGAGAGGCCCCTGTTCGAGCCGGCCGGCCCGGCGCAGCGGCGAACGGAGCCGCCGTACCCGCGTGCCGCGGCGGTGGCGGACCGGACCGAGCCGCTGTCCGCGCCCGCCGTGCCGTTCCCGGATGAGCGGACGGAGCCGCTGTCCACGCCGGCCGTGCCGTTCCCGGACGAGCGGACCGAGCCGCTGTCCGCGTCCGCCGGGCGGCCCACGGCGGTCGCGCCGCCCGCCTGGACGGCACCCTCCGGGGATCGGGCGGCGCAGCTCTCCGCTCCCGACGAGCGGCCCACCGCCACTCCGTCACCTGCCGCGCCGCTCGCCTGGACCGCGCCGACGCCCAGACCGACCGACGGCACGCCGCCCGCCGACCCGGTCCTGCCCGGGCACGCCGACCCGGTCCCGGGCGGGCACGCCGACCCGGTCCCGGGCGGGCACGCCGACCCGGTTCCGGGTGCGGAGCCCGGCCCGGCTGCCGTGGTCCCGGCGCCGGCCGACTTCGTGCCGGCGAACGAGGTCGAGGAGGAGCTGCTCGGTGCAGTGGGCAGCGGCAGCACCGACGGATTCCTCTCCACTCTGCTGCTGGCCCGAGTGCTGCTGCCGGTCGCGGCCGAATCCGCCGCCGGCAGCCGGCCGGGTGACCCGGGCTTCGTCTGGCACACCGAGCAGCTCGACGGCGGCCCGTACGTGGTGGTCTACACCTCCCCGGAGCGGCTGGCCGACCGCGCCGACGGTCCGGTCGACACCGTACGCGTGAAGTTCGTCCAGCTCATCCGGCGCTGGCCGGACGAGAGCTGGTCGTTCGCGGTGAACCCGGGCACCCCGGTCGGCGCGACCTATCCCGGCGAGCAGGTGCTGGCCCTGGCCAACTGGGCCGCCGAGGTCGGGCTCGGCGACGACCCGGAGGGCGATCCCGAGCCGGCGGCCACCGGGACGACGTCGGCGGAGACTCGGCCCGCCCCGCCGCCGGTGGATCCGACCCGGCCGGTGACCATGCAGAAGGCTGTCGCCCCGAGCCAGCTCGCCTACTACCTGGAGCGCGGCTACGACCGGGTGTCCGGCTTCGTGCACCGGGCCAACGAGCTCGCCCATCTCGGCACGCCGGCCGAGCTGTACGACGCGCTCGGCCTCGGCTACCCGGACACGCCGTTCTCCCGTGACGCCGAGGAGATCTACGTGCTGCGCTGGCCGGCGTACCGGCCGAGCCTCTACCGCATCCCCTACGGGGGGCAGAATGAGGCCGCGATGCGGGCCATGGAGGGCTGGGTGATCGAGCGCCCGCCGTTCCGGGGCAACGGTTTCGCGCCGGGGGAGAGCAGCGACGTCGTCGCCGAGTTCAAGGTGGACAGCGCCCGGCTGCCGCACGGGGCGCAGCTGTGGCGGATCGGCGCGGACCGTAGCGAGCGGGTGGTGGCCACCCTGGACACCGACGCGCTGCTCTGGCGCCGGGTCGGTGCGCCGTGAGCCGCGACGGCTACGTGGCCCGCTGGCGGGGCCGGGAGTACCAGGCCAGCCCCGACGGCGAGGACGTCCGCCTCTACCAGCCGGAACCGGGCGAGAGCTTCGAGGAGGTACGCCCCGGTCGGTTCGTCCGGGTGGTGCCGGCCGCCGAGGTGGAGGACCTGGCGTACGTCCGGACCACCTGCACCTGGCAGGGGCAGCCGTTCATCGTGCTGGCCGAGCACGAGGGCTGGCTCCGGGTGGAGTACACCGGCGGCCGCTGGCCGGTGGCCCGGGCGATGGGGCTGGAGGCGTTCGACTTCGGCGTCTACCAGGGCTGGGCGCCGGCCAACGAGGTCGTCGACCTGCGCGAGAAGCGGGTCTAGGCCTTCGCCCAGCGCAGGATCTCGCCGAGCACCACGTCCCGGGCCTCCACGTGCGGGAAGTGGCCGACCCCGTCGAGCAGCCGCCACTCGTACGGCGCGCTGACGTAGCGGCCGGACCCCTGGGCGGTCCGCGGCAGGGAGGCCTCGTCCAGCGCGCCGTGCAACTGGAGGGTCGGCGTGACCAGCGGCTTCTGCATCAGCTTGACGAACCGGTAGCCGTGCAGTCGCAGCACCGACCGGAACGCCCAGCGGTAGCCCTCCATGGCGCAGAAGGCGGCCTGCGGGATCTGCATGGCCACCCGGCAGCACCGGGCGTACGCCTCGAACTCCGGGCCGGCGACCCAGCTCGGCCCGCCCCAGCGGCGCAGGATCGACTCCACCTCGACGGCGTCGTCCCGGGTCAGCACGTGCTCGTAGCGGGGCAGCTGGAACTTCAGCGTCCGGGTGGCGGCGGCGAACTGGCCGCGCGGGTCGGCGAAGATGGCCGCGCGTAGCCGGAGCGGGTGCGGCGCCCCGAGCACCACCAGCCGGCGGACCAGGGTGGGGTGGAACGAGGCGGCGGTCCACGCGATGAGCCCGCCGGCCCCGGAGCCCACCAGGGTCGCCGACCGCTCGCCGAGGGCGCGGATCAGCCCGGCCACGTCGGCGGCGAGGGTGTAGCCGTCGTACCCCCGGGGTGGCTTGTCGCTGGCGCCGTACCCGCGCAGGTCGGCCGCGACGGCCCGGAATCCCGCGTCGGCGACCGCCGGCAGCAGCTCGTGCCAGGCGTACCAGTATTCCGGGAAGCCGTGCAGGAAGAGCACCATCGGGCCGGTGCCGGCCTCGACGACGTGGAAGCGGCTGCCGTTGGCGCCGACGAACCGGTGCGTCCACGGTCCCTCGGGGAGGACGCAGGACTCGTCGACGGGTCCGCCACGCTGGTCGGTCATGGGGCACAGCCTAGGGCCGGCGATCCGTTGCCGGCCCCGCAGGTGGCGAGGATCAGGGGATTCTCCGGGACACCCGGGCGGGTGCCGCGGGCCGGCCGGAAAGGGCGATGCCCGGGCAGGTGGCCCTGCCCGGGCATCGCGTGGGTGTCGCGGCGATCAGCGGCTCAGGAGAAGCGCACCTTCATCGAGGTGCCGTTCTGCTCGAGGACCTTGATCTTGACGCCGACGGCGGGGAGCTTGACGCCGTGGTTCGGCAGCTCCGGGTACCAGAACTGCTTGGTGTCGTCGAACAGCGGCTGCGCGGCCTGGCCACGGATGTACTGCGGCTGGCTGTTGATGTGCAGCGTGAACGAGTCCGCCTTCTGGAGGCTGAACGGCGCGTCGTAGACCTGGACGCGGGCCCGCCAGGGGTTGCCGGTCAGGTTGTAGATCGGCCGCGGGTGCGCGTCGATGATCATGTTCCGACCCTCACCCGGGTGCTGGAACGTGTCGTTGTCCGCCCAGCGCAGGTTCCAGTAGGAGATCAGCAGACCCGTCTGGTACGCGTAGTGGTCCACGTAGTCCGGGCGGGTGTTCGCGTACCCGAAGTAGTACGGGCCGGTCTTGAGGTACTTGTCGTACGAGACGTACGACCGGTTGCCCGCGATGTAGTAGTTGTCGAAGTCGCGGGTGTAGGTCGCGGCCTGGATGCTGAAGCCGTTCAGCGCCCAGTCACCCGCGCCCGCCTCCGCGCCGTCGGTGAAGACGGGCGCCCCGTCGGCGGTCACGGTGATCGCGTCACCGTAGAAGCCGCCCATGGAGACGCCGCCGTCGGTCTGGTAGCGGAGCCGGAACTGCACGGTCTTGCCGGCGAGCGAGTCGAGCGGGATGTTGACGTCGACCCACTTGTCGTCGCTGGAGCCGTCCAGGGCGAAGCGCCCGGGCGAGATCTCCTTGAGGGCCTTGCCGTCGACGGTGCCCGGCAGCGCGGACCAGTTCTGGCCGCCGTCGGTGGACGCCTCGAAGAAGAGGTAGTCGTAGTCCTCTTCGATGTTGTAGCGACCCTTCATGGTGAGCGCGGCGCTGGTCTTCCCGGTGAGGTCGATCGTCCGCGTCATCGACGTGTTCAGGTCGTCCTCGTTGCCGGAGAAGTACTGCTTCTCGCCCTCGAACGGCTGGCCGTTCTCGAAGGTGTACGTCCGCTTCGGCAGCACGACGACCGCGCCCTGCGCCTCCTTGGAGTTGTACTCCTGCGGGCCCAGCTTCAGCGTGCGCTTCTGGCCGGCCTTGATGACCTCGTAGTCGAGCCAGTTGAGCTGGAGCTTGTTCCAGGCGCCGAGGTCGCCGCCCCGCTCGCCGATGCCACCGTCGTTCTTGCCACCGAGCCGGCTCTGGGCCATCAGGGTCCAGTGCTCGTTGTTGTTGTCCCCGCCGCTGGTGACGTTGTAGTCGTCCGGCAGGCCGAGGTCGTGACCGTACTCGTGGTAGAAGACGCTCCGGCCGCCGTTCTCCGGCTGGATGGTGTAGTCACCGATCCACACACCGGTGTTGCCGATCTGGGTACCGCCGGCCGGGAAGTTGGCCGGGCCGGTGTTGCCCTGGTCGGACGCGAAGGCGTACCAGCGGTGGCTCCAGATGGCGTCCTCACCCTGGTACGGGTCGCCGTCGGCCTCGTCACCGCCGGCGTGGACGATCTGGAAGTGGTCGATGTACCCGTCCGGCTCGTTGAAGTTGCCGTCGCCGTCGTAGTCGTACCGGTCCCACTGGTCCATCGACTTGACGTCGGCGGCGATCTGCTCGTCCGTGCGGCCCTGGGCCTTCTGGTCGGCGACCCACTGGTTGGCGGCGTCGCGGACCAGCGCCCAGGTGTTGGTGCAGACGTTCGAGGCGCAGGGGTAGCCGCCGGAGCGGCCGTACCGGGCCTCGTTGTACTTCACCTTGACCCAGTCGGTGACCTCGCCGTCGACGCTGTACCGGCCCGAGGACTGCGCCTCGTAGTACTGCTTCAGCGACTCGTCGCCGGGTGCGGTGCCGAAGTAGAGCTGCCGGTAGTGGTCGGCGTCGAAGTTCGGCTGCCAGACGGTGGAGTTGTCCACCGCCCGGTTGGGCTGCGGGATCTCGTTGTTGAGCGGGCCGTCGAACCGGGTCGGGCCCGGGGTGTTCGGGTTGGTGTCCTGGTCCGGGTAGTTCGGGTGCCGCTCGTTGCCGAACTCGGCGAGGATCACAAAGATCTTGTCGGTCCGCTCGCGGGAGAGTTCGACGTACTGGTCCTTGACCGGGCCCTTGCCGGCCTTGGTGCTGCGGGCCGAGCGACCGGCCGCGGCGCCCTCGGCCGCCTTCTCGCCCACCTTGACGACCGTGCTGCCGTTGATCCGCTGCGGCGTGGCCTTGCCGGACAGGACCTCGCTCAGGCCCTCTTGGCGCAGCGCCCGCCGCTTGGTCTCGAGTGGGTTCGGCAGATCGTGATCAGTCTGCGCGGGCTCGGCGACCGACGGAGCGGCGGCCGGGAGCTTCGGCACCGGCGCGGCACTGGCGGCCGTGCCCGCCACCAGTCCCGTCGCCGTCAACGAAAGCCCGAGCAGACCCACTGCGACTTTGCGCACGTGGTACCTCCGGTGTGAGGGAACCGGCCCAACGGGGGTACGGGCCGGTGAAAACGTCCCACGTGTGGGACCAATGGTGAACATAGACATTCCGGTGACGCGTGGGAAGAGTGGTGCGTCGATTTGTGGCAACTTTTTGTGGGGAACGCTCCTCACCGTCACATCCGGATCGGTCGATCGGACGGGATGAGCAGGGCGAACTGTCCCGGGGTACGCGAAAGGGGCCGGTGGCGTCGCCGCCACCGGCCCCTTCCGGTCTGGTGCTACCCGATCAGTTGGTGATCTTGATGACCATGTCGCTGGTCGGGGTGGTGCCCTGCTCCAAGATCTCGATCTTGGTGCCGGTGCCGGCCACCTTCACCGAGTTCCACGGGTTGTTGCTGTTCCAGTACTTGTTGATCCCGTTGTCGGTGAACACCGGGGTCGGGTCGAGCTCCGGCACCGTGACCTCCACGCCGTTCTTGTGGAAGGTCTGGGCCGGCTTGGCGTACAGGCTGAACGTGGCGTCGTACCCGTTGCGCCGGTTGGTGATGGTGCCCTGGTTGCCGACCTGGATCTTGCCCGGGCGGACGTCGACCGGGAGGTTCAGCCCGTAACCCGGGTGCTGCGACGTGTTGTTGTCGCCGTACGCGTAGTTCACGTACCAGACCAGCATGCCGGGCTGGTTCGAGAACCGCTCCACGAAGTCCGGCCGGGTGTTGCCCCAGCCGAAGTTGTAGCCACCGGTCCGCAGCGTGTCGTCGTAACCGAAGTACGTCCGGTTCTCGGCGATGTAGAAGCGGGGGTAGCTGGCGGTGACCGAACCACCCATCCGGGTCCAGCCCTTCGCGGTCCACTCCGCGGCGAGGGTTTCCGCGTCGTCGGTCCAGGCGATGGTGCCGTTCTTGGTCAGCGAGATGTTGTCCAGGAACGGACCGGCCAGGTGCACGCCGCCGTCGGTGGCGTAGCGGTAGCGGAACGTCACGCTCTTGCCGGCGTACGCCGACAGGTCGTAGGTCAGGTCGACCCAGTTGCCGCTGGTGGAGCCGTCGACCCCGGTCTCGCCGGCGTCGATGAGCGAGTTGTGCAGGGCGGCCCAGGTGGCACCGCCGTCGGTCGACACCTCGGCGTAGAGGAAGTCGTAGTCCTCCTCGATGTCCCACTGGGCCTTCGCCGTGATCGACGCGGAGGTCGCGCCGGTCAGGTCCAGGGTGCGGGTCAGCGTGGTGTTCAGGTCGTCCGCGCTGCCGCCCCACCACTCGTACGACCCGCCGAACGGCGTGTTGTAGTTCGTGGTCTGGGTCTGGGCGGGCAGGTTGACCACGACCGCCTGGGCCTTCGGCCCGTCGCTGTCACCGGCCGGGCCGAGGGTCACCTTGGTGGTGCCCGAGCCGTAGTCGACCGTGCTGTGGTTCAGCCAACCCAGGTAGAGCTTCGACCACGGGTCCATGTAACCCGGGGTCGAGCCGATGTCGTCGATGCCGTGGCTCAGCCACGAACCCGAGGACATCAGCGTCCAGAAGCCCGTGCCGTTGTCGCCGCCCGCGGTGTCGTACAGGTCCGGCAGACCGAGGTCGTGACCGTACTCGTGGGCGAAGACGCCGAGGCCACCGTTCTCCGGCTCCGTGGTGTAGTCACGGATCCACATCCCGGTGTCGCCGATCTGCACCCCACCCGCGAGGTTGCCGGCCGGGCCGGCCTTGCCCTCGAGGTTGGGGAACGCCGCCCAGCGGTGCGACCAGATGGCGTCCTCGCCCTGGGCGCCGCCGCCGGCCTCCTCGCCCTCACCGGCGTGCACCGCCTGGAAGTGGTCGATGTAGCCGTCGGGCTCGTTGAAGTTGCCGTCGCCGTCGTAGTCGTACCGGTCCCACTGGTCGAACTGGGCCAGGTAGTCCTTGATCTGCTGCGGCGTCTTGCCGGCCTGGACCTGGGCGTCGTACCAGGACGTGGCGCTGTCCTTGACAAAGTTCCAGTAGCCGTCGGCCTCGGAGATGGCGTTGCTGCCGTACCGGGCCTCGTTGTAGGGAACGGTGACCCAGTCGCTCACGTCACCGTTGACGGTGTACCGGCCGCCGGACTGCTTGAGGTAGAAGTCCCGGAACGACTCGCCCTCACCGTAGAACATGTCCATGTAGTGCTCGCGGTGGAAGTCGGAGCGCCACAGGGTGCTGTTGTTGTCGGTGGAGCTGCCGTCCCAGTTGCGGTCCGGCTCGGGGATCTGGTTGACCACCGGGCCGGCGGAGCCGCCGGTACGGGGGTCGGTCTTGTCACCGAAGTTGACCAGCATCGTGAAGATCGGGTCTTCCTTCGGCGCCTGCTGGTACTCGACGAACAGGTCGTCCTTGACCTGGATGACCTTCGAGCCGTTGCGCGTCTGGAGCTTGGCCTTGCCCCGCAGCAGGTCGGAGATCGCCTGCTTCTTGATCTCCCGCTGCTGATCCGCCTTGGGATCCGGGAGATTGTCCTTGCCGTGCTTGGCCTTGTCGGCGCCGGGGGCGGCCTCCGCCACCGGGGCGGCGGACGCCGGCGCCGTGACGACACCGGCCGCCAGCAGCGCGGCCGCGGCCGAGGCCAGGCCCGCTGTGACTCGTCTCCTCAAAGGTCCTCCTCCTTTGTGGATCTGTTACACGACAGAGACAGCTAAAGCCATCGCTGTCATGTCATGCGTCACTCACAATGACAGGTGTTTTCATCGTTGTCACCGGTCAATCACCGGGAAGACCGCCCCATTTTCCTGGGCAAAACGGGACCAAAGCGTTCACTGATTCGGCGTCGAATTACATTACGTTTTGGCCACGATCACCGAAAGTGACGGTGATTATGAGGTCCCCAACAGGGAGCGCTGTCGCTCCGAGAAATGTCACGCGGATTCGAAAGATATCTGTGCCGCGCAAGACGACGGGGCCCGTCCGGAGCAGTGTGCTCCAGGCGGGCCCCGCAGGTGTCCCGACGCGCGGGCGGTCAGGTCACGGGGTCGCCGAGGTCACGTACACCGTGGCGTACGAGTTGTCCTTGGCGGCCCGCTTGATGGTGATCGAGACGCCGTACGCGACGCCCGCGTCACCGGGGTTGCCCGTGCCCAGCACCGTGGACCCGACGCGGGCCCCGTACAGGCCGGTCGCCGGCGTGCCGTCCGGGTTGGTGATCCGGGTGGTGTACGGCTGGTTCTGCCGCGACGGCACCACCACGGAGGCGTCCGCGTCCCGGTAGTACAGGCTGCTACCGCGGATCTCGATGCCCGGGTACCAGCCCTTGGCGTCGGTGAACGCCGGCACCGGGGCCTGGGCGCCGAAGTCGGTGCAGTACTCGCTGTACGGCTCGTTCGCCGCCTCCAGGCACTCCCGGAAGGGGTACGTCTGGTTCAGTGAGAAGGCCGCGTTCGACGACTGCGGGCGGCTGGGCAGGTTGTCCTGCAGCGACGTGTCCTTGACCGCCGCCTCGCCCTGCCGGCGCAGCGGGTCGTTGTGCGAGTCGACGATCAGCAGGCCGCCCTTGGCCCCGTAGCTGGGCAGCGAGGTCAGCTGGGCGGTCGTGTGGTTGACGTTGCCCAGCGCGGTGTCCCGGTACCAGACCAGCATGCCCGGCGCGTTGTAGGCGACCTTCTCCACCTTCCACGCGTCGCGCGAGTAGTTGGTGTCGTAGGCGTACTTCAGGCCCTTGTCGAAGCCGTCGAAGTTGCGCCACTCGGCCAGGTAGTAGTGCGACTTGACCTGGGTGCCCGAGTCGGTGTGCCAACCGGTACCGGTGGTGTCGGTGAAGGTGCCGAGCGCCTGGCTCCAGCCGTTGGCGCCGCCCTCGACGTCGTCGCTCCAGGTGGTGGCGCCGCCGCCGGTGACCGAGAAGTCGTCGGCGAACCAGCCTCGCTCCACGAACGCCTCGTCGGTGGCGTACCGCAGCCGCAGCTGGACCGTCTGGCCGGCGAAACCGGACAGGTCGACGTAGTCGTGCCGCCAGCCGCTCGTGCTGCCGGTGAGGCCGTACTTCTTGCCGCCGAAGTCGACCATGCGGCCGTTCGGGTCGGCGTAGCCGTCGTTGGTGGTGACCAGCTTGCCGCTGGCGTCGTAGACCTTCTGCTCGGTCCAGGTGTTGCCGCCGTCGGTGGAGACCTCGACGAAGCCGAAGTCCCAGTCCGCCTCGATGACGTAGTTGTTCCACATCCAGAACTTCGCGTCGGCGGCGTTCGGGACGGTCACCGTACGGCTCAGCTTGACGTCGGCCCAGTTCTGGTCGGCGCCGGAGTACCACATGTTGGCGCCGCTGTGCGGCTGCGCCAGCGTGACCACCTTGTCCGGCAGGTTGATCTTGATGCCGTCCTTGGTGCCCACCGGGGTGTTCGAGGTCTGCCCGAGCTGCACCGCGCGGGCGTCGTCACCCGGGTTGATCTGCAGCGGGTCGGCCCAGCCGAGCACCCACTTGTCCCAGATGCCCATGTGGGTGGGCAGCGCCTGGAAGACCTCGCCGGAGTGCGAGCCCGAGGCCATCAGGTCCCAGAAATCGACGTCCGAGTCGGCCGCGCCGGAGGTGTCGTACAGGTCCGGCAGGCCGAGGTCGTGGCCGTACTCGTGGGCGAAGACGCCGACGCCGGAGTCCTCCGGCTGCACGATGTAGTTCGACACCTTGAGGTTGGTGCCCGGGACGGTGTAGCCGCCGGCCACCGTCGAGGAGTGCGCCCAGATCGAGTAGGGGCCCTGGGCGCCACCGCCACCGGACTTGTCCTCACCCGCGTGCACGAGCACCAGGTGGTCGATCACGCCGTCGGGCTCGTTGTAGTTGCCGTCGCCGTCGGCGTCGGCCTGGTCCTCGATGTCGTAGTCGGCCCACGGGAAGTTCGGGTCCATCTTGGCCAGCGTGTCCACCGCGTCGGTGGCGAGCCGGCCGGCGCCCTGCGGGTTGTCCGGGTGGCCGTTCATCGACTGCTCGCGGCCGGCGACCCAGTTGCCGTTCTCGTCCTGGAAGCAGCGGGAGGCCGCGTACCAGCCCTCCGAGTGCGGCACCGTGATCCACGGGCTGGCCTGCCCGTCCACCGTGTACGCGCCCTTGGACATCTCCAGGTACATGTTGTGCATGGTGCGCCCGGAGATGTCGACGCCCGGCTTGCCGTCCGGCCCGGTCAGGTCGGTGCGGACCCGCTCGGTGATGCCCTCCTTGCTGTAGAGCATCTTGTCGAAGTGCTCGGGCGAGAAGTCCGGCACCCACATGGAGTTGTTGTCCTTGTGGGGCAGTGCCGCCGGGTTCGGGATGTTGTTGTGCTTCGGGCCGTTCTGGACGCTGCCGAGGACACAGCTCCGGTCCTCGAAGACCGTCTTCGGCACGTACACGTTGCTGAAGTCGTCGTTCGCCTGGTCGTTGAACTCCACCAGCAGGGTGAGCAGCTTGGCCGTCTGGGTGCTCTTGGCCTTCTTGATCTGCCGGGGGCTCTGGCCCGTCTTGATCGCCTTGGCCTCGAGCTTGGCCAGCTCCCGCGCCGCCACCGGGTTGCCGCCGGCGAACTTGCGGTCGTAGGCCCGCGCCTGGTCGACCGGCGAGGTGTAGATGCCGTCCTTGCCCTTGACCTCCTTGCCGGCCGTGTCCGGCTGCACCTGCGGCTCGGCGTAGTTGATGTAGAACTCGTCCGCCCCGATCGTCCGGCTGACACCGGATTCCTGGGCGGCCGCGCTGCCGGTCACGGTCAGTGACGCGGCGGCGAGGGCGATGGCGGGCAGCGCGACAAGTAGTCGTCGGCGCGACCCGGACTGCGGAAATGTGTGCATGCCGCTCCGTTCGTGGGGCATGGGAGGAGAGAACCGGCCGGTCGAAGTGACGCCCGTCGACCCGGCCCGGTGCGGCTGAACCTAGAGGAAGCAGCGCTGCCACTGGGAGGGGTGACAGCGTCCCTCTGCCCGTTCAGCCCGGCACGCCTCCACCGAACCTCCGATGGGCGCCCTTCCCCGGAAACGACGGTGGGTGACGGCCCGCCCGGGCCGTCACCCACCTTCAGGGGTACGTACGTCTGCCGTCAGTCCTCGTCGGACTTCCCGCCACTCATGCCCGAGGAGATCAGCTCCATCACCGACGAATCCTGGAGGGTGGTGACGTCACCCAGCGAACGGTGCTCCGCGACGTCCCGCAGCAGCCGGCGCATGATCTTGCCGGAGCGGGTCTTCGGCAGCTCCGGCACCAGCATGATCTGCCGCGGCTTGGCGATCGGCCCGAGCGTCTTCGCCACGTGGTTGCGCAGCTCGGCGATGAGCTGCTCGCCCGCCTCGCCCGAGGTCTCCGCGCTGCCGCGCGGGATGGCGAACGCGACGATCGCCTGGCCGGTGGTCGGGTCGGTCGCGCCCACCACCGCCGCCTCCGCCACCGACGGGTGGCTGACCAGCGCCGACTCCACCTCGGTGGTGGAGATGTTGTGGCCCGACACCAGCATCACGTCGTCCACCCGGCCGAGCAGCCAGATGTGCCCGTCGTCGTCCTTCTTCGCCCCGTCACCGGCGAAGTAGACCCACTCGTCGCCGGAGTTGGCGCCGGCCCCGAACCGCGACCAGTAGGTCTCCAGGAACCGGTTGTCGTCGCCCCACACGGTGCGCAGCATCGACGGCCACGGCTCCCTGAGCACCAGGTAACCGCCGCCGCCGTTGGGCACCGACTGGCCCTGGTCGTCCACCACGTCGGCGACGATGCCCGGCAGCGCGGTCATCGCCGAGCCCGGCTTGGCCTCGGTGACGCCCGGCAACGGAGAGATCATGATCGCCCCGGTCTCGGTCTGCCACCAGGTGTCCACGACCGGCAGCTCACCCCGGCCGACGTACTGGCGGTACCAGATCCACGCCTCCGGGTTGATCGGCTCGCCGACGCTGCCCAGCAGCCGCAGCGAGGAGAGGTCGTAGCCGGCCGGGATGTCCTCGCCCCACTTCATCATGGTGCGGATCAGGGTCGGCGCGGTGTACAGGATGGTGACCTGGTATTTGTCCACCAGCTCCCAGAACCGGCCCTTGTGCGGGGTGTCCGGGGTGCCCTCGTACATGACCTGGGTGGCGCCGTTGGAGAGCGGGCCGTACACGATGTAGGAGTGCCCGGTGACCCAGCCGATGTCGGCGGTGCACCAGTAGACGTCGGTCTCCGGCTTCAGGTCGAAGACCGCGTGCGTGGTGTACGACGTCTGGGTCAGGTAGCCGCCGGTGGTGTGCAGGATGCCCTTCGGCCGGGCGGTGGTGCCGCTGGTGTAGAGGATGAAGAGCGGGTGCTCGGCGTCGAACGGCTGCGCGGTGTGCTCCGGGGCGGCGGTCTCCACCGTCTCGTGCCACCAGTGGTCCTTCGCCGACCAGGCGACCTCCTCGCCGGTCCGGCGGACCACCAGCACATGCTCCACCGAGGGGCACTTCGCCACCGCCTCGTCCACGGTCGGCTTGAGCGCCGACGGCTTGCCCCGGCGGTAGCCGCCGTCCGCGGTGATCACCACCTTGGCGCTGGCGTCCTGGATCCGGTTGGTCAGCGCGTCGGCGGAGAAGCCGCCGAAGACCACGCTGTGCGTGGCGCCGATCCGGGCGCAGGCCAGCATCGCCACCGCCGCCTCGGGGATCATCGGCAGGTAGATCGCCACCCGGTCGCCGGCGGTCACGCCCAGCTCGGTCAGCGCGTTCGCCGCCTGGCAGGTGAGCTTGTGCAGGTCGGCGTAGGTGAGGGTGCGGGTGTCACCCGGTTCGCCCTCCCAGTGGATCGCCACCTTGTCGCCCCGGCCGGCCTCCACGTGCCGGTCCAGGCAGTTGTACGCCACGTTGAGCTGCCCGCCCACGAACCACTTCGCGAACGGCGCGTTCGACCAGTCGAGCGCCTGGTCCCACTTCTTCGCCCAGGTCAGCCGGTCGGCCTGGCGCTCCCAGAAGGCGAGCCGGTCCTCGGCCGCCTCGGCGTACGCCTCGGCCTTGACGTTGGCGTTCGCGGCGAGCTCGGCCGGCGGCGGGAACTGGCGCGTCTCGTTCAGCAAGTTGGCCAATGCCTCGCTCATGCGATGACTCCTTCGTCGCGTGACCTGCGTCTCCTACCCGGGAGAGGTTAGTCCGGCCGTACCTCCGCCGCGAGCGCCCAGGGACCGGCCACGCGCTCAGCGGCCCTCGCCACGCGCCGGACGGGCGCCCACCCCGCCCGGTCGCCGGCCGGCGGCCTGGCCCGGCCGAGGTCGGTCCCGGCCCGCGGCCTGGCCGAGGTCCGTCCCGATATGCGGCAGACCGGTCCTTCCCGGGCCGGGGAGGGCCCGGTTCGCCGCAATCGGTGCCGATCACCGAGGACCGCGTCGCCTGCCCGCCGGGTGCCGGTCACCGTGGCCCGGGTCGCCTTCCGGCCGGGTGGCGCCCGGCGGGCAGAGTGCGATGGATAGCGTGGCGGGGTGACCACCGATCCGCTCGCTCCGCTGCTCGCGCTCGCCGATATCGCGCCCGCCGTCGAGCGGGCCCGCGAGCGGGTCGACGAGGCCCATCGGCACCGCGCGCTGCGCCGCCACGGCGGTCAGGTGGCCGCCGAGGTCAGCCTCCGTTCGGCGGTGGCCAGCGCCGCCCTGGAGGGCCGCCCGCACGACCGCGAGGAGGTACGCGCCGGCACGGTCACCGACCCGGTGCTCCAGGGAGCCTTGCGGGTGGCCGGGGCGCTGCCCGGGTTGAGCGAGCTCTGGCCGAAGGCCCCCCGGCAGGCCCTCGCCCGGCTGCACGTGCTCGCCGCCCGGGACGTCGTCGCCGAGGCGGAGTTGGGCCGGCCGGTGGCCGACCCGGTGGTCGCGGGGCGCCTCGACGGGCTGGCCGCGCTGGTCGCCGGCGGGACAAAGGTGCCCCCGCTGGTGCTGGCCGCGGTGGTGCACGGCGAGCTGCTGAACCTGCGTCCGTTCGCCGGCCCGTCCGGGGTGGTGGCCCGGGCCGCCGCCCGGCTGGTGCTGATCTCGACCGGCTTCGATCCGCGCGGGCTGGTCGCCGTGGACGTCGGCCACCGGGAACGGGAGCCCGAGTACGTCGGTGCGGCCGGCGCCTTCGCCACGGGTACCCCCGACGGCCTGCGCTCCTGGCTGCGCCACTACATGTCGGCCGTCGAGGTCGGCGCCGACCAGATCCCCCTGATCGGCGACGAGATCCTCGCCGCCTCCTGAGGACTCTCGCCGACCTCACCACCCACCCGGTATCCGCGCTGATTCGCGGAAAGAGTGGTCATTCCACGGTGAATGACCACTCTTTCTCTGTATGAGCGCCCTTCCCCGGGGGCGGGGGCGGGTCAGGCGGTCGGGGCGGTGGTGGTGGTGCGGGTGCGGCGGTGCCGGCCGTACCAGGCGATGCCGATGGCCACACCGACGCCCACCCCGAGCGCCGCGGCGGCGACCGGGACGGCGGGGCGGGCGCGCAGCCGGCGGCCCAGCGGGACCGGGTGCCGGAACTCCAGCACCGGCCACGAGTTCTCCACGGCCAGCTTGCGCAGCGCCCGATCCGGGTTGACCACGGTCGGGTGGCCCACGCACTCCAGCAGCGGCCGGTCGCTGTACGAGTCGGAGTAGGCGTACGAGTCGGCGAGGTCGTACCCGCGGGCGGTGGCCAGCTCCCCGACGGCGTCGACCTTGCTCGGCCCGGCCGCGTAGAACTCGACCTCGCCGCTGTAGCGGCCGTCCTCGACCGCCATCCGGGTGGCGATCACGTCGGTCACCCCGAGCAGCTCGCCGATCGGCCGGACCATCTCCTCGCCGGAGGCGGAGACCAGCACGACGTCCCGGCCGGCCGCCTGGTGCTCCTCGATAAGGGCGGCGGCTTCCGCGTACACGTAGGGGTTGATGAGCTCGTGCAGCGTCTCCGCGACGATCTGGCGGACCTGCTCCACCTGCCAGCCCTTGCAGAGCGTGGCCAGGTAGTCCCGGGTGCGGGCCATGGTCTGCTCGTCGGTGCCGCCCAGCCGGAACATCAGCTGCGCGTACGCCGACTTGACCACGTCACGCCGGGTGATCAGCCCGTCCCGGTAGAACGGCCGACCGAACGCCAGAGCGCTCGACTTGGCGATGACGGTCTTGTCGAGATCGAAGAAAGCGGCACTTCGGCCCACGGCGCGAAAGTCTAGCCGGACGGGCGGCCTCCGGCGGGTGCCCGGGGGCATCCGGAGCGCGGGAGTGATCGTCACGCTCTGCACAGAGTGATGGCGGTCACACTCTGCGAACATAATTTAGCAATGGGTGGAGCGGGGACCACTCGACGTATACGGGTCCGCTGCGGCATGCTTGTGCGCGACGAGAGTTCACTTCTCGTCGACCGAGAGGCCCTCGGCGGTTGCACCCCCCGTGACCGCTGAGTCGGTTCGGCTCGACCCCCCCGGAGCCGAACCTCCGACGACCCCCGTCTCCCCCCGACGGGGGTCGTCCCTATCTGGGAGCGATGCTCCGTAGGAGGTCACAGGCCCTCCTCGTCCTCGTCCAGAGCCTTCTCCGCCCCAGTTTCCTCGGCCTGAGGCAGCAGAGAGGCAGCAGAGCTGTCGAAGGCCGCTAGGACGCGGGCCGCGTAGTCGTCCGGGGTGTGCGTATAACGATCGAGCGTCGTGGACGCCTGCTCGTGGCCCATCACCCGCTGCACCAGGTTGATCGGCACGCCGTCGGTGACCAGCCAGGTGGCGTAGGCGTGCCGCAGGTCGTGAAACCGCATCCCGCCGGCAGCCTTGGCCGCCACGCAGGTGACGGCCTCCCGCTCGCTGGTGAACTCCGCCGACCACTCCATGCCTTCCCGGTCGGGCCAGGTCGCGCGGTAGCGGTGTGGGCCGGTGCTGACGACCTGGCCGAGCAGGCCGGCGCGGACCAGCGAGGGCAGCCAGACCCGGCGGCGGAAGTTCGAGCGGCGCAGTGGGCGGCCGACCCGGTCGCGGAAGACGAGCGTTCGCGGGTCCGGGTCACCGGACTCGGTGTGCAGCTGGCGCAGCGCGGAGGCGAGGAAGTCGGGCAGGGGCACGGTCCGGACGCCGGCCCGGCTCTTGGGGTACGGGCGGAGCAGGATGCCGCCGTGGGTTTCCTCGGCGACCTGGACCACGCGCAGCAGGGCCCGGTCGAGGTCGACCGACGACCAGGTCAGCCCGGCGCATTCGCCCCAGCGCAGGCCCGCGCCGGCGGCGGCGCAGACGATCGCCCGGTGGCGGGGCGGCACGGCCGGGAGCAGCTTGCCGAAGAAGTCTTCCCGGCTGATCGTGACCGGCTTGACGTCTCGCGAGCGGTCCCGTGGCAGCTTCACGCCGTCAGCCGGGTTGGTTCCGATCAACCGGGCTTGAACGGCTGTGCGGAGGATCATCGAGAGCAGTTGGTAGCACTTGGCGACGGTGGTCGGAGCCAGGTCGCGGCTCAGGCCCGTCACCCACTCCTGCACCGACATGAAGTCAACCTTCCCGAGCGGCCAGTCACCCCACTTGGGCAGGATGTGCGCGCGGAGCATGGAGACCGTTCGCTCGGTGGTGCGCGCCTCGACCGTCCTGGTGGCAAGCCACTGCTGGGCGAAGTCACCGAACCGGGTCCGGCCGGCGTGCGGGTTGACGTAGGTGCCCCGGTTGAGGCTGCCCTCAACCTCCGTCAGGAAGGCGTTGGCCTCCCGCTTGGTGCGGAAGCTCCTCGACTTCTGCTTGCCGGCCGGGTCACGCCAGCAGGCCCGAAAGGTGCCGGCCGGGGTCTTGCGGACGAATCCCATCAGCGCCCTCGCCCGTCGGTGCCGGTGGCGGCCGTCGTCTCGGTGACGCCGTCGAGCCAGGCATGGAAGCGGGCACGCGGGATCAGCCAGCGGCCACCGAGGCGGGTCGCGGGGATGGTGCCGTCGCGGACGAGGGCGTAGGTGCTGCCCAGCGAGATGCCGAGCAGCTTGGCGACTTCTCGCACGGTGTAGGTGACCGGCTCGACGATGACTGCGCCGGAGCGGGGAACGAGCCGGACGACTGGACTGGGGCGGGCGGCGGTGCTCATAGGGGTGACCTCCTCAGGTCTGTGGGGTCAGGCGGCAGCCGGCACGGTGCCGGCCGGGGTGGTGGCGATTTCGTGGGCGAGTTCTTCGCAGCCGGTGGTTCGTCGCTCTCTGGCCATGGCGGCGGCGGTGTTGGCGAGCAGCGCGTCTCCGGTGGTGTGCCAGCCGACTCCGGCGAAGGTGAGGGTCCCGACGATGAGCGTGGTGTCCTCGGCGACCTGGTCGACGGGCTGGCCGCCGGCGGCGGGGTGCTGGTGGGCTTGGTGCTCGTGCCGCCGGTACGCGATGCGGGTGTCGCGGAGGAGTTGGAAGGTCACCGAGTAGCGGCGGCCTTTGGTGAGGAAGTGGCCGCCGTAGCCGAGCATGTGCGCCCAGCGGCGCAGCCGGGCGTATGGGTTGGCCGTCGCTGGTTTCGTCGGTTCGATGTCAAGGGCGGCTTGACGCGCGGCGGTGCAGACGGGGCAGGCGGCGTAGCGGGTGTGGGTGCCGCAGTCGGGGCATTCCCAGCGCTGGACGAAGCCGGGTCGGGGCCGAGGCTGGCGGGGCCGCTCAGACAGGGGAACCGGTGTGCCGGTGGGTCGGCCGATGCGCCAGCAGGCGTCGATGAGGCGGGCGGTGTGGTCGCCGTCGGGGTCGGCGTAGTCCCCGATCGAATCGGCGGTGAGGCGGGTGGAGGTGTGCCCGGTGGCCTCGGTGCTCTTGGTGGCGTACTTGGCAAGGTAGCCCGCGACCATGCCATCGGTGACTTCACCCGAGCCGTCGGTGGCGATCGGTTCCAGGTCGATCTGCTCGCCCCAGGCGATGAGCCAGCCTTCCGGCCGGTCGGGGTGCGGCGGTGAGTCGAAGGCGATCTGTCCGGCGGCGTGGCGTAGCGCGTCGACGAGGTCGGTAACGGTGAACCCGGCCGGCGGGGGTACGACCTTGTCGGGGTCCTGGCCGTTAACGCCGTCGAGGCGGGCGATGGCGTGGAAGTGGACCGCTCCCCGCGCCTGGAGTTCGGCGACCTTGCCCGGCGACAGCCGCACCGGGGGCACCTTGCGAGTCTTGCCGGAGGCGGTGACGACCTCGACGCGGGGGATGCCGCGGCGGCGGGCGAGCTTAGCCAGCCACCGTTCCGCGGCTTGCTTGGTGCGGTGCCACAGTTCGCCGGAGAAGATGTTCCAGACGACTTGGTGGTTGTGGTCGTAGCAGTCCAGGCACAGCGGATGCCCGAGCGCCGCATCACCGGCCTCATGCCGTGCCCAGCAGACAGCCGGCCGACCGTGGGGGCAGAGACCGGTGTCGCGGCGAGCGTGGCAGGGCTCGGCGCGGCAGTCGCAGCGGCGGCGGTTGGCGCAGGTGTGCCGCTTGACCACCCTGGCGTGAACGGTGCCGAATGACGGGGCGGTGAAGGTCGCGAACACCGCCGGGTGCTGCGCGACGGACTCGGGGACGCCCTTGCCGCCGACGAGGCCGGCGCGCAGGAGTTGGAAGGCGTCGCGTTGGTAGGTCTGGGCGCAGGAGGGGCAGACGGTGGCGCGGCGGTTGCCGCAGGCGGTGTAGATCGCGGCGTCGGGCATGCCGTCGGTGTGCCGCTGCTCCAGGACCCGACCCGTCGAGGCGTCGACGGTGAGGAGTTGGCCGGCGAGGCGGATGGGGCGGGTGCAGCCGGCGGCGGAGCGGATGTGTTCGAGCCAGCCGAAGTAGTCGGGGCGGGTGGCGCGTTCGAACGCGGAGCCGGCGACGGTGTAGCCGTAGACGATGGTGTCGGCGTTCGAGCCCACCCCTCGGGCCGAGGTCCGGGGGGTGAGGTCCAGCGTCGAGGCCATCAAGCCGCCACCCCGGTGGGGTGGTGGTTGGCGATGGTGCGTTCGGTGACGATGACCCGGCAGGCGCCGCATTGGCGCTTGGCCGGCTCGTGCCGATGGCAGGGAATCTGGACGGTCGTTCCGCCGCAGCGGATGGTGACCGGTGCCCGGCAGGGTCCGCCGGGGATGACGTCGACGAGCGTGCGGCGGATGTCGTAGGGGTGCGGCTCCGGCTCAGCGGGGCAGGTGTGCATGATCTGGACGATGTCGACGACGTGGATGGTCATCGGGCACCACCGGTCAGGGTGGTGAGGAGCTGCCCGGCCACGGCCGGGGCGACATCCAAGCGGTCGGCCAGCTCGGTCGGGGTGATCGGTTGGCCGGTGGATTGTTCGTGCTGCACGGCCGCGAAGCGGGCCATGGGCAGCAGGTGGGTAGGGACGTCGACCGGCTCCGAGGCCGGCACGGTGACAGGCTCCGGCTCCACAGCCGGGGCGGGAGTGATGGCAGCCGGCGGTGCCGGCTCGGTGGTGACCTGCTCGGCCACCTCAACCCGGATCGGTTCGGCCGGCTCAGCCGGAGGGGTGTCCTCCCGCATGGGGGCGGGAGCGAGGACGAGCTTCACCAGGGCCATGAACGCCAGGGCCGGCACGGCCGAGAGGAGCCAGCCGGACGGGCCGGGTTTGGCGACCGCGAGTTGGGCGGACAGGGAGAGTCCGGCGGCGGCGATGAGCAGGAACAGCGGGTAGCCGATCGGCGCACCAATGCGTCGGCGTCGGCGGATGGTGAGCAGGGAGGCGATGGGGACGAGTTCGGAGATGACGGCGTTGGCCCAGCCGAACCACTCGCCCGTGCCGGTCGGGGAGTTGGCGAGGGTCCAGTCCTTGACGTGGGTGAAGGAGGCGGCACCGGCGAAGCCGGCGACGGCGATGAGGATGAGGACCAGGACCAGGCCCTCAACACGGGTGCCGGTGGTGGGGCGGTCAGCGGCCATGGGTGCTCACCTCCCCGGAGGTGACGGCGCGTTGCTCGGCGGCCAGACCTGCGAGGCCGACGCGGATGCCGGCGCAGGTGTTGCAGCCCTGCCCGTCGGGGACGGTGCAATCGGCGAGGTGGGCTTCCTGGACGATGCGCAGGGATTCGGCGTAGTAGCCGGACAGGAACCGTTCGAAGGACAGCTCACCGCGGGCGGCGAAATCGCGTGCGAGGGCGGTGACGACGTAGTCGTCCGGGGTCATCCGCTCCTGGGCGGCGAAGTTGACGGTGTTGGTGGTGGTCATCGGGCACCTCCCGAGGTGCAGTCGAGGCAGGAGCCGGTACGGCGGGGGATGTAGTAGGGCTTGATGTGGCCGCAGTGGCGGCAGGTGCGCCGGGCGCGAAGTGCTTTGGCGATGGCCTCCCGCTGGGCGGGGGTGGCGGTGCGTTTGGGTGCGGCGAGGTCGAGGCGGTAGAGGTAGGCGACGCGCTTGCCGCGGCGCCAGAGGATCTGCGCGACCGGGTCATGACCGCCCGGTCGAAGGCCGGCGGCCCGTAGTTGCCGGCGAGTGGCCAGCCCGTTCGGGGCGAGCCGGTAGGGGTAGGTGGGCATCCCGTAGCGGGTGCCGGCCGGGTCGTAGAAGACGGTCATGGCTGGCCTCCCCAGCGCTGCTGGGCGGCTTGGCGGGAGATGCCAAGCCGGGCACCGATTTCGGCCCAGGAGTAGCCGAAGGCCCGCAGACCGAGCACGGCTTCGCCGATGGCTTGGTCGAGGTTGGCCGAGAGGGCGACGAGGTCGCGGAGTGCTTCGACGTCTCCGGTGGCGACGCGCCGGCCGTGGGCGGCGATGACGCGGCGAGCGAAGGCCGCGAACTGGTCGTTCTCGACGGCCTCCCGACGGCGACGCTGACGGGGAACCGGTGTCAAGGTGTGCTTGACGGTGCTCATCGGTTCTCGCCTCCCTGCATGTGGAGGCGGTCCCACTCGTCAGCGGCGCTCTCAAGCGCGGTGATGACCTGCTCGGCGGTGCGGGCCGGGTCGTCGTTCCACGAGTAGGGGGAGGTGTGCTCGTCGATGAGGAAGCCGTCGTCGTCGATCGCGCAGATGGGTTCGTGGTCGTCGAGGTAGGTGGTGAAGACGCCGACGGTCTGCCGGAAGGTGATCTGGGTGTCGATGTCGAGGGTGTAGAAGTGGTCGGCGCGGTGTCCGGCGCAGGCCATGCCGATGGCCCCGACGGCGCAGGCCGGCGGGGTGGGGAAGTCGGTGGGGAAGAGGTTGTTGTAGTAGGTGCCCTGGTGCCAGCCGTGCCGGCGCAGGTAGAGGGCAGCCATCCGCAGCAGGTCAGCAGGAGTGACCGGCGCGGTGGTGGGTGGGTTGTGGGTAGCCTTCATGGCAGCCACGTCCTTTCGAAAGGGCTTGGTGGGAGGTCGGCAGGACCGGCGAGCTTGCGAGGCAGATCCGGTCCTGTCGGCCGATTTCAGGTGGTGCGCAGCCGCAGGTAGCGGCGGTGGCGGGTGTCGTCTCCGCCCATCTGCTGGGGCGGGCCGAGGTAGACGAGTCGGCCACTGGCGGAGGCGACCTGGACCATGGCGGCGATCTCCGCCGGTTGGGCGATGATCCAGATTTCGGCGTACTGCGCGGCCCGTTGCTGGTTGGCGCGGGCGTAGGTGCGCTCCCGGGTGGTCATGCCGCCATCTCCCATCCGGTTGTGTCGCCGGCCGGGGTGCTGGTGGGGCGGCGGGTCCAGGCGGCGTAGTCGGCGATGTTGTAGATGTCGGTGTCGCTGAGGTAGGCGGCCTTGATGCGGCGGGGAACGCCGCCCTCGGCGAGGAGGTAGGCCGCGCCCTGGTTGGTGGGCGAGATGTCTGAGGCGGTGTAGCCCTGCTCGGCCCAGCCCTGGCCGAGGATGATGTTCGAGCTGTTCAGCGAGGTGCAGCGGAACGCGGCCCGGTAGCCGAACAGGTCCCGCAGACTGGCGGGGATGATGTCCCAGGAGGGCCGCTGGGTGGCGGCGACGACGGGCATGCCGCAGGCGCGGCCGAGGGAGACGAGCCCGCGCAGCAGGGCGGAGAACTCTTCCTGCTGGGGCTTGGTGCCCAGCACGGTGGAGTACATGGCGAGTTCGTCGATGATGGTGACGATGACCGACATGCCGTCACCGGGGGCGAGCTTGCGGCGCCGGTTGGCGAGAAGCCAGGTGTAGCGGTTGGTGGCGACGACCAGGAGGCGGCGCAGCACGTCGATGCCCTGGTCGATGTCGGGGCCGATGAAGGCGTCGGCGAGGTCGCGCCAGGGGCCGAGTTCGACGAGTTTGGCGTCGAAGAGCACGAGGCGGGTGTTGTCGCACAGGACGCCGTGGCCGCAGATGTTGTTGACCAGGCCGGACTTTCCGCCGCCCGGCTCACCGGCGATGAGGATGTTGCGGTAGATGACATCCAGGTAGACGGGCTGGCCGAACTCGTCGATCCCGATGAAGATCGGGTCGAACATCGACAGGCCAGGACCCACCGGCACCCCGGCAACGGGGGCGGGAACCGTGGTGGACATGACTGCCCTCCTTGGGCGAGTAGTGGGCGCGAGAAGCCACACGAACGAGCCGCAGGGCTCCTCGCGTCCCGGGTGGGTGTGGGTCAGATCCAGTCGGAAACGTCGTCCTCAGGGGCCGAGGACGAAGCCGCGGGCTTGCTGCCGTTGGCCGAGGTGGTGGGGGCCGGCTTCTTGCCGGCGGGCTTGCCCTGTGCCGGGAGGGTGATCGTCGGGGCGTCGACGTCCGGCAGGTCCAGGGCGGTGGGCACCGTCAGCGGCGATGCCGAGACGGGCGCGGTCGGGTCGATCTGGTCGACCAGCGGGGAGCCCACGTGGGCGGTCAGCACCTCACGGCGCTTGATGTCGAACCGCAGGTACGCGGCGTTGTTCTCCGCAGCGCGCTCGATGAGCACGGTGGAGGCGTGGCAGGTCACGGCGATCTTGTCGAGCCGGCCTTCCAGGTCCTTGGCCGACAGGCCGGGGCGCAGGTACACCCAGACCCGCTCACCGACCGGTGTGGGACGTGCCCACAGGATCAGCGGCAGGCTGCCGGACTGGTTGGCGATGATGAACTGCGCGAAGCACACCCGCAGCCGGTGCCGGACGACCAGGCACCACGCCCAGGCGATGACCTGGCGGCGGATGACCGGCACGGCGGCCGGGACACCGACGACCAGGGCGACCACCAGCAGCGTCACCACCATCGGCGTGTGGCCGGCGAGCTGCACCCAGCCAGTGAGCAGCAGAACCGCGAGGAGAACCTCCGTGATCCACCACCACAGCAACCGCAGCACCGGCCAGATACGCACGAGCAGCCAGGCAGCGGCACCGCACGGGACACCGACCAGGGCACCCACGATCAGAGCCACGATCGGGTGCCAGTACGACGCGGCCACCACAGCCGCGAGAACACCCACGACGACCGCCGTGAGGATGAACGCCACCCTGGCGTTCCGCGCGGACGAACGGTGAACCCTGGCCTCGATGACCGTCACCGTTCCGGTTGACTTGCCGGCGAACCGGCGGGGACTAGACTTGGACACGACGAGTCCTCCCAGGTAATGGGCGGGATGAGTTGGAGGGCACGGGGTCGGCAGATGTAGGAGTCGGACCGACCCCGCGCCAGCTCTTGCGGGGATGTCACCACCACAGGTGGCGACCGGCCGGGAATGTAGGAGTCGGAACCACTCCCGGACCGTTTGAATTCAGCGGACGTCAGGCCGCTTGAGGTGAGACACCGCAGGCTTCACACAGCACGCTGTGCGAAGGACTACTTGGCCGCCGAACCAGCCTTCGGCTTCAGCGACACGGCACGGAACGCGACGCCGTTACGCCCGTTGGTCGCCCACGGAATTGCCTCCAACTGCTCGACCTCGATGAGCTGCCCCACCATCACGCCCGGCTTCTCACCCGCCGTGGTGATGGTGATGACCTCACCGCCCGTCTCGTCGAGAACGAAGACCTGGGTCGACCACATGAGCCGGCCCGTTCCCTTCTCCGACCGCTGATTGCCGTTCTGGTCGTTCTTCGGCTCCGGGTCCCTCGACACCGTCACCTGCTTCGCCTTGGTGTCCACGTACAGCTTCACAACAGACCTCCTGTGTCTCGGGTCAGCTTGAGCGTGTCCCCGGTGGACTGTGCTCGTGACCTCTGCCAATAAGGCTCCTTTATGGAGCGGGACGAGCCACCCGACCACGTAGACAACTAGGGACGTCTTTGTTACCTTGAATGCGTCCTAGTCGTCCCTTGGAGGCTCCTGATGCCGAACGACCGACTGCGCGACGCCATCCTTCGCAACGGCATGACCCCTGCCTTGCTCGCCGAGAAGATCGGGGTAGATCCGAAGACGGTGGAGCGGTGGATCACGCAAGATCGGACGCCCTACCCTCGTCACCGGCACGCCATTGCCGCAACCGTGCGTGAGTCTGAGTCCTACCTCTGGCCGAACGCGGTCACACCCGAGAAGGCATCACGGCTTGGACAGAGCGAAATCATCCAGATCTACTCCCGTCGGTCCTCTGTGCCGTATGAGGTCTGGCACCGACTCATCGAAAGGGCGACAGAACGGATCGACGTTCTCGCGTATGCGGGACTCTTCCTGGTTGAGCAGGACCCTGGACTGATCGACACCCTGCGGCAGAAGGCACTTGACGGTGTCTCCATCCGCGTCCTGCTGGGCGATCCGGCCAGCCCAGCTATCGAGCGAAGGAGCGTCGAGGAGGGGGCACCTGGCGTTATGGCAGCCAAGATTCGGCAGGTCCGGGGGTACTACGACCGTCTGAGCGGCACCCCACGCGTCGAGGTCAAGTACCACGAGACGACCCTCTACAACTCGATCTACCGGTTCGATGACGAGATGCTGGTCAACACGCACGTCCTCGGAATTCCGGCGCCCCACGCTCCGGTGATGCACCTGCGCCAGCTATCCGGCGGGGACATGTTCAGGACCTACGCCGACAGCTTCGACCGGGTCCTGTTGTCCTCGTCCCCACTTGACGAAGCAGAGGTGGCAGCCTAGATACCGTGGCGAGAACCGAGCACTACCACGACCCGAACGCGCCGAGGGCCAACAGCATCGTCGTGGCCGTCTCCGTGTTCGTGAGAGACAATCACGGCCGCGTGTTGTTGATTCACCGCACGGACAACAACCTGTGGTCCCTTCCTGGCGGAGGCCAGGAGATCGGGGAGACAGTGGCACAGACGGCGGTCAGGGAGACAAGGGAAGAAACCGGGATCACCGTCGAGGTGACCGACATCGTGGGTGTCTACTCCGATCCGGGCCACGTCATCGCGTACTCCAACGGCGAGGTTCGGCAGCAGTTCTCCCTGTGCTTCCGAGCTACACCGGTCGACGGGGTGCTGACGACCAGCGACGAATCGAGCGATGTCCGATGGGTGAGCCGCGACGAGCTCGACGGCTACACGATCCATCCGTCGACCCTGCTGCGCATCGCGCACGGCTACGAAGAGCGCCGAGAACCGTACATCGGCTGAGGGGTGCTCCCCGCGAGCCGGGCCTCCGTGCGGCGTACCGCGGAAACCATCTCTGGCTCCGCCCGGACGATAAAACGTGTCACCAGGTGATCCGGGCCGTAGCGAGATCGGATCTCCGCCAGTCGATCCAACACCTCGAAGTTCTGGCCGTCGGGACCCGTCGTCATGTCCGAGAAACACAAGGCATCAGCGACCGGCGAGTCTTCCCGGGGAAACTCGGAGACCAGGACGTCATAGAGGCCGCGCTCTTCCGCTTCCAACCAGGCACACGAGTGGTGAGCGACCAGGCCAGCAATGCGGTCATCGAACCGCTCACGCCGCAGCCACCTCCCACCGTCGAGAGAGTGAAAGCCCGTGTCAACGAGATCAGGGCTGTAACCCACGTCGTGGAGCCAGGCAGAGGCCACCAGCACATCACGGTCCTCCGGGGCAACGGCTCCACTGACAGCGTGGGCCTTCGCTGCTACCGCCCGGACGTGACTCCACCGGCGAGGCAATGGAGCCTCCAGCTTCCGCCGTGCGATCTCCCGGGCGACATCGACGAAGTTGGCCATGGACTCAGCCTACGGAGGGCCGACGCTCCCCACCATCCCGCCGGGGCAGGCAGGTGCCGACCGGCTGCCGGCTGCCGGAGAAGTGGTTCAAAGTTTCTGTACGTCTTCAAGGCGGCCCTGAACGGGCCGCACGCGCCGCCGCCTGGGCGCGAGCCGGCCGCGCCGCTGTCGCTCTGCGGCCGTCACGCCTGATGCCCGACGGCTGGCGCGGAGAGCGGGAAGCCCGGAGGGCCGCCGCAGAACGACAGGCCGTTGACCGGGGGTGTGGTGGGCCGGCAGCCGGCCGGGGCGCGGCGGCCGTGGCACCCGCCACGCCGTAGGGCGAGTCACCGCCGGCCGTGGTGGGGATGCGGCGCGGAGGATGCGGGGCCGCCCCTCCGGCCTCAAGGGTGCTTCGCATCGCTGACGCGACGGCCCTGCGGGCCGCCCTTGACCCCGGAGCCTCTGCGACCCCTCGGGCCGGCGTTGCCGGCAGGCGGGGGCCTGCCCGTGATGCTCGCGCCGCATCCCCCCCACGGCCTCGTCGGCTTGCATGCGGTCCGCTCGCGAGAGTGCAACGTCAAGTGGCGGTTGACAGTCAATCGTCAAGCGCGTCAGGGGGGTACAACGCCTCTATCAGGTACGACATGCGTTGAAGGTCGTTGAGCAGTACTCCGGACCGAAAGGGGCAGTTCGAATGTTCGGCAAGGCCGCCAGCGAAGGGCGTTACCCCATAGGCGGCAAGGGTGCCCATCAAACGAGCTGGGCTCGTGGCCACTAGTCCCAGCTTGGTCAGTGACGGTCCCACCTTCAGTATGTCAGCGTCCCTTGTCAGGAAGACGTGCATGTCGCTATCTAGCGCCTGCCCGATCAAGTCTCGGTCTGCACCTTTCGGCAGCCTCCGAAGAACGTTTTCCCTACCTTCAACAGCCTCCCCCGAGAATAGGTCGAGCTGGCCATCCAGTTCACCACAGCCCGCGGCTTCAACCGGCAAGTACCACTCCGACGGATCGCAGTCGGACCTCTGGCCTTCGAGGAGCAAGGCGCTAACGAGTCGATCTATCATGTGTTCTCTCGTCTGGCGCCGCCTAGCCGTTAGCTTCCGCTTCGCGTCATCTACGGTCCGGGGCATGATGTGGAAACTCACGTCTCGCGTTGACCAGACCTGTATCAGTTGGCCGAGTGCTTCGACCTCTTCGCGGTACCCGAGGTCCTTTAGTGGGAGCGGCTCACCTTCCCAGAGGGATAAACCGAAATCCTGGTAGTCAATGAGGACGTTGGTATCCCAGACAATGTTGAGCGGCCCGCATGCCCGTCTTCCCAAAAATAAAGACGGGCATGCGGGGTAGCAAAATCCGAGAACTTCAACCATTCACCGGACTCCAGCTGGCGTAGCGATTGTTCAGTCGGCTAATACAGCCTCGGCTCAGTCACCTTCGGTCGACTGCCCGGTCGAGTCGTCGGCGATATAGTCGAGCAACTTCCGCACTCGCCCAATGTCCTCTGATCGATTGATGTATTCACGATAACCGTCGTATGCGTCCTGCAACAGCTCTTCGTACTTAAGCACTCGAATGTTCTTGGCGGCCAGGACCTGTCGTGACTCCTCCCGGCCGTATGGCTGCACCCAGTCGCGCAGGTCACGTCCGACGATACAGACCACCTCGACGGGTTCGTCCCGCCCAACGTCTCGGAGGTGGCGGAGTAGCGCGTTTCGGTATTTATCAACTTGTTCAAGCAGCGTGGCAGTGCTAGTAATGACGGAATTTCGCTTAAGCTCTACGATTACGTGTGTGCCAGTGACCTTCTTATACCGGATGTCGATGCGCGAATTTGCTTCTTCATCGGTCAACTGATCTCTGATTTCGGCGAATCGCCTCCCGATCCTCTCCTCCATTGCTCGATCGGTGGCCCGTTCCCAGGACGGGTCTAGAAGCCACATATTTTCGAAAAGGTATTCCTGGAGCACGCGCTCCAAAGCATTCTCGTCCATATGTGCGCGCAGCTTGTCAATCACCCGAAGGCGTTGTACGACAATCTGATGGTAGAGCGCCGACTCTAGGTCCTCAATGCCTGTGAACACCGAGGCGACCGCAGCGTAATCGCTGGCCTCCATGTCGTCGAGTGCATCGAGATTGTCCCGGTATCGGAGCGTCTCGAAGGCGAGCACTGAGTGGGCGAACAACTCTTGGCGCTGGCGCTCATCATCGACAGTAAGCTGGTTAATCTTGCCAAACAGCCGTTGCGCCCGCTGACGACTCTTACCCCTCAAGGAGTCGAACCAGTCCTTGATATGCGGGTTGTCCAGGGCCGCCTTGGTTCCCGCAGCGTTACGGAAGTCGTTCCAGGCATTACCGATGGCTGAGATCTCCTTGCGAAGCCATTGCAGTAATGCTTGGTATCGAGGATCGTCCTCAATAATCCGCTGCCTGCTGCTCGTGGCAATGTCCGACTCTTCATCAGTGTCGAGGAAGTCGGCATGAATTTCGCCAATCAGATAAGCGCGGAAGATCTTGCCTTCATTAAACTCTTCGAGAAGGTCTTCATGTCCTAACTTCCCGCGCACCATCAGGTGAATGCTATTGATATTCTCCCCGTCGGGCTCTTTCAGAGACCCGGCGTTAGCGACCGTGCCGATCCAGCCAGTCACTCGCCCGCCGGCGACCGTCGGTGCCTCTCCAATCAGCTTTTCGGTTGCGTTGCTGCAACGCGCGAGGATCTTCCGGCCCTCTTCGTCGTCGCCATAGGCCCAGACGTACTGGAGTTTGTGGAAGTAGTCTCGGTCTTGGACGGTGACTTCCTCGCCGTCCATGAAAAGGCGGAATGAATGCTGCGCACCGAGCACCGAGAAGCGTCGGGCTAACCGCTTTCGCAAACCTGCCGCGACGTTGGTCAGGCCCTTCTTCAGGTCCGTCAGCACAATCCGAGTGCCTCGCTCGAAATCCACCAAAGCCGGGTCGAGCACCTCTGGACAGTAGGGCTTCGAGTTGGTCGGGTCATCGCCGATAGCTTCGCGGATTCCGTCAATGGTCATGCGGAGGGCGTTTCGCTGACCGTCCTTGCTCGTGTGAACCTCTACTGTCTCCGCGATCGAGAAAAGAGAAAGCTTGCCGATTCCCTTCCTGCCCATCACAGCTCGGCCGAACTTGGCCGTGGTCTGACGGTTATCCTTACGTCGTTGATAGCCGACGTGAAGATACCGATCGTTGATGTCGGCCTGGACCATCCCTTCGCCGTCGTCCTGGATGACTAGGCGGCCGCGGTCCCGATCAATCGTGATCCGAACTTCGGTGGCGTCTGCGTCATACGCATTCGCCACAACTTCAGAAAGGACGGCTGGAACATTGCTGTAAAGGTTCAGACCGAGGTGGTTGAGTACGTTGAGGCTGATCCTCATGTAGTAAGCGGGCTCGTCAGCCACGAAGCACTCCCCTCGTAAGCGGTGCGAAGTTCTCAGGCTAGTTGGCAGGGAGACTCCCAGGAAGACCCCTGGTGAGGAGCCGGGCACAGTTGGTTGCGCAGTGGAGCCGGTTTCGGCCGGGTATCACTCGTTTTGCCGGAGCCCGGTCGGTGGAGGGAGGTCAATGCGCCGTACCGGAACGGGTGCACGTCGCCTCTAGAGCGCTGCTGACGTTGATGGACCTCCGGGTGGTGGCTTCTCGCCGAGCCCGCCCGTTGCTCTCGGTAGGAGCAACGGGATGAGCTGGACTTCTATGGTTTCCCGCTGGCGAGCCTAGTTGTTGGAGCCATCGTCGGCTTCCGACTCCCGCAGCACGGTCCCGACGAGCGCGTGCACGTCAATCGCGTCAGGAGACGGCCGGGCTCGCCCTTCCGCGAAGGCCAGGCGCGCAGCCGCCAAGTCAGCGAGACGGACCGCTTGGATCACGATGACGCGCCGCAGGCCAGGCGAGACCTCGCCGCGTTCGTGCGCGACGGCCGATACCCGCGCCAGGGTTTCGGCGCGTCGGGCGATACGAACGTCTGGGTGCTCGCGGTCTTCTCGTAGGTGCTCCGGAACCAAATTGAAACGATGCGAGGGCGGCGCCTCCACCAGCTGCGAAACCGGGGGAATCTTCTCGTTCAGGATTGCCTTATACTTCGAATCGAGGATCGCTTGACGATATACCGAGTACTCGATCGCGTTGAGCTTCGCCTGCTTGTCCGGGTCGTCGCGCAGATGCTCGGTTGGCCAGAACTCCAACTCTGCGACCTCGAAGGGATCGAGAATACGATACGCCAGCGTGTCGCTTCGCTGGCCGGTCAGGTGTCGGCCGATACGATCTCTGAACTTCAACCACGTCTGCCCGACGTAGATTGGCTCTGCATCGTAATCGTAGAAGGCGTAGACGCCGATGCAGTCGCCGAGGGACTTGCCGCTCGCGCTATCCACGGCCCCCATGGCGTCCTTCAGCAACCGTCTGAAGCCTTGGACGAACTCGGTCGGCAGCGAGGCCTTCGATGGCGGGTTGTGATCTGGCTCGTTGTACGACGCGACGCCGCGACTAGCCACTGGGCACCCCTCTTACTTCTTACCCATCCATGATCGGGAGCAGGAGTCTAAGGGCTAGCTTTGCTGACGGTGGGGGACGGGCCCGGTGCGGCGAGCTGCGGAGCGCCCCTCTCCCTCGCGGAAGTCCAGGCAGGAGCCACATGCCGGCGGCGAGTGTCGGCAATCCGACCGGCTGCCGTCCTGGCCGTCACCCTAAGACTCGCACCGGCACTGCTGGCCAGGGACGCCTGGCGACGCCCTATGTGCTTGTTCCTTGAGCCAGTGCAGCGTCGATGGCTCGCGCCGCATCGTCCGCGGGCTCATGTTCCCAGACCCTAAATACGGTCCAGCCCGCAGCGCGCAGCACCTCATTGACGACTAAGTCGCGCTTTCGGTTGCGATCAATCTTCTGGTGCCAGTACCCGCTTGGATCAGACGGCATCCGACAGTGGAGCGGGCATCCGTGCCAGAAGCAACCATCCACAAAAATTGCGACCTTACGGCGCGTGAAGACGATATCTGGCCGGACCGCGCGTTCCGGCAGGGAAATTCGGTAGCCGACCCGATACCGTAGCCCTCGGTGAAAAAGTTGTCGTCGGAGCGCCAGCTCGGGCTTTGTGTCCGTGCTCCTATTTGACCTCATGGCGCGCGAGGCTGATGACGGTGGCGGCGTGGGAGGTAGCGTCATCTCGCTGTCTTTCGCGCCAATTAAGGTCACTCAGGGCCGGCTGGCCGTAGGACCGGCAGGAGGTAGTTGTTGCCGATCCACTCGATGACGTCAACCACGACGGCGTCGCCAAACCCGAAGAGTTGCTGATTGGGCGTGCCAGCAAGGAGTTTGTAGTCGTGGGCACCCATGAGGTTGGCGTACTCGCGCGGCGTCATCCACCGAACCGCCTGGCTGCCTCTCCCCAGCCGGACGAGTGCCTGCTTGCTTGATCCGCCTCCGGTAGTCCGAAGGCACCCGGCGATAGCGTCCTTGCGGAGCTCCCACGTCGAGACCCCCTGCCTGGTGCGGCGGTAGGCAGTCCGATAGCTGATCGTGTCCGCTGCAAGAAGCGTGTCGAAGCGAGCCTTCTGAACCTCGCTGAGCGACCCGACAAAGGCTTCTACGCGCTCCTCGCCCCACCACAAGTCCGAACTGACCTCCGTCTCGACGAAGCCGTCCAGGTCCTTCGGGCCCTCCGGCAAGGCTCGGAGGTTGACGTAGTGCATATCCAGCGTCTCGCGGTGCTTCTCGTGGATGGCTTGCACCCAAGCAGGACGTACATCGCTGATCGGTGGCACGCCGCGCCGCGCTTGCCTTGGCAGCTTGTCAGCCTGAATGCCGACGATGAACATCCGTGGTCGAGACTGCGGCACGAAGTGCCGAGCGTCGACCGCAAGGACGTCCAAGGAGTAGCCGAGCTCCGACAAGCTAGCCAGTGCGGCGGTGAGGTCCTTGCCGCCGTGGCTGGTGGCGAAGCCGTGAACGTTCTCAAGGAGGATCACTGACGGCCGGGGGGACATGCCCTTTACGACCTTGGCGAACTCCCAAAACATCCCGGATTGCTCGCCGACCAGGCCGCGCCTGTTCCCAGCGAGTGACAGGTCGATGCACGGGAAGCTGCTCGTCGCCAGTTCGATCCCGGGCGGCAGGTCCGGAGCCTCAATGTTGCGGATGTCTTCAACGATGAAGTGATCTTCGGCATCCGGGAAGTTGGCGGCGTAGGCGTCGCGCTTAGCCTGCTTGATGTCGTTTGCCCACACCACCTGGACCTGTGCACCCTTCACGCGCTCAAGGGCGGTGCGGACGAGTCCAATCCCGGCAAAGAACTCAGCTGCCCGGATGGGCGCGCTCTCCATGCTTCCTCCCTCGCCCATCATCGCTGCAGCCTATAGCTGCGCTGGGGGGAGTCCCCAGGCATGACACTCATCTGTGATGATTCGATCATTCGTTCGACCCAACCTGGTTGTGCAGGTGCTGAGGGCTGATGTGCGGTGTGACACATCCTCATGACCAGGGGTGCTGGCGGAAGAGCTGTCGACAGCAACGCTGACAGCAACGCCGCCGGACGGCGGCACGCTGACGGAAGCCGGCACGGACGAAGCTTCGAGCGTGCAGCCGTTGCCGGACGTGTCCGGACGCGGTGCACAGAGCTTGTAAGCGAGATGTCAGGCCCGGGACGAGCGCGACTGTGTCTCATCAGCCCTGATCGCTTTGCGGATCTTCTTCACCAGGCGTCTGCGCCGCGTCAGAGCCGGAGCTTCGTCTGCGCCGCTCCCGCTCCTCACGTCTCTCGCGGTCGATTTCCTCAAGGATCGCCTCTTCTTCGGCTAGGGCTGCCTCGTAGGCGGCGACGAAGCTGGGCGGTGCGGGAGCCGGGTCACCTTGCACGTAGGCCGCGACAAGTGCGAGACCGTACCGATTGCAGTTAAGGGCGATGAGCCAGTCGCGGTCGCCTTCGAAGTTGTTGATGGCGCTCCTGCTGTAGAACCTCGTGAGCTGGTACAGCCGCTCACGTAGCGGCTTTGGCGCGGCCGCCGTGTGCGCTTGGATCTCCCGGAGGAGACGAATCTCCGTATTGCGACCGTCGGGGGTGAGGGAACCATCCTCGTCTCGCTCGACGACGTACAGGTGCTCAACGTCCAGCAACAGCTGCCGGATAGCCATGACAGCCTGCCGCTCGTGATCCTGCCTGCGGAGCCATGCCTCTCGCTGCCAGCCCAGTGCGAACAGGACCGTAGCCGTCGTTGTGCCTATACCACCGAGCCAGTCTGGAAACGATCCCCAGTCGACAGCTCGATGAGCGACGACGGCGGACACGCTGAGGACCAGACCGGCACTGCTCAAAGCGATGCAGCCGATGAGTAGGTGCCGGGTTTTCGGAGCAGGCTTCTTCACTAGGGCATCTTTGCCGGGCTCCACCACCCGTAGCGATGTCGGGTGCACGACAACAAGCCGGGCACCGCGGTTGGCCACGGGTTCGGGTGAGGGCACGGGCACCATCGAGGCGCTACCACCGCAATTGCACGAGGTCGCTGAGCTGCGGCGCACCCGGCGGACCATCCCCTACTTCGGCGGAACCGCGACGAGAACCAGGTCCAGGCCGTCACCAGGCCGTCGGAGGCCGATCGTGAGCGACCAAAGACGACCACTGGTGACGACGTCTGCCCAGGTGACGAGGCGTGGTCGGCCCGATGACCAGGCAGGCGGTCGCCTTGCTACCTGTAGTTCGTGAACTGGCGGCCTTGACCTTCCGGCTTCAACGGGCGCGCCGCGCGGACCTCATCCTGTCTGGTCCAAGCCAGGAGAGCCGATCCTGTCCCGCCGCACCCAGTGGTGTAGAGGCAGTGGCTGTCACGTGCTTCAGCAGCGGAACGGACGTGCGAACTGGATGGCCGATACCGACCGTAATCATCACGGCACCAAAGTTGAGCCGACGGGAACTCGTTGGGGGTTGTGGTCTTCGTCTCAGTACGATCTACGGGACTGGTTCACGTCATTCACGTCGCACAGTCCCAGACGGTTGCGGACAGTGATGGGTGACCAGATCAACCCATATCGACGCAAACCGTCTGTCATATGCAACTTGCGGATGGCAAATCGTCGCACAGCCTGTCCGTCTTGAAGGCACAAAAGCGTGCGAATCGGGCGGGTTTTGTCGCACAGCTGAGCCACAAGGCGGATTTAGGAGACGTGTGTCCTCACGTCGACTTGGTCGTTTGTGAGTGAGCGGGCAACCGCGCGCATGGGAAGGGGCGGCACCGATGGCTTCGCGGGCCCGGGGTGCCGCCCCCAACCTGCACTGACACCTAAGTAGGAGCGCAGGTCTAATGACCGTAACGAAGGTTAGGCGCAAGAGGCTTCGGCCGAAACGGCGCAAGCATGAACGCAGCCGGCGTAAGAACGAGCGGAAGCGGTGGTCGCATGCTGAGTGGATGGCCATGCTGGGCGCCCTTGAGGCGTTCTTGACCGCGATAGCAACTCTGGTGCTTGCAATCTCTCAGCTGATCAATCGCTGACACCGTGTCCTGGTGGGAGGGTGACTCGGCGCAGCCGCCCTCCCACCGCTCCGAGCAGCAGCCGTTGCCGGACGCGTGCGAACGCGACGCACAGCGCTTGTAAGCGAGGCTTCAGGTGTGGGAAGGCCTCAGAAGCGCGAGGCGAGGTCGTCGCGCTCCTGGGTGGTCAGATCCTGGTAGGCCCTCCAGAAGGCCCGGAAGGGCTGGCTCAGCTCGCCGCTGTAGGTGCTGCTGCTCGCCGCCTGCCGGAGGCTTAGCTCCCCGTGTTGAACGGCGGTGGCCATCTCGCGAAGTAGCGGGTTGTCGCTGCGGCCGAGCTGCTTGACGACGGCGCGGAGGGCGTCGGCCCGCCTCTGATCCCCGCCGGTGATGTCGTCCAGGTCGTCCACGAGGTCAGGCCTTCGCGCCGGCGAGGGGGTGGTCGTAGCGGCCGCCGTCGGGCAGTGCGGGGAGGGCAACCGCGTCGAGGTCGCTGAGTTCCCGGGTGAGGATGGCGCGGAAGACGAGGACGGCTGCGGCGATCTGCTGGCAGAGTTTGGTGGCTTCGCCCCACAGCCGGAACATGTTGGCTACCTCAGCGGCGGCGAGCCCGTAGCCGACGACAGCGCCGATGCCGGTCTCGCTGGTGATGGTGCCAGCAGCAGCGGCGACACCGGCGATGATGGCGGCGTCGATGAGGCTCTTCACGACCCCGCCGAGGGCTTCTCCGGCGGACCAGACGGCGTCGGCCATGTCGAGGTAGGCCTTGCTGACGCTCCCGAGCGGCGCGTGGAGATCGGCGACAGCGTTGGCGGTGGTGGTGAAGTACCGGAAGGCTCCTTCGCCGGCGATGCCCTGCCAGAGGGGGTGCAGGGTGATGGTGCCGGATTGGAGGTTGTAGGCCAGGTCGTGCAGGGCTGCGCCGATGTTGTCGACGACCGGTGCCATCTGGGCCAGCGCTTCCCAGTCGCCGGAGACCTTGTTCTGGATCTCGCCGATGGGGTCGAAGCCGAAGACGTGGTCGAAGACCTCGTTGAGCCAGGACGCGGGGCTGATGTAGTCCATCCAGCCCAGCGCATTGGACGGGTTCTTCGCCTCACCGGGTGCGTCGAGATGGCCCCGGACGTCGCGGGGGTCGACGAAGTTCGCCGGGACGCACGGGTTGTTGGCCAGTTCCAGTTCGAGCGGGGTGATGCAGCGGTCGACCGCCGTGGGAAGGGTACGGTCGAGCCGGTCAGCAGCGGTGAGGTCGGTGGTGCGGTAGTAGCCGGCGGATGCCCGTAGTTCCGGGGCGGAGTTCTCGAGGAGGCAGGCGAGCCGGTTGAGGGTGCCGTTGATGACCTCGACCGCGTGTTCGTGACTGGCCTTGGCGATCTGGAGCTGCTCGCCTCCGGTTGCGACGTCGGCGTACCGGTTGAGGTAGCCGCGGATTTCCCACACGTCGTTGGCGGCGCGGTCAACCTGACGGGCGAAGCCGACCAGCGCGTCCGGCTCGACATGCAGCGTCACCTTCGGTCCCTAGTCGACGAGGAAGATGCCCGCCAGGCCGACGAGCGCGAGAGCGACCGCAGCGGCGAGCACGTAAAGGCGAGCGCGAGCGCTCCGCACGCCATAGGTGGCCAGGCCAAGGGCCCCGCCGACGATTGAGGCTGCGTACCAGGGCAGGCGCGCGGGGGTGACTTCACCGATGAAGATCATCCAAGTTGCGAGGACCGCGAGAAAGATCGTGGCGAAGGCGATCGTCTGCCGTAGGTTGCGGTAGGCGGTGCCCTGCAACCTCGTCACCGATTCGCGGTAGGCCTCCACCGCCTCGGTCCGTTCTTCTTCGGTGACCCGCCGCCGAACAACCCGGCCGCCGGACCTTCGCCCCCGACTCATGCCGGCGAAGATACCAACGACAGTCATCCTGCCGCTGCCCTGAGTGACCGTCAGCGGCGAAGCGGCCGAGTCGGCTCTCCGACAGAGTTGGACCGGACCGACAACATGATCCGGCCCCGCCGGGGAGGTGTCCCAAGTCAGGGCAGCAGGAAGGCAGCGAAAGCCCTGACAACAGTCCGTCGGTAGACGCAACCGACGAAGCTGCCTGCCTGCACCTCAATGTCAGTCACCACCGGTTGATGACAGCCGGCGGACTTGAACCGGATCCCCCCGACGGGGGTCGTCCCTATCTGGGGAGCGCTCCAACAGCGCCCCCGCGGCTCACCGCACCACGGCCCGCAGCGTCCGGTGGTCGGGCAGGAAGCACACCAGCCCCACGCCCCGGACGGTCGTCACCACCCAGGGGTGGCCGACGTACGTCTGCTGCCGATAGCCCTCGCCGGGCTGGAGCACCGCGTACTGCCGGCGCTGCCCGCCGTAGTCCAGCCAGTGCACGACGGCCGGCTCCGACCGGGCGTTGGCGAAGTCGATGAAGGTCTCCGGGCCCCCGCCGGCCGACCGCAGGTTGGGCTCCTCGGAGGGCGGCAGCGGGGTCAGCTCTCGCGGGCGGGGCGCGGTCGACGGCGGCTGCGGCGACCCCGCCGACGGCTTCGGGCTCGCCGGCCGGCTGCTCGGCCTCGGGCGGTGACTCGGCGACCGGCTGGGCGGCGTCGCGCGGCTGGACAGGGAGACCGGCGCCGGCGAATACGAGACGGTCGGCTGCTCCGCCGGCTCGACCAGCCCCGGGGAACTCAGGATCGCCTCCCCGGACATCGGGGGCGGCAGCTCCGACGGGCGGGGGTCGGAGAGGAAGGCCAGGAGACCGACCGTCGCCACCACGACCAGACCCGCCGCGATCGAGGTGAGGGCCACCGGCGAGAAGTCCCGCGACCCGGCACCGCCGCGGGTGCGGGAAGGCGCCGACCCGGGGTCGGGGCGGGACCGGCCGCCGCGCGCTGACGGTGCGGTGTGCAACGCGGGCCCGCCCGTCCGGCGGCGACGGCGCGTGCCGTCCGGCAATTCCGTCATGGCCCCGATCCCGAATGGACGGTGCCACCCCGGTCGGCGGCACAGGGAAACGATTATGTGTGCCAGGCAATCCCTGCCGTCAATGGTTTGGCTCGCTTGTCCGGCGTCCGGCGTTTTCCGGTCCGCGCCGCCGAAAGTCCTGGTGAGGACACCTTCCGGACGCTTTCCGCCCCGGCCGGACGGTACTCGTCAGGCCGCCGGCCCGCAGCTCGCCACCGATCGGCGAATCGGCAACATTGTTGCCATATTCCGGCGTCCATAGCAGATCCACTCCTCAACCGTGGGCTGTCCACAGTCGCCCGGGCTGTCCACAGGGCGGCGTCACCGGTCGGCGGACCCCGCCCGGCGCGGCGAGGCTTCCCCAGCACCCCCGAGCCCGACCGCTGGAGGCCGCCATGCCGCCCCGTACCCCGCTCCCACCGCGCCACCGGTTGCCCCTGCTCGTCACCGCCGACGGTGACCTCCTCGACGAGCTGCTCCGGCTCGCCGCCGCCGGCGGCACGGAGGTCGAGCTGGCCGCCGACCCGGCCGCCGCCCGGGCCCGCTGGGCGCCGGCTCCGCTGGTGCTCGTCGGTGCCGACCAGGCGCAGGCCTGCCTGCGGGCCCGGCTGCCGCGACGGTCCCGCACGGTGCTCGTCGGCCGCTCCGGGCACCTCGACCCGGGTACGGAGCTCGCCGAGCTGATCGGCGCCGAGCACGTGGCGACCCTGCCGGCCGCCGAGCCGTGGCTGGTCGACCGGTTCGCCGAGTGCACGGCCGACCCGTCCGGCAACCGGCCCGCCCGGGTCGTGGCCGTGCTCGGCGGCCGGGGTGGCGCGGGCGCCAGCGTGCTGGCCGGCGGTCTCGCGGTCACCGCGGCCCGGTCCCACCTGCGCACCCTGCTGGTGGACGCCGACCCGCTCGGCGGTGGGCTCGACCTCGTGCTCGGCTGGGAACAACTGGAGGGCCTGCGCTGGCCGGGGCTGACCGGCACGGGCGGACGCGTCGACCCGCCCTCGCTCGTGCGTGCGCTGCCCAGTCGTGGCGACCTCGTGGTGCTCTCCTGGGACCGGGGCGACCTGCTGCCGCTGCCGGCCGAGGCGATGGCGGCGACCATCGACGCCGGCCGTCGTGGCCGGGACGTCGTGGTGCTCGACCTGCCCCGACACCTGGACGACGCGGCCGTCGTCGCGTTGCAGTCGGCGGACCGGGCCCTGGTCGTCGTACCGGCGGAGCTGCGGGCCACCGCCGCCGCGGCCCGGGTGGTGGCCGAGGCCGCGCCGCACTGCGCCGACCTTGCCGTCGTCGTGCGCGGCCCCGCTCCGGGCCGCCTCAAGGCCACCGAGGTGGCCCGGGCGCTCGGCCTGCCGCTCGCCGGCACGCTCCGGCCCGAGCCGGGGCTCTGCCGGGGGCTGGAACGCGGTGAGGCGCCGGCCGCCGCCGGCAAGGGTCCCCTCGCGGCCCTCTGCCAGCGGATCGTCGGCGAGCTGACCGGCGAGTCGACGACGGGCGCGGCATGACCCGCCCCGCCGACCCGGAGGAGCTGGCGGTCCGCGTCCGGCACCGGTTCGCCGCCGAGGCCACGCCGGTGACGCCCGCGGCGATCGTCTCCGCCGTACGCGCCGAGTCCGGCGCCGCCGTGCTCGGCGACACCGCCCTGCTGCGGATCGCCGACCGGGTGCACGACGACCTGGTCGGCGCCGGGCCGCTGGCACCGCTGCTGGCCGACCCGGAGGTCACCGACGTCCTGGTCAACGGGGTCCGGGTGTGGGTCGACCGGGGCGGAGGGCTGCGGCAGGTGGCGGTGCCGCTCGGCACCGTCGACGACGTACGCCGGATGGCGCAGCGGCTCATCGCGTCCGCCGGGCGACGGCTCGACGACGGCTCCCCGTACGCCGACGCCCGCCTGCCCGACGGCACCCGGCTGCACGCCATGCTGCCACCCGTGGCGACCGACGGGCCGTACCTCTCGCTGCGCACGTTCCGGCAGCGTCCGTTCACCCTGGACGAACTGGTCCGCCAGGGCACCGTGCCCCGGCCGGTGGCCCCGCTGCTCGCCGCCGTGGTGGCGGCCCGGCTGGCGTACCTGGTCACCGGGGGGACGGGCTCGGGCAAGACCACCCTGCTCAACACGCTGCTCGGGCTGGTGCCCGGCACCGAACGGATCGTGCTCGTCGAGGATGCCGCCGAGCTGCGTCCGGTCCACCCGCACGTGATCGGGCTCCAGGCACGCACCTCGAACGTGGAGGGGGTCGGTGCGGTCGGGCTGAGCGACCTGGTCCGCCAGGCGCTGCGGATGCGCCCCGACCGGCTGGTGGTGGGCGAGTGCCGGGGCGCGGAGGTGGTCGATCTGCTCGCCGCGTTGAACACCGGCCACGACGGCGGGGCCGGCACCCTGCACGCCAACGCCCCCGGCGACGTACCGGCCCGGCTGGAGGCGCTCGGCCTGCTCGGCGGGCTGCCCCGGGCGGCCCTGCACGCGCAGGTCACCGCGGCGCTCCAGGTGCTCCTCCAGGTGCGCCGCACCGCCGAGGGGCGGGTGCTGGAGTCGGTCAGCCTGCTGCTCCCCGACGGGCCCGACCGACTGGCCACCGTGGTGCCCGCCTGGGTACGCGGGCGCGGGCTGGGTCTCGCCGCCCGGCGGCTCGGCGCGCTGCTGGAGGAGCGTGGCGTGACCGTCCCGCCGATTCTCGCTGCCGCCTGGCCCGGCTCGGCGGGTCCGGCGTGACCGGGCCGGCCTGGTTGGCGGCCGTGCTCCTGCTCGGCGTCGGGGTGGTGGTGGCCTGGCCGGCACGCCCGGTGCGGTCCCGCCGGCGGGCCCTCCTCGGCACGGGAAGCCGCACCGGTGCGGTTCCGGCCGGCACGCCGCTCCGACGTCGGGTCGGAGTCCCGCGTGGACGTCGCGGCGACCGGTCCACCCCGGACCGGTCGTGGCCGGCGGGACCGCCCAACCGGCGGGACGCGGCCCGCCCGTTCACCGACCTGCCGCCCGGCCGGTCGCGCGTGGGGGCACCCGACCGGTCGATCGCGGGTCGAGGCGCTGCGCTGGGCGGACAACCGGCGCGGCACGCCCTGCCGGCGGCGGCCCTGCTCGGCGGTGGGGTCGGGCTCGTGCTGGGCGGGCCGGTGGGCGCGGTGGTGCTGGCCGCCTACGGTGGCCTCGGGGCTCGGGCGGTCCGCCGCCGGCACGCCCGCCGATCGGCCGAGCAGGCCCGCCGCCGGGAACTGGACCGCCTCTGCGCCCTCGCCGCCGACCTGCGGGCCGGGCTACCGGTCACGCTCGCGCTCGCCGACGGGCCCGAGCGGGTGGCTCGGCTGGCCCGGGCCGCCGTGCGGCTGGCCGACCGCACCGGCGCGCCCCTGGCCGAGCTGCTCGAACGGGTCGAGGCGGACGCCCGGGCGACCGACCGGGGTCTGGCCGCGGCCGCCGCTCAGGCGGCCGGTGCCCGGGCCACCGCCTGGCTGCTCGCCGCGCTTCCGCTCGGCGGCATCGGGTTGGGTTACGCCATCGGCGTCGACCCGGTCACCGTGCTGCTGCGGACGCCGGTGGGCGGTGGCAGTGCCCTCGCCGCCGTCACCCTGCAGATCGGCGGGCTGCTCTGGGCGGAGCGGCTCGGCGCGACGCCGGGGCGGGCGGCCTGATGCCCCGGCACCTGATCGCGGCGGTCTGCCTGTTGCTGGCGGCCCCGCTCGCGGTGGTGGCCGGTGGCTCGGCGGTCCGGCCGGTCCGCCGGCTCCGCCAGCTGAGCCGACCGCCGACGGCGGAAGACGCCCGAGACGCCGAAGGCGGCCGTGGTGCTCAGCACGGCCGTGGCGCTCAGGGCACGCACGGTGGCCAGGCCGCGCGGGGCGCGCACGGTGGCCAGGCCGCGCGGGGCGCGCACGGTGGGCAGGGCGCGCACGGTGGTCAGGCCGCGCGGGGCGCGCACGGCGTGGGCCGGCCGGCCTGGTGGCCGGACCGGATCCGGCTCGGCTCGGGCCTCGCCGGCGTGGCCGTCTTCGTACTGGTCGGCGGCTCGGCCGGCCTGCTCGCCGGGGTGCTGACCGGCGTGGTCGCGGACCGCCTGTTGCGGAGGTTCGAGCCACGTGCCGCCCGCGAGCGGCGACTACGGGAGCTCGCCGACCTGCCCCTCGCCGCCGATCTGCTGGCGGCCGCGCTGCGGGCGGGCGCCCCGGTGGACCGCTCGGTGCTGGCGGTCGCGGAGGCACTCGGTGGGCCGCTCGCCGAGCGACTCGGTCGGGTGGGTCGGACGCTCGAGCTTGGCGGTACGGCCGTCGAGGCCTGGGCGCACCTGCATCCGGTGTCCGGTGCGGAGCGCCTGGCGGCCGCCGCGGTCCGGTCCGCCGACAGTGGCGCCGCGTTGGCCGGCGCGCTCACCCGCCTCGCCGACGATCTCCGCTCCGATCGGGCCACCGCCGCCGAGGCGGCGGCCAGGCGGGCGGGCGTCCTCATCGTGCTGCCGCTCGGGCTGTGTTTCCTGCCCGCCTTCATTCTCGCCGGTCTGGTGCCGGTGATCGTCGCCGTCCTCGGCGACGTGCTGTGATCCCTCGAGACAGGAGTACGACATGCGCAAACTCCTCGCCCGCCTGCGTGGCGACGCCGGGATGAACACGGCCGAGTACGCCGTTGGCACCCTCGCCGCGGTGGCCTTCGCCGGCATCCTGCTGAAGGTGCTCACCTCCGGCAACGTCCAGTCCGCCCTCACCGCCGTCATCGACCGGGCGCTGAAGTGACCGGGCGTCGGCGGGCCGGCCGCCGCTGGGCGGGTTCTGCCGGACGGCGGGCCTCCGTCGCCGGGCGGCGGAGACCGTGGGACGGCGGGGAGCGGGGTTCCTTCACCGCCGAGCTGGCGGCCGGCCTGCCGGCGCTCGTCCTGCTGCTCGCGGCCGGCCTCACCGCGGTGGGGGCGGTGACCACCCGGGCGGGCTGCCTCGACGCGGCCCGGGAGGCGGCGCTCGCCGCCGCCCGGGGAGAACCCGGCTCGGCCGCGGGTGGCCGGCACGCCCCGGGCGGCGCCGAAGTCTCGGTAACCGTCTCCGGCGACCGGGTCACCGCGACGGTCCGGGCGCCGGTTCGCACCCTCGGCGCACGGCTGCCCCGGATCACCGTCTCCGCAACCGCCGTGGCCGCCGTCGAGCCCGGTACGCCGGGACCACGCCCGTGACCCTGGCGTCCACCTCCGGTCGGAGCGCGAGCGCCGCACCCCGGCGGCGGGTCAGCGCGGGCGAGGTCGCTCCTGGTGGCGGCGGCCCGCAGGCCGGCGCCACCGCCCGGCCGGTGGGGGACCGGGTCGGCGCGGGCGAGGTCGCTACTGGTGGCGGCGGCCCGCCGGCCCGCCCCTCCGCCCGGCCGGTGGCGGACCGGGGCGGGGCGACCGTGTGTCTGCTCGCCATCGGCCTGGTCTACGTGGTGGTGGGGCTCTTCGGCGCGGCGCTCGGGTCGGCTCGGGTGGCGCGGCAGCAGGCCCGGGCGGCGGCCGACCTCGGCGCGCTCGCGGGCGCCGGCCGGGCGCTCGACGGGGAGGGGGCCGCCTGCCGGCGGGCCGGTGAGTTCACCGGGGTCAACGGCGGCCGGCTGGTGGCCTGCCGGCTCGACGGGCTCGACCTACTGGTCACGGCGGAGGTGACAGTCTCACCCCTGCCCTGGTTGACCCGTACCGCCGTGGCGACCTCCCGGGCCGGCCCGATCCGTGGCTGACCGTCACACCTCGGCCCCGGTGCCGCACAAGGTGGTGCACGCCCGGGCAGGAGGAGCCGGGGCCGGCTGGTCGGCACCTCGCGGACCGTCCGGCTCCGACCCTGCCCGGGCGTACGTGACGCGCCCTGGCCGGCGCGGGTCAGCGAGCCTGGAGCGCGTCCAGGCCGACCGCCATGGCGATCACCAGCCGCCGGTCGATCTGCGGGTTCTGGATCTCGACGACGTACCGGTCGCGCAGGCCCCACTTCTTGACCACCGAGAACACCGGCTGGCCCCCGGCGGCGAAGTCGAAGTGGTACGGCAGCCAGGAGAGCGAGTCGACGAACCGGCGCAGCAGCGCCACCGGCAGGCTGCGCTCCTGCCCGGTGATCTGGGGCAGGCCGGCCTGCTCGACGTGCCAGGTCGACCGCAGCAGCGACTGGGCGAAGTCCTTGCGGAACAGGCCGATGGGGTTACCGGCGTGGTCGGTCACGTCGTACGTGGCGCCGAGGTCGAGCCGTTGGCGGGCCTTGAAGCCGAGCAACGGGTACTGCTTGGAGTCATCGGTGTAGATGGTCACCTGCTCCTTGAAGGCCAGGCGCTTCTGCTGCGCGAACGCGAGCAGCGGGCCCTCGGTGCCGTCGGCGGCCACCGCGCGGACCTCGTACTGGTTGACCATCATCCGGATCCGTTGCCGGATGAAGAACTGGTGCTGGGCCTGCAGGCTGTCGAGCTGCATGGAATCTCCTTCGAGGGTGAACGCCGGAGTCTCGCACAGCTCGACCCTCGGCGTCCGCCCCCGCGCGCGTGTCCCCATCGATCGGCGCCGAACCGTTCAGCGTCCGCCGTCGACCGTCGCCTTCAAAGCCCAGGCGTTGAGCACCTGATGGATGCCGCGCAGGTGCTCGTTGATCTGTTCCAGGCGCTCGGCCTGGGCCAGGTTGGCCAGCGCGCTGCCCAGCGCGATCTGTTGGTCGGGGGTGAGGTTCTCCTGGTCGATCGTGTAGAGCAGGTCGACGGTCTCGGCGATCGTGTCGGCCATGGCTTCTCCTCCCCGGGCAGGATCTCAAGGTCTCTCGGGAGCACCCGGCCACCGGCGGGTGGTCATGGAAGCGCTCCCATATATCAATGATGCCCCGTCTTCCCCGGACTCATGCGCCTTTCCTGGCCGCCACCGGACCTGGTTGATCCGAGCGGCACCCGTGCGCCGTGCCGTGGTCGGGGTCAGTCGGCGACGACGCCGTCCGGGGCGGGCCGCCCCGACAGCCGCTCGTCCTGACGGGGCAGTGGTGCCCGCGCCGAGCCGTCGGCAACCAGGCCGGCGGGACCGGACGGCGGGGCGCCGTGGGGAGCGGCAGCGGTACCGCCCGCCGCGCCACCGGTGGCCGACGCGGGCGCGGCCGGGTCGGGCAGGTTGGCGAGCACCACGTCCAGCACCTTGACCGCGTCCGGCTTGGCGAGCGGGTTGTTGCCGTTGCCGCACTTCGGGGACTGGACGCAGGACGGGCAGCCGGTCTCGCAGCCGCACTCCGCGATCGCGTCGCGGGTGGCGCGCAGCCAGGCCGACGCCGTCCGGTACGCCCGCTCGGCGAAGCCCGCCCCACCGGGGTGGCCGTCGTAGACGAACACGGTGGGCGCCTCGGTGTCCGGGTGCAGCGCGGTGGAGAGGCCCCCGATGTCCCAGCGGTCGCAGGTGGCCATCAGCGGCAGCAGGCCGATGCCGGCGTGCTCGGCGGCGTGCAACGCCCCCGGGATGTCCGCCGCCTCGATCCCGGCCGCCGCCAGCGATCCGGGTGAGACGGTGAACCAGACGGCGACGGTGCGCAGCTCCCGCGCCGGCAGGTCCAGCGGCCGGGTGTCGATCACCTCGCCGGTGGCGATCCGCCGCCGCTGGTACGACACCACCTGGCTGGTCACGTCCACCTCGCCGAGGAAGAGCCCGACGGGGCCGGCGTCGACGTACGAGCGGACCGACACCACGGACAGCGAGGTGACGTCCCGGGCGTGGGTGGACCAGTCCGGCTCCTCGGCGTGCACCAGCGCGCACCCGTCGGCCAGGTCCAGCGAGTCGACCACGTACGAGACGCCCTGGTGCAGATAGACCGCGCCGGGGTGGAGCAGGAAGTGGGACGAGCCGCCGTCGACGGTGCCGAGCAGCCGGCCGGTGGACTCCTCCACCACGCAGACCGGCGCGCCGTCCTCCCCGCGCAGGTCCACCTCGGGGCGTTCCCGGTGCCGCCAGTACCACCCGGTGGGCCGCTGCCGCAGCGCCCCGGCCTCGACCAGCGAGTCCACCGCCTCCTTCGCGCCCTCGCCGAAGAGTTCCAGGTCGGCGGGGGTGAGCGGGGCCTCGTGCGCGGCGCAGGCGAGCTGCGGGGCGAGCACGTACGGGTTGGCCGGGTCGAGCACGGTCGCCTCGACCGGCCGCCCGAACAGCGCCTCCGGATGGTGCACCAGGTAGGTGTCCAGCGGGTCGTCGCGGGCGACCAGCACCGCGAGGGCCTCGTCGCCGGAGCGGCCGGCCCGGCCGGCCTGCTGCCAGAGCGACGCCCGGGTGCCGGGCCAGCCGCAGATCAGCACCGCGTCCAGCCCGACCAGGTCGACGCCGAGTTCCAGGGCGTTGGTGGAGGCGAGCCCCAGCAGGTCGCCGTGCAGCAGGGCGCGTTCCAGCTCGCGCCGCTCCTCGCGCAGGTAGCCGGCCCGGTAGGCGGCCACCCGGTCACCCAGCCCCGGCACCGCCTCGTCGAGTGCCCGCCGGGCGTTCGCGGCGACCACCTCGGCGCCGCGCCGGGAGCGGACGAAGGCCAGCGTGCGGACTCCCTCGACGACGCTGTCGGTGAGCAGGTCGGCGGTCTCCCGCAGCGCGGAGCGCCGGACGGACACCAGGTCGGCGAGCTCCTCGTCGGCGGAAGGAGGGGGAAGCAGGGGCGGTTTCCAGAGGGCGAAGGTCACCCCGCCGCGCGGCGAGGTGTCCTCGGTGACGGCGGTGACCGGCAGGCCGGTGAGCCGCCCGGCCGCCGTCGCCGGGTCGCCGGACGTGGCCGAGGCCAGTACGAAGGTTGGGGTACTGCGCGAGCCCGCGAGCGCCTGGCCGGGGGGACGCCCGTAGCGGGCGCACTGCCGGCGCAACCGGCGCAGCACGTGCGCGACGTGCGAGCCGAACACGCCCCGGTAGGTGTGGCACTCGTCGATCACCACGTAGGCGAGCCGGCGCAGGAAGCCGGACCAGTGGGCGTGCCCGGGGAGGATGCCGTGGTGCAGCATGTCCGGGTTGGTCAGGACGAACCGCGAGTGCCGGCGGATCCACTCGCGCTCGGCGCGCGGGGTGTCCCCGTCGTAGGTGGCGGGGCGTACCCCGTCGAGTTCCAGTCCGGCGACGGCGCGTAGCTGGTCGGCGGCGAGCGCCTTGGTCGGGGCCAGGTAGAGCACGGTGGCGCGCGGGTCGGCGAGCAGCGTGGCCAGTGCGGGCAGTTGGTACGCCAGCGACTTGCCGGACGCCGTCCCGGTGGCCACCACCACGTGCTCTCCGGCGTACGCCAGCTCGGCGGCCTCGGCCTGGTGCCGCCACGGGGCGACCACGCCGCGCCGCGCGAGCGCCGCCCGCAGCTCCGCCGGGGCCCATTCCGGCCACGGCGCGGGCTCCCCGGCGCGGGCCGGCACCCGTTCGACGTGGGTGACCGGGTCGGTGGCGTGCCGGAGGCGGAGCCGGCGCAGCAGCTCGTCCGGCGGGCGGCCGGGACCGACGCGCGTCGATCCGCTGGCGGTGGACGACGGCTTCCGGTCGGGCGACGGAGCCGCCGAGCTGAAGTCGTCGAACGTCACGTCCTGCACTCTCGCACTGGTGTTCGGAATTGGGAACCCGGGGTCTGGGTATGGGGAAGCCGCCACCGGTGACCCGAAAGGGTCACGCGTGAAGATGGTTAGATGCCCAGGAGAGCTTACCGAGGAGGGACCGATGGAGCTGTCGCTGGCGACCCGCACCGTGGGCGAGCACACGGTGCTCGAGGTCGGCGGTGAGGTGGACGTCTACACCGCGCCGCGGCTGCGGGAACGGCTCCTCGAACTGATCGACGGCGGTGCCCGCCGGGTCGTGGTCGACCTGGGCCGGGTGGACTTCCTCGACTCGACCGGCCTCGGCGTGCTGGTCGGCGCGCTCAAGCGGCTCCGCTCGGCCGGCGGTTCCTTCGCGCTGGTCTGCGACAAGGAGCCGCTGCTCAAGATCTTCCGGATCACCGCACTGGACCAGGTCTTCCCGCTGCACCCCACGGTCGATGCGGCGATCAGCGCCGACCCGACCGGCGCCGGCGCGTGATGGCGACCGTCAAGCTCTCCTTCTCGCCCGCGCCGGTGCACGTCCGTACCGCACGCCTGGTCGGCGTGGCGGTGGCCCGCCGGGCCGGGGTACGTGAGGACCTGCTCGACGAGGTGCGCCTGGCGATCGGTGAGGCGTGCACCCGGGCGGTGGCCCTGCACCGGCAGTACGGGCTGGCCGATCCGGTGTACGTGGAGATGTCCGACAGCGGGGCGTACACGGTGCGGGTGGTGGACCGGGCCCCGATCGAGGCGAGCATCGGGCTGGCCGCCCTGCCCCCGGACGAGCTGGCCAAGGAGTCGCTCAGCGAGGACGCGTTGACCACCGGCGTGGGCTTCGCGCTGCTCGCCGGCTTCGTCGAGGATCTCCAGGTGCGCCCGGTCGAGGAGGGCGTCGGCACCGAGGTCCGGATGGTGTGGCCGGTTCGCCGCTGACCTGACGATCCACCACGCGGGCCGCGTTCCCCTCGGGGAGCGCGGCCTGGTCGTGTTGGCCGCCCTATATATCAGATTTCTTCACATAGCACAGCGATGAAGATCATCGAGGCTGGGTGCCCCCTGCCTGTGACCCTCAACACGTCAGAGGGCTACAGTACGCGAGTTGTCAGCAAGTGATCCGTCCCGCAGCCAGCGGGAACGGGTGTTCATCGCTGGTCCGCCGGGGTGGGTTGGCGGGCGCTTGCGAGTCCGCATCCAGGCGTCGGCCCGTGCGTCTCCACGGGCCGACGCGAGTTGTTCGGTACAGGAGGACATAGATGTCCGGGACCTTGGCCGCCGACGGCGGCGCACTGTCCCTTACCGGAGCCAACGTGACGTACGTCGTCATCGCCGCGGTCATCGCGCTGGTGGCGCTCGTCTTCGCGGCCGCCTTGACCAGGGCGGTACTGGCAGCCGGTACGGGAACCACCAACATGCAGGAGATCTCCGGGGCGGTGCAGGAGGGCGCGTCCGCGTACCTGCTGCGGCAGTTCCGTACCCTGGCGATCTTCGTGGTCATCGCCGTCGTGCTGCTGTTCCTGCTGCCGGTGCACGACACCGACGGCAGCCAGACCTGGGTGAAGATCGGCCGATCGCTCTTCTTCGTGGTGGGCGCCAGCTTCAGCGCGTTCATCGGCGGCGCCGGCATGTGGCTGGCCACCCGCGCCAACCTGCGGGTCGCCGCGGCCGCCCGGGAGCGGGAAGGCGGCCGTGAGGGCGCCATGAAGATCGCCTTCCGGACCGGTGGCGTGGTCGGCTTCCTCACCGTGGGCCTCGGCCTGTTCGGTGCGGCGCTGGTCGTCCTGATCTTCAAGGGCGACGCCCCGACCGTGCTGGAGGGCTTCGGCTTCGGTGCCGCGCTGCTCGCCATGTTCATGCGGGTCGGCGGCGGCATCTTCACCAAGGCCGCCGACGTCGGCGCCGACCTGGTCGGCAAGGTCGAGCAGGGCATCCCGGAGGACGACCCGCGCAACGCCGCCACCATCGCCGACAACGTGGGCGACAACGTCGGTGACTGCGCCGGCATGGCCGCCGACCTGTTCGAGTCGTACGCGGTCACCCTGGTCGCGGCGCTGATCCTCGGCCGCGCCGCGTTCGGCGAGACCGGGCTGGTCTTCCCGCTGATCATCTCCACCATCGGGGTGCTCGTCGCGATCATCGGCGTCTTCATCACCCGGCTGCGCACCTCCGACCGCAACGGCCTGACCGCGATCAACCGGGCCTTCTACCTCTCCGCGCTGATCGCCGCGGTGCTGGTGGCGATCGCCGCCTTCGCGTACCTGCCGGCGACCTTCGGCGAACTGGAGGGTGGGCTCACCGACGTCGACCGCAACCCGCGCCTGGTGGCCATCGGCGCGGTGGTCATCGGCATCGTGCTGGCCGCCGCGATCCAGGCGCTGACCGGGTACTTCACCGAGACCAACCGGCGCCCGGTGCAGGACATCGGCAAGAGCTCGCAGACCGGCCCGGCCACCGTCATCCTCGCCGGCATCAGCGTCGGCCTGGAGTCGGCGGTCTACTCGGCGCTGCTGATCGGCGCGGGCGTCTTCGGCGCCTTCCTGCTCGGCGGCAGCTCCATCACGCTGTCGCTGTTCGCGGTCGCGCTGGCCGGCACCGGCCTGCTCACCACCGTCGGCGTCATCGTCGCGATGGACACCTTCGGCCCGATCTCCGACAACGCCCAGGGCGTCGCGGAGATGTCCGGCGACATCGACGAGGACGGCGCGCGGACGCTGACCGAGCTGGACGCCGTCGGCAACACCACCAAGGCGATCACCAAGGGCATCGCGATCGCCACCGCGGTGCTCGCCGCGACCGCGCTGTTCGGCTCGTACACCGACACGCTGCGCTCCTCGTACGCGGACGCGGGCGTCGGTGACGTCGGCACCGAGATCCTCAACGCGCTCAACGTGGCCAACCCGCGCAACCTGGTCGGCCTGATCGTCGGCGCGGCGGTGGTCTTCCTCTTCTCCGGCCTGGCCATCAACGCGGTCTCCCGCTCGGCCGGCGCCGTGGTGATGGAGGTCCGCCGGCAGTTCCGCGAGCTGCCCGGGATCATGGACCGCACCCAGCGGCCCGAGTACGGCAAGGTGGTCGACATCTGCACCCGGGACGCGCAGCGCGAGCTGATGACCCCCGGCCTGCTGGCCATCATGGCGCCGATCGCGGTCGGCTTCGGCCTCGGCCCCGGCGCGCTGGCGTCGTACCTGGCCGGTGCGATCGGGGCGGGCACCCTGATGGCGGTCTTCCTGGCCAACTCCGGTGGCGCCTGGGACAACGGCAAGAAGCTGGTCGAGGACGGCGCGTTCGGCGGCAAGGGTTCGGACTCGCACGCCGCGACCGTCATCGGCGACACCGTCGGTGACCCGTTCAAGGACACCGCCGGCCCGGCGATCAACCCGCTGATCAAGGTGATGAACCTGGTCTCGCTGCTGATCGCGCCGGCCGTGGTGGCCTGGAGCGTGGGCGACGACAAGAACCCGGCCCTGCGCATCACGATCGCGATCGTGGCCGCGCTGGTCATCGTGGCGGCCGTGGTGTTCAGCAAGCGCAAGGGCGTGGCGATGGCCGAGTCCGACAGCGCCGCGGGCACCCACGACGACCACGTGGAGACCGTCAACGCCTGACGTCGGCGGCCCGGTTCCCGGTCGGCGGCCCGCCGGCCGGGAACCGGAGCGTCCCGGGCGGGAAACCTGACGGGTGGCGCTTCCACCGGGAGGCCGTACGCTGCTTCGCATGCGTACGCGGGGGGCGGGAACCGCCGGAAAGCTCACGGTGGTCCTGGCCACGCTCGTTCTCCTGGTCGCCGGCTGCGGCGGCCCCAGCCCCCGGGCCTGGGCCGCGGCGGTCTGCGAGGCGCTCACCCCGTGGCGCGCCGAGATCAACAAGCTGACCAGCAGCACCCAGCAGCAGATGACCGCGCAGACCACCCCAGCGCAGGCCAAGGAGAACCTGGTCCGGCTCTTCGCCGGGGCCGAGCAGGCCAGCGAGACCGCCCGGCGCAGGATCGAGGAGGCCGGCGTGCCGGAGACCGACCACGGCGACGAGATCTCGGCCGGGTTCCGCGCCTCCCTGAGCAAGGTGCGGGACGCGTACGGTCGGGCCCGGGACACCATCGACGGGCTGGACACCGCCCAGGCCGGCCCCTTCTACGACGGGGTGCGGGCCGCGGTCGACACGCTCAACAAGGAGTACGACGCGAGCTCGCTGGACACCAGCCGGCTCAACTCGACCGAACTCAAAGAGGCCTTCGACGAGGTCCCGGAGTGTCGCTGACGCCCCCTCCCCGAAATCCGGCCCGCCAGCCCTCGCTGTTCTCCACCGAGGCGGCCGATCCATCGTTGGCGGACCTGGCCGGCCTGCTCGCCGGGCCGGGGGATGTGGGGCGGATGGGCGGCACTGCCCGGCTCGCGGTGGTGGTCGACGCCGCCTGGCGGGTGCACGTGCTGGTGGCCGAGCTGGCCGCCCGGGGGATTCCGGCGAGCTGGGAGCCCACCGGGGACGGCCGGCACCTGGTCCGCACCGCGTACGCGACCACGCTGGCCCCGCTCGCCCGGGCCTGGCTGCGGGGCACGGCGAAGCGCCCCCCGGCCGGGTTCCACCTGAACGGGCGGCGGCTGCGGCTCTGGGTGGCGGCCGCGGGGGCGGCCGACCCGGCCGGCTTCCTGCTCCGGCTCGGGGCCGGCGACGAGGAGTGCTGGCCGCCGGTGCGGGCGGCGCTGGCCGTGGTGGGGCTGCCGGGGGCGTTCGTGGAGCCGGGCGAGGGTGGGCCCGCGTACCGGATCGCGGGTCGCCGGCGGCTGGCCCGGCTGGTGGAGTTGGTGGGCGAGCGGCCGGCCGCCGCCCCGGCAGCCGGGTGGCCCGGCGCCGGGGGCTGACCCGGCGGGTGGCAACCCCACCGGCTGTCCGATCCCGGACACCCCGGCCGGTGGTTCGTCCAGGAAAACGGACCGGCGGCGCTCGGCCGTGGGTGTGTGATCGTCACAGTGACCCGCTCGGTGCCCTACCCACGGTGTACGGTGGCGCCGTCCGGCGGGTGTCGCCGTGCGCACCGGCCGGGTGGTCGCGGAAACTGATCGTTTGCCGCCCACGAAACCCGGAACGCGGACGGCGCGTTACGTTGGACATCCGGACCGCCGGTGGCCCGGCCGGTGCAACACGGCCCGAAACGGGCATTGGCGTAGGAGTGAGGTCGGAGAGAGACGTGCCGAGCAACGCTGGAACCACCCGTCTGGTCATCGTCGAGTCACCGGCGAAGGCCAAGACGATCTCGGGCTACCTCGGCCCGGGGTACGTCGTGGAGGCCAGCTTCGGCCACGTCCGGGACCTGCCCCGCAACGCGGCCGACGTGCCGGCGAAGTACAAGGGCGAGCCGTGGGCGCGGCTCGGGGTGGACGTCGACAACGGCTTCCACGCCCTCTACGTGGTCTCGGCCGACCGTAAGCAGCAGATCAGCAAGCTGGTGAAGCTGGCCAAGGAGGTCGACGAGATCTTCCTGGCCACGGATGAGGACCGCGAGGGCGAGGCGATCGCCTGGCACCTGGTGGAGACGCTCAAGCCCAAGGTGCCGGTCAAGCGGATGGTCTTCCACGAGATCACCAAGCCGGCCATCCAGGCCGCGGTGGCCAACCCGCGGGAGATCGACCGGGACCTGGTCGACGCGCAGGAGGCGCGGCGCATCCTCGACCGGCTGTACGGCTACGAGGTCTCCCCGGTGCTGTGGAAGAAGGTCATGCCGAAGCTCTCGGCGGGCCGGGTGCAGTCCGTGGCGACCCGGATCGTGGTCGAGCGGGAGCGGCAGCGGATGGCCTTCCGCACCGCCGAGTACTGGGACATCCTGGCCACCCTCGCGGTCGCGAACGCGGGCGAGGGGCCGCGCAGCTTCAACGCCACCCTGATCGCGCTGAACGGCGACCGGATCGCCACCGGCAAGGACTTCGAGCCGACCACCGGCCGGGTGCGGGCCGGCGCGGGCGTGGTGCACCTGGACGAGAGCGGGGCGCGGGGGCTGGCGGCCCGCCTGGAGGGGCGGCCGTTCACCGTCACCCGGGTCGAGGAGAAGCCCTACCGCCGCCGCCCGTACGCGCCGTTCATCACCTCCACGCTCCAGCAGGAGGCGGCCCGCAAGCTGCGGTTCTCGTCGCAGCAGACGATGCGCACCGCGCAGCGGCTGTACGAGAACGGCTACATCACCTACATGCGTACCGACTCGGTGAACCTGTCGGAGACCGCCATCGCGGCGGCCCGCCGGCAGATCGTCGAGCTGTACGGCGAGCGCAGCGTGCCGCCGGAGCCGCGCCGCTACACCGGCAAGGTGAAGAACGCGCAGGAGGCGCACGAGGCGATCCGCCCGGCGGGCGACAACTTCCGCACCCCGGGTGAGGTGGCCAAGGAGCTGTCCGGCGAGGAGTTCAAGCTCTACGAGCTGATCTGGCGGCGCACCATCGCCTCGCAGATGACCGACGCGGTCGGCTCCAGCGTGTCGGTGCGGATCCGGGCGCTCACCTCCGCCCAGGAGGAGGCGGACTTCGGCGCGACCGGCAAGACCATCACCGACCCGGGCTTCCTGCGCGCGTACGTCGAGTCGAGCGACGACGAGAACGCCGAGGCGGAGGACGCCGAGCGGCGGCTGCCCACGCTGGTCAAGGACCAGCCGCTGACCGCCGAGGAGCTGGCCGCGCAGGGGCACCACACCCAGCCGCCCGCCCGGTACACGGAGGCGTCGCTGGTCAAGGCCCTGGAGGAGCTGGGCATCGGCCGCCCGTCGACGTACGCGTCGATCATGCAGACCATCCAGGACCGCGGCTACGTGTCCAAGCGCGGCCAGGCGATGATCCCGTCGTTCCTGGCGTTCGCGGTGATCGGGCTGCTGGAGCGGCACTACCCGCGCCTGATCGACTACGACTTCACCGCCAGCATGGAGAACGAGCTGGACGAGATCGCCGGTGGCGACCACGCGGCGGTGGACTTCCTCACCTCCTTCTACTTCGGCAGCGCCAACGGCACCGGCGACCAGGCGATCGCCCACGCCGGCGGGTTGAAGAAGCTGGTGACGGAGAACCTCAGCGACATCGACGCCCGCAGCGTCAACTCGATCCCGCTCTTCACCGACGACGAGGGGCGTGAGGTGGTGGTGCGGGTCGGCCGGTACGGCCCGTACCTGCAGCGGGCGCTGCCCGGCGAGCAGCCCGCGCCGGCCGGTGAGGGCGAGGAGGGCGGCGCCCAGGGTGACCGGGCCCCGATCCCGGAGGGGCTGGCCCCGGACGAGCTGACCCCGGAGAAGGTGCACGAGCTGTTCCTCGGCGGCGGGGGCGAACGCAAGCTCGGCGACGACCCGGCCACCGGCGAGCCGATCCTGCTCAAGTCCGGTCGGTTCGGCCCGTACGTGGCCAGCGGCGAGCGGAAGTCCTCGCTGCTGCGGTCGCAGTCGCCGGACTCGCTCACCCTGGACGAGGCGCTGAAGCTGCTCAGCCTGCCCCGGCTGATCGGCACCGACGCCGAGGGCCACGAGGTCGTCGCCAACAACGGCCGCTACGGCCCGTACGTCAAGCGCGGTGACGAGTTCCGCTCGCTGGACTCGGAAGACAAGATGTTCACCGTCACGCTGGACGAGGCGCTCGCGCTGCTGGCCGCCCCGAAGACCCGCCAGCGGCGGGCCGCCGCGCCGCCGCTGCGGGAGATGGGTGCCGACCCGCTCACCGAGAAGCCGCTGGTGATCAAGGACGGCCGGTTCGGGCCGTACGTCACGGACGGCGAGACGAACGCGTCGCTGCGGCGCGGGCAGACTCCGGAGGCGCTGACCCTGGAGGAGGCCTCCGAGATGCTCGCCGAGAAGCGGGCGAAGGGGCCGGCCCCGAAGAAGAAGGCGGCGAAGAAGGCCGCCCCGGCCAAGAAGACGGCGGCGAAGAAGACCGCCGCCGCCAAGTCGACGGCCGCCCGGAAGACGACCACGGCGAAGGCGACGACCGCGAAGAAGGCGCCGGCGAAGAAGGCGGCCCCGAAGAAGGCGAGCAGCACGGCCGAGTGACGGCTGTTCCCCGAAGGGGTTGATCGTCCCTTTTCCGGCCCGCCGGCTCGGCGGCGGCCGCCTAACGTGAGGGCATGTCGCTACGCGCAGTGCCGCGTCGGGCACTGCTCGGCGTCGGCGTGGTCCTCGTGCTGCTGGTGGCGGCCCTGCTCGGCGCGCGGGCACTGGACCCGGCCAACCCGGTGGCCCGGAACGCCGGGCCGTCGTCCGGACCCGCCACGGCGGCCGCTCCCACGTCGACCGGGAAGGGCGCGCGGCCCCGGGTGCTGCGCCTGGTGGCCGCCGGTGACGTGCTGGTCCATCCGGAGGTCACCGCGCAGGCGCGCCGGGACGCCGCCCGCACCGGCCGGCCGGGCGGTCTGGATTTCGGCCCGATGTTCGCCGGGGTCGCCCCGGTCGTCGGCGGCGCCGACCTCGCGCTCTGCCATCTGGAGACACCGCTGGCCGACCCGGCCGGACCGTTCTCCGGTTATCCGTCCTTCAACGTGCCGCCGCAGGTGCTCGGCGGGGTGCGGCAGGCCGGCTTCGACGGGTGTTCGACCGCCTCGAACCACACCCTCGACCAGGGACCGGACGGGGTGGCCCGGACGCTGCGGGCGCTGGACGCGGCGGGGCTCGGGCACACCGGCAGCGCCCGGAGCGCCGCCGAGGCGGCCACCCCGCGGATCTACCAGGTCGGCGGGGTCCGCGTCGCGCACCTGGCGTACAGCCTGAACTTCAACGGGCTGACCCGCCCGGCCGGCCAGGAGTGGCTGGCCAACCTCATCGACCCGCCGGAGATCCTGGCCGCCGCGCGCCGGGCGCGGGCGGCCGGCGCCGACATCGTCGTGCTCAGCCTGCACTGGGGTACGGAGTACCAGCACCTGCCCGACGCCGACCAGCAGGCCTGGGCCCGGCAGCTCATCTCCTCGCCCGACGTGGACCTGATCCTCGGCCACCACGCCCACGCGGTGCAGCCGTTCCAGCGGTTCGGGGACAAGTGGGTGGTCTTCGGGATGGGCAACGAGCTGGCCCGGCACGCCGAGCCGGTGGCGGACAACCGCGAGGGGGTGATGGCCCGGGCGACCTTCACCGAGGTGCGCCCCGGGCACTGGACCGTGACCCGGATGGAGGCGTTGCCGACCTGGACCGACCTCGCGCCGGAGCTGCGGCTGGTCGACCTGACGGCGGCGCTCACCCACCCCGGCACGGCCCACCCCGAGTACCGGGCCGCGTACGACCGGGTGCTGGGGTACGTGGGCGCGCTCGGGGTCGGCGCTCAGGCGGTCGCGCCGGACGGCGCCCCGCCGAGCACCCGGTCGAGGTAGGCGTTGGTGAAGAGCCGCTCGGGGTCGAGGCGGTCGCGGACGGCCAGGAAGTCGCCGAACTTCGGGTACGCGGGGGCGAGCGAGGCCGCGTCGCGGTAGTGCAGCTTGCCCCAGTGCGGCCGGCCGCCCAGGTCCGTCGCCACCTCCTCGAAGGCCCGGAAGTACGGCTCGTAGGGCACGCCGACGTACTGGTGGATGGCGATGTACGCGGAGTCCCGCCCGTAGGAGTGGGAGAGCCAGATGTCGTCGGCGGCGGTGAACCGCACCTCCACCGGGAACTGCACCTTGAACGGCAGACCGGCCACGATCCGGCGCAGTGCGGCCAGTGCCTCCGGCAGGGCGGCGCGGGGGAGGCCGTACTCCATCTCCACGAAGCGGACCCGGCGTGGGGTGCAGAACACCCGGTCGGAGCGGCCGGTGTAGCTGCGTTCGGTGAGCGCCCGGGCGGAGACCGCGCTGATCCCGGGGACGAGCGCGGGCACGGCGCGGCCGAGCCGGCAGGCGCCCGCGAAGACGGTGTTGGCCAGGAACTCGTCGTCCAGCCAGCCGCGCCACCGGGGCAGCGGCCGGTCGTCGGCGGGCGTCCGGTCGTTGGTCTTGACCTGGACCCGGGCGGTGTACGGGAACCAGTAGAACTCGACGTGGTCGTGCTGCTCGACCAGCCCGGGCAGGTCGGCCAGCACCGCGGCGAGGGCCGCCGGGCGTTCGTGCGCGCGTAGCACGAAGGCGTCGACGCAGCGCAGGGTCAGGTCGACCAGGATCCCGACCGCGCCGAGCCCGACCCGGGCGGCGGCGAACACGTCCCGGTGCTCGTCGGCGGAGCAGTGCAGCACCTCGCCGGTCCCGGTCACCAGGGTCAGCCCGACCACGAAGGTGGAGAGGCAGCCGAGCTTTCCGCCGGTGCCGTGGGTGCCGGTGGAGAGCGCCCCGGCCACCGTCTGGGCGTCGATGTCGCCGAGGTTGGGTAACGCCAGGCCGTGCGTGGCGAGCAGTTCGTTGAGGGCGTGCAGAGTCATGCCAGCCGGTACGGTGACCAGTCGACGGGCGGTGTCGACGTGGACACCGGTGTCCAGGTCGGTCAGGTCGATCCGGTGTCCGTCGGTGAGGGCCGTCCCGGTGAACGAGTGCCCGCTGCCCGCTGCCCGGACCGTCCGGCCGGCGTCGGCGGCGGCGCGGACCGCCGCGGCGACCTCCTCGACGGTCCGGGGCCGGACCACGAGGGCGGCGGTGCTGCGCTGATTGCCGGCCCAGTTGGACCAGACTGCTGGCGTACCGGACATGCGCGCTCCTCGAGATGAATGTGAACTGACTTCATATCAGGAACGTTCTTACTGGTAAATACCGCAATCGGTGTCCGCTCGTTGTACCGGTAGTCACGGTCTCGTGACGTGCAGATATGTTCATCCGTCGAAGGGGGGTGGCGCCGAGTGTCCACACCAGCCGCCACGACCGGGCCGCTGCGCCGGGTACCGGTGCAGGGTCGAAGTGTCGCGCGCGTCCAGCGGATGTTGGACGCCTGTGCAGAGCTGGTCGACGAGGTGGGGTACGAGGGGCTGACCACGACTCTGCTCGCCGAGCGCGCCGAGGTGGCGATCGGGTCGGTCTATCAGTTCTTTCCGGACAAGCGGGCGATCGTGCAGGCGTTGACCCTGCGCACGATGGAGTCCTACCTCCAGCGGCTCGACGAGCGGTTCGCCTCCGACGACCTGACCCACTGGTGGGACGGTGTCGACGCGGCGATCGACGAGTACATCTCGATGCACCGCACCGTCCCGGGGTTCCGTACCCTGCACTTCGGCGACGTCGTCGACATGCACCTGCTCGATGAGCAGCGGGACAACAACGGGGTCATCGCCGACCAGTTGGCCCGGGTGCTCACCGAGCGCTTCGGCCTGGCCGGCGTGCCCGACCTCCAGTTCCACCTGGAGGTGGCGGTGGAGGCGGCGGACGCGCTGATCAAGCTGGCGTTCCGGCGCCGGCCGGAGGGCGACGAGCGGGTGCTGGTCGAGGCGAAGGCGCTGGTCCGGGAGTACCTGCACCGGCAGGTCGACGAGCGGACCGAGGCCGCCCGGCCGAGCTGAGCGGTGCGGTCGCCGCCGGCACCGGGGCGGCGACGAACGAAAGGTGCGATGCCCGGGGGCGACCGGGCAGACGACGAACGGCGGGTTCCCGAGGTGCGCCGGGGCCCGCCGTCACCGTTTGCTCACAGGAAGGCGTGGCCCTCGCCGCGGTAGGTTGGCACGGTCGCGACCACCGTGTCCCCGTCGACTAGGTGCATCTCGTTGACCCGCTCGCACAGCTCGCCGGCCTTGGCGTGCCGGAACCAGACCCGGTCGCCCACCCGCAGCCTGGTCGCCGCCGCGCCGGTGAGCGGGGTCTGCACCTCGCCCGCGCCCTCTGCGCCGAGCAGCTTCAGGCCCGCCGGCAGCCACGGCCGGGGCAGCCGGCTGTCGGCGGCCGGGCCGGAGGCGATCCAGCCGCCGCCGAGCACGGTGGCCAGCCCGGGTCCCGGCCGGCGGACCACCGCGCAGGCGAAGAACGCCGCCGGGGTCGGGCGCCAGGCCCGGTACGCGTCGAAGAGCGTCGGGCCGTACAGACCCGATCCCGCGGTGATCTCGGTGACCGCGGGGTCGGCGCTGGTGGCGGCCACGCTCCCGGTGCCGCCGCCGTTGACGAACTCCAGGTCGGCGTGCTCGCGTACCGCGGCGACCGCCGCCGCGCGCCGGGCCAGCAGTTCCCGGTACGACCCGCGCTGGGCGACCCGGATCGCGGTGCCGAGGACCGCCTGGCCGGGCGGGGCGTCGCCGAGCCCGGCGATCTGCGCCTCGTACGACATCAGTCCGACCAGCCGGAAGCCCGGCCGGCCGGCGACGGCGGCGGCGAACGCGCCGGCGGCCCGGGGGCTGTGCACCGGGGAGCGTCGGACCCCCACGTGCATCCGGCCGCCCATCGGTCGCCAGGAGGCGTCCAGGTCGAGGCAGACGCGCAGCGGTGGCCGGCGCCCGGGCGGGCACACCTGGTCGACGAGGTCGAGTTGGGCGGGGTCGTCGACCATCAGGGTCACCGCGTCGGCGAGCGCCGGGTCGGCGGCGAGTTCGGCGAGGGCGTTCCGGTTGGCGGTCGGATAGGCGACCAGCACGTCGTCGCTGACGCCGGCGCGGACCAGCCAGACCGCCTCGGGCAGGGTGAACGCCATCACGCCGTGCCAGCCGGGGCGGTCCAGCACCCGGGTCAGCAGGTCGCGTACCCGGACGGACTTGCTGGCGACCCGGACCGGCTTCCCGGCGGCCCGGTTGACCAGCGCGTCCGCGTTGGCGTCGAAGGCGGCGAGGTCGACCACGGCGTACGGCGGGTCGAGGTGGGCGGTCGCCCGTTCGAGACGATCGCGAAGTTTGTCACTGTCGGTGGCCACGTTTGCACGCTAACTGTCTGGACGTCAATGCGAAATACCCTCGCGTCTGTCCGGGCTGCGGTCGGCGGCTCCCGCGGCCTAGGCTCAGCGAGCAGGCGAATGTCGCGGAGGGGGACGCTTCTCGCCGCGACTAGAGTGTTCCACCGGAGAGGCCCAGCTCTGGGCCGGCACGTGGAGGTACGGCCATCGAAAGCCAGAAGAACGGCGAGTCGCCCGGCGTGTCGTCGTCCGGGGCGCAGGCCGACCGGTCCGGCGCCGCCGCCATCCGCTCGGTGCTGCGCATCCGGCCGTTCCGCCGGCTCTGGATCGTGCTCGGCGCGGCCTCCTTCGGCGACTGGCTCGGCCTGCTCGCCACCTCCGTCTTCGCCGCCTCGCAGGTGTCCGGCGACACCGCCAAGGGCGCCGCCTTCGGCACCACGATCGCGATCCGGCTGCTGCCGGCGCTGCTGCTCGGCCCGGTGGCCGGCGTCTTCGCCGACCGGTTCGACCGGCGCTGGACGATGGTCATCTGCGACGTGCTGCGCTTCCTGCTCTTCGCCTCCATCCCACTGGTCGCCCTCACCGGCGCCAGCGGCGGGATGGTGGTCACCTGGGCGCTGGTGGCGACCTTCCTGATCGAGACCATCACCCTGATGTGGATCCCGGCCAAGGAGGCCGCGGTCCCCAACCTCATCCCGCGCGCCCGGCTGGAGACGGCCAACCAGCTCACCCTCATCACCACGTACGGCCTCACCCCGATCGCCGCCGCGATCGGCCTGGCCGTGCTGGACCGTAGCATTCGCGGGGTCACCGGCGGAGTGATCCCGTCCTGGGCCGAGCCGGCGCAGCTCGCGCTCTGGTTGAACGCGTTCTCCCGGCTGGCCACGGCCATCGTGGTGGCGGTCGGGATCAAGGAGATCAGCCAGACCCACGCCGACGAGGCGGAACGCACCGAGCAGAGCATGCTGCGCCAGTTCACCGAGGGCTGGAAGTACATCGGCCAGACCCCGCTGGTCCGGGGCCTGGTGCTCGGCATCTTCGGCGCGTTCGCCGGCGGCGGCATCGTGGTCGGCACGGCCAAGTTCTTCGCCGCCTCGCTCGGCGCCGGTGACGCCGCGTTCTTCCTGCTCTTCGGCGCGATCTTCATCGGCCTGGCGATCGGCATCGGGGCCGGCCCGCTGATCGTCCGGGACATGTCCCGACGGCGCTGGTTCGGCATGAGCATCGTGCTGGCCAGCGCCTCGGTGCTGGTGCTCGCCTTCGCCATCCACCTCTCCATGGCGATGCTCGGCGCGGTCCTGGTCGGCACCGGCGCCGGCATGGCCTTCCTGGCCGGCACCACCCTGCTCGGCGGCGAGGTCGCCGACGAGGTACGCGGCCGGGTCTTCGCGGTGGTGCAGATCGGCACCCGGCTGGTGCTGATCCTGGCCATCGCGCTCAGCAGCCTCCTGGTCGGCGTCGGCGGCTCGCGCAAGCTGACCATCGCCGACCTCGGCATCTCGGTCTCCTCGACCCGCCTGCTGCTGCTCGTCGCCGGCGCGGCCGGCATCTTCGCCGGGATCAGCGCCTTCGGCCAGATGGACGACAAGAAGGGCGTACCGGTCCTGGCCGACCTGTGGGGCTCGATCCGCGGCCGCCCGCTGATGCCGGCCGAGCACTTCGTCTCCAGCGGGCTCTTCGTGGTCTTCGAGGGCGGCGAGGGGGCCGGCAAGTCCACCCAGCTCGCCGCGCTCGCCGACCGCCTCCGCGAGCAGGGCCGGGACGTGGTGGTCACCCGGGAGCCGGGCGCCACCGCGGTCGGCGAGCGGATCCGCTCGCTGGTGCTGGAGAACGCCGGTGACGAGGCCCCGTCGGCGCGCGCCGAGGCGCTGCTCTACGCGGCCGACCGGGCGCACCACGTCGCCACCGTGGTCCGGCCGGCGCTGGTCCGCGGCGCGGTGGTGGTCAGCGACCGGTACGTCGACTCGTCCCTGGCCTACCAGGGGGCCGGCCGTACGCTGCCGGTGCAGGAGGTCTCCTGGCTCTCCTCGTGGGCGACCGGAGGGCTCAAGCCCGACCTGGTGGTGCTCCTCGACGTCGACCCGCACACCGGGCTGTCCCGCGTCGAGTCCCGCAACCAGGGCGCCGACCGCCTGGAAGCCGAGTCGATCGCGTTCCACGAGCGCGTCCGGTACGCCTTCCTCGACCTGGCCGCCGCCGACCCCAAGCGCTACCTGGTGCTCGACGCCTCCCGGCCGGCCGAGGAGATCGCCGAGGCGGTGGCCCGGCGGGTGGACGAGTTCCTGGTCGACCCGGCGGGCATCGTGCACCCCCGCCCGGCTCAGGGCCCGGACACCACGGTCCAGCCGGAGTTATCCGACGCGGAACTGGTGACCATGGAGCGCCCCACCTGATGGCGGACGTCTTCGCCGACCTGGTCGGGCAGGACGAGGCGGTGGCCACGCTGCGCCGCGCCGCCGCCTCGGCCGACGCCCTGCTGCGTGCCGCCACCGCTGCGCCCGCCGGTCGGGTCGCGGGCGGGGACGACGTCGGCGACGAACTGGACGCCCTCGCCGACGAGTTCGACGACGAGCCGAGCACCGACCCGGGAGCGGCGGGCGCCGCCCCGGCCGCGGCGACGGCCAGCGGCGAGCCCGGGGCGGGGATGACCCACGCCTGGATCTTCACCGGGCCGCCCGGCTCGGGCCGCTCGGTCGCCGCCCGGGCCTTCGCCGCGGCGTTGCAGTGCGTGCACGGCACCGGCTGCGGCACCTGCCCCGGCTGCCACACCACGATGACCGGCACGCACGCCGACGTCCGGCTGGTGGTGCCCGAAGGGCTCTCCATCGGCGTCGGGGAGATGCGCGCCCTGGTGCTCCGGGCCGCCAGCACGCCGTCCGGCGGGCGCTGGCAGATCGTCATCATCGAGGACGCCGACCGGCTCACCGAGGCGGCCGGCAACGCGCTGCTCAAGGCGATCGAGGAGCCGCCGCCGCGGACCGTCTTCCTGCTCTGCGCCCCGTCCACCCACCCAGACGACATCTCGGTGACGATCCGGTCGCGCTGCCGCGTCGTACCGCTGCGGCAGCCGCCGGCCGGCGCGGTGGCCGAGGTGCTGGTCCGCCGGGACGGCATCGCGCCCGACGTGGCCGCCTGGGCCGCGGCGGCCGCGCAGGGACACGTCGGCCGGGCCCGGCGGCTGGCCCGCGACCCGGAGGCCCGGCAGCGCCGGGACGCGGTGCTCGCGGTGCCGCGCCGGCTGACCGGGGTGGGCGCCGCGTTCGACGCCGCGTCCGCGCTGATCGAGGCGGCCGAGGCGGAGGCCGCCGCGTCGGTCGCCGAGATCGACGAGGCGGAGCGGACGGCGCTGCAGACCGCCCTCGGGGCGGGCGGCACCGGCCGGGGCGCGGCGGGTGCCATGCGCGGCGCCGCCGGCCAGCTCAAGGACCTGGAGAAGCGGCAGAAGTCGCGGGCCACCCGGGCCCAGCGGGACGCGCTCGACCGGGCGCTGGTCGACCTCGCCGGCTTCTACCGGGACGCGCTGACCACGGCGCTGCGGGCACCGGTCGCCCCGGTGCACACCGACACCGCGGCGCTGGCCGAGGCGGGCGCCCAGCGGTGGGACGCCGACGGGGCGCTGCGCCGGCTGGAAGCCGTGCTGGAGTGCCGGGCGGCGATCGAGGCGAACGTCAAGCCGCGGATCGCGGTGGAGGCGATGATGCTCGCCCTGTGGAAGGGCTGAGCCCCCTTATCCACAGGGCATCGACAGGTGTTGTTGACTGCGGTACGGTCCGGTGTGCCGCAGTAACGGCGGCAGCACGCTCAGTGAGGGGTCAGCCCGGGAGGAGACCGCCGATGCCGCGGGGGGAGATCGACGAGGCCTGGATCGAGGAGGCGGTGCGGCGCTACCGGCGCATCGAGACCCTCCAGGCCGAGTTCGACCAGGCGGTGGCGACGGTCGAGGTCACCGTCCGTTCGCCGGACGGGCTGGTCGAGGTGGTGGTGACGGCCGGCGGCCGGATCACCGACGTGCGGTTCCTCGGCCCGCTGCACCAGCGCAGCCCGCGCGACGTCGCCGGCTCGGTGCAGGCCGCGGTCACCGCCGCCGCCGACGCCGCCCAGTGGGCCCGGGAGAAGCTGCACAACGAGACCTTCGCGGCGTACCGGCCGCTGGCGGGAGCCTGACATGGAGACCCTCCGCGCCCTGGCCGCGCGCCTCGACGAGGCCAGCCTCGCCCTCGGCACCCTGTCCCGCACCGTGACCGCCACCGACCCGGCCCACCCCGCCTTCGGCACCTACGCGGCCGGCCGGCCCGGCGAGGTCGGCCGCGCGCTGCACCGGCAGTGGACCACCGCCACCGGGGACCGGGCCCGCGAGGCCAGCGCGGCCGCCGCCCGGCTGGCCGCCGCCGCGGCCGCCCTGCGCAGCGCCGCCGACCGCTACGCGGCGACCGACGAGTCCGTCCGGCACCGGTTCCGCCGGGAGGCGTGATGGACGCCCTGGACCGCCTCGCCGAACCGGGGCTCGACCTGCTCACCCGGGTCGACACGCTGCTCGCCGCCGGCGCCCCCGAGGGGCACCGCCTCTGGCCGCTGCTGCGCCGCCTGCAGGTGCTTCCCGGCGAGGCCGTGGGCCAGTTCCTCGAGCTGCACCCGGCGCCGCTGGCCGACGCCGGCCACGCGGTGCGCCAGCTCGTCCGCGGGTACGACGACGCCTGCGCGCTGCTCGCCGACCCGGTCGCCTGGTCCGGGCCGGCCGCCTCAGCGTACGACGAGGCCCGCGGCGCGCTGCTCCGGCACCTCGACGAGGGGCCGGAGAGCCTGGTCGGGCGGCTGGAGTCGACCGCCGGCTACGCCGACGCGCTGGCTGACTGGGTGGAGGGCAGCCGGCTCGCCCTGGCCCGGGCGCTGGCCGACGTGCTGCGTTCGGCCGAGGCGGTCACCGTGCACGCCGCCACCCGGCCCGGAGTCGACGCCGGGCAGGCCGCGGGACTGGCGGCGGCCGAGATCGCCGCCCGGGTGCTGGGTGTCATCGGCGTGGCGTACGACGGCGCGGAAAACCTGCTGCGCCAGTGGGCGCCGAATCTGGCGGAGACGACCTGGCGGGATCGGCCGCGCGGCGCGCCCCACTTCGGCGGGGCCACCCGGATCGGCCGCTGACCCGGTCTACCGGAGCCCGACACGGGCCACGGCGCCGCGCCGAACCGGCCGTGGCCGGGCTCCGGCGGCGACGCCGTGGCCTTCCCCTGCACCCCCCGCAGGTCTGCCTTCACTCAACGCGGTCGGCCGCCGTTTGTCCTCCGACTCGCTCATGTTTCAGCCGTCCGGGCGAGGACAACGGCACGACGGGGCGAATGTGGTTCGGTCGAGTCGACAATCGTGAATCGCTGCACCGGGTGACCGGACGGCGACGGGCGGCCGGGCCGGAACCGGTCGAAGGTCGTAGGGTGAAGAGCATGGGCATGCTCTGCGCGGTCAGCTTCAACCGGTACGGGCGCCTCTACTACCTCGACCCGGGTGAGCTGCGCCCGCAGGTGGGCGACAAGGTGCTGGTGCCCACCGACGATGGTCCCGAGGTGGCCGAGTGCGTGTGGGCCGCGCAGTGGGTCAGCGAGGACACCGCCGGTTTCCCCCGGCTGGCCGGGCTGGCCGAGGAGGAGGACCTGCGCCGCGACGAGTTGCTGCGCCGGCGCAAGGCGGACGCCAAGGTCGCCGCCAAGCGGCTGATCCGTGAGCACGGGCTGCCGATGAAGGTGGTGGCCGTCGACCACGTCCTCGCCACGCCGGAGACCGGCAGCGACCGCACCACCATCTACTTCACCGCGCCGCACCGGGTGGACTTCCGCTCCCTGGTCCGCGACCTGGGGGCGACGCTGCACTGCCGGGTCGAGCTGCGGCAGCTCTCCGCCCGGGACTCGGCCCGGGTGCAGGGCGGGATCGGCTCCTGCGGCCGCGACCTGTGCTGCGCCACCTTCCTCAACGACTTCGAGCCGGTCACCATCCGGATGGCGAAGGACCAGGACCTGCCGCTCAACCCACTACGCATCTCCGGCGCCTGCGGCCGGCTGATGTGCTGCCTGAAGTACGAGCACCCGCTCTACCAGCGGTTCCAGGAGTCCGCCCCGGCGATCGGGAGCCGGGTTTCCACACCCGAGGGCGACGGCAAGGTCGTCGGCCACAGCGTGCCGAGGGACTCGGTCACGGTCCGCCTGGACGCCGACGGCTCCCGCTGCGCATGCAGCCGCGCCTCCCTCTGCGCCCCCCGCCAGGCCCACGACCAGCACTACACCCCCCGACCACCCACCCCCTGACCGCGCGTTGATCATGGAGTTAGCGGCGAAGTGGATCTCCTCTGGTGCCGCTAACTCCATGATCAACCGGAAGTCGGGGGGTTGGGCCGTCAGCGGAGGACGATGGGGGGTTCGGCTAGGCGGGGGGTTAGGGGGGTTTTGGGGAGGATCCAGGAGGCGGTGGGGGACTGGTCGGGGTTCAGCTGCCAGGCGTGGGCGACCTCGTCGACCGCGATCGGATAGATGGTCAGCGTGCCGTCCGGATCGAACCGGAACCGGAGGAACGCCTTCGAGTCCTCGATGCCCTGCGCGGCGAACAGCTCGTTGACGTTCACCCCGAACGAGCCCGCCACCAGCAGGTAGAGCGCGACGAGCTGGCTGGCGACCAGGCCGCTCACCGGGCCGTACAGCACGGCCGCGGCGGCTGCCGGCAGCGGCCAGGGCCAGTCGTAGAAGGGCAGCTTGAGCCAGAGCCAGGTGCCGGCGGCGGCCAGCGCCACCTGGGCCAGGCCGTGCGAGACACCGAGGATCCAGTGCCGGGCGTGCCGTTTCCCCCCGGCGCTGGGCGGCTTGGCGAAGAATGCCGCGCCCAGCATGGCCACCACCACCATGATCACCAGCGGGACGCTGAGCAGCCGTTGTTCGGCGGTGCCGACGTGGTTCGCCGTCACCCCGGCCATGGCCAGCATCAGCAGCGTGTGCAGGGTGCCGAGCAGCGTGGTGAAGCCCGGGTTGCGGAACGGCAGCCGGGCGAAGATCCCCCAGCCGTAGCGGCGCGAGCGGGCCTTGTCCGGATAGCGGGCCGCGAGGTCGTACTCGCGGGTGCGGCTGGCGCGGCGGGCGAGCGTGTCGCGCGGCGGCACCTCCAGCCGCTCCGGCAGCTCGTGCGTCGGGTACAGGTAGGCGCCGCCGCCCCCGCAGGTGATGAGCTGCCGTTCCGGGCCGGTGTAGCGGGCGTAGTGGTGCAGGTCCCCGGAGACCAGCAGCCGCACCTGCGCGCCGGTGGGGGCGATGATCGTACGGATGAAGTAGTCGATCGAGTCGTACGCGGTGGGGTGGTCGACGGCCTTGACCCAGGTGGGTGCCGGCACCGCCAGGATGACCTTCGAGCGTGGGGTGAGCTTGCGGGCGACCTCGTCGAAGTAGGTGAGCTGCGGGTCGTCCAGGTACGACCCGGACTGGTCGTCGAGGCCGAGCAGCCACCAGTCGGCGGGCAGTTCCATCGCGAAGTACGAGCGGGACTGGCCGGTGCCCCAGCCGGCGAAGTGCCGGTCCCGGGAGCGGACGAAGAGCCGTAGGAACGCGGTGAGACCGTCGTACCAGTCATGGTTGCCGGGGACCGCGAAGAGCGTCGGCCGCTCGGGCGGCGACACGGGCAGCGCCGCCTGGTACGGCCCCTTGCAGCGGTCCTCGTACGCCGCGTAGGACGCCGACGGGTAGACCTCGTCGCCCCCCATCACCAGGGTCTGCGCCCGGGGCAGCCGATGCCCGTCGACCTCCAGCTCCGGCTGGGCCAGCAGGTACGCGACCGAGTAGGTGGCGTCGAAGCCGTCGCCCAGGTCGGCCACGTAGTCCAGCCACAGCCCGCCGTCCGGCCCGACCTGCCGGAACGTGCCGTCCCCGAAGGCGTTCTGCAACTCCCGCTTGTCCAGGTACGCCCCGAACAGCATCGCCAGCAAGGTCCGTAGACCGGTCTGGATCAGCAGCAGCGGCGCGAGCCAGGGCACCGGCTTTCGCGGCGTGAACCCCAGCTCCAGGGGGTCCAGGCTGCGTGGCCGGCGGGTGGCCCGCTCACCGGGATGCGCCTCGGGGATCGACTGCGGCGGTGGCACGTGGTCGTCGCTCACCCGCCGCAGGGTAGTCCTCCCGGAACGCGAACACCCTCCCCGGAACGTACCGGGACCACCCCGATGTCCGGATCACCGGGCGGGGGGATCCGGTTCGGCTTCCGGCAGGCCGTGCCGTACACTTGACGATCGTTGCCGCCTTAGCTCAGTCGGCTAGAGCGACGCACTCGTAATGCGTAGGTCGACGGTTCGATTCCGTCAGGCGGCTCGGGGAGATGCCCTGACCAGCAGGACCGCTGGTCAGGGCATCATCTTTATCTATGCGATTTGAACCGCCCCCCGAAAACCCCCCGGTAACGCCTGCGTGCGATCAGGTTCGGCATGCGTGTGCCGTGGCGTGTTGGCCGCTGTTCGTCTGATCATCAGCGCGGGTCCACACCGATGGTGTGCCCCGTCGGTCAATCCGGTTGCAGGGCTGGTGATGATGTCCTCGTGGAGCATCAGCCCCGGTTCGGTCCAGGCTTTGTCGAGGAACATCGGCGCCGCTTCGGCACCCGGCCGCGTTCCGCTCGGCAGCTGACCTACGACATCGCCGTCGAAGACGAGTACGCGCCGTGGCGCGCCTGGCTCGGCGAGCAGCTTGATCTGCTCGCCGCGACGGAGGCCGCCGAGTTCGAGCGAGAACTGTGGCTCGACGAGAGTCACTGGCCGTGCATCTTCGAACTTGCCACCGGTGCTGCGCTTCGAGCGGTCGGTTTCACCGTCGTCTACGAAAGCAAGCACGGTGCTCTCACCCCTGACTGGACCGTGCTCGACGCCGACTGGAAGCCGGCCATGTTCGTAGAGGTTCACACCGATCAGCCGGCGAGGCAGACCTTCGGCCAGATCCGCGGTGGCACTACCTCGACCAGCTGATCAGGCGAATCCCGGTGGGGTCGTCCTCGCCTTGGCCGCTCGCGGCAACTTGCCGCCAAGACCGGCCGAGAGCGGCATCGCGGGACTTGTCGACGCGCGCAGGCTCGCCGCCGCCGTCGACGCCAAGGTCAGCAAGTACACCGACATCATCGACGCACACGACGTACTGTTCGTCGTCGCGGTCGGCGCGAATCTGATCACCGGGCTGAAGTTGACCAAAGTCGACAATCTTCTCGCTGGTGAGCGGACCATGACGTTACAGTTCAACCCTGAGGACACGCATATTGGCTCGTACCGCATGGACCTCGCGCATCCGCCCCGATGAACGATGCCCGCCCGTTTGTCGGGGCTGCTGTGGATGTCGAACAGGACCACCGAGCCTTTCCCGGCAATGGTTCGTGACTTGGGGCCCTCATTTCCCCCCGGTGTGGTCTCTAAATCCTGCGGGGGCGGCCAGGTCGAACACCTTCTGGTTTTCGGGACTGCGTTTCAGCCAGCTAAACACGACGGACTCGGTGCCCTCGTTGAACCTGCCCGACTTGCTGATCTTCTCGCGGTAGGGCAGGTAGGTGACGGCATCCACCCACAACTCCATGGCGACCGGGAGGCGGTTGACGTCGGCGGTCAGCTTGAGGCGCAGCCGCACGGTGTCGTGGCCGTCTACTGTCTCCCTGCCCATGACCTCCAGTGAGCCGTTCGCGACGGCCTCCCTGATGCTCATGGGGTCAGCCGCTGGAAAGTCCTGAAAGGAGTCCACGGGTACCCGCAGTTCGGCAGCAGATCGATGATCGTCAGTCCAGGTGCGGTTCTGATAGTCGATCTGGAACCAGCGCGCGCCGCCACCCGCCTCGGGCGTCTCGGTCGCGGAGCTGGCCAGCGACCCGTTCACGTACAGATCGATCCGCCGGCGGCCGGTCGCCGGTTCGGTCCATTCGTCCATACGGCCGTTATCAGCCCAGGTCGAATGGGCCAACACGATGTAGTCAGTGCTTCGATCCAGCGCGTCGGTCACCTGAGTGCGGACGTACCCCACGCTGACCATACGCGGATCGTCGTTCACCCCGGACGTCTCGGTGCCGGCGGCACCCAATGCGACCACGAGTCCCACGGCCGCAGCAACCGCGACTGGGGCGATCGCTCCGGCCCGTACCATCAGATTCCGCCGTGAGCGGGTGCGCAGACGATCGGTCATGCCGGGTTCGGGGTAAACGTCGGACAACTCGTTTCGCAACAGCGTGCCGAGTCGCTCGCCGAACTGGTCGTCATCAGCCATGATGCGTCCTCGCAATCCGGTTGTTGTCGTTGTCAGTCAGCAGCTCGCGGAGCCTGCCCAGGCCGCGTGAGGTGTAAGACTTGACCGTGCCTGAGGACATCTTCAGCAGATCGGCTGTCTGTTCCACGGTCAGGTCCTCGAAGTACCGCAGCACGATGACCTGCCGCTGCCGGATCGGCAGGCGCGCCAGCGCCTCAACGACCGCCCGCCGTTCGGCGACCTGGTGGTCGTGCGGGCCGATGGTCCCGACAGTGTCCGGGACGGAATCCAACGGTTTCTCCCGCGGACGGCGCATGAGCCGCCGTATTCGGTCCCGGGACAGGTTCAGCAGCACCTTCCGGACATAGATTTCGGGCGCCTCGCGCGCCGTGCGCCATCGCCGCGCGGTCCGCAGCAGCGCTACCTGGAGAAGGTCCTCGGCGTGCCCCCGGTCACCCGTGAGCAGATAGGCGGTCCGCAGCAGCGGGGTGGAACAGCGCTCAACGAAAGCCTCGAAGGCGGGATCTTCCCTCATGCCTCTCAAGAACTCCATCCCACGAAGGCAGGTTGCACTCGACGCCGACGAATCTGGCGTGTTGGCTGCCGGTTCTCTTCCTGGCGTCCGCGCGGACCGCGCGGTCGTCGCGCGACGGGTAACTTGCGAACGGACGAGATGAGGAGGAGACAGGTGACTGCTGGTGGCTTCTCGTCCAAACGGCTGGCTCGGGTGCGGGAGCTGCTCGAGCGTCACGTCGACTCCGGCTTCGTCCCGGGTGCGGTGGCCGTCCTCGCCCGCCACGGCGAGGTGCATATCGAAGCGGTGGGCCATCTCGCGTTCGAGGGGGCGGGGTCGAGGACGCCAACGTGACGGGCGTGCTCATCGCCCGGGCCGCGGGCGTGGGCGGCGCCGGGCCGGCTCCGGGCCCGTCCCGCCCTGCGGACGGCGTTTCGGCGCGCGCGAGAACTGCTGCATAATCGCAGCTCACGAAGTGGGTCGGGCCGCTGAGCGGAGGAACGGGGATGCTGGAGGCCGTCGGCGTCGAGCCCGACGAGGAGCAGGTCTACCTGGCGCTCGCCGCCCGGCCGGCGGGCGACGCGGAGGAGCTGTCCGAGCGGACCGGGCTCCCCGGTCCGGCGGTCCGGGGGGCGCTGGCGGGCCTCGCCGCCAAGGGTCTGGTGGACCTGCCGGCCGACCAGGCCGACGTGATCCGGGCGGCACCGCCCGATCCCAGCCTCAAGCTGCTGGCGCTGCGCCGGATGGACGAGCTCCGCCGGGCGCAGACCGTGATCGCGGAGCTGGCCGAGCGGTTCCATGCGCGGGACGCGTGGCGCGGCACCGAGGCGGTCGAGGTGGTCCGGGGCTCCCGGGCAATCGCCGAGCGTTACGGCATGTTGCAGCGCGAGGCCACCCAGGAGATCTGCTCGCTCGTCCGGCGACCGGCCGTTGCCGTGCCGGCCAGCAACAACATCGGGCAGCGGGACGCGCTGCGGGCGGGGGTCCGCTACCGCGTGGTGTACGACCGGGACCTGCTGGACCCGGCGAGCGCCCAGATTCCGCTGCTGCTCGAAGAGTGGGCGGCGCTCGGCGAGGAGATGCGGGTGGCCAGCGTCCCGTACAAGATTGCGATCTTCGACCGGCGGCGGGCGGTGCTGGTGCCGCCGGACGCTGCGGCCGAGGAACCCGTGGTCTTCCTGATCCACGCCCGCCCGCTGGTGGACTGCCTCGCCTGGATCGTGGACCGGATCTGGGAGTCGGCGCTGCCGGTGCCCGTCGCGCTCTCCGAGGCCACGGACGGGTCGCTGGCCACCGACGACCGGCGGTTGCTGGCGCTGCTCCTGGCCGGCTACACCGACCAGGCGATCGGGTCGCAGCTGGGAGTGAGCATGCGCACCGTGCAGCGCCGGGTGCAGCGGTTGCTCACCGTCGCCGGGGTGCAGAGCCGGATCCAGTTGGGCTGGCAGGCCGCTCGACGCGAGTGGATCTAGCGGGCCGCGTCCCAGAACGTGGGAGGGCGTCCGGGGAGACCGCGCCGAGGCGCTGACGGATTTACGCCATGGCGTTGAACTGCCAGGTCAGAGGCCTGATGAGCCGGGTGCCACCGGTGGCAGTGTGTGCGCGTCAACCCATCCCAGCCACGAAGGATGTCGAGTGACCTCCCCTGCCAAGCGCACCCGCCGAGCTGCCGCCGCACTGGCCACGACACTTGTTGTCGGCGGACTCACCCTGTCCTCCCTTCCCGCCCACGCCGAGCCCGCCACCACGCCGGGCAGCGTCGCCGACAAGCTCGGCAGCCACGACCGGGCCCTCATCGCCAGGTACGCCGCCCAGTTCCGTACCCGCGCCGTCCCCGCCGACGCCACCCAGCCGGTCCCCGACTTCGTCACCCTGATGCTCGCGGTGAAGTCGGGCAGCACCGACGAGGCGGCCCGGCAGCTCACCGAGCTGGGCGCCGACGTCACCCGGACCGACCCGGAGATCGGCTACGTCAAGGCGAACGTGCCGTTCGCCCTGGTGGACCAGGCCGTCGCCCTCGACAGCGTGCTCCGGGTGGACGCCGACGAGCTGCTCAAGCTGGAGGAGACCACGGCCGGCGCCGGCGCCGGCGGCGTCGGCCAGCCCGGCGAGCTGCCGCCCGCGCCGTCCGCGGCGACCCCCGACGACAACCCGTACATGCCGACCCGGGAGACCCGCTCGGTGGCGTTCAAGACGGACCACCCCAGCTACGACGGGCGGGGGGTGACCATCGGCATCATGGACACCGGCGTCGACCCGACCCACCCGGCGCTGGCCACCACCACGACCGGCGAGCGCAAGCTGGTGGACACCGTCGCCGGCAGCGACCCGCGCAACCTGATCGACATCCTCTTCGACCGCACCTGGATGACCATGACCGCCGGGAACAAGGTCACCGGGCCGACTGTCGACAAGTACGACATCACCTGGACGCTGCCCGACGGTGGCAGCGACGACATGTACCTGACCCGCAGGAACCTCGCCATCTCCGGCTACGTGGACCCCACCCTCACCGGAACGCTGGGTGTCGCCTACCGCGAGTCCGACAACGCGGTCTGGATCGACCTCAACCAGGACTACGTCTTCACCGACGACGAGCTGTACCGGCCGTACCGGGAGAACCACCAGATCGGCTACATCGGCACCGACGACCCGGCGACCGCGGTCAACGAGCGCCAGCCCTTCACCGTCGAGGCCCGGCGCCTCAGCTCGGCGCTGATCGGTGTCAACATCAACACGCTCGACGAGGCCCACGGCACGCACGTGGCCGGCATCACCGCCGCGAACGGGATCCTCGGCGGGCGGATGAACGGCCAGGCGCCCGGCGCCAAGCTGGTCTCTATGCGGGCCTGCACCCACAGCGGCTGCTCCAGCGCGGCTCTCACCGACGGCATGGTGAACCTGGCCACGAACTACCACGTGGACGTCATCAACCTGTCCATCGGCTCCAGCCCCGCCCTCAACGACGGGCAGAGCGCGATGGCGCTGCTGTACGACCGGCTGATCGACACCACCGGGGTCCAGATCTTCTCCTCGGCCGGCAACTCCGGCGCCGGCACCAACACCGTCGGCGACCCGTCCTCCGCCGACACCGTGGTCAGCGTGGGCGCCTCGGTCTCCAAGCAGACCTGGTGGGCCAACTACGGGTCGTTCGTGACCCAGGCGCGGGCGGTCTTCCCGTTCTCCTCGCGCGGCCCGCGTGAGGACGGCGGCTTCAAGCCGGACATCACCGCGCCCGGCGCGGCGATCGCCCCGACCCCGAACTGGATCGCCAACAGCGTCGTACCCGACGCCGGGTACACCCTGCCGGCCGGGTACTCGATGCTGCAGGGCACCTCGATGGCCTCGCCGCAGGCCACCGGTGCCGCCGCGCTGCTGCTCTCCGCCGCCCGCCAGAACGGCGTCAGCGCCACCCCGGCCGAGCTGCGGCGGGCCATCTACTCCACCGCCGACTACAACAAGGACGAGCCGGCCATCGCCCAGGGCCGTGGCGAGTTCAACGTGGTGCACGCCTGGCAGTACCTGGCCAAGGGTGTCGCCGACACCGACGAGGTCACCGTCTCCGCGCCGGTCTGCACGGTGCTCTCCGAGAAGCTCGCCACCCCGAACACCGGCAGCGGCCTGTACAACAGCTGCGCGCCGGGCAGCGGCGGCCAGGCCGTCGGCGAGTCCCGCACGTACGACGTCACCCTGACCCGCACCAGTGGCCGGGACGGGACGCAGGACTACGTGCTGGGCCTTCAGGGCAACGACGGCACCTTCACCGCGCCCCGCAAGGTCAGCCTGGCGAAGAACGTCCCGACCGTGGTCAAGGTGACCGCCGCCCCGGGCAGCCAGGGCATCCACAGCGCCGTGCTGACCATCGACAACGCCTCCACCCAGGCCGTCGAGCAGTCCGCCATGCTGGCCGTCGAGGCCGCCGCCCCGCTGACCCCGGGTGTCACCTGGTCCGTGGCCGGCACCGTCGACCGTAACGACACGCTGATCTACAGCGTCGCCGTCCCGGCCGGCGCCACCGACCTGACTGTCAACCTCGCCGGCCTGGCCGCCGGCAGCCAGACCCGCTGGTGGGCGTTCGGGCCGGACGGCCTCGAGGCGGAGAAGTCCAGCGCCGGCACCATCTACTGCTACGCCAACTACCAGGACGGCAACGGCTGCGACCCGTTCACCCGCAGCTACGCCAAGCCGAAGCCGGGCGTGTGGGAGTTCGTCGTCGAGGCGCGCCGCACCAGCCCGCTGCTGGGGAACCCCTTCCAGCTGACGGCGTCCGTCACCCAGTGACGTGACACACCGGAGGCCCCGGGTCGACACGTGTCGACCCGGGGCCTCCGCACGGAGGGGGAGAGCTCAGCCGGCCTCGCGGTCCGGGCTCTCCAGCCGGAAGAAGTTGCTCTGCCTCCCGTCGGAGCGCTCCTCCTGGTAGATGAAGTTGAGCCGCCGCTCGTCGAACGCGCGGAACCACTCCTCCCAGCTGATCTCGCGGAGCCGCTGCTCGCGGTCGCCGGCACAGTTGGTCGACCTTGAGTCGGGCGATCTCGCTCTCGTTGATGTCCGGGGTGTTCGGGGTCTGGTTGCCCGGCGGGTTCGTGGTCGCGGCCGATCCGCTGCCGCGCCGCGAGCTGCTCTTCGTGGGCATCATCCCCAGCCGCCCGCCCAAACGTGCGGCGGCGGCCCGGCCGGTCAGGAGTAGAGCGTCTTCAGGTACTCCGGCCCGTAGCGGTGTTCGAGGCTCTCCAGGGTCTCCGCGGGCGCCTCGACCTCCTTGATCAGGCGGGCGCGGGACGGCAGCAGGTCCGGCTGCCACGTCTCCGGTTGCCACAGCTCGGAGCGGAGGAACGCCTTCGCGCAGTGGTAGAAGATCTGCTCGATCGTCACCTCGACCGCCAGCACCGGGCGGTGCCCCTTGACCGTCATGTCGTCGAACCACGGCGCGTCGCGCAGCAGCCGGGCCCGGCCGTTGATGCGCAGCGTGTCGGTGCGCCCGGGGATCAGGTAGACCAGCCCGACGTGCGGGTTGGCCAGGATGTTGCGGTAGCCGTCGGCCCGCCGGTTGCCGGGCCGTTCCGGGATCGCGATGGTCGTCTCGTCCAGCACCAGGGTGAAGCCGGGCGGGTCGCCCTTCGGCGAGACGTCGCAGTTGCCGTCGGCGTCCGCCGTGGCGACCAGGCAGAACGGCGACAGCGCCAGCCATTCCCGGTCCCGGGCGTGCAGCGCCGTCCGCTCCTTGGTCAGCGCCCGGGGCATCGGCGGCCCCAGCAGCTCGCGCAGCTCCTCCGGGCTGCTGATCTCCTGTGTGGTCACGCCTGCCTCCCCCGTCGGTCGACCGTGACGGCGATTCCGGCCCGCACGCGGCCGGTTTCCGTCATCGTCAGCCTAGGAGAGCGCGGCCAACGCGAGGTTTGCCCCCCGGGCGGCCGGGTACGGCTGAACCCGCAGCGCGCCCGCGACCGATGGAGGCGGAGATGGAGAGCCGGCTGAAGGTGCTCGGGCACCCCGTGCACCCGATGCTGGTGATGTTTCCGGTGGCCCTCCTGGTCACGGCGGTGATCTTCGACGTGGTCGACACGGTGGGCGGGCCGGACTTCCTGGGCGAGGTCGCGTACTGGAACATCACCGTCGGCCTGATCGGTGGCCTGCTGGCCGCGGCGGCCGGCGCGGTCGACCTGCTCACCCTGCCCACCGGCACCCGCGCCAAGCGGGTCGGGCTCACCCACGCCGCCGCCAACGTGGCGGTGATCCTGCTCTTCGCCGCCGTCTGGGTGGTCCGGCTCAACGCCGACTCCCGGGCCGCCGGGGGCGCCCTGATCGCCATCGAGGTGGTCGCCGTGGCGATCCTCGGGATCAGCGCCTGGCTCGGCGGCGAGCTGGTGGACCGGCTCGGCGTCGGCGTGGACCCGGAACACGACCTGAACGCCCCGAGTTCGCTGCGACCCCCCTCGACCCATCAGCGGATCGGAGACGTGCGATGACGGAACAGAGCGGCGGCCGGAGCTGGCGGGGACGCCAGCAGGGCTGGGACCCGATCGGGGAACTCCAGTCGTTGCGGGCCGAGCTGAGCCGCCTGGTGGGTGGCCGTTCCGGCAGCCCGGACGTCGAGCTGACCGAGGTCGCCGGCGGCTGGGAGGTGATCGTCCGGCTGCCCGGTGTGGCGCCGGAGGAGGTGGCGGTCGAGCTGGACGACCGGGAGCTGTGCGTACGGGCCCGCTCGGAGGCCGAGGTCAACGCCGACCAGGGCATCCCGGGCGGCTTCGAGACGCGCGGCTTCGAGTACCGGGTGGACCTGCCGTCCCGGGTGGACCCGGACCGGATCGACGCGGTGATGGACCACGGCCTGCTCCGGGTCCGCCTGCCCCGGGCGACCCGGCCCGCGCCGCGCACCATCACCGTCGGTCGCACCGGCCCCCGGACCACCCCCACCGGGGGTACGCCGACCCTGGCCGACCCGGCCGCGGACCGGGAACTGCACCACCCGGACACCACGGTCGACGAGCTCGACCGGCCGTAGGAGTCCCGTGACCACCCCGTCCAACAGCTCGGCGCGCCGGGACCTGCAGCCGTCGTCCGTGCTCGGTCCGGTCGGCGAGCGGGTGCCCGACGTCGCGCGGATCGCCGTGCTGCGGGCCAACGCACTCGGCGACCTCATCTTCCTCCTGCCGGCGCTGGAGGCGCTGCGGGCCGCGTACCCGGAGGCGGAGATCGTGCTGCTCGGCGCGCCGTGGCACGCGCAGCTCTTCCGTGACCGCCCCGGCCCGGTGGACCGGGTGCTGGTGGTGCCGCCCGCGCCCGGGATCCGCGACCCGGGCCCGGACGAGCCGCCCTCCGCCATGGACGACTTCCTGGCGGCGGCCCGGAAGGAGGGCTTCGACCTGGCGTTGCAGCTGCACGGCGGCGGGGGCAACTCCAACCCGATCATCGCCGGGCTGGGTGCCCGGGTCACCGCCGGCCTGCGGGCCGAGGACGCGCCGCCGCTGGACCGCTGGATCCGGTACGTCTACTACCAGCACGAGGTGATCCGCTACCTGGAGGCGGTGGCCCTGGTCGGGGCCCCCGCCACCACGATCACCCCGGCCCTGGCGGTGACCGATGCGGACCGGGTCGAGGCCCGGGAGGTGCTGGGCGAGCCGACCCGGCCCCGGGTGGCGCTGCACCCGGGCGCGACCGACACCCGGCGGCGCTGGCCCCCGGAGCGCTTCGCCGAGGTCGCCCGGGCGCTGGCCGGTGACGGGTACGAGGTGCTGGTCACCGGCACGCCGGCCGAACAGGAGACGGTCGACGCGGTGGTGGCGGCGGCCGGCGTACCGGTCCGACCGCAGGTCGGCACGCTCAGCCTCGGCGGGCTGGCCGCCTGCTACGCGGGCTGCGCGCTGGTCGTCTCCAACGACACCGGGCCGCTGCACCTGGCCGGCGCGGTCGGCACCCCGACGGTGGGCGTCTACTGGGTCGGCAACCTGATCAACGGGGCCACGCCGTTGCGGGTCCGGCACCGGCCGATCGCCTCCTGGACCACCCGCTGCCCGGTCTGCGGCATCGACTGCACGCCCGGGATCTACCCGCACCGCCCCGGCGACGGGGACTGCCCGCACCGCGACTCGTTCGTGGCCGACGTCCCCGTGATCGAGGTCCTGGAGGCGGCCCGCGAACTGCTCACACCACCGCCTCCCACGCCTCCATCTCCCGTTCCGTGACCGTGGTGGGCGACTCCAGGTGGTAGGCCCCGCTGGGCAGCACCCCCGCGCCGCCGTACCGCTCCAGCACGGCGATCTGCGCGGCGACGTCCTCGCCCTGGTGCCGCTCGTGCACCCGGCGCCAGAACTCGAAGCCGCCCGAGTCGATCAGCTTCGCGCGGTCGTACAGCACGCACCCGCCGACCCAGGAGACCTTGTACGCCCGCCACGCGCCCGGCGGCAGCCGCAGCTTCTCGGTCACGTGCAGCAGGTTCGCCGCCGGGTGGATGGCCGCCCGCTCCCACTCCGGCGTGCCCGGGCGGATCCGCTCCGGCACCGGCCGGCCGTGCCACTCCTCGTAGTGGGCGTGCGACTCCGGCCGCACGTCGTCGGCGTACGAGAGGCCGTGCACGGCGTTGCCGACGAACCCGCAGCCCAGCTCCCGGATCGCGGTGACCAGCCGGGCCAGCGCCCCCGGCTCCAGCCAGACGTCGTCGTCGAGGCAGAGCACGTACCGGGCCGCCGACCGGCCGAGCAGGTAGGCCCGGTGCTCGGCCAGGCCGCGCCGGGGCAGTCGCCGGGTCAGCAGCACCGGGTGGCCCCGGTGGCGCAACGCCCGGACCATGGTGGCCGCCGCCGGGTGCGCGTACGCCGGCCCGTCGTCGGACTGGTCGCTCACCACCACCCCGAAATCGGGTACGCCCTCCTGCGCGGCCAGCCCGGAGAGGGTGACCGCCAGTTCGGCCGGGCGGTTGCGGGTGGGGATCAGCACGTCGAGCTGACGGGGCCGGCGGAACCCCTCCGGCGTCCCCGGGTCGAGCGGTCGGTTCACGCCGGCCTGCTCTCACCGACCGTCGGGTTGCCCGACTGCGCCCGGATCCGGTCGATGATCGCCGAGGTGGAGCGGTCCGGGACGTACCCGAGGGTGCGGACCTGGCCGCCGAGCCGGCGGACCAGCGGCGCCTCCGGGACCATCTCGGGCGGGTAGTCGCCGCCCTTGACGTAGACGTCCGGGCGGACCGCCTCGATCAGCCGGGCCGGGGAGTCCTCCTCGAAGATCACCACGTGGTCGACGCACTCCAGCGCGGCGAGCAGGGCGGCCCGGTCCTCGACCGGGTTGACCGGGCGGTCCGGTCCCTTGAGCCGTCGTACGCTGCCGTCGGAGTTCACCGCCACGACCAGCAGGTCGCCAAGCGCGCGGGCCTGGGTCAGGTAGCGGACGTGCCCGGGGTGCAGCACGTCGAAGCAGCCGTTGGTGAAGACGATCGAGCGGCCGGCTCGCCGGTGCTCCGCCACGATCGCGGTGAGTTCCTCGGCGCCGACCAGGGTGGGGTGGTCGGCCCCCTCCACCCCGGCGCCGAGCGCGTCGAGCAGGTCTTCCCGCCGGCACACGCAGGTGCCGGTGTCGGAGACGGTGATGGTGGCGGCGAGCTGCGCGAGCTGGGCGGCGGTCGGCAGGCTCGCCGCCGCGGCCAGCGCCAGGGTCATCGCCGCCAGGTACGCGTCCCCGGCGCCCACCGCGTGGCTGGCCGGGACCGGGGTGCTGTGGCTGCGCCGCGGCTCGCCGTCGGCCCCGCCGACCACCGCGCCCTCGGTGTCCAGGGTCACCGCCACCACGTCCGCCCCGGTGTGCGCGCGCAGCTCGGCCAGGCGCGACTCGGCCAGCACCGCCCGGTCCACGCCCTCGCCGACGCCGGCGTTCACGGTCACGCCGGTACCGGTCACGCTGAGCCCGTCGCCGGTGAGCGCCACCCGCTCCTCGCCCGGGGTCGGCTCGCCGGTCGGCCCGTGGCTGTCGCGGTCGGTGCCGGCCCCGCCCGGTGCCGCGCCGACGACCAGCTCGGACGGGCCGTCGCCGGCGTCGCTCTGGTGGTCGAGGTGCAGGCCGCCGGCCGGCGCGGGGGCGCGGCTCGCCGTGTTGAAGCCGGCCGCGGCGCGGGCCAGCAGCCGGGTCGCCTCGGCGAAGCTCGGGGTCACCACGGTGGGGTTGAGGCCACGCCAGTCGGCGAGGTCGTGCGCGTCGAGGGCCACCGTGGCGTACCGGTCCCGGTTGGCGACCAGCCAGGCGCGGACCGGCGCGGGCAGCGCGCCCAGGCCGTAGTCGCAGACGACCAGGGTGAGCGGCTGCCCGTGCGCGGCGGCCCGCAGCTCCTCGGTGGCGCAGTGCAGCGCGGTGAGCAGCCGGGCCACGCCGTCGTCGTCGAGCCCGTCCTCCGGCTCGCCGGAGTCTTCGCGGAGCAGGATCTGGTTCCCGGCGAGCATCCGTCGCTTCACCGGCGTCGGGCGGCCGGGCTGGTTCACCGTACGGTCCCAGACGCTCGCCCGGTCCAGGCAGTCGTGCAGCTCGTCGCCGGCCACGTCGGCGCCGACCGGGGCGACCAGGGCAGCCCGGCCGCCGAGGGCGGCGACGTTGACCGCCGTGTTCGCCGCACCGCCGGCGGCGGAGATGCGGCGGCGCAGGGTGAGGACCGGTGCCGGGGCCTCCCGGCAGAGCCGCTCGGACTCCGCGAACCGCCACTCGTCCAGCATCGCGTCGCCGACGACCAGCACGGGTCGCCCCTGCCAGCTGGCCACGACGGTGGCGAGCCGGCGCTCTTCCGCTGCTGCTCCTGCCATGTCTCTCCGGATCCCCCGAGCGGGTCCGGCCAAACCTGCCCGGCCGAGGGGTGGGCCACCTACCCTGTCCGGTTTCGGCCCGCCGGCCGTGGGAACCGGATCAGGTGACCCCGGAGAGGAGAAACACCATGGCAGCGACACTGCAGGGCAAGCGGATCGCGTTCCTGGCCGCCGACGGCGTCGAGGAGGTCGAGTACACGAAGCCCCGGGAGGCGGTGGAGGACGCGGGCGCCCGGGTCGAGCTGGTCTCGTCGCAGCCCGGTTCGATCCAGTCCTTCAACCACCTCGACCAGAGCCGGCAGTACCCGGTCGATGTGACGACGAAGGAGGCGGACGCCGGGGCGTACGACGCGCTGGTGCTGCCCGGCGGCGTGGCCAACCCGGACTTCCTGCGGACGGACCCGGAGGCGGTCCGGTTCGTGAAGTCGTTCTTCGATGCCGGCAAGCCGGTCGGGGTGATCTGCCACGGCCCGTGGACGCTGGTCGAGGCGGACGTGGTGCGCGGCCGCCGGATCACCTCGTGGCCGAGCCTGCGCACCGACCTCACCAACGCCGGCGCCACCTGGGTCGACGAGCAGGTGGTGACGGACAACGGCCTGGTCAGCAGCCGTAAGCCCGACGACCTGCCGGCGTTCTGCGCCAAGATCGTCGAGGAGTTCGCCAAGGGGAAGCATGCCCCGCGCTGAGGCTCCGACCTTCCTCTCCCGCCGGGGGCATGATCCGCTCTCGGTGGGAAAGGAAGCGGAATGACTGCCCAGGCCCACGGTCGTCCCGTGCTGCACCCCCGCCAGATCCGCCTGCTGATGTTCGGCCTGATGACCGGAATGCTGCTGGCGGCCCTCGACCAGACCATCGTCGGTACGGCGCTGCCCACCATCGTCGGTGAGCTGGGCGGGATCAACCATTACTCGTGGGTGGTCACCGCGTACCTGCTCGCCTCGACCGCCTCCACGCCGCTCTACGGCAAGATGGCCGACCTGTACGGCCGCCGTCCGGTGTTCCTCTTCTCAATCGGCACATTCCTGCTCGGCTCGCTGCTGGCCGGGTTGTCGCAGAACATGACCCAGCTGGTCGTCACCCGGGGCGTGCAGGGCCTGGGCGCGGGCGGCCTGATGACATTGGCGTTCACCATCATCTCGGACGTGGTCTCGCCCCGGGAGCGCGGCCGCTACCAGGGGCTCTTCGGTGCGGTCTTCGGCCTGTCGTCGGTGGCCGGCCCGCTGGTCGGCGGGTACTTCGCGGAGACGAACTGGCGCTGGATCTTCTACATCAACGTGCCGCTGGCCATCCTCGCCATCGTGGTCTGCTACCACGTCATGCGGCTCGTCCCGTTCCAGCGGCGGGAGCACGCCGTCGACTGGCTCGGCGCGGCGCTGCTGGTGGCCGGGGTGAGCTGCCTGCTGCTGGCGCTGAGCTGGGGCGGCAACCAGTACGCCTGGGGCTCCGGGGTGATCATCGGGCTGTTCGTGGCCGGCGCGGTGCTGGGGGTTCTCTTCGTGCCCCAGGAGGCCCGGGTGCCGGAGCCGATCCTGCCGCTGCGGTTGTTCCGCAACGGCACCTTCACGCTGGCCAACCTCGCCGGGTTCGTGCTCGGTCTGGTGATGTTCGGGTCGATCATCTTCATCCCGCTCTATCTCCAGATCGTCAAGGGCGCCTCGCCGACCCGCAGCGGTCTGCTGATGCTGCCGATGATGGCCGGCATCATCGTCACCTCGATCCTGACCGGCCGGGCGATGAGCCGGCGGGGGCGGTACAAGTGGTTCCCGGTGGTCGGCTCGGCGGTGCTGGTCGCCGGCATGCTGCTCTTCCGGCAGCTCCAGGTGGCCACGTCGCTCTGGGCGGCCTTCGGCTACATGGTGGTGATCGGCGTCGGGCTGGGCCTGTGCATGCAGTCGCTGATCCTGGCCGTGCAGAACGCGGTGCACCCACGGGACCTGGGCGCCGGCACCTCGTCCGCGACGTTCTTCCGCTCGCTGGGCGGCTCGTTCGGCGTGGCGATCCTCGGCGCGGTGCTCTCCTCCCAGCTCACCGGCCAGCTCGCCGACCGGCTGCCGGCCGCGATCGCGCAGCTGCCGCCGGAGCAGCGGGCGGCGGTGGCGGCCAGCGGGGGCGCGAGCATCTCGATCAACGACCCGAAAACGATCCTCGCCCTGCCGGGCCCGGTCCGCGCCGCGATCCAGGCCGCGTTCGTCGAGTCGCTGCACCTGGTTTTCCTGACCACCGGGCTGATCGCCATCCTCGCCGTGCTGGTCACCCTGGCCCTGCCGAATCGTGAGCTGCGCGGCGCCGGCCCGCAGGGCGCGACCGGCGGCGCGGACCCGCTCGGCGGCAAGGCCCCCGCCCCCGGTGGCAAGCCGCTGACCAAGGAGTCGAAGGAGGAGGCCGCCGCCGACATGGAGGCCAAGTCCCAGACCATGCTCTGAGCGAGTGCAGGCCGGGCCGGACGGGTTGCCCCGCCGCACGGCCGAGGTCGGGGTTGGGGCCGGACGGGCGGGGCCGGGTTGCCTCGCCGCAAGCTGCGTGCGGGCTTCCCGTCCGCCCGCCGTGGTGGCTTGTTCGGCAGGGGCGTCCCCGCGCTGGCCGACCTCGCTGGCGCCGCGGCCGACGCCGAGCGGCTTGCACGTCCGGGTCGGCTTGCACCTCCGGTCGGTGGCGGCGTGATCTCAGGCAGCGGCCCTGTCGGTGGGTGGCGTGCTCTGGGGCAGCGACCCGGCCGGCACTGCGGTTTCAACCGACATGTCTCAGAGACATGATTATGTCGGAACGACATATCGCTCTCAGGCAGCCGGTCGCCCCGGCCGCGACAGGGCCGGGCACGACACGCTCGGGCCACAACACGCTGGCCCACGCCGCACCGGCTCACAACACGCTGCCCCACAACACGCCGGCCGACGACAACGCCCGGGCCGCGATGCCCGCCGCGGCCGCGGTGCACGCCCGGCCGTCGATGCACGCCCGGCCGTCGATGCACGCCCGGTCGCGACACATGCCCGGTCGCGACACACGCCTGGCCCGGCGCACGCCAGACCGCCGCACACGCCCGGGGCCAGCATCGAGCCGCAAGAGGCCCGGCATCGATACACGCCCGACCGCGCGACGACCGCGCGCCAGCATCGGCTCGACCGGCGCTACTTGAGGATCAGGCGGTTGGTCTGTTCGAAGACGTCGAGGTCAGCGAGGGTCTCGATCACGCTGGAGGAGAGCGGGGCGGGCAGTTCCTCCGGGTGGAAGAAGCCGGCGTCGATGGTCTCGTCGGTCAGCCGGGCCAGTTCCCCGTCCCACTCCTCGACCCGGAACGCGGTGGTGAACACCTGGTACGTGTGGCCGTACATGTTGGTGTGCGTACGGTCCGGGCCGGTGTAGAGCGCGAACGCGCTGACCCGCAGGGCGCGCAGCCCGGTCTCCTCGCGTACCTCCCGGACGGCGCAGTCGGCGATCGACTCGCCGAGCTCCATCGCGCCGGCCGGCAGCGCCCACTGGCCGTTGTCGGAGCGCTGGATCAGCAGCACCCGGGCGGCGTTGTCCCGCACCACGGCCCGGGCGCCGACGAACATCAGGGTGCGGTCACCGGCCAGGGCGCGAAGCTGTCCCACGTACGAGTCGGCCCACGAGATGCTCACCCGGACAATCTACGCAGCCTCGTCGGTCGGGTCGGCCGTTCCGGGGCTTCCGGTGTGTGACCGGCGCCACTAGCTTGTTACCCATGCGTAGCACGATGATGGACGCCCCCCTCCAGGTCGCCCGGATCCTCGAACACGGCTCCACCGTGCACGGCACGGCGGAGGTCGTCACCTGGACCGGCGCGGAACCCCGCCGGATGTCGTACGCCGAGGTCGGCCGGGCCGCCGCCCGGCTGGCCCACGCGCTGCGCGACGAGTGCGGGGTGACCGGTGACGAGCGGGTCGCCACGTTCATGTGGAACAACAACGAGCACCTGGTGGCGTACTTCGCCGTGCCGAGCATGGGCGCGGTGCTGCACACCCTCAACATCCGACTCTTTCCCGACCAGGTCGGCTACATCGCCAACCATGCCGAGGACCGGGTGGTGCTGGTCGACGCCACGCTGATTCCGCTGCTCGCCCGGGTGATCGGACAGATGACCACGGTGCGGCACGTGGTGGTGGTCGGCGGCGGCGACCCCGCCCCGCTGGTGGCGGCGGCCGGCGACCGGCTCGCCGTACACCATTGGGACGCCCTGCTGGCCGACCGGCCGGACCGTTACGACTGGCCCGAGGTGGACGAGCGGGATGCGGCGGCGCTCTGCTACACCTCCGGGACCACCGGCAACCCCAAGGGGGTCGCCTACTCGCACCGGTCCATCTACCTGCACTCGTTGCAGGTGTGCATGCCGGAGGGCTTCGGGCTCGGCCCGAAGGACCGCGAACTGGCCATCGTGCCGATGTTCCACGCGATGTCGTGGGGCCTGCCGTACGCGGCGTTCCTCTCCGGCGCGTCGCTGATCATGCCGGACCGGTTCCTCCAGGCCGAGCCGATCGCCGCGATGATCGCCGCCGAGCGGCCCACCCTGGCCGGCGCGGTGCCGACCATCTGGACCGACCTGCTGGCCTACCTGGACAGCCACGACGTGGACATCTCCTCGCTCAAGGAGGTGATCGTCGGTGGCTCGGCCTGCCCGCCGTCGCTGATGCACGCCTTCCACGACCGGCACGGGATCGAGGTCATCCACGCCTGGGGGATGACCGAGATGTCCCCGCTCGGCTCGGTCTCCCGCCCGCCGGCCGGCGCGACCGGCGACGAGGCCTGGCGGTACCGCTACACCCAGGGCCGGATCCCGGCCGGCGTCGCCGCGCGGATCGTCGGCCCGCTCGGCGAGTCGCTGCCCGCCGACGGGACCTCCGTCGGGGAGCTGGAGGTCCGGGGGCCGTGGGTGACCGCCCGGTACGTCGGTGACGACACCCCGGACGAGGAGAAGTTCCGGGACGGCTGGCTGCGGACCGGGGACGTGGGCACGCTTTCGCCGAACGGCTACATCACGCTGACCGACCGGGCGAAGGATGTCATCAAGTCGGGTGGGGAGTGGATCTCCTCGGTAGAGCTGGAGAACGCCCTGATGGCCCACCCGGCGGTGCTGGAGGCATGCGTGGTGGGCGTGCCGGACGAGCGCTGGGACGAGCGGCCGCTGGCCACCGTGGTGGTCCGCGAGGGCGCCTCGGTCACCGCCGAGGAGCTGCGCGAATTCCTGGCGAAGGCGGTGGCGCGCTGGCAGCTGCCGGAGCGCTGGGCGTTCATCGACGCCGTCCCGAAGACCAGTGTCGGCAAGTTCGACAAGAAGGTGGTGCGCTCCCGGTACGCGGACGGCGACCTCGAGGTGCGCGAACTGACCGCGCCGTAACACTTTCCGGCGTACCGTCGCCAACACGGGTAGGGACAAGCTTTCAAGCATCCCTCCCCAGAGGGCGGCCCCGGCGTTCGCACCGCGCCGGGGCCGCCCGTCCATGCGGGGCGACCCGCACAGTCATTCTCGCGAAACTTGTTCGCCTCTGTCCTGATGTCGGAGAAATCCGTTTCGCGTTATCCGGCCTCGCTCGTGGACACCAGCACCTTGCCGACCGCGCCGTCCTGCACCGCCTGGTGCGCCGCCGCGGTCGTCGCCAGCGAGTAGTGGTGCAGCGGCAGGCCGCCCTCCTCGCCGACCCGGATCGCGCCCTGTGCCACCGCCGCCGCGATGTCGGTCACCGCCTGCGCCTTCGCGGCCTTCGGCGCGGTGTAGATCAGGACGAACTGCCAGCGGGCGTTCGGCACCATCAGCGGCCGGATCGGCAGGGTCACCTGGTCACCGCCGTCGTCCGCGTAGACGCAGACCGCCCCGCCGGTCCGCAGGATCTGCACGTCGTAGGCGGCGTTGCGGGCGGCGGAGACCTCGACGATCGTGTGCACCCCGTCGGGCGCGATCTTGCGGACCTCCTCGACCATGTCCTGCTCCCGGTAGTTGATCACGAAGTCGGCGCCGGCCGCTGCCGCGAGCTGCGCCTTCTCCGGGGTGCTCACCGTGGTGATCACGCAGGCGTCGGCCCAACGCGCGAGCTGGATCGCCGCGTTGCCCACCGCACCCGCCCCGCCCTGCACCAGCACCACGTGATCGCTCAGCGCGCCCGCGTGCAGCTTGTCCGGCATGAACTCGCCAGCGGTCAGGCAGCGGTGCGCGGTCATGAACGGGATGCCCAGACAGGCGCCCAGGTCGAACGAGGCGGACCCCAGCCGGACCGTGTGCCGCACCGGAACCACCGTGTACTCCGTGGCCGTGCCCCAGGGCCGCTGCCAGGCCGCCTCCCAGAGCCACACCCGCGAGCCGATCAGGATCTGGTCGACGCCCTCGCCGACCGCCTCGATCACGCCCGCGCCGTCCTGACCCGGGATCTGCCAGCCCTCCGGCAGCGGCCAGTTGTGCCGGGCCTTCCAGTCCGTCGGGTTCACCCCGGCCACCGCCACCCGCACCAGCACCTCGCCCGGGCCCGGCTCCGGCACGGGCCGCTCGGCCAACTGGAGCACCGAGGCGTCTCCGTTGCGCTCGTACACGATCGCCTTCATCGCCGTCCCCTCGCCGTCACCACGTGCGCCACCGGGTGCGCTACCCGGCCGCTCCCTGATCATTCCGATCCGGCCGTCCCTGGGAAACGTACAACCCGGTAGTCGGCGACAGGAGGCCGGCATGTGGGACGTACCGGTGGTCGATCGCCGGCCCCCACCCGCGGGCCCGCCACGCCCAAAATCCGCGCTATTCCAGGGAAAGAGTGGCCTCACGAGCAGGCGAGGCCACTCTTTCCCTGAAACTGGCCCCTCGCTGCCGGGGTGGTGCGGGGCGCGGGGGGCCGCGGGGCTCAGCCGGCTGTGGCCGACCGCTTCACGTAGTCGATCAGCTCCGGGGACGGGCCGCCGAACTGCTGGGCGATCTCCGTGCTGTTCTCCGCCTGCATCCGGTAGAGCGAGTCCCGCAGCCCCGGGTCCCCGCCGTGGAACGCCTCCAGCAGCTCCATCCAGCGCTGCGCCAGCGCCCGTACCCGGGGCTCCGCCGGGTCGGTCCCGGCGTCCAGTTCCGCCTGGACCTGGGCGATCAGCCGCGGCCACTCCTCCTGTACGCCGCGGACCGCGTCCTCGCCGAGCCGTTCCCGCCGCTGCGCCAACGCGGCGAGCTGCTCCTCGGTGAAGTAGTTCCTGATGGTGTCGTCCACCGTGGTCACCTCCTGGATCAGGGCGAGCAGGTCGACGGACGGGGCGCCCCCGGCGGCGCGTACGGCCGGCACCAGCGCGGCCAGCCGGTCGCGCAGCCCGCCGAGCGCGGCGAGCTGCCGTTCCACATGGGCCAGGTGCTCGCCGAGCAACTCGGCCAGTGCCGGCGCACCCGTGCCGTCACGGTCCAGCAGCGCGCCGATGGTCTCCAGCGGCAGGCCCAGCTCGCGCAGCGCGACGATCCGGTACAGCCGGTCCACGTCCCGCTCGTCGTAGAGCCGGTGCCCGGTCGAGGTGCGCGCGGAGGGCCGCAGCAGCCCCACGTGGTCCCAGTGGTGCAGGGTCCGGACGGTCAGCCCGGTACGCCGGCACAGCTCGCCGATCCGCCAGGTGGACGCCACGTCCCACTTCCTCTCGCGTCACCGCGCCCTGCGGCGACGGGGACCGACGCTATGACCTGACGTCGCGTCAGGAGCAAGTCGTTCAGCCGCCCGGCTTGAGCACCACCTTCGAATAGCCCGGCTCGCGCCGGTCGAAATGCTGGTACGCCTCCGGCGCCGCGTCCAGCGGCAGCTCCTTGCTCACCACGAAGCCGGGTTCCGCGCGCCCCGCCACGATCAGGTTGCGCAGGTACTCGTTGTACGCCTTGACGTTGGCCTGCCCGGTCCCCATCCGCAGGCCCTTCTCGAAGAGCTTGCCCATCTTGACCAGCAGCTCGCCGCGGGCCGAGTGCTCGTCGGGGGCACCGGGGTCCTCGGCCAGGTAGAGCCCCACCACGCCGATCGCGCCGGTCGGCCGGACCACGTCGATGAGGCTGTTCAGCACCCGGGCGGGCTGCTCCTCGCCGCTCGGGGCGGACGCCTGGTAGCCCACCGCGTCCACGCCCTTGTCGGTGCCCACCCCGTCGGTCCGCTCCTTGATCTGCTCGACCGGGTCGCCCTTGGTGAAGTCGACCGGGGTCGCGCCGATCGACTCGGCCAGCCGCAGCCGGTCCGGCACCCGGTCCACCACGAACACCTCGGCGGCCCCCATCAGCAGCGCCGAGTACGCGGCCATCAGCCCCACCGGCCCGCCGCCCATCACGGTGATGTTCTCGCCGGGACGCAGCCCGGTCATCGCCACCCCGTGGTAGCCGGTGGGGAAGATGTCGGCGAGCATCGCGAAGTCGTTCTCGTGTTCGGGGCCCGGGGGCAGCTTCAGGCAGTTGAAGTCGGCGAACGGCACCCGCAGGTACTCGGCCTGCCCACCCCGGTACGGACCCATCGACACGTAGCCGTACGCTCCGCCGGCGAAGCCCGGGTTGACCGTGAGGCAGAAGCCGGTCTTCCCCTCCCGGCAGTTCCGGCAGAACCCGCACGCCACGTTGAACGGCATGGACACCCGGTCGCCCTTGCGCAAACTCACCACACCCGGGCCGGTCTCGACGATCACGCCCATGTTCTCGTGGCCGAAGACGATGCCCGGCTCGGCGGTCGTCCGGCCCTCGTACATGTGCAGGTCGGAGCCGCAGATCGCGGTCGTGGTGATCTTGACGATGACGTCGTTCGGGTCCTCGATCCGCGGATCCTCGACCTCGTTCACCGCGACGTCGTGCGGCCCCTGGTACACCACAGCCTTCATGTCACCGACCGTAGGCGGGCCGGAGCGGCCGGGGAGGCGGTTCAGCCGAGCCACTCCACCACGTCCGGGTCGAGCGCGTCGATCGAGGGCAGCAGCACCGTCGCGAGCCGCTCGGCGTCCGGGTCCAGCGGGTACGACCCGTGCGGCACCGCCACCACCCGCATCCCGGCCGCCGCCGCCGAGCGGACCCCGTTCGAAGAGTCCTCGACGGCCACGCACCGGGCGGGATCCACGCCGAGCCGGTCCGCCACCGCCAGCCAGACGTCCGGCGCCGGCTTGCCCCGGGCGGTCTCCTCGGTGGAGAGCGTGGCGCCGAAGGCGTCGCCCAGGCCCGTCGCGGCCAGCGCCGCCGCGATCAGCCGGGTGGGGGAGGAGCTGGCCAGCCCCAGCGGCCACCGCGCGGCCATCCGGCGCACCACCGTGTCCGCGTCGTCGATCAGGGGTACGCGTTCCGCGTACCGCCGGCTCATCTCCGCCACCACCTCGGCGGCGACCTGCTCGGCCGAGCGGTCGACGCCCAGCTCGCCGCTGAGGTACGCGGCCCACTCGCCGGTGCTCATCCCCATCAGCCGGCGCTGGGTGTCCGGCCGCCAGGTGCCGCCGTGCGCGGCCACGTACGACCGCCGGACCTCCTCCCAGACCGGCTCGGAGTCGACGATCACGCCGTCCAGGTCGAAGAGCACCGCATCCACCATGCGGCCCATCCTGCCGCACCGGCCGCCACCCGCGGGGGTCAGCCGGTCGGGGACGCCGAGCGCTGCGCGGGCAACCCGATCGGGGCCTGCGGCGGGATGATGGTGCGGCACCGGGTCGCGATCGGCTCCAACAGCTCCCGTACCCGCGCCGTACCCTCCTCGCCCAGCGCCCGCCACGGGCCGGCGGCGGCCCGGTCCGTGGCCTCCTCGACGGCCCGGAACGTCGCGGTGCCGTGCTCGGTCGGCTCGCCGTCGGCGGTCAGCCAGCCCTTGTCGATCAGCCGCCGCTCGGCGGCGACCCACTCCTGGTCGGTCCAGCCGCGGGCCCGCTGGTGGAACTCGCGGGACTGGTCGACCCGGCACCGCCAGGCGACCACCTCGAGCGGGTCCAGCCCGGTGGTGACCAGCGCCGCCACGTGCCCGTCGCCGCGGTGCTCGCGCAGCGTGGTGGCGGCCTGCCAGAGCCGGGCCAGCGGGTACTCGCCCCGGGGCAGGGCGGCGTTGACCGCGCCGAGCACCCGGCCGGCGATCTCGACCCGGCCGGCCGCCTCCTCCAGCAGCTCGGCCGCCTCCACCAGGTGCGCCTCGGGCAGCTCGTAGGTGAACTCGGCGAGCGCCTGCACCGCGCCGGTGAGCCGGGCACGCAGCGCCTCCTCCGGGGTGGCCAGCCGCCACACCGAGGGCAGGGCCCGGGCCACCATCGGCGGCGCGAAGCTGAAGAACGCGGCGATCACGGCCGGCGCGTCGACCGGGCCGAGCGGGGCCGCCCGGCCGGCGAAGTAGCCCCGCCAGTAGCCGCGCAGCCCGACCGCCTCGTAGGCGGCGCGGGCGCGCGGGTGGAAGTAGGTCACCGCGTGGACCGGCTCGAAGAGCGTCCACATCACCCGGGCGAACCCGGGGTCGTCCAACGCCGCCACGTGCACCTCCGGCTCGGTCAGGTCGTCGCGGGTGGGGGCCACCCGCGATGACCATGAACCTACTGCCGGTGGGTGAACGGGCGGAAGCCCTCTGTGACCTACTGCGCGGCGAGCACGTCCACCACGAAGCGCAGCGGACCGGCCGGGCGGCCGCCCGACGCGTCGTTGCCGTACGCCAGCGCGGCCGGGATGTCCAGCTGCACCCGGCTGCCCACCGGCACCCCGACCAGGCCCTGGTCCCAGCCCGGGATGACCTGCCCGACGCCGATCGGGAAGGTGGCCGGCGAGCCGTTGTTCCAGGAGGCGTCGAACTCCTTGCCGTCCTTGTAGAACACACCCACGTAGTTGGTGGTGATCTGCTGGCCCTTCTTGACCGCCGGGCCGGTGCCCTTGATCAGGGTGGTCACCGTGAGCTTCTTCAGCTCACCCTTGCCCGCCTCGACCTTCGGGCGGGTGGCCAGCGCCGGGTCGGCGCCCTCGGGCAGCGCGGGGGCGGCCACGCTGGGCTCGACGATCGAGCTGGCCGACGGGCTGGCGTCGGCCGCGGGCTTCTTGTCGTCGTCGCCGTTGTTGAGCCAGACGATGCCGCCGATCAGGGCGGCCACGGCCAGGACACCGACGAACGCGCCGAGCATCGACTGCCGCCGACGCCGCGCCTCGGCGGCCTTCTTCGCCGCCAGCTGAGCGGCCAGCCGCCGCTCCGCCTTGGTGCCCGGGCCCTGGCCCGCGGACCGGTTCTGCACGCGCTCGCTCACGTCGACTCCCTGCTGAGTGGGGTGGGTGCGCCCCCGGCGGGCCGCCGCCGAGGCCAGCGCACACGGTACCCGCCCGGACGCCCGCAGTGCTCCTACGGCCGGCCCGGATCGGACAGGAGGTGGGTCGGCGGTGATTTCCGGGAGTAGTTTCACGACCATGGCGATCCTCACCGAAGAAGACCTGGCCCTGCTCTCCGAGCCGCAGCTCGCCCACGTGGCCACCATCGAGGCCGACGGCACTCCGCACGTCACCCCGGTCTGGGTGGACACCGACGGCGAGCACATCGTGTTCAACACCGCCAAGGGCCGGCAGAAGTACGTCAACATGGCCCGGAACCCGGTGGTCGCGGTGTCGATCGCGGACAAGGCGAACGACTTCCGCACGCTCTGGGTGAAGGGCACCGCCGAGTTCGTCACCGAGGGCGCCGACGAGCACATCGACCGGATGGCGAAGAAGTACCTCGGGCAGGACACCTACCCGTTCCGCCGCCCCGGCGAGGAGCGCGTCATCGTCCGCATCACCCCCACCGAGAAGCTCGGCCGCGGCTGAGGTGAAAGGAAGGGCCCCCGCTTAACGCCTGGCGTATTAAAAGGGGCCCTTCCTAACAGCTCAGGCGGTCTTGCGGGGGGCGGCCTTCTTCTCGGCCGCCTTCTTCGCCGGGGCCTTCTTGGCGGCGCTCTTCTTCGCCGGCTCGGCCTTCTTCGCGGCTGCCTTCTTCTCGGCCGTCTTCTTCGCGGGGGCCTTCTTGGCCGGGGCCTTCTGCTCGGCGGCCTTCTTGGCGGGCGCCTTCTTCGCCGCCTTCTGCGCGGAGCGGGCCGCCGAGATCGGGGTCGGCTCGGCCCCGCCGCCGGCCGGCGCCTCGCCCCGGGCCGCCCGAGCCCGCTCGACCGACGCCTTCAGCGCGGCCATCAGGTCCACCGCGGCGGCCGGCGCGGCCTCTTCCTCCTCCGGCTGGACCACCTCGCGACCCTCGATCTTGGCGTCGATGACCTCCTGCAGCGCCGCCCGGTAATCGTCGGTGAAGGCGTCCGGCTCGAACTCGCCGGCCATCGAGTCGATCAGCGAGCTGGCCATGGCCAGCTCCGGGGGGCGTACCTTCAGGTCCTCGTCGAGGAAGCCGAAGTCGGGCTGGCGTACCTCGTCCGGCCAGAGCATCGTGTTGAGCAGCAGCACGCCCTCGCGTACGCGCAGGGTGGCGAGCTGCTCGCGCTGGCGCAGCGCCACCTTGACGATGGCCACCCGCTCCGAGTCGGCCAGCGCGTCGCGCAGCAGCACGTACGGCTTGGTGGCCGAGCCCTCCGGCTCGAGGAAGTACGCCTTGTTGTAGAGGATCGGGTCGACCTGCTCGGCGGGGACGAACTCCAGCACGTCGATCGCGTGCGAGGTGGTCAGCGGCAGGTCGGCGAAGTCCTCGTCGGTGAGGATGACCATCTCGCCGCCGCCGATGTCGTACCCCTTGGCGATGTCATCGTAGGTGACCTCCTCGCCGCAGACCTGGCAGGTGCGCTTGTACCGGATGCGGCCGCCGTCCTCGCGGTGCACCTGGTGGAAGCGGATGTCCTTCTCCTCGGTGGCCGAGTAGACCTTCACCCCGATCGACACCAGGCCGAACGACACCGCTCCTTTCCAGATCGCCCGCATCCCGCGCTCCTCTCCCCGGTTCTGACCAGAATCGCAAATGATCGAACGACCTGCACGCTCTTCCGCGTGCAACTACAGTCAGGAGGTGCCCGGCGCGCCGCTGAAGCCGATGCTCGCGATGACCGGGCCGCTCCCGGCCGGTGCCGGCTGGGCGTACGAGTTCAAGTGGGACGGGGTCCGGGCGCTCGCCGACATCGTCGGTCACCGCCAGCATCTGTACGCCCGTTCGGGCGTGGACATCACCGTCGCGTACCCGGAACTGATCACCCTGGCCGAGCAGGTCGACGACGCCCTGCTCGACGGCGAGGTGGTGCTGTTCAACGAGGTCGGCCAGCCCTCGTTCACCGCCCTCGCGGAGCGGATGCACGTGCGGAACGCGGCGAAGGCGGCCCGGCTGGCGGCGACCATGCCGGTCACGTACATGATCTTCGACCTGCTCCGGCTGCACGGCGAGGACCTCACCGGACGGCCCTACCGCGAGCGGCGGGCGGCGCTGGAGTCGCTCGGGCTCGGCGCCGCCCGGTGGGCGGTGCCGCCCGCGTTCCCCGATGGCCCGGCGACCTACGAGGCGGCCGGCGAACACGGCCTGGAGGGGGTGATGGCCAAGCGGGTCGACTCGGCCTACCGGCCCGGGGTGCGCTCGCCCGACTGGGTGAAGGTCAAGCTGGAGGTGACCGGCGACTTCGTGGTGGGCGGCTGGCGGCCCGGCGCGCGGAAGATCGGTGGCCTGCTGGTCGGGGTGCCCCGGCCGGACGGGCGGCTCACCTACCGGGGCCGGGTCGGCGGCGGGATCGGCGCGGCGCTGGAGCGCGAGCTGCTGCGCGAACTGGAACCGCTGCGCAGCGGTGGGTCGCCGTTCGCCGGGGACGTGCCGCGCGAGGATGCCCGGGGCGCGATCTGGGTAACTCCCCGGATCGTGGTGGAGGTGAAGTACGGCCAGCGCACCCCGGACGGGCGGCTGCGCTTCCCGCGGATCCTGCGGCTGCGCCCCGACAAACCCGCCGAGGAGGTCGACGATGCCGGCTGAGCGGCTGAAGGTGGACGTCGAGGGGCGCGCGCTGGAGCTGTCCAACCTGGACAAGGTGCTCTATCCCAAGGCCGGTTTCACCAAGGGCGAGGTGATCGACTACTACACCCGGATCGCCCCGGTGCTGCTGCCGCACCTGGGGGACCGGGCGCTCACCCGGATCCGCTTCCCCAACGGCGTCGACGGCGGGTCGTTCTTCGAGAAGAACGCCCCGGCCGCGACCCCGGAGTGGGTACGCACCGAGAACCTGCCCGCGCCCGGGTCGAGCAAGGGGCGGGAGACCATCGACTACGTGGTCTGCGACGACCTGCCCACGCTGGTCTGGCTGGCCAACCTCGCCGCCCTGGAGCTGCACACGCCGCAGTGGAAGATCGGCGAGCACCCGGACATGATGGTGGTCGACCTGGACCCGGGCGCGCCGGCGGCGCTGAAGCAGTGCTGCCAGGTGGCGCTGCTGATGCGGGACCGGCTCGCTTCCGACGGGATCGACAGCTACCCGAAGACGTCGGGCAAGAAGGGCATGCAGCTGTGCTGCCCGATCGCCGGCACGCAGTCCTCCGATGACGTGTCGGCCTACGCGAAGCGGATCGCCCAGGAGTTGGAGCAGGCGCACCCGAAGCTGATCGTGTCGAAGATGGCCAAGAACCTGCGCCCGGGCAAGGTCTTCATCGACTGGAGTCAGAACAACGCGGCGAAGACGACGGTGGCGCCGTACTCGCTGCGCGCCCAGGCGGTGCCGTCGGTGTCCACCCCGCTGACCTGGGACGAGGTGTCCGCCGGCGCGGCCGGGAAGCGGCCGTCGACCCGCCCGTACACGGCCGACGAGGTGCTCAAGCGGGTGGCGAGGCAGGGCGACCTGCTGGCCCCCCTGCTCGACGGCGGCCCGGAACTGCCGGCTGTTTCGTAGGAGGGACTAAAGGGCGAACAGCAGGGCGGCGTCGAGCAGGATGACCACGGCGGTGGCGAAGTGGATGCCGAAGGCGACGGCCATCGTGCCGCCGTGCCGGAGCACGATGAGGGTGTCTCCCAGCGGGTTGAGTGCGACGACCAGCATGTACCAGGCGACCGCGTCGGCGCTGGTGAAGGCGATCAGGGCGAGGCCGAGCAGGCCGTAGCTGAGGTCGCGCAGGCCCTTGATCGTGAGGTAGGCCGAGTCCCCGTCCGGTTTGGCCGGGACGCCGTAGCCGGCGGCCGAGGCCTGAGGCGCGAGAAGGAACCGGGCGCCGATGAAGACGCAGAAGAGGCTGAGGACGACGGCGAGCCCGTAGGCGATGGCGCTGAGCATGTCCGGCTCCGAAAGCTAGCAGTGCTAGAGGCAAGAGCGAGGCTAGCGGGGCGACGGTAGATTAGCTAGCAGTGCTAGAGGAATGGCCGACTGCGGCGGAAGGAGCACGAGCGGCGGTTGGCGCTCCTGGTGGACCGATTCTGCCGCTGACGCTGGATCGTTAGGGTGGGCGGACCGGCAGGGAGGAGCGCCCGATGGCTGTCCACACGCCCGTAACCGTTCCGGCCGACGCGCCACGCGCGGCCGACCTTCCGCTGCTCGTCTACTACGACGACGCGACCGGGGAGCGCACCGCGCTGACCGCGCAGCAGCTCGGCGGGTGGGCGGCGCGGAGCGCGGCGCTGCTGCGGGACGGCTGCGGGCTCGGCCCCGGCAGCCGGGTCGCGGTGCTGCTGCCGCCGCACTGGCGTACCGCGGCGATCCTCGTCGGCGCCTGGTCGGTGGGGATGTCCGTGTCGTTCCGGCCCCGGGCCACCGCGGGGCTGCCGGTGCTTGAACCGGGCGGCGACCGGCCGTACGACGCGGTGTTCGTGACCCCGGAACGGCTCGACGACTGGCTGGAGGACGTACCCGAGGGGGCGCACCGCTACCTCGTCGGCACCGGGCCGGGGCCGCTCGCCGAGGTGCCGGTGGGCTGGCTCGACTGGTCCGCCGAGGTGCGTCGGCACCCCACCACCCCACCCGACTACGCCGCCGTCCACCCGGGCGACCCGGCCACCCCGGACGGCACCAGCTACGGCGCGTGGCGGCGGCTCGCCGCGGAGATCGCCGAGCAGCTCGAGCTGCGGGCCGGGGACAAGCTGCTGGTTGACGCGGCCGAGCACGAGCAGCCGTTGAAGTGGCTGCTCGCCCCGCTCGCGGCCGGCGCGTCGGTGGTCATCTGCGCCAACCTCGACCGCGCCACGACCGACGCCCGGGTCGCCGCCGAGCAGGTCACCCGGGTGCTCTGACACGTTCGACAACGGCTGCGGCCTACCGCGCCGGTCGCCGGACCCCGTCGGTCTCAGGTGTCGTCTCGACCAGCGTGCGATGCGGCCGAGCACCGCCGCACGCTACGCCTCGAAATCCGTTGACAGTGGGAGCGGCTGGCGGGCCTACTGCCGATCGGCGCCGACGACCCGGGGCGGCGGCAGGGAAGGGCAGAGGATCATGGTGACGGTGGATGCGCTGGTCTGGAGAGAGTTCGGCGAGGAGCACCTCGCGGAGCTGACCGGGCTGGCCGAGGCGTGCCTCGCCGTCGACGGCGGGCTGCCGCTGTTCACCACAGCGCCGCTGCTGCGGGCGCGGCTGCTCCAGACCCGTACCCTCGGCGCCTGGCACGACGGCCGCCTGGTCGCGGCCGTGAGTGTGGGCAGCGACCGGCAGCCGGCCACCGGCACCGGCCTGGTGCATCCGGCCTGGCGCGGGCGGGGCCTCGGCGGGCGGCTGCTGAGCTGGGCGGAGGAGCAGGCCGGCGACGCCGACCTGCTGCTGACCACCGAGACCTGGACCCCGGAAGCGGACCCGCTGTTCACGGCGCGTGGCTTCGAGCGGACCTTCACCGAGTGGGTGCTCCGGCACGCCCTCACCACCATGCCGGAGGTCGCGCCGCCGGACGGCGTCCGCACCGAGCCGGTGACGCTCGACGCCGAGCTGTTCGAGACCTACCGCGCGTCGTTCGCCGACCGGCCCGGCTTCGTCGAGCCATCCGCCGAGGACTGGCTCGGTGAGCTGCGCGACGACGACGGGTACCGGCCGGACCTGTCCATGATCGCCCGAGGCGCCGACGGCAGCGCCGTGGGGTTCGTCAACGTCATCGACAACTGGATCGACCAGGTGGGCGTCGTCCCCGGCTGGCGGGGGCGGCGGGTCGGCGCGTACCTGATGGGCGGCGCGCTGCGCGGTCTCGCCGCCGGCGGCGCTCGGGAGGCGTGGCTCTGCGTCAACGACGACAACCCGGCCGCCGGTCTGTACCGGCGGCTCGGGTTCCGCGACGCCGGCCGCCGCGCCCGGTACCTGCACCGCGGCACGTCGCCCGACTGAGGGCGCTTGGCGGGTCGCCTCACTGGTAGAGGCGGCCCGGCCGGGTGGAACGGCTCGGCTTGGTGATCACGGCGTCACCGCGTCTCCGGCGTACCATGATGGCTTTTGCCCTCTTTTTCAGCGGGGTGAGGATTCTGTCCTTCATCGCGTGGCCTCTCTTCTCTGTACGTCGGCCCTTCGCGGCTCGCATGCCTCCACCGCCTACCCGACAGGGCGGAGGGCATTCGGCAGCGCCGACCGGGTCGCCCTCAGCGGCGGCCGAGCCAGGGCGCGCGGCGCGCGCAGGCCGTCGTGTGATCCACCGGCAGTGCGCACCGCCCGCCGCCGGGCAGCGGCCGGTCGCAGAAGACCCAATGGCGTACGCACTGCTCGTCCTCCGCCGACACGGTCACGCCGCCCGGCTCCACCCGGGCGCTGAGCTGGGCCAACACCCGGGCGGCGGTACGCGCGAAGATCCGGGCGCGGTGCAGGTCGGGCGCGGTCACCGGCAGGTGGATCACCCAGCGGTCCGTCATCGGTAGCGGCGGTTCGCCGCCTGCGCGCTCTGCCAGGCACGCAGGGCGTTCTTGATGCGGACGTTCTCCTCCTGGACCGCGACCAGGGCGGTCTGCGCGACGGCTAACTCGTCGGCCACCCGATGCAGGAACGTGCGGATCTCGACCGGGTCGAGGCCGCGTCGGCGGACGTTGAAGCAGCGATCCCGCACCTGCCAGGGGTGGAGCGGGGTGCGGTTCATCGGCGTCTGGTTCATCGCCGTTGGATGGGGATCGTGGGGCCGGCGGGTCAGCCGGCGGAGCAGGTTGCGCACGAGGTGACCGCCCTTCGTGGAGGCCGCGGATTCGGTGGGAGAGGGGCGGCCTCCGCCGCTTGCGATCGGCAGAGGCCGCCCCGCCGCACCGGGGAGCGCGGAGGGTGTGAGGTCTCGACGGCGATGCGAGACCGGTACGAGAGGCGCCAACCGACCGCAGCAGCACCGCATCACCGAGAGCGACGCTACCGACACCTCTCACCTCTGGCAACGCTCTCTTACCTGTCGAATCTGGCTGTCGCTCCTGCCTGCTGCTCCTACGTCAGTTGTTGCCGCTGTTTCACCTGTTGCTCGATACTGGGAGGGCCAACCGACTGCAAGGGGCCTCCACGTGCCGATTCCGCCGACCATGCGTGAGTTGATCAACGATCTGCTGAGACGGATCGAGGAGGGCGAGTTCCTGCCCGGGTCGCAAATTCCGTCTACCCAGCAGCTGTCCGACCACTACGACGTGTCGGTGTCGACGATCCACCGGGCGGTGGCGACGCTGCGGGAGCAGGGTGTGCTGGTCGGCCGCCCGGGTCGCGGCGTCTTCGTCGCGGAGCCCACTCAGCGGTGACCTGACTGGACCGTTGGTGACCTGATCCGCAGTCCGCTCGGGATTCCGCGCCTTCGGGGCCGCGAGCTTCTGATCTGGCCAGCGCGCCGAGCGGTAGTAGGCGCTGAGGCACGTGCGCTTATCGGCTAGGACAATAGGTCAACTTCGGGGCGTGGAGCCGGGCTCGAACTCGGGTCATGCCCGGTCGGCGGACGACGCCCACAAGAACGCCCCTTAAGCCCTCCGTGCACCTTTGAAGGGTCCCTTGAAGGCAGCACGCGGCCGCGCGAGAGTTGCATCGGCTGCTCTCGCTCTCCGGCCGCCAGGCCTGCGGGTCTGACGGCTGGCGCGGATCGCGGGGTGCTTGGAGGGCTGCAAAACGACCATCGACCCAGGTAAGCCGGGCAGCCGTCGCCCGGCCCGCCACTGTCCGAACCAGTGTCAAGGTCCGCATGGTGGCGGGCCGGGCGGGGCCGGCTCCCTGGGAGAGTGGGTCGACGGTGAGCCATATGGCAGATTGGGAACCGCTACAACCGCTGGGCGTGCTCGTGTTGGCAAGGGAGCCACAATCCAGCCCTGCTGCTCGATGTCCTTCCACGGCGCGTGGTACCGCTTCGGGCCGATCAGGCTGAACACGTCGCCCTCCCGGCCGTCCTCGCGTACCAGGGTCGCGGTGAGGCCGAGCCGGCGGCGGGCCTGGAGGTCCGCGGTGAACCGGAAGATCGGCGCGGGCAGCAGGTGCACCTCGTCGTAGATGACCAGGCCCCAGTCGCGGGCGCCGAACAGGTCCAGGTGGGTGAACGCGCCGCCGCGCCGCGAGGTCCTGTCAAGCGGCAGCGCTCTCCTGCTCTTGCCTGAGCCTGGCGTTGCCGCCCTTGCTGATTCCGGCGGCATCACCAGCCACAGCCTTCTTCGGTGCTAGCTGCGACACGCGCTGCGGGGAGATGCCAAGTAGCGCGCCTGCGTCGCGGACTGTGTAGCCCTTTGCGAGTAGTGCACGCGCGGCGGTGACGGTCGCCTCCTCGGCGGACTCTTCGGCCTTGCGCAGAGCGCTGCGCGCCTTGCGGGCGCGAGTCACCTCTTGTGGCAGGTCGGGCTGCACCTCGACGTCGAAGCTCTGCGGGTCCACGTCGAGCATGAGGGCGATGGCTTCACGTGCCATGCCTTCAACCTGGTCGAGGCGACGAGCCTGAGAGAACACGCCCTCGATCTCCGGCACGCTGATCGCCCACCAAGCGCCCGAGCGTACGCATCTGGCGGTGTACTTCATCGACGCCCCCCTTTTACCTCAAGCCCAGGCTGCGCAGGATACCCCGCGCCGTGAGTTCGTTGATCTCCTTGTGTCGAGGTATGACGACGTTCCGCGGGCCGAATCTGAAGGTCACGCCGGCATCGGCAGCTGCCTTGCTGATCTTGTTGATCAGGTCAACCCGCTTCACGCGGCTAGTCTAGGCTACTAGATGAAGTAAGTAGAGCACCCTAGACTTAATTTCTCGAAGGGGGCCATGTCGGGCAACCCGACGCCAGTCCTGAGATCACCCACTACACCTACCGCGTCGCCTGATCGGCCGACGATCAAGCTTTCGCCGCCACTTGCGCGGAGTTCCCGTCCCTCTCCCGGCTGGCGCCGTCGCAGGTTGAGGCCCTGCAGGGGCTGGAGGATCTGTTGCGCCGGGTTGTCGCCGACATGAAGGAACAGGGCGAGGAGGTCAGTCGAACGACGGCAGCGAGGGGCCGAGGACGTCGTCGGCGTCCACGATGGTGTAGGCGTATCCCTGCTCGGCGAGGAAGCGCTGGCGGTGGGCCGCGTACTCGGTGTCGATGGTGTCCCGGGACACGACGGTGTAGAAGTGCGCCTGGCGGCCGTCGGCCTTGGGCCGGAGGACCCGCCCGAGCCGCTGCGCCTCTTCCTGCCGCGACCCGAACGTCCCCGACACCTGGATCGCCACCGCCGCCTCGGGCAGGTCGATGGAGAAGTTGCCCACCTTGGAGATCACCAGGGTCCGGATCTCGCCGGACCGGAACGCGTCGAAGAGCCGCTCGCGCTCCTTGTTGGTGGTCGAGCCCTGCACGATCGGCGCGTCGAGGTATTCGCCGAGCTGGTGGAGCTGGTCGATGTACCCGCCGATGACGAGCACCTGGTCCTCAGGGTGCCGGTCGACGAGGGCGCGAACCACGGGCAGCTTGGTGCGGGCGGTCGCCGCCATCCGGTAGCGCTCCTCGGCCTCCGCGGTCGCGTACGCCATCCGCTCGGCGTCGGTGAGGGTGACCCGTACCTCGGTGCACTCGGCCGGGGCGATCCAGCCCTGCTGCTCGATGTCCTTCCACGGCGCGTCGTACCGCTTCGGGCCGATCAGGCTGAACACGTCGCCCTCCCGGCCGTCCTCGCGTACCAGGGTCGCGGTGAGGCCGAGCCGGCGGCGGGCCTGGAGGTCCGCGGTGAACCGGAAGATCGGCGCGGGCAGCAGGTGCACCTCGTCGTAGATGACCAGGCCCCAGTCGCGGGCGCCGAACAGGTCCAGGTGGGTGAACGCGCCGCCGCGCCGCGAGGTGAGCACCTGGTACGTGGCGATGGTGACCGGGCGGATCTCCTTGCGCTCGCCCGAGTACTCGCCGATCTCCTCCTCGGTGAGCGAGGTGCGGGCCACCAGCTCACGCTTCCACTGCCGGCCCGCCACCGTGTTGGTGACCAGGATCAGCGTGGTCGCCTTCGCCTCGGCCATCGCCGCCGCGCCGACCAGGGTCTTGCCGGCGCCGCAGGGGAGCACCACCACGCCGGAGCCACCGGCCCAGAAGGCGTCCACGGCCTCCCGCTGGTAGGAGCGCAGGGTCCACGGCTTGCCGCCGTCCTTGCCGGCCTCGGCCAGGTCGATCGGGTGCGCCTCGCCGTCCACGTAGCCGGCCAGATCCTCGGCGGGCCAGCCGAGCTTCAGCAGCGCCTGCTTGAGCCGGCCCCGCTCGGACGGGTGCACCTGGATGGTGTCGTCGTCGATCTTGTTGCCGAGCATGCCGGCGAGCTTCTTGCTCTTGGCGACCTCGATCAGCACCAGCCGGTCCAGGGCGCGCAGCACCAGGCCGTGCACCGGGTCGTTGGCGAGCTGGAGCCGGCCGTACCGGTCCATGGTCTCGGCCACGTCGACCAGCAGCGCGTGCGGCACCGGGTAACGGGAGTACTTGATCAGCGCATCGACCACGCCCTCGGCGTCGTGGCCGGCGGCCCGGGCGTTCCACAGGCCCAGCGGGGTCAGCCGGTAGGTGTGCACGTGCTCCGGCGAGCGTTCCAGCTCGGCGAAGGGCGCGATCGCCATCCGGCACGCCTGCGCGTCGGGGTGATCGATCTCCAGCAGCAGGGTCTTGTCCGACTGCACGATCAGTGGTCCACCGCTCACGCCAGCGTCCTCTCCCATTGCCGGATCTCCTCGCCCGCAGCCCGGCTGACCTGCCGAAGGCGGACCATCCAGTGTTGCACGGGTGAAGGTGTCCGGAAAAAGTCACGCCAGGAAGGCAACGTGACAGTCTTCCCGTACGTCTAGCAAGCGGGACAACTGTCCAGGGGAGGGCCCATGAAGCGTGTCCGGTTCAGCGTACGGGTCGTCACCCTGGCTGCGGTCGTGCTGGTCGGCGTCGGTGCGTGCGCGCTCGATCCGCGGAGCGACAGGTCCGGGGCCGCCGCCCCGGCGCCCGTCGCTCAGGCGGAGCGAGTATCGGGGGCGAGCGCGGTGCCCACGCCGGACCAGACATCCACGTCCCCGTCGGCGGAGCCGAGCCGGACGGCCACGCCGAAACCCAGCCGGACGGCGAAACCCACCCCCACGGCCAAGCCCAGCCCGACCGGGTTCACCGGCTGCCCGCAGGGCGAGCACCAGCGCGCCGTGGAGACGTACCTGGCCCGGCTGGGCGGGTTCGGGACGGTCACCGTGGACGGCAAGCAGTCCGCCGCCGACTGCGCCGCGATCAAGAAGTTCCAGCGTCGGTACGGGCTCAGCCCCGCCGAGGGCCGCGCCGGGCCCAGCACGTACGACGTGGCGAAGCGGCTGGCCAGCACCGACGTGCACCGCTGCAAGGCCGGTTCCGGGCTCACCTTTTGCGTCGACCTGACCCGGCAGACCGTCTGGGCGATGCGCGGCGGCAAGGTGGTGCTCGGTCCGACGGTCACCCGCACCGGCATGGCCGGGTACGCCACCCCGTCCGGCACCTACTCGGTGGCCAACCGCAACCTGAAGGAGTGGTCCAACCCGTACGAGGTGTGGCTGCCCTACTGGCAGCGGTTCAACGGCGGGATCGGGTTCCACGAGACCACCACGTACCTGCACGACAAGTCGATCGGCTCGCACGGCTGCGTCAACCTGCTGCACCGGGACGCGGTCCGGCTCTGGGAGCTGGGCTCGATCGGCACCCGGGTGGTCGTCTTCGGCCGCCGACCCGGCACCTGACTTCAGGGTTTTATCCCCTGTCCGTCCAGTCACTCCGGTGTCACCCTGGAAGCGGGTCCGGACGGGGCGGGAGGGACTGGCATGACGGTCGACCACGAGGTGCTCCCCGAGCGGGACCGGCAGTCCGAGCACGACGTGTCCACCGCGGTCCTGGTCGGATACGCGACGGCCGCCGTCGCCCTGTTCGGCTGGTTCCTGTTCGGGTTGCTGGTGCAGCGGCAGGGCTTCGTCGACTCGGTCGGTGAGTCGGCCGGCGCCGGGTTCGGGCTGCTGCTCGCCGTCTCCGTGATCGGCGCGTTCCGCCACAACGGGCGGTAGCCGATCAGTCCTCCAGCACCGCCGCGGTGATCCGGTGCAACGCGAAGGTGTGCAGCATCTCCGTGCGCTCGTCCTCGGCGCGCAGGTAGCCCGCCCCGATCGACACCGGCCGGACCAGCCGGGACGCGGTCGCCCCGTGCGCGTCGACGTAGCCGACCCAGACCAGCGCCTTGTCCCGTACCGCCTGCTGGAGCACCGCGAGCGCGTCGGAGTGGGTGTGCGCCGGGGCCGGGCCGGTGGCCGCTCTGCTGCCGCGGACCACCGCCGGGGCCCGCCGGGCCGCCCGCGCCGCCGCCTCCCCGCGCCGGATCTGCTCCACCACCCCGAGCAGCCGGGGCAGCGGCAGCCTCGGCGCCGCGAGCGGGTCCAGGCCGCGGCCGGCGGCCGGCACCCGGGCCGGCGCCCGCCGGGTCTTCGGCCGGGAGAGCACCGCCGAGCCGCTGGCATCCTCCGGTACGGGCGCGTACCCGGCCTCACGCAGCGCGGTCAGCATCCGCTGCACCTGGTACGGGGTGACCAGCACCGTCGGGGCGATCCGGCGGAACGCCAGCGGCTCCAGCCGCTTGTCGGACTGCACCTCGGTGAGCAGCGCCTCGTCGTCGCTGCGCACGTACCCGCCGGCCGAGCCGACCCGCAGGCCGCCGTGTTTGCGGGCCACGTCGTCCACCAGGTACGTCAGCCCCTGCGGCACCGGGGTGCGGGACCGGCGGCGGAACAGCGAGTGCAGGTCGTCGGCGGAGTAGCCGGCGTCCAGGGCGCGCCGGACGCTGGCCGTGGTGACCCGGTGCACGCTCGCGCCGCCCGCCGACTCGTGCTCGGCCACCACCTCCAGCTCGGCGGCGAGCGCCGGGTCGGGCGGACCGGGCACCACCACGGTCAGGTCGGCCTGCACGAGGAAGTGGTCCACCGGGGCGGGGAGCAGGGCGTCCAGCGCCCGTACGGCGGTGGACGGCTCGCCCGACTCGGCGTCGGAGCGCAGCCCGAGCGGGTCCTCGGCCCGCTCGTCGGCGTCGGTCAGCTCGGCCAGCAGCAGCCGCCCGTACGAGGTGAGCGCGCCGAGCCCGGTCACCCCGAGCTGGGCCGCCTCGGCCAGCACCTCGCGGTGCGCGGTCTCCCGCCCGCGCGCCCGCCGGGGCGCCCGCCAGTCCAGCAGCTCCAGCACCTCGTCCGGGGTGGGGGCGGTCGCCGGGGGCAGGTCGGCCAGCACGGCGAGCACCGAGCGGCGGGCGGCCGGCGCGCCGGCCCGTTCCGCCTCGGCGGAGAGCACCGAGATCGGCCGGTCCCGGTCGTCGCGCTGCCCGACCAGGCCCGCCTGGCGGGTCATGGTCAGCCAGGCCCGGGCCAGCTGCTCCCAGCGCTGGGCCAGCGAGGCGGCGCGCCACACCTCGTACCCGGCGGTGGGCAGGATCTGCTGGTCGCCGCCGTACCGGGCGTGGCTGGACCCGGTCAGGTCCAGCTCGCCGACCAGCCCGGCCGCGTACGCCACCTCGAAGAGCAGCGCGGCGATGCCGTCGTCCAGGCCGAGGTTCCGGGCCATCCGGCGCAGGTCCCGCACGCCGACGCCGCCGGAGCGCAGCACCGGGGCCGGTTCCTCGCTCAGGCTCTCCAGCAGCGCCTCGGTGTGCCGGACCACCTCCATGGTCTGCCCGGCCCCGGCCGAGTCCACGGCCTTCGCCTCGCGGGCCGGGGTGGCCACCACCGGCGGGCTGGTGCGCAGCGGCCCCAGCGGGCCGCTGTCGCGGCGCAGCAGCAGGCCCACCTCGCGGGGCAGCTCCACGGTCCCCGCGCCACCCTTGCCGCCGGACATCCGGACGAGCAGCCGGTGCTCGACCAGCCAGCGGATCGGCGAGCCGGTCGGCGCGCCGCCGTTGACCAGGTCCGGGGGGAGGGCGTCCTCCGTACCGGTGGCGGGGGCCTCCAGCGCGCCCGCCGGCACGGTGCCGATCGGCGGACCGGCGGCCAGCCGGTCCAGGATCGCCCGGGCCGAGGGCGGCGCGGCCAGCAGCGTCCGCCGCAGCTTCGCCGGGTCCGCGCAGAGCGCCGCCGCCCGGGGGTCCAGCTCCGTCGCCGGCCGGCCCAGCCCCGCCGGGTACGGGGCGACCTCCTCGACGCCGCCCACCACGTGCAGGTCGTGCTCGGGGCCGTACAGCAGGAAGAGCGCACGCAGCCGGTCCACGGCGCCGCGGACGGCGGCCGGGGCGGGCGGATGCGAGCCGGCGGTGGCCATCGCCAGGACGGCCTCGACGGTGGTGCCGCCGCCCTGCGGGTCCCGGGTGAGCCGGGCGGCGTCCAGGATCTGGAGGGTGAACTGGTCCAGCCCGTCCAGTGCCCGGGCGACGGAGACCCGCGACTGGGCGCGGATGGCGAGCGCGGAGACGTCGGCCGGCACCGGCACGACGAGGTCGGGCCGCAGTTGGAGGAGGGCGGCCAGGGACTCGTCGGGGAGCGTCCGCAGATGGTCGGCGAGTGAGGTGGTCATCGTCGTTCCACGCTAGCCCGGCCGGGGCCGGTCGCGCCCCTCGGACGGGTACGTTCTCGGCATGCCCCCACTGATGGTCGGCTTCGACCTCGACATGACCCTGGTTGACTCCCGCCCCGGCATCGCCGCCGCCTACCGGGCGTTGACCGCCCGCACCGGGGTGCCGGTGGACGCCGAGTTGGCGGTGTCCCGGCTCGGCCCGCCGCTGCGCACCGAGATCGCGCACTGGTTCCCGCCGGAGCGGGTGGAGGAGGCGGTGACCCTCTACCGCGAGCTCTACCCGGCGTACGCGATCACCCCGACGGTGCCGATGCCCGGCGCGGCGGCCGCGCTCGACGCGGTGCACGCCCGGGGCGGCCGGATCATGGTGGTCACCTCAAAGATCGGCCGGCTGGCCAAGCTGCACCTGGACCACCTCGGGCTGGCGGTGGACGAGCTGGCCGGGGACCTCTTCGCCGAGCAGAAGGCGACCGCCCTGCGGGAGCACGGCGCGACCTGCTACGTGGGCGACCACGTGGCCGACATGGCGGCGGCCAAGACGGCGGGAATCCCAGGTGTGGGAGTGGCGACCGGACCCTGCACGGCGGACGAGCTGCGGGCCGCCGGAGCCGACCTGGTGCTGGATGATCTCACCGGATTCCCGGCGGCGCTGGACCGGATCATCCGGCTAGCCTTGGAGGGGTAGAGGCGTTCCAGAGCGAAGCAGGGGTTATCAGGTGCCGACGGGTCGAGTGAAGTGGTATGACGCGGCCAAGGGATACGGGTTCGTCACCAGCGACGAGGGTGGCGACGTGTTCCTGCCCAAGGGCGCGCTACCGGCGGGTGTCACCGACCTGAAGGGTGGCCAGCGGGTCGATTTCAGCGTGGTCGACAGCCGCCGCGGCGCCCAGGCGATGGGCGTGAAGCTGTTGGAGGCGCCGCCCTCGGTGGCGGAGCTGCGCCGCCGGCCGGCCGAGGAGCTGCACGGCCTGGTCGAGGACATGATCAAGGTGCTGGAGGCGAAGGTTCAGCCGGACCTGCGCCGGGGTCGCTTCCCGGACCGCAAGACCGCGCAGAAGATCGCTCAGCTGGTCCACGCGGTGGCGCGCGAGCTGGAGGTCTGAGGGACGAGCCCGGCGTCGGCGGCCCGGCCCAGCAGCGCCTCGACAGCGGCGAAGCCGGCCGCGCCCAGGTCGGCGGTGAATTCGTTGACGTAGAGGCCGATGTGCCGGTCCACCACGTCGGGCTCCATCTCCTGCGCGTGGGAGAGCACGTAGTCGCGGCTGGCCTCCGGGTCGGCCCAGGCCTGGCGTACCGACTCGCGGATCCAGCCGGCCGCCTCGACCGGGTCGACCGCGCCCTTGCGGGCCAGGATCGCGCCGAGCGGGATCGGCAGGCCGGTGTCGCCCTCCCACCACTCGCCGAGGTCGACCAGGGCGGTCAGCCCGTGCCGGGGGTAGGTGAAGCGCGCCTCGTGGATCACCAGGCCGGCGTCGTACCGGCCGGCGGCGACGCCCGGCATGATCTCGTGAAACGGCACGACCTCGATCCGCGCCGGCGGACGCTCGGCCGCCCAGAGCCGGAACAGCAGGTACGCGGTGGTCCGCTCGCCCGGCACCGCCACGGTCGCGCCGGCCAGGTCGGTCCGGTCCCCCCGGGTGAGCACCAGCGGGCCGCAGCCCCGGCCCAGCGCGCCGCCGCAGGGCAGCAGGTGGTAGTCGTCCAGCAGCCACGGCAGCGCCGCGTAGCTCACCTTCACCAGGTCGAACGCCCCGCGCTCGGCGGCCGTGTTGGTCACGTCCACGTCGGCGTAGGTCACCTCGACCGCCGGTGCGCCCGGCACCCGGCCGTGCACCAGGGCGTCGAAGACGAACGTGTCGTTGGGGCAGGGGGAGATCGCCAGGGAGAGCGCCACGCCCCCACCGTAACTCCGCCCCGCGGACCCTCGGCCACCCCCGTCCGGCGCTGTGACCCGGGCACCTCTTCATCGCCTGCAAACTTGATGTCGTAGATGGATCGGGGCGGGCGACGGCGGATGACGGATCGGTCAGCCCGAGGCGGTAGCGGTTTGCGGGGGCGGCCGGGCGGTTCCGCGGCCCGGTCCTGCCTGGCGTGGCCGGTGCCAGCCGGCCCGTACGGCCATCGGCTCCTGAGGGTGTCGGGGTCGGGCACCGGCACCTCAGCCTGGCCGAGTCGTTGACGTCATCAAGTTTGCAGCGGCTCACGAGACCTGTCCGTCCCCAG